>JAITOU010000040.1 GCA_031289755.1 Clostridiales bacterium
AGGCTCGTTCCGCCCGTTACAATCACTTCTTTGAGCGGTGACGGAATATAACTTGAAACATTATTTGCCCCAAAGATATAGCCGAAATGCGTATTACTTGTACCGTCTAAGGTTGCTCCGACAAAAGGTATCGTCAATTTGACGAGCTTTGTACAAGACTTAAAGGTATTGTCGATAGACAGCACGGGTTTTCCGTTATATTCCTGCGGAATGACTATCTCGGTCGCATTCGTCATTGTTCCGACGCTCACCCTGTATCCGCCCGTTATCGGAGTAAAGAGAAGCTCGGGAGCGTAATAAACCCACTTCGCCGTAAGGACGATGTCCCCGGTAATCTTTTGGCTTGCGTCAAAGGCGGCATTTCCGTCGTCAGAATATACCCAACCGCCAAAGGCATAGCCGTCTTTTGCCGGGTCATTAGGCAGGTTGACGGTTTTGCCCTTTTTGACCGTCGCCGTCAGATAGACTTCGCCGTCGTTTAAAAAGACAACATTGCAGTTTTTGACCTCGCACGCCGATAACACAAACACCGCAGTCAAGCAGAGTATCGCAAAGATGAGTATGGCTTTTACTTTGGTTTGCTTCATTATCTTTTCTCCTTTTAGAGTTTTTGGGTTAGGGTTTTTGCCAAATATCCCCTTAGTGCTATTTGACGGCTTTTATCATATACGATTTATTTTGAGATATCATAATCACTTCGGCTGTAAAGCCGCAATTCTCCGCCGCAAGCTTCAATTCGCCGGACGTATATTTTGCAAAACCGTAACGCGTATAGCTCAATTTTTCAAGCCATTCTTTTGTGTAAACGACGTTCAAAAAAATACCGCCGTCTTTTAGCTTATCTTTTATCGCTAAAAGTCCCGCATTTAAATCGGACCAAAAGTAGACGGTGTTTACGGTGTACACAAAGTCAAATTGCTCCGCGAACGGAATTGCGTCAGCCGAACCGTCGGATAGAATAACCCTGCCGGACGCAACGGCTTTTTTGTTGCGTTTTTTGGCGAAAGCGACCATATCGGCGGAAATATCCGCACCGAATAACCGCGCTTCCGTAGCTTTTGTCAGGCGTTTTAATAATTCTCCGTTTCCAAAACCTATATCGAGCAGCTTGCCGCTCTTCGGGGCGCACTTTTGCACCGCTTTGTACATAGGCACGTTCACTCTATTCATGATAAATGCGGCGATTTTGCCGCCCAAGCCCGTTGGTTTACCGAATTGCCGCGCCCAATATCTCTTAAAATTGCTCATCTTTCCCTTGTTTTTATTGGCAAAATCACCTTTCGACGCGTATGACGTTTGAAATTTCGTTTACGCCGTCAAGCTTACCTATTGAGTCAATTGCCGACGAGATGGATTTTTCTTTGGTGACGTGAGTGATAAATATTATCGAAACGATTCCGCTGTTGTCGGTCGGCGGTTTTTGGAGAACCGTCGTAATCGATACGCCGAATTTGCCGAATATTCCCGAGATTTTTGAGAGCGTACCGGCCTTGTCGGTCACCTTCATTCTGATATAATATTCCGATGTAAAATCGCTTACAAAATCCTTTGCATTGAATTTTTGTTTGATAAAATCAAAACGTCTGTGGGTCTTTTTGCCTGCGGCAAAGACTATATCGCTCACAATCGCGCTCCCCGTCGGCAGGTCGCCTGCACCGCGTCCGTACAGCATGATATCGCCGACGTTATTGCCGAGAAGATGTACGGCGTTAAAAGAACCCTTTACGCTGGCAAGGGGGTGATTGTTGTCGATAAATGCCGGGTGGACTCGCGCTTCGATTTTTCCGTCGGAATTTTTGCTTATGCCGAGAAGCTTTAAGGTCATTCCGAATTCTTTACCGAAATTGATATCCTCCGCCGTTATTTTATTTATGCCCTCTCTGTATATCTCTGTCAAAGGCACGTGCTTGTTATATGCGAGCGAAGAAAGAATACTGAGCTTATAAGAAGCGTCATAGCCTTCGGTATCAGCCGTAGGGTCGGCTTCGGCATAGCCGAGCTTTTGAGCCGTCGCCAACGCTTCCGCATAGCCCACGCCTTCGTCAGCCATTTTTGAGAGAATATAATTTGTCGTTCCGTTGATGATGCCCTTTATTTCTTTTATGTCGTTTGCCTGCATGGCGTCCGTGAGCGTCCGTATGATAGGCACGCCGCCTACGCAGCTCGCTTCAAAATACAAGCCGGCTTTTCCCTTAGCGGCGGCGGCTTCAAGCTCTCCGAAATATTTGCAGACCAATTCTTTGTTTGACGTCACAACGCTCTTGCCCTTTAAAAGGCATTTTATAAGAAAGGTTTTGGCAGGCTCCGTTCCGCCGAAAAATTCCGCGACGATTTTGATATCGTCGTTATTTAAGATGTTTTGAATATCCGTCGAAACGATTGACAAATCTATTCCCAAAGCCTGAGCCTTAGTCTTGTCTTTTTCGAGAATATGCTCGACACTCAAATCTACGCCGTAAATGTTTTTTATTTTTTCACGCTGTTCCGTGATGATTTTGTACGTTCCGCTTCCGACGACTCCGAGTCCGAGCAAAGCGACACCCGTTTTTTGCATAATGTTTTCTCCTTTTTTTTGAGTTTATGTTTATTTTTTATTCAAATCATAAATTTGTTTTAAACCGAATAACGCCAAAGCGCGGTCCTTTATCACATGAAAGGACGGGTCAAAATCTATCAGCTCGCTAAGTCCGCCCGTCGCTATTACCTTAGCGTTTTTTAGTCCGCATTCCTTCATGACGGAATGAAGCATATGGTTTATCAGTCCGGTAAAGCCGTTGATAACTCCCGATTGCATATTGCTTATCGTCGATTTTCCTATGACGTTTTTGGGCTTTATCAATTCGATTTTAGGAAGCTTGGACGCCGCTTCGGTCAGCGCGTCTGCGCTGGCTTTGATACCGGGAGCGATTGCTCCGCCCAAAAATTCTGCGTCCGCGCTCACCGCGCTGAACGTCGTCGCCGTTCCGCAATCGACTATAACGCACGGACCGCCGTATTTGTTAAAAGCCGCTACCGCATTGGCTATCCTGTCCGCGCCAAGCTCTTCGGAATTTGTGTAGAGAAATTTTAATCCCGTTTCGATTTCCGCATTTACCACAAAAGGCTTTTTGTCCATATAATAGCGGCAAGCGTGTTCGACGGTATAATTTAATGCCGGCTGTACCGACGCCATGATAACGCCGTCAATATCCTTAAAGGATAGATTTGCTATCGCCAAAAGATTTCCGATAGTGACGCCGATTTCGTCCGCCGTCTGCGATTTTTGCGCAGAAATTCTCCAACTTTCAAGCAGCACATCACCCTTAAAAACTCCGAATTTAATATTTGTATTACCCACATCCATTACAAGAATCATAAAAAAACCTATTCCGCCCTTAAAAAAATCTCAAATCCGTCCTTGTCCGAAGCAAAGCGGCTTGCGAAGTTAGTTTCGCAAGAAATCTATTAGGCAAATGCAACAACGTATAACACAAAAAGAGAAAATAGATACCGCCGTCTAAATTAGGATTCAAGTTTATTGTAAAATATTATACCACATTTCCGCCAAAAAAACAAACAAAACAATCCGTGTAAAATATTGAGTAAGCTCGATAAAAAATGAAAATTAAATTTTATAGGTCACCGTCAAATTCGAGCATCAAACGGCCTAAATCTGCTAATTGGGCATAAGAAAACAAGTGGCATTTTTTTCATCAATGCAAAAGCCAGATATTTTGACTGTGTTGACATCAGACTTGAAGCAATATACATTGGTAGTCAGATAATTTCAGACAATGCAAAACTTTTAATGTCAATAACAAACAATAAAAAAATCCCGATTAAAAAGACTGCTATAAACTTTAACGAGAACTAAAAGAAAATAAAACTACTGCATATCAAATGCAGATATTGTAAATTTTTCAAAAGACGAAGTGTTAAAAATTAAAAACGGTTTAAAAAGACAGCGCACCGACTAAAATAATTTCTCTCATTTGATGAGATTTTTATTTCTAAGTAAATTTATACGCGCATATTTATTATTCACTGATTTTTACTATTTTATAGTGCATTTATCGCACGTAACATTATAAGCCGGTTTATTTATTATATATTTTAGAGTATCAGTGTAATTTGTTTATAATCCATTATGGTTAATCTTTTGCTAATTTTATAAAGTTTAAGCCACTTTGTTTTTTTATAATTGTCTTTAAAAAAAATACAAACCCACGTTACCGACCGAAACGCGAGTTTGTATTTTATGGAAAAAATGTTGTTTTTTTATGTCTTTGGTGCTAAGAAGATTTAATTTGTGCGGCGTAAATTTATAATGTTATTAAGGTATAAATTGAACGCTCGCGTCGCAATCGCCTTTCCAGAACAAATCCCAACCGCTCGGTATAGATGTTATCCCATATATTTTGATAAGCGAAAGATTATTACAATTTGTAAACACATACCCACCCATTGTATCTACGTTAGAATATATTGTTATCTCTTCTAAACTTGTGCAGCCGGAGAAAGCTCCGTCACCTATACTTATCAATGTGTTCGGTAATGTTATTTCTTCTAAACTTGTACAGCCGGAGAAAGCCATGCCGCCTATACTTGTCAATGTATTCGGCAATATTACTTCTTCCAAACTTATGCAGTTCCAAAAAGCATTGCTACCTATCAACGTTAATGCTGTGTTCGATAATGTTATTTCCTTTAAATTTGTACAATCTTGAAAAGCACTATATTCTATACTTTCTAATGTATTCGGTAATATTATTTCCGCTAAACTTGTACAGTTACTGAAAGCATTGCCGCCTATCGCCGTCAATGTATTCGGCAATGTTACTTCCGTTAAACCCGTACAATGGGAGAAAACATTAAATGCTATACTCGTCAATGCGTTAGGTAAGGTTATTTTCTCTAAATTTATACAACCGGAGAAAGCAGAATCACCGATATTCGTTAAAGTATTAGGTAAGGCGATTTCCGTTAAACTATTACAGCCTGAGAATGCTCCAATTCCTATGCTTTCCAATGTATTAGGTAATGTTATCTCCTTTAACAACCAACAGCTGGAGAAAAAATCATCTCCTATGCTCGTCACTGTATTCGGTAATATTATTTTCTCTAAACAAGTACTCGAGAAGGTTCCGTTACCGATATCCGTCAATGTGTTCGGTAATATTACTTCTTTTAAATTTTTACTCGAAGAGAAAGCATAATCTTCTATACTAACAACACTATTCGGCACGGTAAATATAGTGTCCGTCTTTGCGGCAGGATATGCTACCAATACGGTATGAGCCTTATTATACAACACACCGTTTGTCAAACTATATACAGTATTTCCCTCTTTAAGTTCAATAGTTGTTAAATTTCCACAATGAGCAAAAGCCGCGTTTCCGATACTCGTCAATGTTTCGGGTATGCTTATGCTTTTCAGTTGTGATGCTCCGGAAAAACCGTTGTCTTTTATTCGGAGTACGGGTTGGTCATTATATGTCGCAGGAATAACAATATTCGGCACATTTGTCGCCGTTCCTATGCTTACTTCGTAACCGCCTGATATCGGGTCAAATTGAAGCTCTCCGTAATAGCGAGAGTCAACTTCCCATTGTGCGTACAACGTGGCAGATTTGTAATCGCCGCTCTGATCCCAATTTCTTGCGCTCGTGCCGTCGGCGTTATAATACTGCACAAGTTCCGCTCCTGAATTATAGAAGTATCCCGTAAACAAATATCCTTCTTTTACAAAGCCCGGCGTTATAGTCGGCATAGCCTTTTTTAATTTAACAGTAACAGATGCTTGGCTTCCGCCCGTCGCGCCGTTTCCGTCAAAATTAATCGTATATTTAAATACACACGACGACAGGGTGAGCGCGGACATGATGAGAACAACTGCTAATGCGATTACAACGCTTATTTTTTGTTTTTTCATTTTAACCTCCGTTTTGTTTGTTTTTGATTTGCTTTGATTTTTTTGGTCGGTGTTTATGTGGATATTGTATCATAATGCAATTTTAAATTCAATGGTTTTAAAAAATATCTTTGAAGATTTTTAGGTCTGTATTTACTTTTGGGCTTTTATATTATATAATAGTAAAAAAGGAAGTGTTTTATTTTTCAAACTATTTTCTTATATGCTTCACTTTGTGGTTTTGTGGAGACTTCGAGATGAACGAAAATGTTTTTATTGAAAAAATCTCATTAGACAAAAACGGCATTCTCAGTATCGCACCTAAAAACGGTTCTTTTGAATTTATATACAGAAGCGCGACGGGCGTTCGTTGGAATGAAAATAAACGGTGTTTATTTCACAAGCTCTCGGTTGACGACGTGAGCGTACTATGGTTGTATAAAGAAATTCTTTCCGCGATAAAAAGCGAATACGGTGTAATACTTAAAATATCTCCGGAAACTATTTTTGAAAATTTGAATAGCAGCAATATAACGGACATAAAAGGATAAGGAAGTGTTTTTTATGGTCAACGATAATGATACCCTGCATAACGATGATACCCTACACAACACGGGCGAAGGCGTTGAAGAAGAACGGCTTAGTAAGCGAAATTTGTGGTCTTTTTCGCTCGGTGCTATCGGGCGCGACATGGCTTATACGCTCTTTAATGTCTATCTTTTTTCTTATATAATCTTTACAAAGAATCTCAATGCCGGGCAATTTGTCGCCGTCAACGCTATCATAGTGGCTTGCCGAATCTTTGACGCTATCAACGACCCTATTATGGGTACGATTATCGAGAATACGCGCACGCGCATAGGCAAGTACAAGCCTTGGATGTTGGCGGGGGCGATAAGCTGTTCCGCCGTCATAATAGCGGCTTTTTCGACGTCGATAGACGGCGGAAGCTTCGTTGCTTATCTGGCGGCGATATATTTACTTTTTAGCATTACATATACCATGAACGACATATCTTTTTATTCCATGCTGCCGTCCTTGTCAACGTCGGAAGGCGCAAGAAACCGCCTGACCTCGATGACAAATCTCTTTGCGGGCGGCGGTGCGGCGATAATGAGCTTTCTTGTTCCGCTCCTTACCGCCGGAGCGTTGGCTACTTCGCTGTTTGGAAACGCGCCGCACGCTTATAGGATAACGGCAATTTTTGCCGCTGTAATGTTTATTGCTTTTCAGCTTTTGACAATTTTCGGCGTCAAAGAAAAGCCCCTGTCGCCGCTCATAACCGCCGACGGCAACAGCAGTAAGGTAGGGCTAAGAAAGATGTTTAAGATAATTAAGGGAAACGACCAATTACTTTGGGTCGCCTTAGTTTCGTTGATTTTTAACACCGCAGGAAGCTTGGCGTTGACGCTTCCGTCTACCTATATATATTTTGAATTCGGCTATAACGGTGTGTTACTGACTTTATTTAACGTCCTTTTTGGACTTGTCGGCGCGGCGACCTTGATAACCTTTCCGATGATTTCCAAAAAGTTTTCGAGAAAAAAGCTGCTATTTAGCGCAATTATCGGTCTGATTACGGGATATGCCTTATTACTTTTGTTCGGAATAGTCTTTCCGTCGTCGCAGCCCGTGCTAAAATTTGTCATGATGATGATAGGAAACGTTTTTAACGGCTACGGTCAAACGGTATTTCTTCTCATTCTGACCGTTTCGCTCTTGAATACCGTAGAATATAACGAATGGAAAACGGGCGACCGCAATGAAAGTATAATTTTTTCAATAAAACCGTTTATGACAAAATTAGGCTCGGCTTTTACGCAGTTAGGCGTAGCCTTGATATTTTTAATCATAGGCGTTACTGACTTTACCAACCGAATTTCCGATATCGAAAACACGCTGTTGAGCGACGACGCAAAAACCAACGCCATAAATGCCATAACGACAAGCGTTCCCGACGCCAAAAAAATCGCCTTACTCGTCTGCATGACGGTAATTCCCGCTCTGCTCATGTCCTTAGCCTACGCGCTCTACAAGCGCAAATACAAAATCGACGAAAAAAAGTATGCCGAAATGCTCTCCGACATAAAGCAGCGTCAAGAAAATCCCGACTAAAAGAGCCGTTACGCGGATAAACGCATAGAGATATATAATACTCCATTCCTAAATCCCCCAAAAGACCTACTTGACAAAGCGGCTTTCAAGGCATATAATACTTATAGCAAGACATACAAACGCTTTTTTACGACAACTCTTCCGCAAATTATATAAATTTTGAGCGGCGTTGTCAAAAAAATAAATTATCTAAGGAGAAAAATATGGGACTGTCAGCTTATCTTTTGAAACGATATTGGGCTGCCACAAAAAAAGCCGACGACGACAGGATTGCCCTACAAAAACCGACCGCAGGCGTCAGCATAATATCGGATATTCCGTATATCGACGACGCAAATAACGCGCACCTTTTGGATATCTATTATCCCGAAAACACCGCTTCGCTCTTGCCCGTGATAATGGACGTTCACGGCGGCGGCTGGTCTTACGGCGATAAATATTTGAACAAATACTATTGTATGTATCTCGCAAGCAAGGGCTTTACCGTCGTGAATATCAATTACCGTTTAGCTCCCGAAACGCAGATTGACGGTCAAATACGCGACATCTTTGCCGCGATAGCTTGGACCAAAAATAATATCGGTGAATATAACGGCAATATAGACGCTTTCGCGATAGCCGGAGATTCTGCAGGCGGACATTTGACTATGCTCGCGGCGGCGGTAAATTCCTCCGCTGCCCTTGCGTCAAAATACGGCGTCGCACTGCCCGGTGTCAGTATAAAGGCTATCGGTCTGACCAGCTCCGCGCTAAATGTTGACATAGTACACAAATTATCTTGGCTTCCGCTCGGACGCTACATCTTACAAATATTATTGGGCAAAAAATACAAACAATCTCCCTTTAAAGACGATATGTCGATAAAAAATCTCGTCGACTTCGCCGCCCTGCCGCCCGTATACATGATGAGCGGCAAGGAAGATTTTGTCCATTCGCACTCCGCAAGCTTTAGCGAAGCGGCAAAAAATGCAAACTTCGATTTTGTCTATCACGATTGGGATATAGGCAAAAACGGCTATAAGCTCTCCCACGTCTTTAATATTCTCCACCCCGAATATCCCGAAAGCATAGAAACAAACGACGAGTTTCTTGAATTCTTTTTGAAACATTTGTAATATTTTCAATATAAATTTGCTTTTACCCTACCGTATTTCACGGCAATTCCTAATATCCCCATATCAAAGTGCTTGCGTTTTTAGGCAAAAAATGATATAATCTGCTTATTGAATCAAAGGAGTTTTTTGACGGAATGCAAAGAAAAATAATATCCGCTATGATTTCATGGAAAAATAGCGCGTATAGGAAGCCCCTTCTTTTACAAGGAGCAAGACAGGTTGGAAAAACCTATACTCTGTTGGAATTCGGAAAATCGCATTACGGGAATGTGGCGTATATCAACCTTGAAACGAGCGCGGTTGCAAGAACGACCTTTGACGAAGACATTATGCCGGATAAGATTATACCCAAGCTGTCCGTCTTAACCGGCGAAACTATCGTTAAGGAAAAAACTTTAATAATCTTCGACGAAGTACAAGCCTGTGAAAAGGCTTTGACGAGTTTAAAATACTTTTGCGAGTTTGCGCCCGAATACCACATCATAGCGTCCGGCAGCCTGCTCGGCATCGCCGTGAACCGCAAGCAGTTCTCTTTTCCGGTCGGCAAGGTAGACAGACTTACAATGTATCCTATGGACTTCGAGGAGTTTTTGTCGGCGTTCGGTGAAAATGCTTTGATTGAAAAAATCCGTATTTGTTACAATACGAACACACCTATGGATTCGGTCTATCATAAGGTTTTAACGGAGTATTACCGTCAATATCTCGTAGTCGGCGGTATGCCGGAAGCGGCGGCAAAGTATGCCGATACAAAAGACTTCAAGCTTGTGCGCCTTACGCAAGATAACATTTTAGCCGACTATCTCGACGATATGAGCAAATATAATTCGGCTAACGAAACAAAAAAGACGCGTTGTGTATACGGCAACATAACCGTTCAATTATCCAAAACGAACACCAAGTTTCAATATAAGCTGCTGAAATCGGGCGGAAAAGCAAGTGAATTCGAGGACGCGCTCCAATGGTTAGAGCTTACGGGCATTATCGACAAATGCTATCTCACCGAAAAAATCAAATTGCCGCTTGAAAATTACAGAGCGACCGACGCGTTTAAGATTTATATGTCGGACATCGGCTTGCTTTGTGCTAATAAATCGTTAAAACCCGACGATATACTCTATTCCGCGCCGTCTTTAAACGATTTTAAGGGCGGCTTGGTCGAAAACTATGTCGGACAACAACTCAAAATAAGCGGCTACAACAAGTATTGCTGGGTATCGGGCGCGACCGCCGAAGTCGATTTTGTCATTGAAAAGGATAATGAGATTATTCCGATTGAAGTAAAATCGGCGGACAACATGCAAGCAAAAAGCCTTAATCATTACATCGGTCTTTATAAGCCGTCCTACGCGATTAAAATAGCGGACAAAAATTTCGGATTTCAGGACGGCAAAAAAACAATTCCACTGTACGCGGCTTTTTGTATATAAAAGGTTTTTCTTAAATAGACTTAATAAATAAAAACGCCGTTACCGCTCAAATAAAAATCAGAATTAAGGCAAATATTTTTATGCAAATAAAACTTATCATAACCGACCTTGACAACACTCTGCTGCGGCGTGACAAGAGCATTTCCGAATATACCGCCGACGTACTTTTACGCTGTCAAAGGGTCGGTATTTTAATTGCTTTTGCTACGGCGCGGTATTTCCGAACCGTTGAAGAATGGATTTTACCGAATATAAGCTTTTATCCCGATATAGTGATATCCGATAACGGCGGTTACGCATATCGCGGAAAAGACGTTTTGTACAGTGCGACATTCACCCCCGAAACAGGCAACAATCTGATAGATATGATTAGAAAGCACGGCGGAGCAGTCACCGCCGCTACCGATACGGTGCGCTATTGCGAACGTCCGATAGAGAAATCTCACTTGCCTTTCAGCGTTCCGTATGACTTTTCCGGCAAATTGACAGAGAATTTTCACTACATAGACGCACGCGGAATTGACATTGACACAGTACGCACAATTTCCGATAAGTTTCCAGAAATACGATATGAAGTCTATAACGACTCGCCGCTTGTCACCTTTCTGCATAAAGACGCCCAAAAAGGCATTGCTCTCCGCATGATAATCAAAAAGCTTAAACTTTTACCGTCCGAAGTCATCGGCTTCGGCGACGATGCCAACGACCTCGCCTTTCTAAAAGTTTGCGGCATCAAAATCGCCGTCTTAAACGCGATTGACTCTGTAAAATCAGCCGCCGATTATATTTGCGGCGACTGCGACAATGACGGCGTCGCTCGGTGGATTGAGAAAAATGTCTTTTTAAAGAGTAAGCATACTTTATTTAGATGAAAAAAGCTATTACCGTTCAAACAAAAATAGGAACATATAAATGAAGAAACAGCTATCCGAAATGTCTTTGACGGAATTATGGGAGCTATTCCCGATAGTTTTAAAAGAGCATAATCCCGAATACGGCGAATGGTATAATACCGAAAGAGATACGGTACTCTCTTATACGAAGGATTTTGGAATACTTCGCGTCAACCATATAGGAAGCACGGCGGTCAAGGGTCTGATAGCCAAACCGACTATCGATATACTATTGGAGGTCGGGCAAAATTGCGATATACCGCGTTTGATTGACGTACTCAAAGCGCAAGGCTGGCTATCCATGTCAAGCCAATACAACCCCGAACTCAAATTAGCGTTTAACAAAGGCTATACGCCCGACGGCTTCGCCGAAAAAGTATTTCATCTGCACGTCCGTCATTTCGGCGATTGGAGCGAGCTGTATTTCAGAGATTATCTTGTCGCACATCCCGACGTTGCCTTAGCTTACGGCGAACTAAAACTGAGCTTACTCAAAGCCTTTAAACATGACCGCGACGGCTACACGGAAGCAAAAATGGCTTTTATTGAACGCTACACAAAAAAGGCAAAAGACGAGTTTGCCGACAGATACAAGCCGTTATTGTAGCATTAATTGAAATTCTTGCAAAAAAATATAATCAACAATCGGTAAAAAGGAAAGAATTTTATGATAAGAAATGCAACGCAAACGATAGGAAATCTGATTGACAAACAAGGAATTTGCATGATAAGCTCCGTCGACTCGGACGGCTTCCCAAACACAAAAGCCATGCTGCCGCCGCGCAAACGCGAAGATATAAAGACCTTTTATTTTACTTCAAACACGCCGTCTTTGAGAGCGGCTCACTATCGCGAAAACCCGAAAGCCTGCATTTATTTTTTTGATAAACGCTTTTTTCGCGGCGTTATGCTAAAAGGCGTTATGGGGATATTGACCGCCACGGAAAGCAAAGAAACGATTTGGCGCGACGGCGACACCTTATACTATTCAAAGGGTGTAACCGACCCAGATTATTGCGTCTTAAAATTTACTGCGCAATCGGGACGGTATTACGGCAACTTTCATTCGGAAAATTTTGATATTCAGTAAATGGCTTTTGAAACGCCGAGTACATTGGCAACACCGCACAAATCAAATAAAATTTCAAACGACGGAAAGCGGCTTGCTTCCGTCATTTAAAATTTTATCACATTTACGCAATTTTTCCTATAAATTACCGCCCCGATACAAGCGCCTTAACGATAGCGTCATATGTCTTTTCGTGGCGGTCAAAAGCATATGCCAACAGCTCGTCGGCACTGACCCATTTAACGGCATCCACCTCCAAAGGGTCGAGAACACAATTCTCCGTATCGAAGTCCTTTTCCGCCTTATATATATCGACAAAATGATTTTTTTTCTTTATCCGCGCAAAAAGTTTGAGATTTTCGGTCGCGAGTGAAACGCCGATTTCCTCTTCGACCTCGCGCATCGCGCCCGTAACGCTGTCCTCTCCCGAAACGACCGCTCCGCCGGTTATATCCCATTCACCCGGAAAGCTTTCTTTTAACAACGACCGTTTTTGCATCAGCCATTGGTTTTTGCTGTTTTTTATGTAAATATGCACAACTAAATAATAATCGCCTTCCGCGATATTCGCCGCTTCTGAACGCAAAAAAGTCCGTCCCGTTTTATGTCCGTTCTTGTCCAACATATCCCATATTTCAGACATATTGCCCTCCGTAAATATTAAGTATTGTGTTTTAAGGCGTTTAATATAATACTATGCGGCTCATCTTCCTTTGTTTGTCTTATGTTTTCGGCGTTTTGCAATCCTAAGCCCCTATTTCTCATGCTTGTTAATATCAAGCTTGAAGATAAGTCCGCTGTCAATAGTTTAGCATCATTCATAAAGGATGTCAAACTTCTTAGTGTTCTTTATCAACATTTGCCGTTAATCAAAGGGGCAAATATGAAATCCGCTACTACAATTTTACCTTAATCGCCTGTATAAGCATTTCTATTGCGTCGCGGCTGATTCCATATCCGCCCGACTCGCATAGGTACTGCACTGCCTTACAATACCAAAATAAAATACGCCGTCAATATGTTTGACGGCGTACCTAAGTTTTTTTGATTTGTTACAGTCTTATCTTTTATTATTTATTGTTTTTCTTGCGCACAATCATCATCAACGCGCCTACGGCGTTTGCCGAGCCGAAGAGCGACCAGAGCCATATACTCTTGAAATCCTTAATCTTTTCAAAGGCTATCTCTATCGTGTGGTCGCCGGTTATGTTTTCAAAGAGATAATATCCGTTGGCGAGTATAGCTTCTATTTCGGCTTTGCTTAAAAGCACTCCGTCTATCGTTATGCTATTTATCTCGTAGCCGTCATCTGCCGTTATCAAAAGCTTACGGTCGCTTCCTTCGATGACCGACAGCGTTCCCGACGGTGTTATCTTTCCGCCTGCTCCTGCCGTCGCAGTGATTGCATATATAGCGTCTGATTCCAATACGAATTCTACTTCGATTATATGATTTACGCTTACATTTACAAATTCATATCCGTTCATCCATATGCCGCTTATCTGTACCGCATTCTGCGCTACTCCGTCGATTATGATGTTCAAGATGTTGTAGTCGGTGTCAACCGTGATTGTAAAGCGGCGGCTGTCGCCCGATACTATCGATATAGTTCCCGACGGTACTACCCTGCCGCCAATATCAGACGTTGCCGTGATTGTGTATATTATAGCCGTCTCGGACGCAAACTCCGCTTCTACGGTGTGGTTGTCGGATACGTTTGAGAAGGTATATCCGTTTGTCAACACTTCCGATATCTCTGCCGCACTCAATGACACTCCGTCTATGATGATGTTTAAGACCTTGTAGCCCATATACGGTGCGATTTTGTACGTTATACTGTTGCCGCCGATGACCCATATCAAGCCTAACGGCGTCACCTTGCCGCCTGCCGTAGCCGTCGTGTCAATCGTATACAAATTTGTTTCCGATTCCAATACAAATTCTACGTCTATCGTCTGATTTGCGTTTACCGAATTGAAGCGGTAGCCGTTGACAAGAGCGTCGGCTATTTGCATTTCCGTCAGCGCGATTCCGTTGACTACAAGGTTTAATACCCTGTAACCTATATTAGGAAGAATTCTGTAAGTAATGCTGTTGCCCTTGACTACATATGTGATTCCCGACGGCGTTATCGTTCCGCCGTTTGTCGCCATCGCCGCGATATTATATACGTTGACAACGTTAGATGCAAACTCTACGTCTATCGTATGGTCGCCGATTACTCCGCTAAATATATATCCGTTGGCTATTGCAAGACCTATCTCGGTATCTGTCAAGACCGTTCCGTCTACCGTGACGTTTAAGACTCTGTATCCGCTAAAAGGAGTGATTCTGTATGTAATGTTGTTGCCCGACACTACATATATCGTTCCGAGAGGAGTTACGCTTCCGCCCACCGTCGTTGTCGACGTTATCGTATATGTCGTTGCCGTATCTAACGCAAATTCTATGTCTATCGTATGGTCGACGGTTACTCCGCTAAATGTATATCCGTATGTGAGCGCGTCGTTTTTTTGCGCCGTATTCAGCGCCACTCCGTCTACTATGATATTCAGGATTAAGTAGCTGGTATGCTCCACTATTGTAAAGGTGTAGCTTCCGCCGTCCACTACCGATACCGTTCCGAGAGGGATTATAGTACCGCCTGCCGTCGTTGTAGACGTGATTTTGTGGGTCGTAGCCGACTCGGAGGCAAATTCTGCTATTATCTTGTGATTATCCGTGATATTTGTAAAGGTGTATCCGTAAAGCGCCGCGTCAGATATTTCCGCTTCGCTTAACGCTATTCCGTCTACTATGATGTTCAACACTATTTGTCCGTTGCCCGGTACAAAGGTGTACAAGCGGTTGCTTCCTTCTAAGACAGCTATCGTTCCCGGCTTAACTATTCCGTTTCCGACCGTTACCGCCGTGATTGTGTACGTCGTCGCCGTCGTCGATACGAAGGTCACTTCTATCTCATGATTTGCCGTGATGTTTGCGAAAAGATATCCGTTAAGTATCGCGTCCGCAAGCTCGGCTGCCGTTAAAGCTAATCCGTCTACGACTATGCTCAAAACCTTTTGTCCGCTTCCCGGTACGAATGTGTAAAGACGGTCGCTTCCCGACAATACGTTCATCGTTCCCGGCTTTACTACTCCGTCGCCTATCGCTATCGCCGTTATCGTGTACGTTATTGCCGATTCCGAGACAAAGGTCACTTCTATCTCGTGGTCTGCCGTTATGTTTGTAAATTGATATCCGTACAGTATCGCGTCCGCAAGGTCCGATACTGTCAAGGCTATTCCGTCTACGACTATGCTCAAAACCTTTTGTCCGTTACCCGGTACAAAGGTGTACAAGCGGTTGCTTCCCGACAAGACGTTCATCGTTCCCGGCTTGACCGTTCCGTTGCCGACCGTTACCGCCGTGATTGTGTACGTCGTCGCCGTTATCGATACGAAGGTCACTTCTATCTCGTGATTTGCCGTGATGTTTGCGAAAAGATATCCGTTAAGTATCGCGTCGGCAAGCTCGGCTGCCGTTAAGGCTAATCCGTCTACGACTATGCTCAAAACCTTTTGTCCGCTTCCCGGTACGAATGTGTACAGACGGTCGCTGCCTTCTAAGACGTCCATCGTTCCCGGCTTGATTGTTCCGTCGCCTATCGTTACCGCCGTGATTGTGTATGTTATTGCCGTTTCAGAGACAAAGGTCACTTCTATTTCGTGGTCTGCCGTTATGTTTGTAAATTGATATCCGTACAATATCGCGTCCGCAAGGTCCGATACGCTCAACGCTATTCCGTCTACTACTATGCTCAGGACTTTGTAGCCGGTGTCGGGTACAAAGGTAAACAGGCGGTCGGTGCCGGAGATTACCCTTACCGTTCCAGGTAAAACCTTTCCGTTGCCGACAACAGTTGACGTTATTTTGTACAGAGTATCGGTATCGCGTGCGAACTCTACGTCTATCGTATGGTCGTCGTTGACTATGCCGAAGATATATCCGTATGTAATTACGTCGGCGATTTGCGCTTCGCTCAAAGCCGCTCCGTCTACTATGATGTTTAAGACTAAGTAGCCGCTGTTGGCTTCGACTATGTACTTGATACTGTTGCCCGATACTACATAAATCGTTCCGAGCGGAGTTATATTTCCGCCTACCGTTGCCGTAGATACGATTTTGTATGTCGTCGCCGAATCAAGAACAAACTCTACTCTTATCGTGTGGTCAGCCGTTATGTTTGAGAAGAGATAGCCGTTATTTATCGCGTCGGTCAAGTCGCCGCCGCTCAAAGAGTTTCCGTCTACTATTATACTCAATACCATGTAGTGGTTGTCAGGCACAAAGGTATATAGACGGTCACTATTTGACGGTACGTCCATCGTTCCCGGTATGACCGTTCCGTTGCCTATCGTTATCGCCGTGATTGTATATGTCATAACACCATTCGGTACGAAGGTTACTTCTATTGTGCGGTCGGAAGTTACGTTAGTGAATTGATATCCGTTAAGTATCGCGTCAGCAAGCTCTGCCGCCGTCAAGGCTATGCCGTCCACTACTATGCTCAAAACCCTATGCGCGCTATTCGGTACAAAGGTGTAAAGGCGGTCAGTACCGGCAAGTACGTCAATTGTTCCCGGCAATATCGTGCCGTCGCCGACAGTAATAGCCGTGATTGTGTAGGTCGTTGCCAAATCCGGCACGAAGGTCACTTCTATCGTGTGGTCGGACGTTACGTTCGAGAAGAGATATCCGCCGCTTATCGCCGCCGCAAGCTCCGATACGTTCAAAGCCGCTCCGTCTACTACTATGCTCAATACCTTGTAGCCGTTGTCAGGCACAAAGGTGTAAAGGCGATTACTGTTAGACGGTACGTTCATCGTTCCCGGCAATACCGTGCCGTCGCCGACAGTAATAGCCGTGATTGTGTAGGTCGTAACACCATTCGGTACGAAAGTTACTTCTATCGTGCGGTCGGAAGTTACGTTAGTGAATTGATATCCGTTGCTTATCGCATTGCTAAGAGCCGCAGCGTCGAGTGCCTCTCCGTCTACCACTATGCTCAAAATATATTGTCCGTTGTCCGGCACAAAGGTGAATAGTCTGCCGTCGCCCAATATTATGTTTATCGTTCCCGGTATTATCGTTCCGTCGCCTACTGCCGTAGCCGTGATTGTGTAATACGGTGAATTATTCGGTCTGTATTCGACGGCTATTGTGTGGTCTGCAGTGACATTTGAGAAGGTATAGCCTGCTATCGCGCTCGTGAGAGCCGCTCCGCTCAAAGCTATTCCGTCAATCAAGATATTGAGTACGCTGTTACCGCTATCCGGCGTAAAGGTATATGACTTACTGCCGCCTTCGTCTACCGTTGTCGTTCCGCTCGGCGCGATAGCTCCGTTTCCGGTTACGCTCGCCGTTATGTCATAGGTAGCGATAAAGGTTACGCTTACCGTTTGATTTGTAGTGACGGTACTCGGTACAGTGTAATAGCCGTTGGCTTTCGCCGCAGCATTCGTTACTCCGTTGATCTTGACTTCTAAGATGTTAAATCTCGTATTCGCTCCGAAATTTATCGTCACACTCGAACCATTATACGTTATCGTCGTACTCGGGTCTATCCAACCGCCTGCTCCGGCAGTCGTATCTATCGTGTAGGTGGCGAATTTGAAATGCGCTTCTATCGTGTGACCCGTAATGACATTTGTAAACGTATAAGGATTTGTAGTATATTGCGTAGCTGTTCCGTCTATCTTAAAATAATCAAATTCATATCCGGCACTCGGAGACGCCGTATAAGCCGAGCTGCTGCTGCCGTGATTGACCGACCCTGCTGTTGACGGAGATATCGTTCCCCCTGTCGTCGTACTCGGCGTTATCGTGTATGTATTTATCTTAAAATACGCTACAATCGTATGACTCCCCGTGACTCCCGTAAATTGATAAGCATTAGATGATGAATACTGAGAGCTGTTGTCTATCAAGAAGTAATTAAAGGTATATCCCGTACTCGATGTTGCCGTATATGTCGGGCTGCTACCACCGTAATTTACCACCGTCGTTCCTGCCGACGATATACTTCCGCCCGTAGTCGTACTCGCAACAATATTGTATGACGCAGTTTTAAAATAAGCTACTATCGAGTGAGTCGATGTGACATTGCTAAAAGTATATGTACTGCTTGCCGAATAGCTACTGCCATTGTCTATCCAAAAGTAATCAAAGACATATCCCGTACTCGGATTCGCCGAAAAGGATTGACTTGCATTATAATTTACATACGTCGTTCCGTTCGGCGATATACTTCCGCCCGTTCCGGCACTTGATGTTATCGCGTATTGATTTATCGTAAAGTAGGCTACTATCGTATGACTTGACGACACTCCGCTGAAATAATATGAACTACTGTACGAATAACTGCCGTTATCTATATAGAAGTAACTGAAAGAATATCCCGTACTTGGATAAGCCGTATATGTTGAGCTGTTAGAGCCGTAATTTACATATGAAGTTCCGCTCGGTGATATACTTCCGCCCGATGCCGCGCTCGCCGATATCGAGTATTGATTTATCGTAAAGTATGCTACTATCGTATGATTTCCCGTCACATTACTGAAAGTGTAGCTACTATTGTACGAGTAACTGCTATTGTCTATCAAGAAGTAACTGAAAGAATACCCCGTATTGGAATAGGCATAAAATGTTTGACTACCGCCGGACGCTACCGAAGTCGTACCCGGCGATATACTTCCGCCTGTTCCCGCGCTCGCAGTTATCGTATAGGCACTAACCTTAAAGCAAGCGACTATCGTATGATTTCCCGTCACGTTAGAGAAAGTATATGAGCTATTATATATGTAACTACTACTGCCGTCTACTATGAAGTAATTAAAAGCGTATCCGCTTTTTGCAGTTGCCGTAAAGGTCTGACTTGCGCCGGTCAGAACCTTTACGTCTCCGCTCGGAGATATCGTTCCGGTTGAGTCTCCGCTTCCGACGCTCGCCGTTATCGTAAAGCTCGGCTTTTCTTCCATGTACGCAATGATGACATAATCAGTGTCTAAATAACTATAATTCAATGTCCCGACACCGTTACTGTCAACGGTAGTATAAGCTTCCTGTGTCCACCAACCCTGTACACCGTATTGATAGTCAAAATACTGAACATTAAAAGTCCAACACTTCCAACCTGCGGTCGGATTAACTTTGAGTGAAAAGGCGGTAGCTCTGGGGGCTTGAAAGTTGATAGTTTCCCCCGAATATGACGAATAGACAATATCTCCGACTTTCACATAGGAGTCGTAATAAGCATTATCGATACGTCTTGCTCCGGCGAGTATCTTTTGGTAAGCGGTCGATATAAAATTGACCGTAATAGTGGTGTTTTGTGTAACGGTAAGGCTACCGCGGTCCTGCAAATCATCCCAAAAATAATATGAATTATTAACATTGTGAGACGGCGTTGTCGTTGTCCCGTTTATCACATAACTTCCGATTCTGTATCCTCTCACGTTTGTAAATATAGACCAAGAAATGGAAGTACCCGATTCAACGGCACTGCCGGACGTTATTGCCGCACCACTCGAGTAGTTTGTTACAGTTAATGTTCCGCCGGTATTCGACGAATATGTAACCGTATAGGTGGCAGCATGGACCGGCTCCTCTTTTTTGCCGTCAAATACAAAAAAAGCCGCAGATAGCATTACGGCGAATAACACCGCAAAGACTGCGACTTTTAAAAATGAGACTTTTTTTATAGCCTTAAACAACGCTATTATAGCGCCTTTTTTACTTTTTCCAACCATAATTTTCTCCTACTTTTTAGGTTAAATAAGGAAATAACTTCTTTATTTTGAATATTGAACACCCTTCGATAATCCAAAATCTTACAAATTAAAATAAAGATTTATGCCCCGAGTATAATGATATTATAAATTCATGAATTTATTTTTGTCAAGCGTTTTTTGAAAAAAATTTGAAATTCGGGCAACTTTCGGCGGTTCTATACCTCGAGAAATTTTTTTTAAAACTGCGAAAAATTTTAAAAAAAAATTAAAAAAACGCCGTTAAAATCGATGTTTTTATCATCAAATTTATATCGGCGTTGAAAAATTTTCTTTTATTTTGTTCAATTATTTATGTCAAAAGCTCTTTTGTGTTGAAAAATTTTCCTTTTTTTACAAAAATATAGAGATGTCAGACCCCTATCGCGAGTATTTTGACCTTCATTATTCCGCCCGGCGTAAAGACGTCGCAGATTGTGCCTTTCTTTTTGCCGATTATTGCCTGAGCTATCGGGGATTCGTTACTGATTTTGTTCTGTGCGGAATCGGCTTCGGTGTTGCCTACTATTTTAAATTCGAGCTTCTCGTCAAACTCCAAATCCTGTATCTTGACGGTACAGCCGACGGAGACGACCTTTGTGTCGACGTTGCTCTCGTCTATCAAGACAGCCGCCATAAGCTTTTCGTTGATTTCCTTTATCTCGTTCTCTATATAGACCTGCTCTTCTTTGGCGGCGTCGTATTCGGCATTCTCGGAAAGGTCTCCAAATTCTCTCGCGACCTTTATCTTTTCAGAGATTTGCATTCTGGCGACTGTTTGAAGGTATTTGAGCTTCTCTTGTAGTTTTTCGTAGCCGTCCTTTGTCAATAAAATTTCCTTTGCCATGGCTTATTCTCCTGCTTGTTTTATTACAAATTTTTTAAACGATTTTTATATGGTTTTTATATGGTTTTTATTCGGTATAATAAATATGTCACGGGGCGATAAAAGTAAATCTCATGCAATAATGACCGAAGATGGATAATTAAATTATCGTTCCCCGAAACTGTATGCGGTAAACGGGGAACGATAATAGTTATTTTATATTATTATTATGCCGTTGTCAATGAAAAATGCACCTTTTATCAAAGATAATCCTAAAAGTATTTATTTTATTTTTCTTTTGCCGCTTCTCTGACGTCATAGGCTTTTTGGTCTGCGTCGGTAAACTTGCCGATACGGACAAAGCCTTCGTTTTTGGATATATAGCCGTCGGTCAATGTCAAAGACGCTCTGTATATATAGTTGTAGTTTTCGGAATTTATAAAGTAGATATAGCCGCCGTCAAAGACAGGGACAAACCAGCTTGCTACGACTCCGACGGTAATCAAGGTCTGCTCGTTGCCGCTCTTGACAAAGTCGTCGTCGTCCGCCGCTCCCACATTAAGGTCTAAAAAGCCCTTTTTGAGTGCGCCGCCGCTCGTCGAGGTGATGTAGAAGATATCGTATTGACCTGCCGCAGTGTTTTGTATATAGCGGACATCGGCAGTCGTATAATATACCTTTAAGGCTTTTGCATTGGCGTTGAGATAATTGTCGAAGTCGCCTTCCGGTACGGTGCTTGCGACCGCGCCTTTATAGTATCTCAATGCGGTGTCGTTGTATAAGACGCCGGTAGCAAAGCCGAGCGGCGTTAAGGTCGCCGACAGAGCCGTTGCACTCAACCATTTGACGTTGGCGGTTTTGCTCAAATTGAAGGCGTAGCTGTTTGCCGACTCAAATTTGTAGGCGAAAGCACCTTGGTCGACGTTGTTGCCGCTGCCGCTGAGCTTTGTTTTGCCCGTGTAAAGTACCAAATCCGACCCTTCGTAGTATGCCGAATAAGGCGTATAATTGTATATTTTGTCGAGATTGTCAATCCAATCGCCGCTCGTGAAGTAGGCCTTGCCGGAGAGAAGCGTCACGGTATTATTGCCGTTGGTCGCCTTTATCTCGTTGTGAGTAAGGCTTGTGACCTTTTCGTCGGAATTTACGGTAAAGATGACGTCATAAATCTCGGCAGTGTCGTTGACTTTATATGCCGGAAGGTTTTTTGGAATGATAAAGTTTGACACGTCTTCGGCTATCGTCGTCGTTTTGAAGCTCTTAGAAAGGTCGATTTTTTTGAGAACCGTGCCTTCGAGATATATGAAGCTGTCCTTGGTCACTTTGTATTTAAAGGACGTAGAATCGGTAGTAGATAGTTTGATGGTAGCGATTTTCTTGGTCTTTGTACCGTCGATTTTTGTGCGCATGACGATGACCTGATGAGTCAGAGAGCCGCCGCTTTTGTCTAAAGAGGCATTCGGCGTGACATAATATATCCATTCGCCGAAGATGTACAAGCCGCCCTCCGTATAAGACGTAAAGAGCGCTTGCGGTACAATTGTCTCGACGTTTGTGATATTACCGTCCGCATCGACCTTGACGTTGCCGTCGGCGCCAAGCTCGGCGCGAAGAATCGCTCCCTTGACAGCCCCCGAATATTTTTTGGCGGTTGCAGCTACGGCTTCTTCGGCGGTGGTCATGCCGTTGACAAAATAAAGGTAATTGCCCTGTCTGACGACAAGCGAACCGTTACCGTATACGTCGGCGTTCGGGTCGCCGCCTTTTATAGCCTTTTGGCATGCCGCAAACACAAATACCATAATAAGACACAATGCGGCTACAACGATTTTTTTATAATTCTTTGACATCGTTTTACTCCGTTACTTCAAAAAAGCGCGTTTAAGCACTCTATATATTTTATCCATATTATTATAATTGTTATCCGAAATATTGTCAATAATATTTGGCGTTAAGTTTGAAAAATAGTGAATTTCAAACGAACATTTATAAAAATATTTTGTCAAATGTCTTTACTTGTATAATTTGGTTTCTTAAACACAAAAATATATTCATGCGCCAATAGCAAAAAATTGTATTTTTCGCTGTTTTCTTTCCAAAATTCGGTCGTCTTGCAATTATGCTGTTCTTTAATGATTATTTCTTTCAGTTTAAATCCGATTGACAAAAATCTTTGCATGACATCAAAACCTAACGGCTGCACCATTCCGTTTTTTCGGGTGTCGCCCATGACTATTGCGCAAAACGTGCTTTTTTTTAGAACGCGGTAACATTCCTTTGCAACCTGCTCAATTTTGACTAAAAATTCATTAATCGGCAAAAGCGACAAATCCCCGACTATATTCTCGCTGTAACGAATAATATCCGCATACGGCGGATGCGCGCAAATCAAGTCAACGCTGTTATCGGGTATCTTATCTAAATTTGCGGCATTTCCCAAAAACGTTGAAATTTTCGGATTGCTTGCACTTTCAAAATTCAGTTTACTTCTTGTGATTTCCACCGCGTTTGGATTTATATCAATACCGATTGCATTGCGGTTATTGAGCTTGCATTCGATAAGCGTTGTTCCGCCGCCGACAAATTGGTCAAGCACCAAATCATTCTCTTTTGAATATCTGAGAATAATATTTTTTGCTATATACGGTGAAAAATTACCATTATATAGGGAATCGTGCGTCGCCCATACCCCTATACGGAAAACTCCAAACAGTATTTGTCCGGAGTTCAAATTTGTCATCAAGCATTTGGCTTATTCTCCGGAACGGGAAGTCCAAGCCTTGCAAGCGGAATGTATTCAAAATAAAAATGACAATTCACGCTAATTATATAATCCAAAACATCTTTGTATTTAGGATTTTTAAACCAATCGCTCAAAAGATAAATGTATTCGACATCGATGTTTGCTTTTGAAAGCAATTTTTGATATTGCTTTTTCTTAAAATCACAAGTTTGCAATTTTTCGTCGACACTTCCTTCCACTTGCTGAAATTTGCACTCAATGATAAAAAGTGTGTTGTTCAGCAAAACAAAAATGCAATCGTCGGGTAAAAGGCGTTTTGAAATACTTTCTTTCCAATCAATATTAAGTTCCTTTAAAAAAACAGAATAAAAAGAATTCTTTTTAAAAACTCTCGCTACCAACTTATCTTCAAAAAAGATTTCGTCATTTTTGACTTCATAACCGATTTTTGAGTTTAAGAACGTCGCTAAATCCGTTTTGCCTTCAAAGACCAAACCTGTTTTTGTATTGCCGCCGCCTTTACCGTTGATAATCATTTTTCTCTCCTTTGTTTTTTTTAAAAGCTACAAAAATCAAATAAATTTTAAGCCTTGTTTAAAATTTATCTCATTAGCACGGCATTTCCTTTGTAATTTCTAACGACAATTTCTGTAATGTCGCCTCTTTTTTTTGCCTGACAATTTATTATGCGTTTGGCATAAATCCTTTGCATATCAAAATCGCTGTACAAATCGTCAAAAAAGTTATCGTTAGTATTGACATTTTTCGGATCGGAATTACTTAAAAGAATCTTCGCGCCTGTCTTTGAAACATTTTTTATAAAATTCGACAGTTCTTTTTGGTTATCGTCATTAAAGCCGTTTTGCGAATATCCGACAAACGATTGCGTAGCGGTGATTGGACGGTATGGCGGATCTAAATAAACAAAGGTCGTATTATCTATAAAATCTCCGCACTGCGTATAATCGCCGCAACGAATTTCAACCTTTTGAAGCAACTTGCCGACCGACAACAAATTGCTCTCGTCACAAATCAGCGGATTTTTATATTTACCGAACGGAACATTAAATTCGCCGTTTTTGTTCACCCTGTAAAGTCCGTTAAAACACGTTTTATTTAAGAAAATGAAGTCCGTAGCTTTTTCAAAATCAAAATGTCCGTTTAATTTTATTGTGTTATATTTTGTCCGCATATTTGAATAAAATCCGGCACGCTCGTCCAACGACAAACCCAAATACTCTTCTTGCAAGTTTTTTAGCCGCTCGATTAATTTGCGCACGTCTGCTTTTATGCAAGCATAACAATTTATCAATTCCTTGTTGGAGTCTATTATCAGTGCTTTTTCAATATGAAATTTTTGCAGGATATCAAAAAGAATTGCTCCCCCACCGACAAACGGCTCTATGTATGTTTTAATTTCGCCGTTTATAATTTCATAGGGATACAATTCGTTCAACTTATTTATTAGCTGTCCTTTTCCGCCCGCCCATTTTAAAAAAGGCTTAGCGACACCTTTGCACATGCTTTAAGCTCCTATAAAACCATTATAACATATAAATGCAAAAAATCAAATCCTATCGAGCGGTTTTAACAAAATTTTGAATTTTACCCGAACATATCGATAACTTCACGCGGAGAAGCCGCGTAGCCTATTACGCAATTCCCCGTCATTTCTTCTTTTTTGCCGAAGCCGTAGGTCACGGCAAGACAGGCTATGCCGGAATGCTCCGCTCCGCGCACATCAAAGATTGTGTCGCCTATCAAAAGACATTCTTTCGGGTCTTCGCCCGAATCGGTCAAAGCGTACTGCAAAACGTCTTCCTTTTCCACTCTGCCGACCGACGCATCCGCGCCGTATACGCGGTCAAAATAGCCGTTTATTCCAAATTTCCGAGTTATCTCGACGGACATTATTTCGCTTTTTGACGTAGCGGTATATATGCGGCAGCCGGACGCTTTAAAAAAAGCTAAGGCGTCGGGTATGCCGTCGTATAATTTTGCCTGAAACTTACCGACCGAACCGTAATATTGCCGGAATTCGTCATGAACGCCGTCGACAACGCCGCTTTCAAAAAAACGCGCAAGCGAAGTCCTGACGGGCGGTCCTATAAAGGACGGATAAATATCTCTTTCGACGTTTTTTCCGTATTTGACAAAAAGATAGTCGAAGGTGTTGTAAATGCCCTCGCTCGTGTCGAAGAGCGTTCCGTCCAAATCAAAAAATACCGCTTTGTATTTGAGTTTCATTTATCTTCCTTAATATCCTGTGCACTTTCATTATCGCTTATCGGTACGGGCGCGGCGTGCTTTTTTAATGCTTCGGTAAAGCCTTGCCCCAAGACTTCGGTCGCCGGCATGGCAAAAGCAAAAGCGTCCTTGTCCGTTTCTTTGAGTATTCTGTGAAAGTCCGAAACCTGACGTTTCCTGACTACGCATTGCAAAACGGTCTTTTCTTCGCCGGTATACAGACCGACACTGCGTATAGCGGTAACGCCTCTCTTGATTTCGTTTATTATCCTTTGACTCAGCTCCTGAGGTTTTTTGGTAATGACGGTAAAGGTGACGGCGGTCGTAAAGCCGTTTGTAATCGTTTCAGAGACTTTACTTGCGACAAAAAGACTGACAAATGAAAACATGACGGGTACAAAATCACCGAAGACTATGCCGTCGGCAATGATTATGAGCGAATCGAACATGAGAATAAACCACGCGACGTTCGTCGCAGAATAACGCTTTTGTATGACCGCGCCTATTACGTCCGTACCGCCGCTCGACGCGTTGACCTTAAAGGTCAAAGCAAGCGACGCGCCCGCAAACGCACCGCCAAAAAGCGCCGCTAACATTTTGTCGGCGTTTTCGGCAATGCCGTATTGCGGAATACCCAACTTGCCAAAAAGCTCGACGCCCACCGATAGCAACACGATGACAAAAGCCGTTTTTAGCGCAAAGCTGCGGTTCATCTTAAAATACGCAAGTACAAGAAGCGGAATATTTAACAAAAACAACGTCAAGCCGACGGGTATCTTCGCCGGTGTATTGTACAAGATAGATGCTACGCCCGTCACGCCGCCCGGCGCGAATTTGTTCGGTACGATAAAGACGTATACCGATATGCACCTTAAAAAAGAAGCAAAAATCAATATAGCCGCAGTTTTTGTCAATAGAAACGGCTTGCTTTTGGTGAAATTTACATCTGTTTTTTTGTCTTGTTTCGATGGTATTTTTTTCATTTTTTTTCTTACCTTTAATTTAAAAGAACACAAAGCACCGTACCGCCGCACGGCGTCTCGGCTCTCGAAATTTCTTTCCCCTATCCTATAAAAGTTTAACATAATGCGGTTTTTGTGTCAATAAAATAGCCGATATCAAATAGTTTTTTTAATTTGCATTATACTTATACTTCAAGAAGCTATCCGGCAAAATAAATAAAAAACGGTTTTTTAAAAAAACCGTTTTTAAAAATAGTCCAAATTGTTCGTTTTTTAAGATATTATCGTTCCGTCGCCTTGATTTTTGATGGCTTTGATTATGCTGTTATCTCCGGCAAGAGCAAAGGTTATGATGGGGATTTTGTTTTCCATACACATAGTGAGCGCCGTTTTGTCCATGACGGTCAGACCTCTGTTGATTACTTCGAGATAAGATATTTTGTCAAACTTTTTTGCGGCTTTATTTAGCTTAGGGTCGCTGTCGTATACGCCGTCGATGTTTTTTGCAAGCAGTAAGGCGTCGGCGTGCATCTCACAAGCTTTGAGAGCGGCGGCGGTGTCGGTGGTAAAATAAGGATTGCCCGTTCCCGCACCGAAGATGACTACTCTGCCTTTTTCAAAATGCCGCACGGCTTTTTTGTATATATAAGGCTCGGCTATTCTCATGATATCTATCGATGTCATAACTCGCGCCCATACGCCGTTGCGTTCAAGTGCGTCGCGCAAGGCAATGGCGTTCATTACCGTCGCAAGCATACCCATATGGTCGGCTACCGTTCTGTCCATGTCCTTGCCCTGCCTGCCGCGCCAAAAGTTACCGCCGCCGACGACAATGCCAACATCTACGCCCATTCTGTTAACGTCGGTTATCTGGGCGACAACCTTGCTCATGACGTTCTCGTCCAATCCGAAGCCGCCGCCCGATAACGCTTCTCCGCTGATTTTTAAAATAACTCTTTTGATATCCATAATAAAGCTCTCCTTATTTTAAACCGCCGTGCAGCCGTTGCAAAGTGTATTTTTCTTAAAAAAAAACAATTATATGATTTTGAAAATCAATAATTGTTTTTCGTTTATTTTTTTCAATTAGTTTTTGTTCATTTTGTCGAGCTGCCCTTGTATTTCGTCCACAAAGGTATCTTGTTTCTTTTCGAGTCCCTCGCCCATTTCAAAACGGGCAAAACGTCTGACCGTTATCTTTTCGCCGATAGTGCCGACTGCCTCGTTGACAAGAGCCGTAATGGTCTTGGAAGGGTCTTTGACATAATCCTGTTCGAGCAGACAAATTTCTTTATAAAACTTCGCTATACGGCCTTCAATCATTTTTTCGATGATATTAGCCGGCTTAGGTTTAGGTTCGTTGAGAGCCTGCGCTCTGAATATTTCTTTTTCTTTGGCGACTTCGGCTTCCGGCACTTCTTCTTTGTTGAGATAGGTCGGCTTTGCCGCCGCTATGTGCATAGCGATATTGTGAACGAGTGCTTTGAACGAATCGTTTTTTGTGACGAAGTCGGTCTCGCAATTTACTTCGAGAAGAACTCCTACCTTGCCGCCGAGGTGAATATAGCTGTCTACGACCCCCTGAGAGGCTATTCTAACCGATTTTTTTGCCGCTGACGCGATACCCTTTTCTCTGAGATAATCGACGGCCTTGTCCATGTTGCCGTCCGTCGCTTCCAATGCCTTTTTGCAATCCATCATTCCGGCTCCGGTCTTTTGCCTTAACGCCACTACATCCTGACTTGTAAACATAATAATACAATCTCCTGCTTTTTCGAGTTTTTTTAAAATTTTATTTGCTTAATTTAAGAAGTCGCAGATTTAAATTGCGGCGTCAAAGACGACGACCGGATTTGAATCAACGGCACAAATTAAGCGGTGACAAGACGGTTATTCAGCCGCTTCTTCGCTCTTAATCTCCGGTGCTTGCTCAAAAACTATATCCTTAAACGAAACGTCGGCTTCCACCACCGTTTCGGTCTTTTCGGCTGCGCCTTGTTCGCCCTGCTTGGCTTCGATAACGGCGTCAGCTATGACAGACGCGACGAGCTTGATAGCCCTTATGGCATCGTCATTGCCCGGTATTACATAATCGCAAAGGTCCGGGTCGCAGTTGGTATCGACTATTCCGACTACCGGAATGCCGAGAAGCTTGGCTTCTTTTATGGCTATTTCTTCTTTTTTGAGGTCAACGACAAAAAGTACACCCGGAAGCGTTCTCATATTTTTGATGCCCCCGAGATTTTTTTCGAGCTGGTCTCTCTCGGCTTTGATTTTTAGAACTTCTTTTTTTGGAAGTAAATCAAATTCGCCTATAAGCTCCATTTGGTTAATCTTATTGAGATGTTCGATACGGCTTCTTATCGTCTTAAAATTTGTCATTGTGCCGCCGAGCCATCTCTGATTGATAAAGAACATTTCGCATCTTTCGGCTTCTTCGCGTATCGCCTCCTGCGCTTGCTTCTTTGTTCCGACAAATAAAATTGATTTGCCGCTTTTGACGACGGATACGATAAAGGAATAAGCCTTTTCTATCATGTCCGCGCTTAGTTGCAGGTCGATGATGTGAATGTTGTTTCTTGCGGCGTAGATGTACTTAGACATCTTAGGATTCCACTTCGGGGTCTGATGACCGAAGTGTACGCCTGCTTCCAAAAGCTGTTTCATAGTGATAACTGACATAAAAAAACCTCCATGTTTTTATACCTCCCGTACAAAATTCAACGCCGCCACAGAGTAAAACACGAAAAAGTGGCAAGCTTGCATACGGTGCGTAATTATGTTTCAAAATATTCTACCATTTTTTACAAAATAAATCAATAAAAAAACCGTGATTTAAAAAGAAAATTAAAAATTTAATGTTTTCGTAAATTCTCAAAGTAAGTTCCACAGTGGACTTTTGGGTGGAAGTTACATTGAGAAATTTTTAGTGGTAGAATTTAGTGTGAGAAATTTCCACTTAAAGGAGGTCGTATGAACACTAATTCTACGAAGAAAAATTTACACCTTACTCTTGAAGAAAGAATCGAAATTCAAGAGTGTCTTTCGCACGACATGTCTTTCAAGGCTATCGGTAAGCACATTTCCAAAGATCCTACTACGGTATCTAAGGAAGTAAAAAAACACATCTCTATTTTGCCGACAACTCTTAAACGAACGGATAAAGACGGCTTGCCCGTCGTCGCTCTTTGTCCGCTGCTTTTGAAGCCGCCTTTCCTTTGCAATCCCTGCCCTAAGGCTCATTCCGCTTGCGGCTTTGACCGTCACTTCTACCGCGCCAAGCAAGCAAACACCGAATACGAAAATCTTCTATCCGAAGCCCGTGAAGGCGTAATGCTTACCAAACAAGAATTCTTCGATTCGGACGCCATTATTTCACAAGGAATTAAAAACGGTCAACACCTTTACCATATTGCGAAAACTTCTCGCCTTTCAATGTCGATTCCTACGGTTTACCGTCATTTGAAAAACGGACTTTTGTCTGTCGCTCCAATTGGTTTTCCACGTGTCATCAAATTCAGAGGACGCACAGAAAAACATGCCGATTACGTTCCAGTCGGCTTGAAAATCGGCAGAAATTATATGGATTTTCAGCTTTTCTGTGAAAATTTAAGTATCGACTCGTGGGTTGAAATGGACACCGTCATCGGCATACTTGCACTACCGGAACGGATATAATATCCATTGGGAGACATACCGTATTGAGATATATAATAAGGCTTTTGCGGTCCGCTTGCTACCGTAATATTTATGATAATTTTACCGTCGCGCTCCTCTGTATGAATATCATATAAACCAAGTGCTGACGGCAATATGTTTGTCGTAAGTTTGCTTGTTATTAGCTGTTGCATCTCGTCTGCTTTTACAACGCCGTAAATACTGCCGTCATCATTAATACCGATATAACAATTTCCACCTTCTTTACTGTTGAGAAAAGCAACGATTTCCTTTTCAAAGCTGTCGGATAATCCACGCTTTTATTCCGTTCTATTGTTCTCCATAAAATTATATCCTTTCTTTAAAAGAAGAAAATTTGTTTTTCTGCAATGTAACAGTATTATTTTACCACAAAATCAAATCCTTTGCAACATATGTCGCTCTCACTTTCAAGATTATAAGCATCAATTAAAACATAAGTTACGGATATTTTATTATTCTCACCCAAATCAGTTGATAAAATATTATACATATTACATATCCTTATTACATTAAATATATCAATTCTGATTCCAACATTTTGATAAAAGATTGTAATGGTAATCATCACAATAACTAATTCTATAATCGTATTTAGCACTCATAGACAATCTATAATCAGCTACCGCCAAATATCTAAAAAATTGAGGGGCGCAATAATAGCCACCCGAAAACATATTCACAATATTTACATCTTCATATATATCAATACAATTATATACAATATTGTCTTTAAAATATATAATATTACATAATGGATCTACAAGCAACCATTTTGCCCCTGTAAAAACTTCCGCTATAACGTGTCCGTCACTTTCACCGAAAGTATAGACAATTCGCGACGGTATCCCGCAGATTTGTGTACAAGCACAAAATAACCTTGCAATCTCGTGACACCAATCACTCCCTTTAGTGATTATCATTTCTTCAGTCCCACCCCAAAAATAATCTTTCGGAGTAAAATAATACTTTGAATTAGGTTGATGAGAAATTGGGAAATGAGTTTCTAATGATGAAGTGAACAAACAAATACTCTTTAAATTATCCATAAAGCAATTGTTCTCACTTACAAGTGGTCTTACAATTCTATGTAATATAAATCTTTCTTTTATTATTTCATCAAATTTAAAAGATTTTATATCCGGAAAAGCTCTTAGCATTGATTTTGATTCATTATCAACAACTATTGACGAATCCTGCAAAACAGCATCTACACTATTTGAATTAAAAACCCTGTGATCTAATAATTCATCTACATATTTATTAAGCCCTTTCATGCCTCTTTTAACCATATTATCGTTCTCTCTCCTGCAAGCGATTGTGGATAGTTCAAAATAATTTTTTTACAACTTTTTTTGTTTCCATAATGCCTGCATAAATTATACAACATAAAAAACAATATTACAATAGAGCCTTCAAAAACTTTTTTGTTGTATTACAATAGACGTATCAGTGTGGAGCTGATATGTCTATTTTTTTATGTGGAGTTATGATTATGGAAAAAAATGAAGTGAAAACTTGCTCGAAGTGTGGCGGAAGTCTTGTGTATGACGGTTTTGGACTTGAAGTTGATTGCGATAGTTGTGGTTATTCGGTTTGGTTTAGTGATTTTGAGAGTGATAATCTTGACGAAGGTGTTTTACCCTTTGTCGGTGATTTGGACGATTTTATCAAAGAAATATACGGCGTTATACTTGATGAAGAATAGGAGTTTTTTCTTATGTTTAAAAATGATAATGATATTTTAGGTAAGGATTTTCATTTTTGACCGAACGCTTAATATGATTGCACATCTTGATGTTGATAGGCGTAAATGCTTATCTGATTTTTTGATTTTTAGTAATTTGTCTCAAAAGGTGTGTGCTGATATGATTGTTGAAGGGATTTTAAATGATATTGTAAATAATTAATTTTCGGAGTTGTTATGAAAAAAAATTATGAATTAAGTCGGATTATAAAGTCTGCAAGGATTGAAAAAGGAATAAGTCAAAGAGAATTTGCCCTTGCCTTAGGTACTAATGTATCTGTTGTTGCTCAATGGGAAAATCACGGTATAGAGCCTTCGGCTTCTTTTATTCGTGATATAAATCTTATTTTGGGTGTAGTTGTAGATTATTTATTAGATTTAAATTAGGTCAAAACGGTGAAAGCCGATTGATAAATAAAACACATAAAGGAGTAGCAAAGTGAGTAAAAAAATTACTGTACCGTTAAAGGGTCTTTTAGTCGGTAAGGAACACGTTCCGGCGAAATGCGAAACAGAGTACGAAGGTAAAAAGTATGCGGCTAAGCCTGAAAGTTATGTTGCGTATTTTCTTGTCGGCAACGGCATTGAGAGTCGTTTTCTTTCGACGCAGCCGAATATCATGACGGCGAAGCTTATTAAGTCGAGTTATGAAAAGCTGAAAGAAATGACCTTGTTCGATTGCGAAGCGGAGTTCGAGTATGACCGTTTTAAGGTTATATCCGTTAAGGGTTTGGAGCTTGAGCCAGACGCTGTAAAATAGCTTTTTTCTTTTCATAATATTCTCCTGCGTCCGTTAGGGATAGGACGTTAAATAAATATCCCTACCATAAGCGCGAGTGTATACGTTATATAAGTTACATGTTCTCATGTTTGGGATTTTGACGTTATCGGTTCGTTAATAATAAAATCGGCGGCGTATGACGGGCGCGTTGAATAAAAGCCCCGTTCCAAAACACATGTGTAAAGCGTTATAGGCGCGCTTTAAATGCTTAAATAAAAAAGAGGTATTGAAAAATGAGTGATCAAGATAACGGTTCTCGTCCTTATTCTCCGCAAGGTAAATCTTTTAGATTTTCTCAGCAGTTGAAAAATGGATATGACGGCGGCGGCGAGGAGCTAAGTGCCGCAAAAAAAGCTTATCGGTCGGGTTATATAGCGCGTGGGCGCGATGATGCGGAGCTTTATCATTATAAGCAAGATTCTAATATCGAAAAAGATGGCAAAGCCGGATACGAAAAGTATGCCGACGGTTTGAACCGTAAGGCTGTTCGTAAAGAATCAAACGCAAAGTATTATAATGAAAAAGGTGATAATATTACGGCGGAAAAGCGGTTGTCGGCGGCAAAGCGGTTGAGAACGAGAGCAAAAGAGATTTTGCGTAAAAAGACTGTTAAAAAAGATAAGTAGGTTTCTGACCGCTCCGTTGTCGTTTGCGGGGCGGTTTTTTTAAAAAAAAATATAGGGGGTTTTATATGCGAAAAATATTAGGTCTTTTAATAACGTTTGTAATTCTTGTCGTTCTTTCGTTTGTTCTTTGGGGCGTTAAGGTGTTTGATGTTTTGTATGTCGGGCTTGGTTGGATAAAGAGTGTATTACAAACGGTTGAAGAATTTTTAAATGGCTTCGGCGGTTTTTTAAAGTGAGGTGTTTAATGATTGATAATTTGAAAAGGTGTATATTGATATTTGCTGTGGCTGTGCTTTGCTTAGGTTTTTTTATTCCGGTGGCAAGTCTTTTCCCGTCTTTTGCTGTTGATGTTGATTATCATGCGTTTGACTTTACGGACGTTTTGGCAGATTTACAGTCCTCTTCTACTCTCGACGGTCGGGCTTTCGATGTTTCCGATTATCCTTATAGTAATAGTGAAAAACGTCCTTATCTATTAAATGTAGTCGAGTATGCTTATTCTTATAAAACGAGTTTACAAGGTAATTATGGGTTGTATCTCTATATTTATAATCCGCAAGGTATTGAGTTTAGCGAAGCCGTTGCGTTTAATGAGGTTGAAATTGCTACTGCATATAAAGATAAATATACTGCTACGGATTGGGAAACGTTTTCACTTTTATTCTGTTCTAAGTCGCAAGGCGTTTATGCGAATTTGTTTTATAAGTTCCGTGTTCTTGACCGAATAGGCGCGGACGGAAAGACGATTTTGCAACGCGTAAACAGTATTGAGCGTGTGTACGATATAAGCGGCGTTGAGTTTGCGGCTAAGGGTGCGGCTAATGCGGTTGATTATAATATCGGGAGTAGTTATCGTTTTACCGGATACTCGCAAGGCTACGGCGTTAGCGTTTATGACGAAAGTACTTTGAGTTGTACCTCTTCTACTTTTGAAACTATTTCGCTTGACGTTTACGATACTTATTATAGGACTAATACGTCCGGCATGGGGCGCGGTTATCAAAATCAGTTGAATACGGTTTATTTCGCCGTTGACGATTATTTCTTTGATTCTTACGGAGCTTTGGCAAAAATTAAAGCCGAGTGGTACGAATATGTGACTAATCCTATTTTTGTAACAAGCAGCGATTACTTATACAAAAAGCTGTTGCCGTATTTAGGACAATATTTTCCGGAAGGATATCGTTCGTATATTCCTATTCCTGAATTGACCGATAGCGGTTTTATTGATAGTATTTATGATTGGCTGTTTGATTTGGGGATTGTTCATGACGATATTTATGATAGTGGTGCGCTTCAAGATTTCTTTTTGAGTTGGCTTTTAATGTTTGGCGAGGAAAAGGATTTAGAAAAATATATTTTAGCTTATTCTTTATCTTTTGGTAGTGGTAATTTTCTTGATAAATTCGATAATATAAGTGCAGATTTATTCGCAGATGTTGTTTGGGATTATCGTACAAGAGGTTATAACTGTGTTGATTTAGGCGATAAAAACTTTGATATGTTGGCTTATGATAAGTCTGACAATTGGTTGTATTCCGTTGTATCTTACGGCTTGTTTAATACTCTCGGTTGGTTTGGTCATGATTATAATTTTGGCGAAGATTATGTCGGTATTGTACCGATTTATGAGGTTCAAGAATTTGACATGTTCGGTTCTGTTTCCGAAAATTTATTGATAAGCTCCGACGACGTTTTTGATTTTACTGCTTTTTATGATTATTCAAAGTCGCAAGGTAAAAGAGTAATTTTATTCCGTTATGCGGTTACTCCGTATTTTGCTTGTGACGTTGATTGGATTTCTGATGTTCAAGGCGAGCAAAGTATAAGGAATCAATCCTATTTAGCCGTTGAAAGTGTTTTCTTGGATTTTGATATTCTTCAATTGACATTTAGCCGTGACGGAGTTTATATGGTTATTCCCGTTGTTCAAAGTCCTATCGATATATTTCCCGGGTTAACTCCGCCGCTTCAACCCATTATTAATCCGTTTTGGTTGGATTGGCTTCCGTTGATAGTCGTTCTTTTTGTCGTTATACTCGGCGGCGTGGTTGTTTTGTTTGTTCTAAAATAAAAAATACGCCTTTGGGAAAGCGTATTTATATAAAAATTATTGTTCTTTACTTAATCCCTCTCCCTCGAAAGAGCAAACATACCACCATTCATTTTGTTTGTATGGGTTGTCATGTTCTATACGGATTATTGCTAAGGTCGTGTATTCGGTGTTTGGGTTTGTCTGTCTGTTGTCGTATATGACTTTTATTGTTAAGTACCACATTTTAGCCGTTTCGTGTTTGCTGTATGGTGTATCAATTATTCTTTCTATTTCCCAAAAACCGTATAAGACTGTATATTCTAATTGTTCATTATTTTTTTCTTCTTGGTAAGTATAATTGAATAATTTTGTATGTGTTATGTTGTTTTCATATATATTAAATTTTTTTATATGTCCAAACCCTACTCCTGATGCTGAATATCCTCCATAATTACCCGTAAGTACATAAGTAGGGTTATAGTTTTTATAGCAAGCAGAAAGCGCAAAGAGTGATATGAAAAGCAGAGAAAAAGATAGGAAAATAGATAATTTTTTATTCATGTGTTGCTCCTTTTTTTTAAAGATTGTAGCATATTTATATAGATTAGTCAATGTAAAAAATAAAAATAGTAATTACTTTAAAAAATCGAGAGATTTTTTTGGAAAGGTTGGTAAAAATGAGTAACAAAATAAAGATTGTCATAGCGTCGGTTTTAGTTGTTTTGATTGCCGGAGTCGGTGTATTTGTGTATTTTAATCGGGATAATATACAGATTGTTTCAGCTTCTTCGGTTGGATATACGGAAGCGGACATTCGTGCTTCGTACCAGCGCGGATATGAAGAGAGTATCGGCGATATCGAATATTATAGGTTATTGTGCGAGGAATTACAAGAACGATTAATATATGAGCGCGGTCAAGCTGAGGCGCGTTACGATAACATGGTTGCTTATTATGATTCGGTAATTACGCGGTTAAACGGTGAAATAGATAGACTTATCGAATACATAACCGCTCTTGAAAGTTACATAATTGATTTAGGTTTTGATATATCTTTGCCGGACGATTTAGCTTTTTTGCAATTGCGGTTAGGGGTGTATCAGATTATAAAGGGCAGGCTTGAAAGCGAGATAATTTATTATCAAGGCGAGCTGTCTGCGGTAGCTTCTTTGCCGGAAAAGCAAGCTGAATTAAGTGCGGCTATTGCTGATGTCGGTTTATATGGTGGTTTATTGGCTTCTCCTGTTGTTTTCCAAAATACTGTTGATTATATTGGTAGTACTAATCGTGGCGATTTTGGCGGTACTTTAAGTCTTGCACAATTTACTTTTGCTAGGGAACAGCTTTATAAAATTGGTTGGAAAGACGGTTATGGTCGTCCGTCTACTTTGTCTTGGTTACAAGAGTATCTTGGTGCTGGTGCAATGGCGCATTTTACTTGTCCGAATGGTTCCGCGACTAATGGTCTTACTACGCTTGCTTATCTTAATTTAGCCGATTATTATTATTATGCTATATTGGTTTGGAATGATAGTTTGGTTCAACGTGCTGTCTGGCAGAATGCTTTAAATGCTGCTATTATTTCTCGCGATTTATTGCAACCTGTTGTTACTGATTATTCTGTTCGCAAGGCTATTGCGGATTATGTTATAGGTATCAATACTGAAAAATTAATTATAGTCAATCAAGAAATAGCGTCTATACAGGCTCAAATAAATAATTTATAGGAAGGTAAAAAAATGAAAAAAGTATTATTTGTATCTTTGGTAACAATTTTGTCTGTTGTGTTATTGTCTTCGTCCATTTTGGGCGTTGTGTATCTTGATAAGGTATACATATCAAAGTGGCTGTCTATTGATAGTCAAACAGTTGTAAACGGTCAAGACGGTGCAGACGGTCAAGACGGTGCAGACGGTCAAGACGGCGTAAACGGTCAAGACGGCGTAAACGGTCAAGACGGTTCAAACGGTCAAGACGGTGCAAACGGTCAAGACGGTGCAAACGGTCAAGACGGCGTAAACGGTCAAGACGGTGCAGACGGTCAAGACGGCGCAGACGGTCAAGACGGCGTAAACGGTCAAGACGGTGCACCTGGTCAAGACGGTGCTGTTGGTTTAACTTCGCGTACTTTGACATTAGGTGATTATAATGTTGACATTGAGCAGGGCGGAATTTCTACTTTTTCCGGTCAAAAATATATATATGCTTGGCAAAATGTCGGTGCGGATATTTATGAAGGTTCTTTTGATTTCGTTGTTGATTTTCCTTATGTTTTTAATCAATATTTTGCTTATTTGCAATTAAGTATGTTATATCACTATGGAAATGATGTTTGGTTATTTAACGAAAATAATCTTATTGCTTTTGACTTTGTTCTTTCTTATGATTATAACGGTTCTTCTGTTTTTGCTTGGTCTTTATCTTGGAAGATTAGTAATGTTGTTTATACATATTATTTGTTTTCTTATAATGGCTTTTTGCATTTGGTTGCGCCTGCTGTTCCGAATTATTCGTTCGATTATTTTTCTGTAAATTATATTTATTATGAGATTATTGAAAATTATGATGTTATAGTTACGATAAATTTAAATAATGATTTATTGTCTAATGAACGTATAAATCTATCGTCTGTTTTTTATTATGATTATTTAGCTTCCGGTTATGTTGATTGTTTTTTGTTGAAAGTTGGCGATGTCCGTTATTTGAATTTTTTTATTTTTAATTTGTTTACTTATAATGATGGTTATGAGGATATTGATTATTATGTTGCTGATTTTATTTTTATTAGGATTCAGGTTTTTTCCGATTCTGTTGTATTATCATTTTCTCCTTCGGGTTCTCTTGACTATTATTCTTTGTCTGAAAATTTCGGTTATTTAGGTCTTTTTGAAAGTTTTATTGTTGAAAATATCGAGATATGGACGTTGGGGGTGTGATATGAAAAAAGTTATAATTATAACATCAATAGTAATATTCGGTTTATCCGTATTAGGTGTTTGCGGTTATTACGGTTATAAATGGCTGTCAGGTCATATATACGACGGCGGCGATATTGACTCGGCATATGAGCAAGGGCGCAAAGAGGCGCAGGAGTATCGCGATTATATTGATAATCTGATTGCTGCATTGCAATTAAAAATTAACGAAGAGGGTTCTTCGGGTTTTGACGATATTGACGCTTATTATAGCGGATTACTTTCGGACCTTGAAGCTCAATTACAAGTGAGCGGTGCGGATATTGATACTCTTGCGTCGCAAAAAATAGCAACTCTTAATAGTTTAAAATCGTCGCTTGAGAATATGAGGGCTTCGTATAGTGCAGAGTTTACGTTACTTAATGCTGACTTGTCAGACATCGATATTGCTATCGGAGCGCTTGAAGCTCTTGGGGGTGGAGTAACGGCGGAGCTGCTTGGTTATCAGTATACAAGGAATTACTTATTGTCGCAAATTGACGCTGTCGAAAATATTATCGGACAGCTTGACGTTCATATTTCTGCTATTGATGCACAGATAGAAGCGTTAGGGTAGTCATTTAAAGGATAGATATTGTATGAGTATAGATATTGAAACGACAATAATATTCGGTAAGCGCGGCGCTGGTAAAACTGCGCTGGCTACTATGTTCGGTATTGACCGTATGACTCGTTTCGCTTATGACGATGTTAAGCGTGTTAAGACGGAAATTAAGCGTCTGAATAGAGGCGGTTTTGGTTTATGTTTTAATGAACGTCATGTACTTTTTGCCGATTATGCTATACGGTCTAATGTCGAGGGTTATTCACGCCGTCAATCTTTTGAGGTTGACGGCTATGCCTTAGGTATGCCGGATAAAGGACATCGGACAATGTTTTTGCCTCCGTACTCGACTGTTATCCTCGATGAAGCTCAGCGATATTATGATAGTCATATTCCGGTAGCGTCGTTTCCCGAACGTGTTAGCGCGTTTTACGAGTTTGCACGGCATTACGGTATCAGTGCTATATTAGCCTTACAACGTCCTATGCTTATACAGAAGAACATACGCGACCTTGCCGAGCGATTTATTAAGGTTGAAAGTGTTAAGGCTGTCGAGGACCGTTACGGGTTTGTGCGTCGTTGTGAGTGGGATTGTTTAGAATTTTATGATAATTTAGATTTAGAACGTTATCTTGACAGTAAAGGACGCGAAGAGAACGGTAAGAGGGTTAAATATCGTTGTGATTATGACATTTTTCGATGTTATGATTCTCAATCTCGTTTTGCAATGTTTCTTGACGGTTTCGAGAATAGAGAGGATTTTGATATAATTGAGTCATCGTCTGTCGGACGGACTGTTGCGAGTATAAGACTGTACAATAAGTTTCATTCATGGGTTCGACCGTCTACTTATTTACAATCACGGAGGTAGTTTTTGTGAGAAAAAAGGACGTAGTAATTTTTAACGGTTCGTTGTCTGTCTTGGAGCATTACGGCGATTGTTATGGCGAGATTGATAATAGTCATGACGGCGTTCCTAAGTCGTATTTACGGCGTATTTACCGCCATTTGAGCAAGAATGAAATCAAAGATTTAAAAGTTTCGTTAAAAGAAGTTCATTTGAACAATAATTCGGTGTTTATTAAATCGAATTATGAAAGATATCTGAAACGTCAAAGATTTTTTAAGAATTTTTTTAGTCTGTTTCATAAAAAAATAAATAAAAAAGACGTTAGTAAAAAATAGCAAAACCCTTGACAATATCTCCATAGTGTGATATAATTATATAGTAATCAAAAGGAACGCCTGCGGTTGATACTCTTAGTATAAAAGGGGGGTAACTCATGACTGAAATTGAAAAGCTTGCGGAAATATTAGCCGAATATCTTTTGAAAATATATGAAGCAATATGTAATCTTGATAAAAAATAATCGCCTCGACTTGTAGCGGAAGCGATTATTAAAAGTAAATAAGGTCAACCGTTAAAGGCGTTCCTATTTGATTATATTATCATACGTTTTGAAAAAAGTCAATATTTTTTTTATTAAGGAGTTATTATGGACGAAAAAAAAGAACGAAGCGCGGCACAAAAGGAAGCTGATAGGCGTTATCGTTTGAAAAAAATTGCTGTTTGCAAAGAAACTAATTTTATGGTTACATTGCCGACGGTGGAAGCAAAAAGATTGATTTTAACTATAAAAAATGCAGGTATGACGCGACCTGCGTTTTTGCGTAAAGCTTATGAATTGATATTTAACGAAAAACTTTGATTTTGTAAGAGCTTGGTGCTGGCATGGATAAACTTTTCCGCATGGTATTTCGATGTGTTTTCTCTTTTTTTGCGGAATTTGGGTAAAGGGCTTTGCCCTTTTATAGCTAAGCCTTGCAATCAATTCGTAAACGTTAAAAATAGCACAAGATATAATAAAGCGATAGTTTAAAATTCGCGCCTTTAATAGCAAAAAAAAAGATAATTACATGAAATTAAAAGTAGCATAAAGTAGTTCATTGTGAGTTACCTTAAATATTTGCGGAGAAAATTATGTTAAATAACTTAATGTGTAGTTTAAAACTATACGACGATGATCGTGTAAAAGTATCGTTTTATAAACGTCCTCCTAAGCCACAATTTCGTCAATATTCTGACACTCATAAAATACATCTTGCGACTGGCGAATTATTACCCTATACCTTACAGGACACTTATAAACGTGCTTACTCTGATTTTGTATCTCTTACTCGTACTCGGCGGACGATTGAGTCATTATCAAAACTTAATCGTTTTCGCTACTTTCTAACTATAACATTTAATAAACAGTTTATTAATCGTTCAGACGCTGCCGAAGTGCGCAAAAAGTTTCGTGCTATAATTAAGCGTTTGATTCATGCTTATGGCGGCGTTTCATATATACAAGTCGGTGAATTTCATGAAGACTTGTCTAATATCCATTATCATATTATGATAAATTTTGTTGTTGCTCCAAAGCTTAAATATGTCGGCTTATCTCGTAAGGGTCAACGTCTTTATCATTTTGATAAAGTTGCTTTTAAGCGTGACGATTGTTTTTTAACCGTCGAAAAATTAACGCAATCAAATAATGTTCATTATTTACTTAAATATCTTACAAAAGGTTATTGTTTCCCTTTTCACCGTCGTTTCGGTTGTACTCGTGACCTTGTTCGTACTCGTGTCGTTGAGCATTGCTCTACTCATTCGATTTACGCCGAGTTAATTGTTAATCATTTTAAAAATTTTTATTGTTTTGACACGGTGTGCGAAAATGATAAATGTATGTCTTACATATACACATCTCGGCGTTGGCGCGCGTCAGCGCGCCAGGTCGAGATGGACTTGTCTATAAATAACATAAAGGGCGACAATGTTAAGGATATTTTTAATTGCATAAAAGAAAAAATCTTATATTGGAACGAAAAAGAGCGAATACGCTTTGAAGATTTAGAAAAAATATAACAAATATTAAATGTCATAATGTAGTATGACATGGCTTTTTATTTTAGGGGAATATTATCATTATGGAAAAAACAGAACAATTTCATTACAATACGCCTTATTCGGCAAAGGAAAAAGAAAAAGCATTAAATTTGTTGAGAAACTCTACGATAGAGTTTGTAGCTCATAGATATCATTGTACTGAACGTACATTGTATCGTTGGAAAAGTCTTTATGACGGTACGTTACAATCTCTTGAAAATCATTCTAAGCGACCTAAAACAGTACATCCGAATGCACATACAAAGCAAGAGATAAAGCATATAAAAGATTTAATACATCGTAATCCTAATATCGGATTAAATGAATTGTATGGAAAGTTAAGACGTTTTTATGCATATCAACGTAGTTATGTGGGTCTTTACCGTTTTTTGCGAAAGAACGGTTATTTTTTTGATAAGCCAAAAAGAGTTAAAAGAGTATCTAAGCCGTATGATACTCCGCAATCTTTGGGTATTAAAATGCAAATAGATGTTAAGGTTGTGCCAAAAGATTGTTATAGCGGTATATATTCGGACGAAAAATTTTATCAGTATACTGCGATAGATGAATCTTCGCGTGAACGGTTTGTTTATGCTTATAAAGAACAGTGTCAACAATCGTCAGTAGATTTTTTGAAGCGTGTTATAGTTTATTTTAGATATAAGCCTTTAATAGTTCAGACCGATAACGGGCAGGAATTTACATATACTCGGCAAGCAAGTAGCGATAAAGAGCATTTATTTGATAGAGCTTGTCGGCTGCTGGGTATTGAGCACAAGAGAATAAAGCCCCGTACTCCCCGTCACAATGGTAAGGTTGAGCGTTCTCATCGTAACGATAATGAGCGGTTTTATAAATATCTTAAATTTTATTCATATGAAGATTTGTTGAAGCAAATGTCGGCATATTTAAAGCGTTCAAATGATATTCCGTCTTCTGTGCTTTGTACTCGTGATAAAAAAGAAAAATGGCTCACTCCGTTAGAGAAGAGAGCCGAGTTACTTTTGTTGGACTATAATATAAAGGAAGATAGATAGTTTAAATTATTTTCCCGTCGGAATTTTTGTTCCGCTTATTATTGTAAAAAATGGTCTGTAAAATGGATATTGATTTTTCATGTTTTGTTCTTTTTTTTGATTGATTATATCATATCAAATATTGCTCGTCAATCTGTTGGACAAACTTTTCTATGAAAAGATTTTTTCCCACACCCTTTTCAAAAGTCTATTTTGTTGATATAAACATATAAAAGTACAGTTATTTAAAAAAAAAATAAAAAATTTACTGAAATATCATTGACAATCTTTGAACAATAGAGCCTTCAAAAACTTTTTCTATTATATAAAATGCCCGTTCTCTTTTTCTATAGACAAATCCATTTTCTCTTCCCTTACCCGACCGCAAAATTGACAAGCACGGCCGGACGATAAAAATTTATCGATATGCTTGTACCGAAAGACTGTTTTTCACTGTGCTTGCTTGCGAAAAGCAAAAAAAGAAAAACCGATAACAGAAGAAATATATTTCGTTTTAAGGTGTTCCGTACTGCTAAAAGGCGGATTTATATAATGCGTCGAGGTCAATTAGGCGCAAGAAATTATCTTTATTGGCAGCGTCGGCTACGCCGGAGGAAAAGCCTGATTTTGAGAACAGATAATAATATTTACGGCTAAATTGCTTGAAAATATCGGCTTTTCGTTTTAAGTTGTCCAATACGCCGAGTTCGACGGGCTTGTTTTCCCACTTGCATTCGCAGAAAATCGCGTCCTTGCCGTTTATAGCGATTATATCTATTTCTTCTGGCTGCTTAGTTTCGGGATTGCCGCCCCACCAGCTGCCTATTTCGCGGGGAATGAACGGAAGATTTTCCGCAAAATTAACGAGATATTGAAGACATATATTCTCGAATATCTTCCCCATATAGCTATTCAGATACGGCTTTATTTCTCTTTGATATACCGTCGCCGTTTTGTCGGCGACTATTGCGGAAATATTTTCGGGAACAAACCGAAACCAAAAATTAAACAGATTGTCCTTGATAAAATACAAAACCTTATTTTTTATACCGCAAGCTACGGGTGTTTTTTTGCCGATAATACCGAGCGATATCAGGACGCTTAAATATTTTGAGCAGGGACCGCTTTCAAGCCTTACCTTTGTAGCGATGACATTCAGCTTGCTTGCGCCGTCCGCAATAGCCGCGATGATTGCATTATATACTGACGGTTCTCTGAGTTCTTGTTTCAAAAGATTATTCGGTTCTTCAAAGAGATAGCTCGTCTTATCGAGAAAGCCTTCGATTATAGCTTCGTCGAGACCGTTTGAAACGTTCAGCTTGTTAATATAATGCGGAATTCCGCCGGTAATGCCGTAAATTAATGCGTTGTCTGCCTTTGAAAGCTCACGGTGCGCTTCGGCAGTCTTGAGATAGGTAAGCGGCTCGAGCTTAAATTGTGCGGTACGTCTGCCGTAGAGCGGACTTTTATAACCGAGAACTTGATTTTCCATAAAAGACATCGACGAGCCGCAGAGAATTATAAAAATATTAGTGCGACTAAACATATGGTCGATAAAATGTTGCAATTCGCTTGAAATCGATTTGTCGGAAGAAGCGAGATACGGATATTCGTCAATTACAAAAACGATATGCTCTTTTTGCGCCGTCTCATAGATTTTCGTGAAGACATCTTCAAACTCTCCGTATGCCATATTAGCTTTACTGTCGGGATACAAATAAGAATTAACCGCTTTAGATAAAACTTTAAGATTTGCCGCTCCGGTTGTTTCGAGCGCGGAAAAGAATATAACCTTTTTGTCTTTGCAAAATTCACCGATGAGAGTAGTCTTGCCGACGCGCCGCCGTCCGTAAAGAATGACACACTGAAAATCGTTTGTGGTATAAAGCTTTTCTAATTTTTGAAGCTCTGATTCACGACCGTAAAACATATTAATACCCCTACTCATAATATAGTATATTACGAGTATACGTTATTTTAACAAGAAAGTCAACTGAAATTATATAAAAAAGAGAAAACGGAGAAAGAACGGGTCTGTCTATAAATCAAAAAAAGCAGTAAATAAAGGATATATAAGGCAACTCCGATTAAGTAACGTCTTCAGCTTATATTGGATTTGAAATCCGATAAAATTCCGTTATTTTTCCGTCGAAATTTGTCTGTCGGCTAATTTAGTAGATGCTTTCAAAAACTCAACACCTTCATTTATTGTTTTGTCTATCATGCTATTTACAATACAAATACCTTTTTCTTTTGTGCCGAAGGAAGGAAAACCCAAGCTGCCGACATATCCTTTCGGCATTCCTTTATCTTCATGGAATAAATATTTCTTAAAATTATTAGAGTCTATATCGAATTCCTGTATTTTATCCGCTTTAACTTTTTCAGGGAACAGCTGTAATACAATAGAAGTTTCAGCTTCGCAAGCATGCCTGATAGTAGCTTGTTTTTCGAGTATATCAGAATAATCAATATCAGAAATATCTATTAATTTGATATTATCCGCCTTTATTTGTAAAGCCTGTAAGTGAAAAGGGTCGCCATGACAGGTCAAAATTGCAAAATGAACGACTCCTTGTTGCTCCCACCAATTTATTATGGATAAAATTGTTTCTCTTAATATTTCAGCACTTATCGACGTCGTTCCGGCAAAATGAATATCACAAGGTAAATTAACTCCATAATTCAGCGTCGGTGCGACTATTGCGCCGGTTTTTTCAGACAAAATATCAGCAAAATATTCCGCAATAAATATATCCGTTCCAAGCGGTAAATGATAACCGTGTTGCTCGCAAGTGCCAACAGAAATTATAATATTATCGTTGACATTTTTTAAGTGCTTTTCAATTTCATGCCAAGTCATATTAAGCATTAACATTTGATTTGCTCCGTTTATAGAAATGTTTCTTATTTTTATTCATATTCTCTTCCCTTACCAAACCACAAATTTGACAAGCCACGGTTGGTCGATAAATATGTTTCGGTTACCTTGTTTCTGCTCAACCGCATTATTGTGTCTAATTTCAAAAGACGACACAATGTCGAGCTTCGCCCATTTTTTCATCAGCGTAATGTCGATTTTACTTTTAGCGAAGTCACTGTATCCGTATGTTTTATCCATATATAGAATTGCACGCGCAACGTCGCCCTTAAATTCATCGGTCGGCTCAAAAACGGTTTCGCCCTTGCGGTTCTTGCCGAGATAACCGCACACATTGCCCGAAGAGTCTTTGAGCGTCGTTACAGAGTTATGCAGCTCGACTTCTCCGAATTGCGCGTTACCGCGCTTTGCGTTAATGGCTTTATTTGCCAAAAAAATATTATGCAGGTCGTTCACATAGTTTTTGCTTCCTTTGCCCCACGATTGTGCGATTACATGCTCGCGGTCGATTTCGCCGACTCCGCCGTATAATGTGTAGCCGCTTATCTCGGGAACATTTGTATAGTAATTGTCGGAAAATTGCTTCTTAGGATTGATACCGTTGTTTGCAATAAACGACGGAATGCAAAAGAAAGCAAAAATGTATATAAATAAAGCTGAGCAAGCAATAAAAGTGCCGCGCTTGACCTTCTTATCCGCTTCGATTTTGCCGCCGATACCGCCAAACAAATAAAAATATCCGACGACAACCTGCACGATAACGGTGAAAAGCATAAACAACCACAACGGCGTTATCCAAAAGGCGGCTACCAAGGTAAATAATGTTGTGAACCCTGCCAAAAAGAACGCGGCAATGCCGATTGCATATCTTATATGCGAATGCTTTTTTATAAAATCTTTATTAAGAATAAGTCCCGCTATTGACACAGGAAGAATTGCAAATACAAGCCACCAACCGCCTGCACCTACCGTAACGATTGTCAAGCGAAATGCCAAAAGCAATGCCGCACAGATAATTACAGATGCAATACCTGTCTGTTGCCGTATTTTAATTTTGTACATATGCACCTACCGACTCTTACATTTATCAAAAAAATAACCGAAAACACAAACTTAACGACCTCATTTTGGAATGCGGCTCTAATCCCTAATCTGCACAAAGGCAAAATCAATTTCATTTCTCTTCGCTTTTGTCGTTTATCACAATACGTTCGGTTTCGGACCAGTCCACCGCTTTGGGCTTGGTGATGAAGGCTGTGAGAGCCAAGTAGCCCCACTCAAAACAGTAGAAGGGACTCAAAAAAACAATCTGTATCTTTTCGTGCGGCGGCACATTTAAGTCCTTGCCGAGAATGATTACGGCGCACAAATTAAATAGGAAAACCGCCAGATACAATATCAAAAAAGTGTACAAAAAGCACGTTAGCGCAAACCAAGCAAGCGGCGATTTTAATATAAGCAGTGCGACTGTAAATCCAAAAAACATGAATATCGACACGACGGTGCCGATTAAAAAGGGCAAAATCGGATAAAGCCCGAACAAATAGTCAAGATTGCGCACCTTCACGCCGCGTTTGGTAAATGTGTTTGCCATTATCTTTTTTCGGTAGCGGCGGCCGCATTCCGCAAAGCCGCGCAGCCAACGGCTGCGGCGTTTGACGCTTTCGGTATGCAGCAAGCACTCTTCGGTATACACACAGGCGTATTCGTAATATACCATTTTGAAGTTATTTAAGATACATTCGCACTCAAACAGCATATCTTCCGTGAACCCTTTGATATGCCAGCCGCCCATTTGTATAATTACACGCGCACTGATTGCATAGCCTGTACCGCACAAAGTCAGGGGCAAGCCCCGTTTTGTACGCCATTTATTGCCCATATCGTCGAGTTGAGTATAGGTGAGCGCGTTGCAATTTGCCCAAAACGAACGCTTGCGTTTGTCCTTAACAAGCCAATTTTTGACCTTGCGTTTCCCCACCACGACGTCTGCGCCGTCTGCGAAGGCGTTGTTAATTTCCTCGACAAAGCGGCTGTCCGCAATGTTGTCGGCATCGATAATCGCGAATGCGTCGTAGAGACCGACGTCGATTTGCCCGAAAAAGCCTTCCAAAGCGTCGCCCTTACATTTTTGAATCGGCACGACGTGTACTGCGATATTGCCGTACTCCTTGCAAATATCGATTGTCGCGTCGCGTGCGTCATTTACGATGACGTGTATATCGTATGCAGCTTTGTCGTACGATTGATTGAGCAAGCCGGCGATACACTCGCGTATAACTTTACTCTCGTTACGAGCCGGTACAACAACGCAAATCCTATTAATTTTATCGTTTTTTAATCGTTTTTGCTTGACAAATGCGGAAAAATACCATGAAATGCGAAAACCGTACGCCAATACGGATGCCGCAGCGATGATAAGGTAGATTATAAAATACTCATGTAAGAACGCTTCCATCAATTTTCAACCAAATATTTTGCAATAACCTTTGCGCCGGATATGTCGGCACAGCTTTGCTCGATATGAGAAAACCTTTTCAAAAGTTCATAGTCGTTTTTAAAAAGCAGGTCCATTGCGGCGCTTAATTTTTTTGGAGAGCCGCATTTTAAGCCGTATTGATTTTCGACTATATATTGATAATTTTTCTCTTCCTGCCCTAAAATATTTCCCGTGATTAAAACGGGAACGCACATTTTTACCGCCTCCAAAATCATATTAGGACCGGCTTTCGCTATTAAAATATCGGCGTCCGACAGCCTTTTATCCATGTCGGAAATGTAACCCAAAACGGTGACGTTTTCTATGCCGGAAAGCTTTTTATCAAGATATTTTTTAAGCTTTTCGTCGCTTCCCGTAACGACGGTTAAAATAATATTGTGCTTTAAAGCGGCTAAAATAAATTCTAAGCTTACCTTGTCGCGTTTTGGACTCGGACTTACCATCAAAACGTTCGGAAGTGAAATTTCAGTTTTCGGTTTTTTATTTACCGCGCTAAACTTTTCATTTATAGGAAAACCCGAATGAACCAAATTTTCCTTTTTGAAACCCTTTTTTAAAAGCTCATCATACATTTTGACGGTAGGCACAAAGGTGATATCGCATTTTTTGTCATGCCAAAGGCGCGAATGCTTAACCGGGTCTATAATACAGGTGTAAAACGGGATTTTCAGCTTTAATTTTTTTAAGCATTTGCCGACACTTCCGACAAAGCACGGATGAACCGATAAAATTATATCCGGCTTATACTCCGATATCATCTTTTTAAAACGCTTAAAAATAGTCTTATAAAGGATGAAATTGGAGAAGCCTTTAAAAAAAGACGTAAATTCATAGAACAATTTCCAAAAGAATCTAAATTGAGTTGTAAAGGCAACATAGCCTTTTTCGTCATCTTTGCCGGTGTAGCCGGGGTAACACACCATAGCGTCGGCGGCATTAACGTCCACATCGGGATTTAACGCAAAAACCGCGTTTTTTATGGCATCCGAGCTTCCCCTATGTCCGCCCTTTTTGGTCGTTAAAATCAAAATTCTTTTTGGCATTCGATTCTTCCTTTTAATTTTACATTGAACGATTTATTAATAAAATGACGACACCAACGACAACAATGCGCTAAAAGCAAACCAATAGATTGTGAAAAATATTGAAAGTCCGAGTCCGATACCGCCTGTAATTATGCCGGCCAACGCATTATAATAGAAGTAGTGACTTCCATTGAGTACTTTCCGTGCCTGTATTCCGTTCGATATAGCAAGCGAGCCTAAAATAATACCCGGCACACCCGCAAGCCAGCACAAAACAAGACTGAGTATACCAAGTACCAAGGATGCCCTTGATTTCGATTCTGCACCGGCAATTTCCGTTGGCGATAAAGACGAAAAGACCTGATTTTCAACATACGGTTGCTGATAATCATTATTCGCATTTGTTTCGGTTGAAGACTGATTTTGCTGCTGCGGCTCAATTTTTTCACCGCACGAGCCGCAATAGACGCTGCCGTTAAAATATTCGCTTCCGCATTTTGGACAAAACATATTATTTACCTCCGTTTTTTATTATTTTTACTATTTACCGCTATCGGTCGTTGCGCATAAGACTCATAAGTATATTGTAGTCGGCATGAAGCGCGTTCTTGTCGGGATACTGAAACCATATATTACCCGCGCCTTCTATGTCTATTTCGAGTCTTTTCCACCAATCGTTAGCATAAGTTTTTTTCATGCGATAGATTGGCACAACCGGATTTCCTTCCGAATGAAATTGCATGACCATGTTTTTTGTTATCTCTTGAAGCGCCGCGAATAATTTATTGTAATCGCCAAGCTTCTCTTTTGGATTTAAGTAGAGAAACGTTTTCTCACCCCATACCCCGTCCATTTCCACGACGATTCCCGTGTTTTTCACCTTGAACATTGCTATGTTCGCAAGAAAAAGCGTAGCTGTCGGCATAGAATGCAATTCAATACAAAGCCGGTTATTGCTTTGCTGCCCTTGAGCTGTCTCTTGCGTTCCGATTTTTGTGCCGCAAAAGCCGCAAAAAACAACATCGTCCTGATTTTGTTTGCCGCATTGATAACAAAACATATTAATCGACCTCCGATTGTATTAAAGCTTTATCGGACAAGAATTTTTCAATAACTTTATCGTATTCCGCCGCTTGGACCGACCTGACATGAGAGTGCCTGCCTTCCGGAAAAAAACAAAGCTCTTTGTCCTTGGACGCACAGGCTTCAAAAAGCTCCCTGCTTTTCGGTTCGATACAAAACATATCCTTGACGCTCCAAATGAATAAAATCGGTATGTCTATATCCTTCATGTATTTCATAGGAGTTTCGCTAAAAAGCCTGACCTTTGCGAGCAGGAACGCAAGCAAAAAAACCAAATGCAAGACCGGAAATATCGGACCCTTATATTTTTTGAAATTGTACTTGAAGATTTCGTAAGGGCTTTTAAACAATCCGTCGGTCACTATTTTTTTTATTAAAGGCAGCCCTTGTTGTTTTAGCTTTAAATAAGCATAAATTGCCGCCGCGCCGCCGATACAAACCCCGTGAACGGTAAAATCATCTATACGGTATCTCTCTTTTATAAGCTTAATCCATAAGACCAAATCGTCGCTTTCCTTTATGCCCATCGTTGAATATTTTCCGTCGCTAAAACCGTTAGCCCTAAAATCTACAACCAAAATATTGTAGCCGTTTTTTGCATAAACGTCGGCAAAATAGTAGGAGTAAAGCAACGACTCGCTTCTTCCTTGCAGGATAACGGCGCATTTATCAAAGCCGAAATTTATATATTCGCCGTATTGATTTAAGCCGTCGTTGACTATATGAAGCTGCTCCGTTATATCTTTAAACTGCTCCGCCCATGTCACCCCTTCGGCAAACATACGCATCTGCGATTCGTCTTTTTTATCGGTGCATTCCCTTGTTCTTTTCTTTTTGGGGCTGCGGTACATTGTATGACAAAAAATCGTTACGACAAGAGCCGGAAATATCGATATAATTCCTATGGCAAGAAAAGCCGCGACCCAAACTACGGCTATTTCCCAAGGCTCGTTTATCGATACGGCAAATATATTCGCACTCATAGTTTATTTGCTATAATGTCGTTAAGTATTTCTTTTTCGCGGCTCAAATCAGTTATTTCCGCTCCCAAATAATACGCGGCAAAAAGTCCCGGACCTATGTTTATTCCGCTCATCGGTTGTATACTTGCCACAATAACTTCCTTTGGTTTTATCCTTTCTCTAATCAAGGACGCTAAGATGTCCGCTTGCTCCTTTCGCGCCGAATGAGCAACGAAAACAATTTGCTCGCTTGGGGATACGATGGTTTTTTTCACATATTCTACCGTCGCTTTGTAAGCTTTTTTGTAGCCGCTGACTTTCGCAATCGGCGTAACCATTCCGTCGGCGTCAAAATCGCCCATGGATTTCACACCGGCGACAGTCCCAAAAAACGCCTTTGCGTGTGAAATTCTGCCCTTCGACGCAACCCAAAACAAATCGTCAACCGAGCCCATCTGGTGAATGGTTTTTTTGATTTTATCCAGCATTTCGGCATTTTGCTCCAACGAGCGGCCTTCGGCGCGGAGCTGAGCCGCTTTGACTGCCAAAAGTCCGATAGGTATGGAATATTTCATAGAATCCACAGCGCATATTTTACGTTCCGGGTATTTTTCGAGTGCAATCTTTTTTGCCGCAAGCATGAGATTGTAGGAGACGCTAAGCGTGCTTGACATACTTATCGCCAAAACGTCCTGTCCGTTGAGCAAAAACGTTTCATAATATGAAACTATTTCCTCGACGCTTGACGGCGAAGTTTTGTATTTGTCCTTGTTTTTCTTTAACGATGCGTAAAACACTTCAAGCTCGGCGTCCGTCAATTCATTTGTTGCCGGAGAGTCGGTCGATTCCGGGGTAGTTAGGTGTCCTTTCAGACAGCCTTCAATCTCAAAACGGGTTCTTAGCGCCGATGAAAAATCACACGACGCATCTAGTATAATGGCATAACTGTTTTTCATTATTATTACTCCTTATATTTTTAATGTCATTCTATTTGCAAAATCCAGACAATTATTATTATCGATACTATATCCGCCGTGTCCTAAACAAGACTTCGCGTATCTTTCGATATCGCATGGATTTCTTTTAAATCTTCTTTCGCTTCTCTTTAAGACGCGAACCTCGGGAATTTTAGAGCCGCAAAACTCTTTCAACGGCACTGAATTGACCGACACGTTTTCGCCGACTATATTTACGGCATGACCGAATTGGATAACCTCGCCGGCGTTTAAGTATACGCCGTAATGGTGATGCGAGCCGACAAAAACACGAATGACATCGCCGGTGTTCGGTGCGTTAAATTCAAATTTATTAGAGAACCTTTCGGACTTTTTCCTTTTTAATTTATAAAAAAGCGTTAAAAATTTACCGTTTATTTCATCGTTTATTTCATTTAGCTTATCCAAGCTAAGCTCCGCGCCGGAATAAACCGATAAATCTATGCTGTTGCCGACCATTAAATGCACTCTCTTAAAAAGCCCGTAGTTAAAATCGTTGACAATCGGAACGATTTTTGCTCCGGTTTTAACCGCAAGCATAATATATCCCGGAGCAAATTTTGACGGCTCATATGTAAACTTGTAATCGCCTTCGGGAAAAATCATAATAGCTTTGCCTTTTGCGGTTACTCTCTTGCTTTTTTCAATAAAATCCATATTATGCGCGTCTTTATCGACAAAAATTCCGCCTAAGCTTCTCATCACACGCTTAAATATTTTTAACCGACCCTTGTAATAATCTGCGGCTATAAAATACAATCTCTTAAAAAAGAATCTAATGATAATGACGATTCCGTCCAAAAAGGAACGATGATTTGTAATGATTAACGCGCCGCCTTTAATGCGTTTATTTTGCTTGTTACCGTCCTCGTAATATGTTTTTGTCTTGAACCAAAACGGTTGAAGGAGCAATCCTACCGCGAGTCCGAAGCAGTATAAGATTATGCCCATATCGCCTCCTTGATGCACTTATAAAAGCATTCGGGGGTGCGTAAATCCGTGTTTTTTTCAAGGTTGATATGAATGTTAAATATACTTTCAAGCTCGCATATCAGCGAGAAGTAGCCCAGACTGTCACCGCCCAAATCCGTAAAGAAGTTTGACGTCGCCAGAATCTCCGTGCCGGTACTCGCCGCGTGCTTGAACGCATCCTTTATCAGAGTCATCGTCGTGTCGTCCGTCGAGCTGTTTTGCTCTTTGTCTGCACCGTTCATTTTTTTGCAGTCGAGCAAAACGATTTCGCCGTCGGCTATTCTTTTGCGCAGCAGCGCGCGCGAAACCTTGATAGCGTCGGGGCTTGCAATGGGTCGGTAGGTTACAAAAATGCCGCTTACGATATGACCGTAGGTAATTTTTGCCAACGCATTTTTTACACGCTCGATTTCATCGGCAATTATTGCGGTCGGCAGCTTTTCGTCGTACTCTAAAACGACTGAAAGCTTGCCGTCTAATTCCAAAACGCAAAATCTGTTTGCTTTTTTGACTTCCAATTCGTTTTGAAGGGTATCGGGACTGATATTTTCGCCGTTCTGACCGATAAACAGGTCGCTCTTTCGCCCGTCAATAAAAATCCCGCCGTCTATTCTTTTTACTAAATCGTTTGTTTTTATGCTGTTAAAACCGCTTTCTTCGCCTTCCGCCCAAATAATCCGTTTGCAGAGCGAATTACCGGCTACTATCAGCGTTTCGTCCGAGTCGTATGTGTAGCTAATATTTTTGAAGGGTTTTCCGATTGAGCCGTCGGTTCTTTTGCTTATTTTCTTTGCAAAATTCCCTCCCGTAACCGCCGTTTCCGTCGTGCCGTAACCGTTAAAAAGCGGATAGCCGATAGCGTTGATAATTTTTAAGGCATCGCCGTCAATGAATGCGCCGCCCGAAACCATAAATCTCGGAGACATTCCGAACGATGCGGCAAGCACATCCTTAAAAAGTCTTTTTGAAACGGCAACGCCCAGCGAAGGAAAAATATTTTGCAAAACAAAAGCAAGCTTTATTCCGCGCTGAAATTTCTTCTTGCGCTTTTCGTTTTCTTGCGAAACGCCTTGCTTTATGCCTTTATATAATTGATGAAACAGTATCGGCGGCGCAAAAATATGCGTCACCTTATGCCTGTTTACCGTTCCCCTTATCGTATCGGGCGAATTGTCCTTTAAAAAAACCACCGTACGTCCGAAAAAAGCAAACCAAAAATAGCTTGCTATTATTCCGAAAACATGAAAAAGCGGCAGAATCATAGCGACCTTTATTCTCTTTTGGTAATCGTTCATCAGGCAAGCGTTGGTTTTTATTATATCCTTTGTATTCAAAAGTTGATTTACGACGGTTTCTCCGTCAAACACGCATATCTTTGCATCGAGACCGGTCAGCGACGATGAAATGGCAAATTCGTTTTGCCAAAGCGCGTCTGTGATTTGCGGACATTTTTTGTCGAAGGTATCGACGTTTACGACGGTAAAACCGACATAATCGGCGGCGTTAGTTATCACAAGCTTGATATCGAGCCTTTTAACGAGCGATAATTTAAGCTTCGCGGGATAGAACGAATTAATTAAATACGGCTTGTTTCCGCTCATTAAGACCCCCCAAAACGCCATTAAATAGCTTGGCGAATTGGCAAGGTCGATACCGATATATTCATTAGCCGCATGGGGATACGTACTCCTTATATATGCGGCAAACGCCCTTATATCCAAATCCTGCCGCTCATACGTTACCGCTTCAAGCTCAAAATCGACGAGCCTTTCATACGCGATAAGGTCGCGGTGCGACAGCATCACGTTATATATGTCCTTAAAGGTTTTGTCGGTTTTTGTTATGGCATCAAGGTCTTTTCCGACGATTTTTTTATAGTTGCTCATAAAACTTCCCCATTAAAACGCACCTATAATAAAACTGTAATCGCATTGCCTGCCGTCAAAAAAAGAAAATTCCACATCGTTATTTTTTTCCAAGTGGACGCGAAGAGCTTCGGCATCGCTCGGGTCGCAATTTTTTCCTTCAAAAACAACGACGGTTGAATACGGCTCTAACGCCTTTAAGCCGACCGCCGATTCTAACAGCTGTGCAAAATTGTTCGTGCTTATACTTTTGCCGCCGGAATTGCCGGAGTATTGCATATGATTGTTAGCGACCGTTGCCTTAATATTTATCTCTAAAAGCTTTCGTTCTTTAAGACGTTCAAGCGATTTAACGATATTCTTGAAGCCCTCCGAAAAAATCAACAACGAAAGCATAAAAAACGTTTTGACTATACTTTCCGACTCCGCGATGTAAAGATTTTTAAGATTTGAATTCCACTGAATACTTTTGAGCTTTTTATATATTTCTTTATCGGTCGCAAAGAGTATAAGGTTTTCTTTAAAAAATTCGGCAAGCAGCTTCTTTAAGCCTTGTTCGCTCGGGTCATGACCGAACGGAATGCAAAAAGCAACGTCCGCGCCCGTATCCTCTAAGATTTTCGCAGTACTTTCGGCGTATGTAAACGCGACGACGGCAAATCCGTTATGCTTTCGCTTTTTTAGTTTTGCAAATTCTTGCGTATCGAAATTATCGTCAATCTTTGTCGTGACCATATCGCCGTATTTAGCAAACTCGTGCAATATATCCTGAGGCTCGTTTGTATGTATATGCACCTTCAAAATGCTTTCTTCCGCCGCGATAACGATAGAATCTCCCCTATTTGCAAGCAAAGGAACAAAGTACTCCTTAGCTTCGGGCTTACGCATCGTCAAAACAAATTCGGTGCAATAGCGAAAAAACGAAACGGCTTTAATAAGGTCTTCGCCGCGATTTGGAAAGGACTCGTTTTGTTCGCAATCGAAATACTGCGAATCGTTGTAAAGCACCCTTTTCATTCCGTCAAAAATCAGATAAAGTCCAACCGCACCGCTATCCAAAACACTGTTATCGTTAAGAATGCCCATTTGCCGCCTTGTTTCGAGCATACAAGTATACATTTCTTCAACCAAAATATCAAAAAACTCTTTTACGGAGGTTTCGAGACCGATTCTCGGCAGAACCATTTTTATTCCTTCGCGCATTATCGTGAGTATAGTACCCTCGACGGGATGAAGCACAGCCTTATAGGCTACCTGAAAGCCGTTCTGTAAGGCGGAGCATAGCTCCGCGACCGAAACGGTATTTTTTCCTTTTGTATATTCGTAAACACCTAAAAAATATTGAGACAAAATAAACCCGGAATTTCCACGCGAGCCGATTAGCATACCCTTTACAAACGACGAAAGGGTGTCGGAAAAGGAAATTTCGGCGCTAAGAGCGACGCTGCCGCTTCCGAGCGTCTTTTTCATGTTTGTACCCGTATCGTCGTCGGAAACAGGAAAAATATTTATCCTGTTCAAATAGTCCGCATTGTAAGAAAGATTGGCGAAGCCTCCGTTCAGCATTTCGCGCAACAGGTCGCCGTCTATCATATTCTCGCACGTCATTTGGAGTTCTCTCTCCTTTTATATTCTCTATCGAGTTTTTTCAGCATATTTATCCTTGCAATCCTTTCAAAGCAGGCAAAAATGCGTTTTCCCAATATAAGATATGCACCCTTTGCAATTTTGCGACCTACTCTCTCTCCGAAGGAATGCCACGTCGACGAGTAATGGTGTATTGCCATAGTATTTTCGGTAATAGTAGTTTTGCGAGTAATGTAGTTTTGGGGAAAGAACCAGTCGTTGGAAAGAAGCCGGACATTGTCCCCGATTTTTGCAGTTTTCCCGTCCAGCTTGATATTATAAAGCCTTTTAATCGATGCGCTGAATTGAAGTACGCACAACATATTCGCATCCGAATTAGACTTATCGCACGGCGTAAGATACCGCTCGTATACTTCGCGCATTATTCTATGCCCTTTTTTTGCGCCCAAAATAGCGCAGCCAAACCAAAAATCCGTTTCATAACCGATAAAAAAATCGTTTTCCGCAACAAGCTCGTCCAACCCTTTAAGCAATTCAACGTCGGTGTCCAAGTAGACGCCGCCGTAATTTAAGAGAATGTAGCTTCGCATAACGTCGGCGGCAAGCGGATAGTTTTTTTGTTC
>JAITOU010000036.1 GCA_031289755.1 Clostridiales bacterium
TTTTGATTTCCTTTTGAAAACCCAAAACAATCAAAAGAGAAATCAAAAGGAACAAGTCAATACAAAGCAAATTGCAAGCGTCAGAGCCGACGAAAAGTGAACTTTATGGCGGCAGACAAACAAAAAGCCCGCATTATAGGCATAAAACGGGCATTTTAGCAACAAAAAACACGGCATTCGAGCAGTTTTTGAACTGCCCTTACACCGTGTCTTGATGGCGGAGGGGGTGGGATTCGAACCCACGTGGGAGTCACCCCCCAAACTGATTTCGAGTCAGTCCCGTTATGACCGCTTCGATACCCCTCCGTGTTGTTGAGTCTTTTGAGAGCCAAAACAGATATTTTACCCTTAAAAACTTTTTCTATTATAGCTTATTTTTTTATTTTTTGCAATTAATTTATATGACTTTTTATTTTTGGCTCAAAAGTAGTGTAGTAATTATTCGTTTTTTATATCGCATGGGGCTTGCTCATAGTCGGTTAGGGCGGTGATGGTGGGATTTTTGCCGCAGACGGCGCAGGCGGTTGTGTCGGACGGAAGCGGTATTGTTCTAAATTCCGCTTTTAGGGCGTCGTAGGTCAAAAGCCTGCCGGTCAGGGGCTGACCGACGCCGGTCAGATATTTTACGGCTTCCATAGCTTGCAGACTTCCGATAACTCCGGCGACCGCGCCGATAATGCCGGAATCCGAACAGGTCGGAACGGCGTCTTTTGGCGGCATTTCTTGAAAGACGCATCTAAAACATACGCCGCTGCCCGGAAGATAAGTCATTATTTGACCCGTGAACGCCACTATTCCGGCGTGAACAAACGGTTTTTTATTTAAAACGCAGGCGTCATTTATCAGAAATTTTGACGGGAAATTGTCTGTGGCGTCTATGATAAAATCATAATCCTTAATAATCGCGGCTATGTTTGACGCATTGACAAATTCGTGAAAAGTAATGACCTTGACGTCGGGATTGAGAGCGTTTATAGCTCGTTGTGCTGAAAGCACCTTGCTTTGTCCGGCGGCGGCGGTCGTGTGAATGATTTGTCTTTGGAGATTTGAAATCTCAACGTTGTCGGCATCGGCTATTCCGAGTCTTCCCACTCCGGCGGCGGCGAGATATAGGGCGGCAGGAGAGCCGAGACCGCCTGCGCCTATTATAAGGACGCGTGAATTGAGCAGCCTTTGCTGTCCTTTGACGCCTATTTCCTTTAAGATGATGTGACGGGAATATCTTTCGAGCTGTTCGTCGGTAAAATCCATATCTTTTTTGTCTCCGCAATTTGTATCTTCTATAAAATATACACCAAAAACGATTTTTTTGCAAGCGGTCTTTGCTTGACTTGCCGCCGCTTATATGATATAATCGGAATGATTTGTGGGGGAACTGCTTTTTTTGCGGTTGAGAAGGTTAAAACCTGACCCTTTGAACCTGTCGGCTAATACCGGAGAAGGGAAGCAAGCAGATAATTGACTCGTATCCTAACTTAGACGGCGACATCTATTTCGTCATTTAGTCTTATACATCGTTGCATTATCCTAATGTAGCGATGCTACACGTCGTCAAATGCGCCTTATCTAAGCCAAAATTCCGAAAAATCTGCCGCCGTTTAAGTTAGGATGCAAGTCTAATATACTTTTTAAGCTTATTCGCATTCCGTTTAATGATAAAATGTATATTCATCTTACCCTTGTCGGTGCGGCAAGGGATTTCTTTTTTGCAGGGAGTGCCGACATTCAAGATAAAACTAAATTCGGAAGGACAAAACAATGCTTGTAAACGGTCAGGAAAAAACTCTCGGAAGTGAAGCTACTGTAAAGGATTTTTTGGAATCGGAAGGTTATAAGCTTCACAGGGTCGTCGTCGAAAAAAACGGCGTTATCGTGCCGAAAAAAAACTTTGAGACCGAAAAGCTTTTTGAGACGGACAAGGTGGAAATCATCTGGTTTGTCGGCGGCGGTTGATTTTATTATTTCGGCGATATTGCGGCAAATGAAAAATGAAATAAAAAAACGGCGTAGAGCAAATTTAAAGGAAAAAATGGATTTATTAAATATCGGCGGCAAAAGCTTTTCTTCGAGATTTATATTAGGTTCGGGGAAGTTTTCGCTCGAAATAACAAAGGCGGTTATAGAGCAGGGCGGCGCGCAAATAGCTACGCTTGCGCTCCGGCGCGCAAATGCCGGCGGAAAGGAAAACATTTTGGATTATATTCCAAAAGGTATCACCCTTTTGCCCAACACCTCCGGCGCGAGAAACGCCCTTGAAGCCGTGCGGATAGCGCGGCTGGCACGAGAGCTTGGCTGCGGTGATTTTGTCAAAATAGAGGTCATTAACGACTCCAAATATCTCTTTCCCGACAACGCCGAAACGATAAAGGCTACGGAGATTTTGGCTAAGGAAGGCTTTGTCGTCATGCCGTATATGTTTCCCGACCTTATAGATGCGCGGCGTTTGCGCGATGCCGGTGCGGCGTCTATAATGCCGCTCGGCGCGCCGATAGGCAGTAACAAGGGTTTACTCACGAGAGATTTTATCAAAATATTAATCGACGAGATAGCTTTACCGATAATAGTCGACGCGGGTATCGGCAAGCCGTCGCAGGCTTGCGAAGCAATGGAGCTGGGGGCAGCCGCCGTTATGGCAAATACGGCGATAGCTACGGCAAAGGATGCAAGGCTCATGGCAGCCGCCTTTAAATCGGCTATCGAAGCGGGCAGAACGGCTTATCTTGCCGGTTTCGGCAGGGTTTTGGAGCAAAGCGCGGAAGCGTCGAGTCCGCTTACGGGATTTTTGGAGTGACAAGACTATGAGTACAACGCAAAAAAGCGACCATATGAAATATCTCGCCGATATGGAAATAATAGATTCCGACATCATGAACGCGGTATTATCCCAAACGGCGGACTATGATTATACCGCATATCAAAAATCCGACGTCTTAAACGCTTTAAAAAAAGACGTCATAGATTTTTATGATTACCGCGCCTTGCTTTCTCCTGCGGCGGAAGAGCTTTTGGAAGATATCGCAAAGCGAGCGCGTCAAGAAACGAGAAAGCGGTTCGGCAATTCGGTAAGTATGTTCACGCCGCTTTACATCTCTAATTACTGTGTCAATCAATGCCTTTACTGCGGCTTTAACTGCAAAAACAAAATAACAAGAGGCAAGCTTTCTTACGACGAAACGGAAAGCGAATTAAAGGCGATAGCCGAAACGGGCTTGAAAGAAATACTTTTATTGACCGGCGAATCAAAAAAGCTTTCCGACGTGAAGTATATAGGCGAAGCGGTCAGGCTTGCCGCAAAATATTTTTCGACGGTCGGGATAGAGATATATCCTTTAAATTCCGGCGAATATGCCTATCTGCATTCTTGCGGTGCGGATTTTGTCAGCGTCTATCAGGAGACCTACGATACCGACGCTTATGAGCTTTATCATCCGGGCGGACCTAAGCGCGTATATCCTTACCGCTTCAACGCGCAGGAGCGAGCCGTTATCGGCGGAATGCGCGGAGTGAGCTTCGGGGCTTTGCTGGGTCTTCACGACTTCCGAAAGGACGCTTATGCGGCAGGGCTTCACGCATATTATCTTCAACAAAAATATCCGCACGCGGAAATATCCTTTTCCGTTCCGCGTCTGAGAGCGTACAAAAACAACGCGGAAAACAATCCGCGTGACGTCCGCGAAAAACAGCTCTTGCAGGTGCTTTTTGCGTACAGAATATTTATGCCGTCGGCATCGATTACCATTTCGACGAGAGAACGCGCCGGATTTAGAGATAACGTCATCGGCTTAGCGGCAAATAAAATATCCGCCGGAGTGAGAGTGGGCGTAGGCGGACACGAATCGGAAAAAAAGGGCGACGAGCAATTTGAAATAGCCGACGGCAGAAGCGTCGCCGAGGTCCACGAAGCGATATTAAACAAGGGCTTACAGCCCGTCTATACCGATTATTTATAAGACTTGTCCTAAAACCGTACCCGTCTAACAAATTTTGCGTCTTTTTGTCATAAACATCGTTGCATTTTCCTAATGTAGCGATGCTACACGTCGTCAAATGCGCCTCCTTTATGGCAAAAATCCGCTAAAACTTGCTCGACGTTTAGATTTTATGACAAGTCGAAACGCCGTGTCTGCGCGGTGTTTTAATATTTTTTAGGAGTGCCGATATGAAGGCTTTGGATTTGACGTTGTATTTTGTCACCGACAGTACGGGCAAGACTCTGGAAGAATTTCTCGCCGTTGTCAATGCCGCCTGCAAGGGCGGCGTGACTCTCGTCCAGCTGCGCGAAAAGGACAAAAGCGGAGCGGAGTATTATGATATCGCGATGAAAGTAAAAGACATCACCGACTCGTACGGCATTCCGCTCATTATCGACGACAGAGCGGATATCGCGCTTGCGGTCAATGCTTCGGGCGTTCATGTAGGCGGCAGTGATTTGCCGATATATGCCGCGAGAAAGCTTTTGGGCGCGGACAAGATAGTGGGAGCTACCGCAAAAACCGTCGCAGCGGCAAAAAAAGCCGAAGCGGAAGGCGCGGATTATCTCGGCGTCGGCGCGATTTATCCGACGACGACAAAGGTAGTCACCGTCATTACCGAAGTGTCCGTGCTTGACGATATCAAAAAAAGCGTAGCTATACCCGTCGCGGCGATAGGCGGACTCAATTCGTCAAATATGAGCGTCTTATACGGCAGTAGTGCGGACGGCATAGCCGTCGTATCGGCGATAATGAAAAGCCCCGACCCCGAAGCGGCGGCGCGAAGCTTAAAAAAACAAGTATTACAAAATTTTGCGTCTAAGAAAATACCGCGCAAATGAAATTTTGAGCGGTTTAAAATTTATCTCCTTCTTCGCGTTGTTTGCACGATAAATAACGCTCTACTTTGACGCTATATACAAAAACCGTTAGACTTAACCATAATTTAGACGACGGCGGCTATTTCGTCATTTAACCGAAAAATCCGCCGCCGTCTAAGTTAAGATACAAATCTATTGACAAAATTTGCAATTTGATTTATTATTAATATAGTCAAAATAACTTATAATAGTATTATAGTTATTTATTTGTCCGCCAAAGGTCGTTAAACGGATAGTAAGACGGACAAGGTACGGCACAACAAAACAAAAAGGGGGTTTGGGCTATGTGGTTTAATAGTTTACATACGGTAGAACAGGTTTTGTTCGTTATATCGATTTTGGCTTCGGTATTATTAATCGTTCAATTCGTTTTGCTCATTATCGGAATGTCGGATTCTGCGGACGCTTTTGACGGCGGCGGCGACGCTCATTTTGACGGTGACGCTTGTACGGGCAGCAGCGGAGCGGGCGGCGGCGACGCTCATTTTGACGGTGCGGGCGGCGAGAGCTTTGACGGACACGGCGAAGGTGCTGCCGATATTCATTCCAACAATACTTCCGTCGTCGAGATAGGCGGACTCAAAGTCCTTACGATACGCGGCATCATATCATTTTTTGCCGTAGGCGGCTGGGCGGCGTTCGGCTTTTACGGAATAATCGGGCTGTGGTCTTTGCTTGTCGGTGTCGCGACGGGCGCGGCGGCGGCTTTTTTGCTCGCGCTGCTCATGAAGGAAATGATGAAGTTGGAGAAAAGGGGCAATATAGTTTTTAATAAGGCTATCGGAGTCACGGGTACCGTTTATCTCAATATTCCGGCTAAGAGAAGCGGCAAGGGCAAGATATCCGTCATCATACAAGAGCGGCTTGTCGAATGCGACGCCATGACCGACGGCGAAAAAATCGAAACGGGAGCGGTCATCAAGGTCAACGGCTTGGTTGACGGCAATACCTTTTTGGTAGAACAGATTTAGGCAACGCTTAAATCATGTTTGACAAAAATCTATGTCAATACCGCGTCCGACAAATTACGCGTTGTTGTCTGAACTATATATTATTTTATGTCAAAAATCACAGATTAAAATTCAGGAGGTAAAAAAATGGTATCAATTTTATCAGCATCGGCATTCGGAACTGTTCTCATAGTTTTGGTTGTTATTATCGGTATAATCCTTCTTAGTGCGCTCTTTCTTATTCCGGCACGTTTAAAAAAATGTCCTTCGGATAAGATTATGGTCGTTTACGGAAGAACGGGTGCGGAAGGAGCTTCTTTGTGTTTGCACGGCGGCACAAAATTCATCTGGCCTTTTGTACAGGCATATCAGTTTCTCGACCTTACGCCTATGTCTATAAGCGTGGACTTGAAACAAGCGCTCAGCCGCCAAAATATCCGTATCGACGTTCCGTCGATTTTTACGGTGGCAATATCTAACGAGCCGGGCGTCATGCAAAACGCCGCCGAAAGACTGCTCGGACTCAAAATGCAGGATATTCAAAATCTTGCAAAAGACGTCATCTTCGGTCAGCTCCGTCTTGTCATCGCTACTATGGACATCGAGGAAATCAATACCGACAGAGACAAATTTCTCGAAGCCGTTTCCAGAAACGTCGAAAGCGAATTGAAGAAGATAGGCTTAAAGCTCATCAACGTCAACGTAACCGACATTAACGACGAGTCCGGGTATATCAACGCTCTCGGTAAAGAAGCCGCTGCAAAGGCTATCAACGACGCGAGAAAGTCGGTTGCCGAAAAGAACAGAGACGGTTCGGTCGGCGAAGCCAACGCGCAATCCGACCAGAGAATACAAGTCGCTACGGCAAACCTAAAAGCCGTAGAGGGCGAAAACCTTTCTTATGCTTCTATGTCGCAGTCTAACGCGTCGAGAAGAGAGGTCGAAGCCGAATCGTTAAGACGCGCAACCGCGTCCGAAAAAATCGCTGCGGCAAAGGCTCTCCAAGAAGCTTATTCGGCGGAAGAAGAAGCGGAACTCAAAAGAGCGGCGAGAGAAAACGCCACTCTAAAAGCCGACGTAATCGTCAGAACCGAAATAGAAAAAGAAAAGCTAACCCTTCAAGCCGAAGCCGAAGCCGAACAAATCAGAAGAAAGGCCAAAGGTGAAGCGGACGCTATATATGCAAAATTAGAAGCGGAAGCACGCGGCACGGTCGAGCTTTTGTCGAGTCAGGCAAAGGGCTTCGGAGAAATCGTCAAACAAGCCGGCGGCGACCCGGACGGAGCAGTCAAGCTGCTTATCGCGGACAAAATCGAGAATCTCGTCAAGACTCAGGTCGAGGCGGTCAAGAATCTCAGAATCGACAAGGTTACCGTTTGGGACACCATGAGCGGAAAAGACGGCTCGTCTACGACATCAAACTTTATGGCGTCGTTGTTTAAGGCTATACCGCCGCTCAACGATATCTTTAAAGCGTCGGGTATTCAGCTTCCGGACTATCTCGGCAAGATAGACGCTCCGAAAGCCATCGAAGCTCCAAAAATCGTCAAATAAATAATCGATACGGTGTAAATAACAAAAAAACAAAAACGGGGTTGTTCTCAAAAGGAACTGTCCCGTTTTTTTTTGTCGAGATAAGGTCGGTCATACCTTGACGGCGGCTACAAAAACGTCGGTCGAGCCGTAAGAAGCCAAAGAAGAAACCTTTTCGGATGTGAAGACAAAATACAGCGTGTTTTTGTCGGATAAGCTTTTGATACCGTCGGTAACGGCGGCGGCGACGGTGAGATGTGCGTTTATCACGAAGTCCGACAGAATGTAAATGTTGAGATATTCGCCGCCGAAGGAAAGCAAGTAGACCGAGCCGTTTATATTGACGGGACGCAGGCTTTCGCCGCGCGTTTCGGACAACAGGACATCGAGATGCGGACAGAGAAAATACACCTTTGAAGAGTCGTTTTTTTGGCTTGTCACTATGTAGCCGAATTGAGTTTTTTCTATGCCCGTTATAGGGTCGTCAAAAGCTTTCTCTTCGGTTTTTTTAAATTTCGCGTCATACAGACACAATACTGCGCTGTTTTTTTTGACCGTTATATAGCCGTCTTTTGCGGGAGTAACGGAAGCAATTACTCCGTTTTCTTCGGCGGTTTTTTCAAAAGCCGTGCCGGACAGGCAATATACATAAAATTTATCTTCCGCATTTAAAACGACATAGGAAGAAACGCCGCCGTATATGCCGTATATTTCGCACGGTGACGGCAGTGAAACGCTTTTTGATACGGTCGGAAGTAAGGCGGAGTCAAAGATTTTGACGGACAGTATGCCGCTCTCGTGCGATGACGAGTAAAGATAAAGCTTGTCAAACAAAAAATACATTTCCGTGTTTTCGGCAAACGCTTCGGAAGCTTCTTTCGTTATGTTTAGATTAAAATCGACATATAAAAGCTTGTTGATTTTGTTCGAGCCGTCGGACAGGCATATCGCTATGCCGTTCCATACCGGCTTTGACGAAGAATATTCGGCACGGGGATTTAGGTCGCCTGCCGTCAGGGGGGTGACGCTTATTATCGTGCCGTCCGCGCCGAGCTTGGCGATATTGACAGAACCGCTCCGCCGCGAATCATAGCCCGAGCCTGCGGAAGAAAATATCAGGTACATAAATTCGCCGATAAAATATACCGCCTTTACGGAGTCCGCCCCCGAGCTTCCGAGCCTTTGCACATGACCGAAGACCGTATCTACGGACGGCAGCGGATAACTATTGTATACGTCGTCGGGCTTGACGCCTATGTCGTCACCGCCGGGAGTTGACGCCGCCGCTTCGTCCTTAGGGGGAGAGTAGGCTCTGTCTTTGAGCGAAATGTAGTAATGTGCGCCTGCGACAAAAAGCGCGGTTATCAGCGTTAAAATTATAAGTTTTGAACCCGAAGCTTTCATATAAGCACCTTCTTTTAGGTTTTTTTTTAATTATAATTGAATATAAAATTTTCTGCATGGGAAAAATTTAAAAAAAGCAAGTTTTTTTGTCAAAAAGACCTATGCAAAACAAATCTTTTATGATATAATACTAAATAATAAAATATGGTAACCGAATAGGCTGCCGACAAATAAATTAATCAGTGTGTAGCGGATATTTTTTTATTTGGATTATGTTTCGACGGGAAGAAAGCGGATATTTTGTTGTTTGTTTATCGACAAACCTCAAAATAGCGATATTACATTTGCGGCTGCCTGTCTGTGCTTGATTTTTAAAAGAACCGGTATATCTTGAAATATTACAACAGGAAGATACTTAAATATGGAAAAAATTGCGATAATCGACCTCGGCTCTAATACTGCGCGTCTTGTGCTTGTCAATGTATTAGACGGCGGATATTTTGTTGTGTTTGACGAGCTAAAAGAGTCCGTGCGCCTTGCGCAGGACATGGAAATCGACGGTTTTTTGAAGCCGTCCAGAATTTCCGCCACTATCAAAACTCTCAAAATGTTTAAGCGGCTTTGCGACGCCAACCGCATATCAAAAATACTCGCATACGCTACGGCGGCTGTCAGAAGAGCAAAAAACCAGAGAAGCTTCATCGACGAAATCGCCGTCACTTGCGGCATAAAGGTCCGTGTTTTGTCCGAAGAAGAAGAGTCGTTGCTCATCTACAACGGCGTTATAAACGCTTTGGAAGTCCCTAAGGGGCTTATCATGGACATAGGCGGCGGAAGCATTCAGCTCATCTACTACAACCGAAAGCATTTGCTTCACCATGTCACGCTTCCGTTCGGCGCGATAACTCTCACCGATATGTTTAAAAACGACGGCTTTATCGCCGAAGAACGCGCTATCAAGATAGAAAATCTCGTCAGAGAGCATCTCGAAAAAACCGATTGGATAAAGGAACTCGACCCCGACACACAGTTTATCGGAGTAGGCGGCTCTATCCGCAATCTCGGCAGAATAAGCCGCCGTATCAAAAAATATCCGCTTTCGATGGCTCACAATTATCACATTGCGTCGATAGAATTTGACGGAATATACGAGACAATCAAAACTCTCGAAATCGACAAGACCGCAAAAATCAACGGTCTTTCGGGCGCACGCGCAGATATTTTTCCGAGCGCGCTTGCGGCGGTCAAAGCCGTCATGGGCTTTGCCGGATTTAAAAACATCATTATTAGCGGTTCGGGTCTGAGAGAAGGAGCGATGTTCCGTTATGCCGTGCCTACTACCGTAGATAAGCCCGTTTCGGACATTTTGGGACACAGCATCAATACCTTGCTCCGCAACTTCAACATGAATATTCCTCATGCCGAGCATGTCTACAATCTCTCCGTTCAGCTTTTTAAACAACTGAAAGTCCTTCATAAGCTGCCGCGCCTGTATGTCAAGGTATTGAGAACTGCCGCGCTCTTGCACGACACCGGCTCGATTATCAAATATTACGACCACCACATACATTCCGAATACATCATCTTAAACAGCGGTCTAAACGGCATTTCTCACAAGGATTTGGTCATGGCGGCATATGTCGCCGCGCTCCACCGCAAAGCCGACGTCATAGAGCCGACCTTTGACAAATACCGCGAGCTTTTGACCGACGAAGACCTTGACGCGGTCAAAAAATTAGGCGTCATTTTGAGAATAGCCGAGAGCTTTGACCGTACTATGAGCGGACTCATCGTCGGCATCAACTGCGACGTCTTAGGCGACAGCGTAATCATGAAAACCGAATCGGAAGGCGACTGTTCTTTGGAGATAAAGGACGCTCTTACCGCTTCGTTAGAGTTTAAAAGAGCCTACAGAAAGAATCTTGAAATATTATAATTCACGGCAGTCCGTTCTTGACAAAAAAATCCCGCGATTTTTTTGTACAAGCTACGGCGTGTACGCGGCATTTGCTAAAAAAATCAACGACATCAAACGGCTGCCGACGACATATAAGTCGTTTTTTTTATATCCTTGACAATGAAGCGGCTCATATATAAATATACTCTGCACACAAAGTAAGACAAAAACATCTCTCATAACCGCAAATAACGGAGGAGTTATGCCGTTTGAAAATATAAATCCGTATGAAATAAAAATACTCGATTGGATACAGAGTATTTTTCAAAGCAACGCGCTCGATACCATTGCGCCTTATGTCACTAAGCTCGGCGACAGCGGCGTAGTGATGATAATATGCGCCGTCGTTTTGCTCTTCTTCAAAAAGACGCGCAAAATCGGCTTTGCCGTCGCGGGCGCATTGATATTGGAGCTTGTGATCGTCAATATCACCATGAAGCCGTTATTTATGCGGACGCGCCCGTACGACGTAAATACCGGAGTAAATTTACTCATACCGCCTCCGGGCGATTATTCCTTTCCGTCGGGGCATTCCGCGTCGGCTTTTGCCTTTGCCGTGTCCGTCCTGATATTCAACAAAAAGATAGGTATTCCGGCGGTGATTTTGGCTTTTGCCGTCGCCCTGTCAAGGCTTTATTTGTACGTCCATTATCCGTCCGATGTGTTGAGCGGTATAATAATCGGCATATTGCTCGCACTCGTCAGCTCAACAATCGTCAAAGCCGTCTATAAGCAAAAAGACAAAAAAGCCGTCAAGCAAACGGCGTAATCTCAACATTCCGTATTATCTCAAAACATCGTGCTAATGCGCGGTGTTTTTTTGATGTCTAAGAGGCTATATTAAAGAATAAGGAACGATGTTTCCAATATTTACCGCCGAT
>JAITOU010000042.1 GCA_031289755.1 Clostridiales bacterium
AAACGGGCGCAGCAAGCGGCGCCCCTACACCGACAACCGATATAAAACGAAAAAACCCGATTATTCTTATATACCGATATTCAAAAACGGGCGGATATGGAATCCGCCCCTACAACGTAAACCGTTATTGATGATATATTTTTTTTTAAATATATCTTGTATTGGGCTTCAAAATACCCGATAAGTCCCAAAAGGGGAATGTAATATGAATTAAATGTAAATTTTTAATGATTTTTTTTGGATTTGGTATTGACAAAGGCGGTGAAGAATAGTATAATTTCAATACACTGAATATTATCGGCAGGGGTCTTTGTTTGTATCGGTTTTTTTTGGCGTATTTGAAAACGGGCAAAAACGGTAAAAACGGTGTATATAGGACAGCAAAGGCATATTGCCGAAAGATTTTAGACAACGGGCGCGGCAACGGCGGATAGATAAGGTTATAGACAACGGGCGCGGCAACGGCGGATATTAAGGTTATAGACAACGGGTGCGGCAACGGCGGATATTAAGGTTATAGACAACGGGCGCGGCAACGGCGGATATTAAAAAGGTAACAAAGGCTTTTGACAAAAAGATGTGAGACGGCGAGCGCGGTCAAAGGTCGTACATGATAAATTAATGTTAGACGATATTACGGTAAACTAAGGCTTTTTTGCCGTAAGATTAGGAGCAACACGCGGGGTCAAAAGCCTGCATAATAAATAATAGAGGTATTGTTTTATGAAAAAAACTGTTAAACGGTTCGGTAAGCTAACGCTCGGTCTCTTGGTGTGCCTTGTCACGGCATTCGGCATTATGCTGTCCGTGTCGGCTATCAAGCTGCCGATACTCTCGGATAATGAGAACGAAACGGCTTCCGCGTTGACTTCTGCGACGATTGATACGTCCGGCATAAGGATTATGAATACGCAGAGCGGCTCGGATGTGCTTATCAGCGCACTCAACAACGGCGGCACTAATAGCGGTAAATACTATCTCGGCGAAGATATTGTTATAGGCGGTAGCACCGCTTCGCTTTATGTCGGGGTAGCACGACCGACATTAGGGAGTCAGACAAACGTCACTAGTGTCAATGTTTTCAGCGGAATATTATACGGAAACGGTCATACCATAACTATTAATACGACCGCATACGCTACTACGGCAACCTCCGCTAACTCTTTAGGCACACTGCAATCAACAACGCAGCGTATAACCTATGCCGGACTTATCGTGGGAAGATTAAGCGGAACGATACAGGATTGCAAGATAGTTTTAAATCAAAATGTAAGATTAGCCGTTGCCCCGGTTGCTAATAATAAGGTGGCTATCGGCGTAGTGTGCGGTATGTTAGGAGATTACTCTTTCTCGGGTGAAGACACCATAATACCAAACGGATGGACACCCGGAACGATAAATAATGTCGAATTGGTTTTAAACAAAGGAATAGCGGGTTTATGTCGAGCAAGCGGTGCCTTAGCAGCTGCTGTAACCGTCGGCGGATTTGCAGGATACGGATCCGGCAAGAGCGTTATCAAAAATTCCAAACTGACCATGACGGGCGATGCGGTTATTTCCGCATATGGGAACAGGAGCAGCGGTGGTACGGATAGCGCGAGCGTAGACGGAGCCGGAAACGGAACGGCAGGGGGAATTATCGGCGCGTGCCACGAAACCGTAAATATTACCGATTGTGCCATATCGGGTACTGATACAAACGCAATAGTAGCGACATCAGCAAGAAGTACTACCACTGCCGTGAACGACAATACAAGAGCCGGTGGGGTTGCAGGTACGGTTACAACTAGTACTTCTACCGGTCTGACCGTAAGTGGGCTTATTTACGACTTTAAAGGCTTGATAGCCATAGGCGGCACCAATCAGTTAGGTTCCGGATACACCGGTACTTACGCCGCAGGTCTTCTCGTAGGTATAAAGTGGAGCGGCGGCACTCTCGTGATAAACAACGTATATGCGGCACGCGGCATAGGAACAAGGCTCGGACGCGGCTATGGATATGCATTAGCTTTTTACACAGCGTACAGTGAAATACCGAGTACAACTACTTCCTATACACTTGTTGACGATTTGTCTTTTGTAACGACCGATGTAGGACATTGGATAGGACGTAAGGACGCCGATGCTACGGGAATAAACAACGGTAGCCAATGGTATACAGACTCGAGAGCAAACGACATTTACTATGACGGCAATATCTCGCCGAACGGCGCGGCGTATTATAATATACATGAAGGCTATGTATCTTTGACTTTTGAAACAAACAAATTGGGAACCGCTTCATCAAACAGCGGCAGATACTTATCGGCTTTTTACAGCAACACAACATCTGCGTTTTTGAACGTGCCGAACACAAATGGCGGTACTGCCGGTCCGGCGTACAATTTGCACGTACAAAGATATGAATACGGCAGAATTGGCAGAGGCGGAGCAATGCCTTTGCAGAATCAGTCAATCCGAGCCTACGAGATGTACGTAGCCGACGGCGTCAAGTTTCAGTCAGGCGGCACCGACTTTACGGGGGCTACAAAGACCTATGACAATGAAGACATTGATGTAAGCTTGGTTATAAGCGGTGCTTTTAGCCCGAGTGCGACACCGGTCTTGTTACGCGCTCCGGGTGTAGCTATAAGGGAATATCAGAGAGGCTTGGCAAGCACAACCAATCTCGGCAACACTGCCGATAGGACAAACAACCGAGAGCTTACATACTCGACACTATACAAAGACGTTCTCTATAACGGCACAACGGTAGATAATTATGTGTTGGATTTATACGATACCAACGGAGCAACCGCGTCGATAGTATTGATTGACGCTCTTGACAACCCTAAATACGGAGTATGGAGCGGAAGCGTCAGCAACAATATAACTATCAATCCTGTTGACTACACGGTGGCGGTCGGTATCGCGCCGAGTAAGACCTACGACGGCGGCCTGACCGCGACTATGGTATTAGGTACAAATTATACGGTAAGCGGAACTCCTGCAAGCGGACAAACCGTAGCTATCTTGGCGACGGGGGCGTCTTTCACTGACAAAACCGCCGTAAACGGCAAAACCGTTACCTTTACCTTTACTTTAACGCCGCAAGGCGGTATCGTCGCAGGCAATTATAGGGCGATAGCCGGAACGGGTGCGACCTATGTTAGCGGTATCAATTCAACCGGCTATACCTTTACTACGACTGCAAACATCGATCAATTAGGCTTGACAATAACGGGCGTAACCGCAGATAACAGAGACTATGACGGAACAAATGCGGTGTCGTTGGATAACGGCTCACTGCAAGGAGTCTTGGGGGTAGACGCAGGCAAAGTAGGCTTTACGCTCGGCAACGGAACGATATCGGATATCGACGCCAACACAAGCGCAAAGTCTGTAACGACGGCGATAGCTCTGACCGGAGCGGACGCGGCTAACTATTCGCTGACTCAACCGAGCGATGTAACGGTAACTATCGGTAAAGTGGCTTTGGCGATAAACGTTACGTCTACCGTGCCGACAAGGGCATTCAATAACGAGTATGACGCGACCGTGACTTATGGGACACATTATACATACGGCGCAATGGTCGGATCGGAAAGCTTTACATTTACGACGGGAACGGCTGCCTATGCGACCAAAGACGTTGCGAACGGCATAACGATAACCTTTACGTTTACGATAACGGCTTCACTATCCGGCGCAAAAATAGCTAACTACAATATAATAGACGGCTCGGCGGACTATCAAAGCGAATCGGGCGGCACTTATACCGTCGAAATACCGGGCAATATAACCAAAGTTGACGTGACCTTAGACAGAACGGGAACGGCGCCGACTAAGGTATACGACGGCGGTTTCTCTGCAACCTTGACTTATCAGCTTGCTACGTTCGGAGTAGGTGATTTGAGCTTTACATTGTTGGAGATATCCGCCCTTTATGCCTCCAAAAACGTTTCGGCTTCCCCTATCCTGATAACCTTTATATTTGAAATAACAGGAAACTCCGGCGCTTTGCAAGCTAACTACAATATAACAAGCGGAACGGACACAACCTATGTAAGCGTATCGGGTAACCAATACACCTTTACGACTACGGGTACTATAACTGCGGCAAGCTTGGTTATCAACTACACGGGTTCGACACCGACAAAGGAATATGACAAAGATTTTGGCGTAGGTACTTTGAGTTATTCGCATAACGCAACCGGCATAGGTACGGAATCCTTTGGCTTGGCTACACAGTCGGCGGCTTATGCGGCGTATGGCGTTGCGAACGGCATACAGATAACCCTTATAGTCAGACTGACGCAAGTGGGCGGCGCGTTGCTTGGCAACTACGTTATATCGGCAGGAACCGGCGGTTTGACGTATGTAAGCTCGACGTCAAACAACCAAGACCATACCTTTAATATTTACGGCAATATCACAAGGAAAACACTGACGATAGAAGACGTATTGGCGACCAACAAAACCTATGACGGCTTGGCGGCGGTATCGTTATCCGGCGGAAGCTTAGTCGGAGTCTTGACGGGCGACGACGTAGACTTTACAATCAACAGCGGAGCGGCGGCGGATAAGAACGCCGCAGACGGCAAGTCGGTAACGGCATCGATAACCCTTACGGGAACAGACGAAGACAACTATACCTTGACGTCGCCGGACTACATAACGGTTAATATCGCTAAGATAACCTTGACGATAACGGACGTAACTGCGCCGGGCAGAACCTATAACGGGTACAGGACGGTAGCATTGAGCGGCGGAAATTTGGTCGGAGTCCTTTTGGGCGAAACCGTAACCGTCGACCTTACCAACGGCGGAACGATAGAAAGTGCGAATGCCAGACCCCTATTTTATGATGTCGTCACGGATATAGCGTTGAGCGGAGCAGACGCGCTTAACTACACGCTGACACAACCTAATGACGTAACGGTAGCGATAGCCAAAGCGCCTTTGACGATAACGGGCGCAACGGCGGAAAATAAGCCATATGACGGAGACCCTACCGCGACGGTAACGAGCGTATCATTTAGTCTTAGCATCGATACATGGGCGGTAGGTATAAACTATACTGTCACAGGCACGTTTGCAAGCTCGGTACAGGGATTGCAAAACGTAACCGTAACGGTCACTCTTATCGACGCCGCGGCTTTAAACTACATCTTCTTTAACGTCGACGACGATACCTTTATCACGACAGCCACTATCACACAGATTGAGATAACGATAAACGGCGCGGCGGTCGATTCAAGGATATATGACGGCGGAACGGTAGCGGCTCTAAGCGACGTGACGCTCGGATACAGCGCAGGCGGCGGATTGGTTTACACAACGGACTTTACGGCTGTCGGTGCATTCGATACAAAGAACGTCGGAACGGGCAAAACGGTATATATAACGATAACTCTTGACCCGACTATCTCCGGCAACTACACGATAGCTAATAACGGAACTTTCTACGTCACGACGGGCGAGATAACCGTACTCGATGTGACGGTAAGCGGCTTCACGGTAGATACGAGAGCGTACAACGGTTCGACCGATGTGACCGCGCTTGTATATGGCGGCACGATAAACGGTCAGATACTCTTAGACACCCTTGGCGTCGGCATAACTGCGGTCAATACTTCGAGCGCGAACGCCGGAACATATAACAATGTGGCGGTAACGGCAGTCTTGACGGGAGCGGACGCCGGCAACTACAATCTCACAAGCGTAGCCGACGTATCGGTGACGATAGGCAAGGCGGATATAACGGTAACGGGAGCGGTTGCGGACGATAAGGTCTATGACGGCGGCGTTACGGCAAATATCTCGTCGGTCGGCTTCTCGGGAACGGCCGCGGCACTTATAAAGGGTACAGACTACACCGTATCCGCAACCTTTGGCGACAAGAACGTTGCCGCAGGCAAGACGGTAACGGGAACGGTAGCCTTGACGGGTACTGCCGCAAACAACTACGACATAATAAGCTCGACGACGGTCACGGATACGGCGGATATATCTAAGCTCGACATCACTATAAACGGCTTCGGCGTGAGCGGCAGAGATTATAACGGTTCTGCCGATGTAAAAGCGCAGGTAACGGGCGGAACGATAGTGGGAACTATCGGCGGCGACGACCTTAGCTTCACAATAGACGCGGTAACGGCTTCAAGCCCGAACGCAGGCACTTATACCGTCACTCCTACGATAACACTCGGCGGAGCGGACGCAGATAACTACAACGCGGTAATAGCTTCGGTCAACATCACTATCGCCAAAATACAAGCGGTATTCAGCGTAACGAGAGAGAAAGGTAATCTAACCGTTGTCAACGACGGCGGATACACCGCCGAGTACAGCATAGACGGCGTAGCGGATTGGCAGGCAGGCAATGTCTTCGGCGATTTGAGCGACTATAAGAAATACACGGTCAACATCAGACTGACGGGCGACGACGCTATCAACTACTTTGTAGAATCGCCGATAGAATCCAAATACAAAAACATTCTCGTACCGATAGGCGAAGGTTTGGCGGCTCTGCTTCTGCTCTTATTGATTTTGTTTATCATCATCAAGAAGAAGAAAGACAAAGAAAAATTCCAAGCCAAACGCGCAATAGAAGTCGCGACCGAGCAATCTCGTGTCAAGAAAATCAATCAATCGAGCTTTAAGGTCTCGAACATGGGCGAAAAAGGACAGAAAGTGGACGTCGCCAAGAAAGGCAAATACGGCGACAACTTCACCACAAACGTAATCGCCAACCTTAACAACGGTCAGAGAATCACCGGCGACGCGCAAGGCAAGAAATAAACGGTTAATAACCGGCAAGGCAAAAAATCACTTGCGGCGCGCAACTCAAAAAATAAACGGTTAATAACCTTTAAGCAAATCAAAAGAAAAAATCAACAAAGCACTACGCCGGACAAAACTGTTCGGCGCAGTGTATATAATCGGTTATAGTAAATATAAAGAAAATATCGGATAAACAATCCACACAATGTACAAAAAATACAGATAACCGTAAAAAACACAGATAACCGTAGGGGAAAATCTGAAATAAAATCACAGGAGAAAAGATAAAGAAGCAGCGAAGCGTGGCTATAAAATATAAATAGGAGAGTAATGTATGACAGCACGTTTGAAGATTTGCTTGTTTTCGGTACTTTGTCTTTTGTGTGCGGTGGGATTGATATCACCGCTTTTTGGGGATAGCGCACCGTCTTATGCCGTCAACGTCAGCGGCGAAGAAGCCATAGGCGGCGGCTTATCCGGCGAGTCCGAAAGCGGCACTTGGAACGCGAGCGGCGGACGTACCTGGTCAAATATAACCGACAGCGAAGCGTCGAATAACACCTTTGTTCCGCACAATACTTCGATAGTAGACCGTATAAATGCCGCGGCACCCGAAGTCTATACACGTTGGGTAGAAAATTCGACAAGCACAATCAGCGGTAATTTAGATAGCGGAGCAGGAATTGTATATACAATCACTTTTGACGGCAACCTAAGAACGGCTTTTGCCAACGGCAGAATAGCGTCGGTCAGCATTACCGTCACTTATGCTCTGCACGCGTATTGCAACGGCGACACAGGCACTCGCGTATATATGCGCCGTATCGACGGCTATACCGACTCTGCTCCGTCAGGTGCAAACGATAGCAGGCGCGGCGAATTTCAAGCTCTGGCAACTACGCAACCCGATACATATCCGGCAACCGGTGATAACGGTGACGACAATCACAAGATAGGTACTACCACCGCCACTTGGAATATGTCCGCCGAAAGCATTGCCAACTTAAAGACAAACGATAAAGCCTATATCAAGTTATGGGCGCAGGCTAAATGTTCTGGGTCAAATAAAAACGCACAGGGCGCGGCTACTATCGAGCAAGTCAACATAGCCTTTACATACAATACCCCCGCCGTAAACGTGACGGTCAATCCGTCGGCAGGCGGAACGCTGACTAATGCGTCGTCGGCGGCGACGGTAAATGCCGCGACGATAGTCGGCTATCCGACCGCAACGGTCACACCGAACGACGGTTACTATCTAAATAATTGGTCGGGAGCGACAACAGGCTCTTTGCCGACACTTACATTCCCGAACGCCTTTTATACCTATTCGCAAAACAGCTTGTCGGTCACGGCAAACCTTTCGGCTATGGCGTTTAGCAATGACTATCCGACCTTTCCGTACACGGGGGGCGTGCAAGGTCCGAACGTGACAGAACCTTCACTGATTACGGTCGTTCATCTCTACACGGGAACGACGGCGGACGGCGACAGCTATTCTTCGGCAACAAAGCCGAAAAATGCCGGAACGTACACTTACAGCGCGGATTTTAAACGCGGCTCGGACGTCATTGGCACAACGGGCGACAAAAACTTTACCATTGAGCCGAAAAGCATTACGCTCATCAGGTCGCCTTTTTCAGATTACATAGTCAAGACTTACGACGGAACAAAGTCCGTTCCCGACGGATTTGTCCTTAACAGTACTAATTTGGGAAGCTATGTGTCATTGCAAAGCGGTTCTACTTGGGGAACGGGCGACAGTATGTCGAGCGTCATCAGCGTAGCGCCGGGCTATGAGTACAGTGATGCCAACGCGGGAAACTCCGGAGTAAACAGTATAATTATTACTATCTCGGCAAACGGCAACTATTCATTGGCGACGACGAGCATTACTCTCCCTGCCACGATAAGCAAAAAAGGTCTGACCGTCACTTCCGCTATCGCAAGCGACAAAATCTATGACGGCTATAACACCGCCGCAGTGACTTTGGAATTTGACGGATATATAGGGTTTGACGCGTTGGGCGCGGGGGATTATACCGTCAACGCTATCTTTGCAGACTACAACGCCGGAGCAAATAAGACCGTTTCGGTCAGCTCATACTCAATCGGCAGCGGAAGTATTGCAAGAAATTATAACATAGCTACTCTAATAAGCGCGCTTCCTGCGATAAAAGCGGAGATTTTTAAAAGAGAATTGACAGTCCTTTCGGTGACCGCCGCATCAAAAACCTATGACGGCGCAAGAACCGCATCCGTTACGTCTGCCGCCTTTGACGGCGCACTGACGGGACATAATTTCACCGCAAATCTAAATAGCTATTGTATCGTTTCGGCGACCTTTGACACCGCCGACGCAGGCACGGGCAAAACCGTCACCGCAACGATAGCTTTGAGAAATGTTTCGCCGGCCTTTAACTATGTAATAGTAGGAACTATCCCGACGACTGCCGCCGATATCGGCAAAAAAGATATTTCGATAAGCTCGGCTACCGTCCGCGCCAGAGAATATGACGCGACTACGGCAGGCACGGTGACTACGGTAGGCTTTTTGGGAACGATAGCCACGATATCAAGTACATATTATACGGCGATTGCGGAATTTGAAAACGCGGCTGCCGCAAACAATAAAAACGTTACCGTTACCGTCGTTTTGACAGGGACGGGAGATACCAACTATAATCTCCTTAATGATACCTTTATAGCAAAAGGTAATATTACAAAAAGAAGTACGGCTTTTTCCGTCACCGTTAAAAACAAAATTTATGACGGAACGACGGCGGCGGAGATAGATACCGTTCTTTTTACCAGAACCTTAGAGACTCTCGTTTTGGACGTCGATTATACGATTTTGGCGGTGTTTTATGACAAAAACGTCGGAACAGGAAAGGGCGCGTCAGCAACTATCTCTCTCAACACGACTGCGGCTGCCGCTAATTATTCGCTGACCGCCGCGACGGCGGAGAGCTTTGCGGACATCGGTCAGGCGACCGTAAGCTCGGCGGAGATAACGATAACTTACGGCGAGAACAAGCCGGAATATGCACTGTACTATATCAACGGTCAAGAGTTTGCGTACGGTACTGCCGATTGGTCGGATTCGATTTACAAGGACGTCGCATTGTTGGACGCTTCGGATACGCCGTATTCGGTCTTTTTGCCTTTTACTCCGGGCATCGAAGAGCTTAATTATGCCTATACCGCAAGCGCGGAGATAATCGTCACCGTCAATAAAAAAGAATTGGTCATAACCGTCAATAGCCCTACGGTCGTATATGACGGCAAAAATCATTTTGAAGATATATCGGCTCAAATCGACGAGAGCGGCATAACAGTCGTCTTGATATCGATAACGTCGTCGAACGGAACGGTATATTCCGAGAATAATCTCATAAACGCCGGAACGTATAAGGCGGTATTCGGATTGTCCGCAAACACAAACTACACGGCGGCAGATAAGACTGCTGTGCTGACCATAACAAGAGCGGCGGCGGAATTTTCTCTGACAAGAGAATTTGGCAAGCTCACCGTCAACAATCCGCAAGGCTATGACGCACGGTACAGCATTGACGGCGGCAAAACTTGGCAAAAAGAAAGTGAATTTGACGTGCGTTTTTATGAGAAAGTACAGGTTATAGTGGAGCTGGACGGCGATGACGGAGTGAATTATACGCCTAATACACCGCCGGAGTCGGTGTGGATAGAGACGCTGTACTTGATATTGGCGGCTTCCGGCATGGCGGCACTCATTATCTCGGTCGTCCTTATCATCGTTATAGTAAAAAAACGCAAAGACAAAGGCGAAGAAAAAGGCGATAGCGAAGCGTAATTGCTTTTAAGATAAAAAAAGACTTCTGTGAAGTCTTTTTTTTTAGGGTTTTATTTTTTTCAAAAATTGAAAAAACGAATTGTTTGAAAAATCGGGCGACCACATAGGGTCGCCCTTACGCCGTCATCATATTTTTGGTGGTAAAGTATGCAAACGTCTTTGTGTACGGTATTGCAAAAAGAACAAGCAAACGTGCCTTAGGGCGGTGTTGTATTAAAAAGTGTCAAACGGTCTTGATTTTTTGGGAAATATGGTTTATAATAGTATTGAATAATGAGTGAGTATACCCTTTTGATGCGGATAAGGGCAAGAAGAGTGTGTGAGTATACCCTTTTGATGCGGAAAAAGGTAAAAAGAATGTGTGAGTATACCCTTTTGATGTGAGAAAAAGCAAGAAGGATGATGAAATGCTTGTAAATATGGAGCTTTATAGAGTTTTTTATACCGTAGCTAAGTGCGGTTCGTTGACGAAGGCGGCGCAGGAGCTTTTTATTTCGCAGCCGGCGGTCAGTCAGTCTATAAAGCTGCTCGAACAGCAAATCGGCGGCACGCTCTTTATCAGAACAAGCAAGGGTATGGAGCTTACATACGAAGGCAAGATTATTTTTGGCTATATCGAGCAGGCGCAGGAGCTTATCGAGATTGCCGAACACAAATTTGCACAGCTCAAAGACCTTGAATTCGGTTCGTTTACGATAGGCGCGAACGACACGCTTTGCAAAAATTATCTGCTCAAATACATTTTGGCATTCAACAAAAGCAATCCGCAGATAAATATTCAAATAACCAACAGAACGACCGTCGATACCGTCAATCTCTTGAAAAGCGGCAAGGTCGATATCGGCTTTGTAAATCTGCCGATTGATTCCAAATATCTCGACATTACGGAATGCTTTGAAATACACGATATATTTGTCTGCTCCAAAGAAAAAGCAAACGCCGTAAACGGTCTTATCGGTTATCAAGACCTTGTCAAGCTGCCGTTGATTGCCATAGAGAGAACGTCTACGACGAGAATGAGAACCGACGAATATTTCGAGAAAAAAAACGTCTTTTTAGAACCTGTATTTGAATTGGCAAGCCATGAGCTTGTCGTCGAATTTGCAAAGGCAGGCTTGGGCTACGGTTGCGTCATTAGAGAATTTGTCGAAAAGGAGCTTAAAGACGGCAATCTTTTTGAAGTTCCGCTCGAAGAACCTTTGCCGCCGAGAAGTATAGGGCTTATCACGCTAAAAGATACGCCGATAAAATTTGCGGCACAGAGATTTGCCGATTTGGTCATAAAGAACAAATAAATATCCTTATGCCGCCGATAAGCATAGAGGGTATCACGCTAAAAGATACGCCGATAAGATTTGCGGCACAGTGATGATTTGGTCATAAAGAACAAAGTAGGGGCGACCCTATGTGGTCGCCCGAATAAAAAAATTATTCATTAAATATCCAAGGGGGTGCGTATGAAAAAAAGACTTTTCGTCGCGGCGGCGATAATTGCCGTTGTATCTCTCTTTGTCCTTTCTTCTTGTGAATGGAAAAAAAAGGAGGAAACGTATTCCGTTACCTTCGTCTTTGACAACGGTCAAGCTCCCGTCGTTTCTTCCGTCAAAAAGGGTACGGTCATTTCGCTTCCGCCCGACCCGATAAAGGGCGGTTATGTGTTTAGCGCGTGGTACTTAAACGAAAATTTCAGCGAAAAATTTTATGCCGGAACAAAAGCAGAGTCCGACATGACCTTATATGCCGGATATGTCAAGATATACACTATTACGGGGAATATTTACGATTATTATTCTGGCGCGCAGGCGGATGCCGTAGGCAAAATCAACGGCTTGGGCGTCTATACAAGCGGCGCGAGAGCCGCGCTTTCGGTAGAGGTGTATGAAGGCTATGTTTTTGCGAGCTGGTACGCAGACGGCGTGATTTATTCGGGGTCAAGCAATATCTTGGTCGAGGTCAAGGGCGATACCGTTTATGACGTCAAGGTCAAAAAGGGGCTTTATCTGCGCGCCGGTTACGGCGGCGGTCCTGTCGGCGGCACGATAACTATAAACGGTCAGGAAAGAGAAAAAATTGTCATTGACGGAGAAGAATATTTTTCGTTTACGGGCTTGTCGGGAGATAAAGTGACGATTGCCGCGACGCTCGACAGGGGATATACCTTTGACGGTTGGTATTATCCGAACGGCACGCTTTTTAGCACGGCACTTTCGACGGAGATTGATTTATTTGGCGATAACGTCGCTCTGTATGCGCGGTATTCTTATGTGGAATACGGCGTGACGGTATCGGTGAGCGATGCCCTTACGGGCACGGCTTGGATATCGCCGGACAAGGTCTCTTATCATATTGACGAGATTATTACGCTCCATGCAAGCCCGTCGGTCAGCTATATCGTCGAAGGCGTGTATCTCAGGATTGACGGCGTATACGAATTTATTTCGTCGTCGGCGGCAACGGCTATTACTATCGAAGAGCTTGTCATCATAACGGACGGCGATTTGAATTTCTTGTTCAGAGCTGATTTTATCTATGCGGACAGCTCGCCCGACCATTACGCGTATACGGTTTTGCCGGGAAGTAAGGTCAGAATCACGGGGATAAATATCCCGTTTGTATCGGGCAACGTCTTTGTCCCGGCGTATATAGCCGATATGCCCGTGACGTCTATTTCTGCGTCGGCTTTCGCCGGACAAAGCACGGTAACAAAGCTCAGCTTGCCTGTGACGCTCACGGCTTTTAGCGGAGCGGTGAATCCCTTCTTGTCGTGCGAAAACCTTACGGCGATAACCGTAAGCCCCGAAAATACGGCTTTTTCGAGCGACAACGGTATCTTGTACGACAAAAATAAAACCAAGCTTATTTGTTATCCGCGTGCCAAAGCCGATACGGAGTTTGTCGTGCCGGGTACGGTAAGCAGGATAGAGATTTCGGCATTCGAGAGTCAAAAATATCTGACAAAGCTGTCGTCCGGCGGTGTGAGCTATATCGCTTCCTTTGCTTTTAGGAACGCTTTGCTCTTGGAAGAGATTGTAATAACTTCCGCCCCGTCGTCCTTTGCCGTCGAATCCTTCGCCTTTATCGATTGCAAAAATCTGACGAAGGTAGACGTTTTGCTGGCGGCGTTGCCGTCCGGCGCATCCGCCGTCATGTCGTGGGCGTTTTCGGGCTGCAAAAAGCTGTCGGACGTCACGTTGAGCGGCGTCAAAACCTTGAACGAAGAGATATTTTCGGGCTGTACGGCATTGACGTCCTTTAATCTTTCCGCATCGGTCAGAACGCTCACAGGCGACGTCTTCGGCGCGTCCGAGATAGCCGCTTTGTCGGCGGACACCGTATCGGTGTATTTTAAGGGAGTAGACGGAGTCTTGTACGACAAATTAAACGGCAAGCTCATACGCTGTCCGGAGAAAAAGAGCGGAGTTGTCTATGCAGACTCTTCTGCGACGGCGGTAGCGGAATACGCTTTCAAAAATTGTACGGCGGTTACGGCGGTCTATCTGCAAAACGGCGTTTCGGAAATATCGACGGGCGCATTTTATAACGCTGCGGCACTCGATACCTTTTATATGGGCAGCGGAGTCACTTATATAGCCGACTACGCCTTTTACGGCTGTACCGCGCTTGCGGCTCTCTCGCTGTCGGACGGAGTCGTCGGTATCGGAGAGTTTGCCTTTGGGTATTGCGAAGGTCTTATATCTATTTATCTCGGAACGAGTCTTGTCGAAACAAAATCGTCGTCCTTTTATAATTGTTCTTCACTGATATCTATAAGCTTTCCGTCGACGATATCGGAGATAGGAGATAAGTACAACGGCTTAGACGGCGAATTGGCGGTGTTTTTAAATTGTTCAAGCCTGACCGAGATTTTGGTCGCGCCGGGTGCGGCGCGTTACAGCTCTAAGGACGGCATTTTGTACAAGGGCGACGACCTTGATAAGTCGGAGCTGATTATCCGTTGCCCGGAAGCCAAAACGGGCGTAGTTTGGGTGACCGCACCGGAGCTTGCAAAAATCGCTAATTACGCCTTTTATCAAAGCAGTGTCACAAACGTCAATTTCAATTTTTCGTTCGAGGTCGGTATAAATATCAAGATAGAAACAATAGGCAATCAAGCCTTTGCTTACAGCAAAAATCTTATCTCTATCGCAATGCCGTTTAAAATCAAGCTGATTGGCGACGAAGCTTTTTATAATTGCGCCGTTCTCGCATCCGTGACCTTGTCGGCTAATTTGACGACGATAGGTAATTACGCTTTTGCAGGCTGCGCTTTTTCGGAGATAACTATCACGGAAAGCGTTAGCAAGATATACGCCTTTGCCTTTATGGACAATCCTAAGCTCAAAGTCGTCAAGCTCCTGCCGTTAACGGCTCCGTCCGTTGCCACCTGGGGCAATACGGGGTGGCTAATCGACAACGGAAAAGGCTATCTCTTTGACGGACATAATGCCGATTTTAACATTTACGTCAGAAAAAATACCGGCGGTTCGTCGAATATAAGCTCATACACGTCACGCGCCGGCTGGAGCGAGTATAAGACTTACTTCCATGATTTGATTGAATGATGAGAAGAAGGTTTATTTAAATCCGAACGATGTTATTTAATAGGCGATTACTTAACAATAAATTAAAAAGAATGCAGCATAATATAATAGACTTATCCTAAAACCTAAACGCCGAACAAAATTCAATAATATTAAAAAAGGAATGTATCGTATATGCAATTTGATAAAGCTACCGATATGTCGATGTACGACTATATAACCGACAACAAAGAAAGCCGTAATTGGCAGGAAATTATTTATTTCGATAACAAAATCAAATACAAGGATTTTATCGCTCTCGTCGATAAGCTGGCGTATTTTTTTCAGAGCAAAGGATATAAGCCCGGCGACAACGTAGCCGTTTGCCTGCCGAATATCCCACAGGCGGTCATAACTATCTACGCTTTGAACAAATGCGGTATAACGGCGAACATGATACATCCGCTGATGAAGGACAACGGTTTTTTGAATATCATCAAAAGGACGAATCCGAAGATGCTCTTTGTCTCCGACGCGCTCTATAATAATTATAAAAATGTCCTAAAAACCGCCGCCGTTGAGACGGTGGTATGCAAAACGGCGAATTACGCGCCTATTTATGCCAAGCCCGTTATAGCTCACAAGCTCAAAAAAGCCGGAATAAACGTAGTCTACGGCGGCAATATCTTAAAATTTTCCGACTTAATCAAAGAGTCGGGCGAAATCGTCTATAAACCGACCGGTAAGGACACGGCTTTTTATCTGCATAGCGGCGGAACAACGGGCGAACCGAAAACGGTAGTGCTGTCTAATTATGCGCTGAATAAATATGCACAAACCGCCATAGACAGCTATTTGGAGTCGGTTGACAAACGCGCCGCAAAAAATCCGGAAATAAAGGATAAAATAACTCCCGAAAGATACGGACCGGGCTTTGTAAAAGGAATCATGTTAATGGTTATGCCGCTTTTTCACGGTTTCGGGCTTGGTTTTTGTATGCACATGGCGATAAGAGTAGGCGGCAGTATCGTAATGATTCCGAAATTTGACGCCGCTCCCGTAGCTAAAACTCTTAAAAAACACAACGTGAATTTTGTCGTCGGCGTGCCGTCTATGTTTGACAAGCTTTTAAAGCAAAAAGACTTTAAGGAAGCGGATTTTTCGGGATATAAACTCATCGCGACGGGCGGAGATTCTATCAATCCCGAGAAAAAAGCCGAGATAAACGAGGTGTTAAGGGTAGGCGGTTCGGGCGTCAGAATCGGAGAGTCTTACGGTTTGACCGAAACCGTTACCACCTTAGCTGTTGATTTTGACGGCAAGGAAAAGCCGCATAATCTCGGACCGCTTATGAAAGGGGTCAAAATAAAAGTAGTAAACGACGATATGCAAGAGCTGAAAACCGGAGAAGCCGGAGAGCTTTGGGTTTCTTGTCCTTATATTATGGACGGATACTATGACGACCCAAAAGCAACTGCCGCAACGCTTTATACGGATAAAAACGGTGAAACATGGGTCAAAACAGGCGATATCGGTTTTTTTGACGAAAACGGCGATATATATATGAAAGGCAGGAAAAAACGGATAATAATAATATCGGGGTTAAACGTTTATCCCGTTGAGATAGAAACATTGGTTTACAGCATAAAAGAAATCAGGCTTTGCTGCGCTATCGAGAGTAAGAACCGAAGCGGAAATACAGTCGTCAAGCTGTGCGTCGTACCCGAAGACGGATATGTCTTAGACGATGCTTTAAAGGCAAAGATAACGGCATTGTGTCGGGAAAATCTCATAACCTATGCCGTGCCGAAGGAGATAATAGCAAAAGACGACCTTCCTTTGACGCTCATCGGTAAGGTCGATTACAGAAAGTGTCAGGCGGAAGAGAACAATACGCCGGAAGAAGTCAAGCCGGAGCAAAATATATAATGATTGCAGTACTTATGTAAAGTCTAAATCTTGACATTTTGGCTTTACAGAGTAGAGGTTCAAAAAAAGGGAAGCTTTATGACGGCGCATATGTCGATGTACGAATTTTTAACGGGAGAAAGGCAGGACCGAGATTGGGACGCGATAGTGTATTTTAACAAGCGGCTCAATTATGGACGCTTTATAGACGGGATAGACAATCTGGCGTTTTTTTTGCACAAAAAAAACATCGGCAAGGGCGACAACGTCGCTATTTGTCTGCCGAATATTCCGCATGCCGCCGTAGCTTTTTATGCCGTCAACAAGTGCGGAGCGGTGGGCAACGTCATTCACCCTATGATAAGCGAATACGGTTTATTGAATATCATAAAAAACACGCGTCCGAAAATCATTTTTCTCGCCGACATCTTTTATGAAAAGTACAAAGCCGTCCTGTCGGATATAGACATAACAGTCATCATATGCCCTATGGGTTATTATGCGTCGGCGATAATCCGCATCGGCATAAAATACAAGTCTGCAAAAGAAAAAGTGCCTGTAATCATATACAGTGATAAGGTAATAAGATTTGCCAAAACCTTGAGAAAAAAAGGCGAAGTCAAGATATCTACCGGCGGACGCGACATCGCGGCATATTTGCACAGCGGCGGAACGACGGGGGAAGCCAAGACGATCGTTCTCACAAATTACGCCATAAACGCAGTGGCTATCAACGCCCTGCAAACCTTCGATACCCGAATAGACAACGACGTGGCATTTATGGTGCTGCCGCTGTTTCACGGCTACGGCTTGGGTATCAATATGCACGCTTTCCTTAGCTTCGGCTGCCGTCTTGTCATGGTGCCTAAGTTTACGGCAAAAAGCGCGGTAAAAATCATCAAAAAGGAAGGCGTCACGATAATGACGGGCGTTCCGTCTATGTATGAGAAGCTCTACAATTCAAAGGCTTTTCGGCGCGTCAATTGCAAAAACTTTCACCTTTTGATATGCGGCGGCGACAATTTGAGCGCGGCTCTCAGAGAAAATTTTGACAAGCAAATTCAGTCACGCGGAGCAAAGGTCAGGCTTGTGGAAGGCTACGGACTCACGGAGGTCGTCGCCGTCGCCGCCGTCAATACCGACAAGCATTACAGCGTCGGGTCTGTCGGAAAGGCGATAAAGGGCGTACAAATCAAGATTATCGACGAAAATCTCGCCGAGCGTCCGTGCGGCGAATACGGAGAAATACTTATCGCCAGCCAGAGCCTTATGGAAGGATATTATAAGGACGAAAGAACGACAAAGGAAGCCGTTATCACCGACGAAAACGGCAAAAGGTGGCTCAAAACCGGCGATTGCGGCTATATGGACGAGGACGGCTATGTGTTTTTTAAGGACAGAATAAAACGCCTAATCATCATATCGGGCGTCAATGTCTTTCCGTCCGAAATAGAAGACGTCGTTTCGCTCATGCCGGAGATAAAGATGTGCTGCGCCGTCGAAGGACGCAGCAAAGAAAACAAAATTATTATCAAGCTCTTTGTCGTACTCAACGACGAATACAAATACAATCTCACATTAGAGAATAAAATAATACAGACCTGCAAGGACAACCTTATAAAATTTGCCATACCCGGCAAGGTCATATCCAAGCCGTCCTTGCCCGTGACCCAAGTCGGCAAGGTCAATTACCGCATGGTCATGACTATGGACGACCAAGAATAAACGCGAAAGCGTTTTTTTTGTGACGGATAAAAAAAGCGTTAGCTCGGTAAACGGCTAACGCTTTGTTTTTTTATTGTTTTTTAAAAAAAAGACGTCTATTAGCGCAAGGCTAAATATTCAAGACCCTGTCTAATTTTGATGCGGCGTCTTTTTTGAAGGTTTCGATTTTGCTTAGGGCAAAATCTATTATGTCGGCTTTGTCGTCGGTGATGAGCGGTGTAAGGTCGAGAGCGTAGGTTATGCTTTTGGCGGTGTCTATGCTGTGCGATTCGGAATAGGTGGCGTTGGCAAGGCGGCGTCCTTGCGTGGCAAGGTCGTAGCGTTTGCCGCCGGTTATCTGGCTGTCAAAGACGCCGAGCAGAGCGGCGAGCATATTTTCGTTGGAACTCAAATCGAATGCGGCTTTTTCGGAGTCGCTTAGCCAATCCAAGCCGCGCCAAACTTCGCAGCCGTACATTTTTTGCGGTCTGTCTTTTTTTGGCAGCCGTCTGACTGCCTTTACGGCTTTTGTCACGACGCCGAGATGAGTGTCGTGCTTGTCGAGAAGATTGTGGGTATATACGGCATAAGGCTTATGCTTCTTTAAAATCTTTACATAGTCTTCGGTAATGGCAATATTGTTGGGCGATTTGACGGCGGAGCTTTGGTAATTGAGAAGATACAGGGTCTCGTATTCGCCGACGACGGCGGCTTTTTTTTGTTCGACGCGCCGGATTTTCATCATGTCGGCGTCGGAGAAATTTTTGTAAATGCCGTCGCGTGCGCTTCCCGCTCCGTCGGTCGTCACTACGGCGACAAAACTGCCGTTCTTGTCGTTAAAGGCTTTTAAAATGCCGTCTGCCGCCATTATTTCGATGTCGTCCTGATGAGCGGCGAGCGCAAGGTATACTGTCGCGCCTTTTTTTGCGTTGTCGGGAATGTAAACTTCCGCCAAATGATTGTTGAATGTCATATATTTCTCCTTTATTTTAACTTAGGGCAAAGCCGTTATTTCAAAAAGATTATTTATGTTGCCGCTTGTATTGATATTGTACCGCCGCCGATATACATGAAGACAAAAAACAGCGGTTAGGAGTTTTATGCAATACCACAAAATTGCGGCACACAGCTTTTTTTCATCGGGTCGCTTTAAAGCTTTGGCAGAGATGCCGCCGCGATTGATTGACCGACACGGCGGCTGTTTTCGTCGGGAAGCTCGATTGATATTCGGCTGCCGTATTTTGAGAGAATTTCTTCGGCTTTGGCTTTGATTACGCCGCCGCCTATTCCGCTCGAAACGCGCCCCAAAAGCAGAACGTGTTTTATATCGTAAAAAAGGCTGTACCACATTATCGAGTAACCGAAGTATATTCCGATGTCGGAATAAATTTTTTCGATTGCCGGATTTGAATTATAAGCATTTTGAATATATTTGAGCTTGTCGTGGGGCGAAAGCTTTTCGTTGAGCTTGATGCCCGCCATTTCCGCAAGCTTGATGACGGAATCCTGAGAAAAATATTTGACGCCGCAGCCCTTGTCGCCGCTCCATTCGTCAACCGCGCTTTCTTTTTGCATATCGACGGGAACAAACGCCAATTCGTTGAGCCAGCCCCTGATGTTTCCCGACGCGTCTATATATCCGCCCGCTTGACTCGTTCCCATAGCGATACCGAGTACGCGGTTGTCGTTTAAGTCTATCGCTCCGGCGAGTGCCGTGACGTCGCCGTCGTTGGCTACTTCGATTTTTGTATTAAATTCCTTTGCGATGTCGAGATAAATGTTTTTGATGTGCTTTTCAAAATCGCCGTCCGGCACTTTGATAAAAAGCGATGCCGCCATAGCGCGGTTGTTGACGTATACTCCGGCGGAGCTGACGCCTATGCCGTCGATACGGGGCAGGTAAGAGGCGGCTTTTTTGATAGAATCGTATATGCCGTCATAATGATAACGGTAATCGGAATTTAACTTGGGATGCCACACGGTTTCTTCGGAAAAAACGACGTTGCCGTTGATGACGGCGGACACCTTTCGGTCGCTTCCGCCGGCGTCGAAGCCTATTCGGCAGCCGTTGTAACTGCCGCCGAGCGATATGCCGCTCTCGTTCTTTTCGGGCATATCGTTAGCCGTTCTGTATTCCGTCGAAAAAGGATTTTCGTATATTTTTTCCATAAATTTGACGTCAAAGGCACGGTTGCCGGAGTCTTTGAAGGCTTTGGATATTTTGGAAAAAAGCTTTGCCGGAGCGTGGATATAGAGCTTGTAGCCGCCGACGACCCAAAGCAGAGTCTTGATAAGCCGTTCGGCAAAGATTGAGTTTTCGATGTCGTGTACGCCGTCCTCGAAGACTTCGGTGTCAAAACGGTAAATGAGCGAATCATTCCGCATAAGTCCGATGAGAAGGGGAGCGGATTGCCGGGATTTTTTGACTCTCGCCTGAAAGTCGGTGTAATAGTCGTATATAGGATAAAAGTTTTTGTCTACGGAACAAAGCATTGCTGATACTCCTTGAAATGTTTTAGAATGGTTTTGAATTGTATGCGCCTTAGCGGAGAGTTTTTGATAATCTCGTTATTATCCGTATTTTGGATAATTTTTAAGGCTTGTTTAAAATTATAAACCTTAGCGGAAGATTGAGTTTTATCCGAAGAAAGCGTCTAAGGTTTGTTTGTCAAAGGCTTCGGCGAAAATGCCTGTGTCGGCAAAGAGCGAAAATTCTTCGGTATGGGTTACCTGCGTTCCCGGCTCGACGGCGAATAGGGGACTTAACGTCTCTATCTCCAAAATCAGATTACTCGTGTAGGTCTCAAAATTGCAGTTATTGTCGGGATAGACCGCGCCGTTTATGTAGCCGAATTTTTTGACAAAAAGCAAGCCGTCCGTAAGGTATGCCGCCGCTCCCTTTTTATTCAAAAGACCGAGCTTAAAGGGACGCGCCGCCGACGGGTCTTGCTTCAAAAATAAATATCCGTCCAAAGCCGTCAGCCGCTTGTCGTTGACATCGTTGTAAGCCCAATAAGCAAAGAAATTATTCGGCAAAAAACCCGTGTCGGCGGTATTTAGCGGAATGATTTCAGTGCCGCCGTCCTTCATGACCGTTATAGACCAGACCGAAATATTCGCCGTATATTTACCCGCGTTTTTGACGGCGTGGACGACGGTCAAGCCGCCGCCGTCTTTCATGGTGACCTTCATAGAAAAAATCAGCTTTGTATTCGGCTGTAATTTTTGAGTAAACTCCGCACCGTCTTTAAAGGGTGCGTACTCTACCGGATAATTGTCCGGCACATACGAAGCGTCGTCCTCCGGCGATTTCCACATTCTGTGACCGCCGTATATATGCCACGCTTCGCCCTTTTTGAAGTTTTTATCAAAATATTCGCCGCCGTTTGTCACAAGCCCGTCGGTATCTTCAAAAAAAACATTGCGTTCGTCCGTTCCGTAATAAATAATGCGCGGCCCGACGTCGAGTGTTATGAGAGCTTTTGTCCGTCCGTCGGTAAGCTCGGCGCATTTGCCGAAGCTTTTGTATTGACAAAGTTTTTGGGTAATCATATATTTTTCCGCCAAATGTAGATTTTACAGAATAGTAGGTGAAAATAAAAAAGATAAGAATTATCGGAGTTATCGGCTTCCGTCCCGTCTTTTTAACATCTTCCGAATACATTATAACATAATAGCCGAATGTTTTCAAGCAAATTATCTCCGTTTTTAAAGCCTGCGCCGCATTCGTAATAATTACAAATGCGGCGCAGGTTTTTTTTGTTAGACTATCCTTTGTCTTTTATGCGAGCCTTTTTGCCGTCAGCACCGCACCCATCGGCGCAAGCAAATTGACGTCATAGGAGTAGTTTGGATTTGGAAAGGCTAAGCATAGCCGCAAGCTTTCGTTACCGTTTAGACTCAGTATCGTCGACATACCAAAAACCGTCGGGTCGGGAGTCAATTGTTGTGAAGTGTAGGTTTCGTCTATCACATTGTTAGATGATGTTACATGCACAAGTACATTGGCTGTGCTGGCGGCCCTTGCCGCTATCGAGTAGCTTATTTCGTATACGCCCGGCTGAGTTATATTCATTACGCCGTTCGCCTGCAAGCCTACATTCAAGGAAGGCAAGTTGACATCCAACGGAAGAGATAAAATCTGATTAGCCGGAATAGTGACGGTCGCTCCGGCGTTATACATTCCGCCGAAAGCCGATATGCCGCCGGCATCGCCCTTCGCGCCTTGCGGTCCTGCCGCACCGACCGCACCTTGCGGACCGGTTGTACCGGCGGGACCGGCTGCTCCGGCAGGACCGGCTACACCTTGCGGACCGATAGCACCGGCAGGACCGGTAGCACCTTGCGGACCGGCAGCTCCGGCAGGACCGGCTGCCCCGGCAGGACCGGCTGCGCCTGCCGGACCTTCCGACCCTGTTGCGCCTATCGGACCGACTAATCCCTGCGGACCGGTCGGACCTTCCGGACCCGTCGCGCCTGTCGGACCTGTCGCGCCTGTCGGACCGATTAATCCCTGCGGACCGGTCGGACCTATCGGACCTGTTAATCCCGTCGGACCGGTCGGACCTTCCGCCCCTGTTGCGCCTGTCGGACCGATTAAACCTTGCGGACCGGTCGGACCCGTTAATCCTGTCGGACCGATTAAACCTTGCGGACCTGTCGGACCTATCGGACCCGTTAATCCTGTCGGACCGGTCGGACCTTCCGGACCTGTTGCACCTATCGGACCTGTTAATCCTGTTGGACCGGTCGGACCTTCCGGACCTGTCGCTCCTATCGGACCTGTTAATCCTGTTGGACCGGTCGGACCTTCCGGACCTGTCGCGCCTGTCGGACCGATTAATCCTTGCGGACCCGTCGGACCTGTCGGACCTTCCGGACCTGTCGCGCCTGTCGGACCGATTAATCCCTGCGGACCGGTCGGACCTTCCGGACCTGTTGCGCCTGTCGGACCGTCTAATCCTGTCGGACCGGTCGGACCTTCCGCCCCTGTTGCGCCTGTCGGACCGATTAATCCTTGCGGACCGGTCGGACCTTCCGGACCTGTCGCGCCTGTCGGACCGACCAATCCCGTCGGACCTGTCGGACCTTCCGGACCTGTTGCGCCGGTCGGACCGATTAAACCTTGCGGACCGGTCGGACCTATCGGACCCGTTAATCCTGTCGGACCGGTCGGACCTTCCGGACCTGTCGCGCCTATCGGACCTGTTAATCCTGTTGGACCGGTCGGACCTTCCGGACCTGTTGCACCTATCGGACCTGTTAATCCCGTCGGACCGGTCGGACCTTCCGGACCTGTTGCGCCTGTCGGACCGATTAATCCTTGCGGACCTTGCGGACCCGTTGGGCCTTCCGGACCTGTCGCGCCTGTCGGACCTGTTAATCCCGTCGGACCGGTCGGACCTTCCGGACCTGTCGCGCCTGTCGGACCGACCAATCCTGTCGGACCGGTCGGACCTTCCGGACCTGTCGCTCCTGTCGGACCGATTAATCCTTGCGGACCGGTTGGACCTATCGGACCTGTTGCGCCTGTCGGACCGATTAAACCTTCCGGACCCGTTGGACCTGTAAGACCTGTTTGTCCAATAGGACCTGACGGACCTTCTTGTCCTGTCGGACCAATCGGACCTGCCGCGCCTGTTTGACCTATCTGTCCTTGCGGTCCTGCCGGACCGGTATTGCCCTTAGAGCCTTGCGGACCTATCGGACCAATCGGACCTTGCGGTCCTGTTGCGCCGGTAGGACCTTGCGGGCCCGGCTGTCCGTTTGTTCCGTTTGACGGCGGACAACCGTTATTGTTGCGCGGAGATGACGGATAACAATTTGTTTCGCAGCAATTTACAAAACCGCAGCCGTAACCGTTATCGTCGCCGTAACCGCAGCCGTTATTATCAAAGAACATAAAACCTCCCTTTTAGAATGTGCGGACAAAAACCTTAAAAAATTTTACGGGAGAATTTTTATTCCTAAACGCTCCGTTAAAAATAAAATTGATTTTGCCGTCACACTTTTTTATATTAGACCTGTTCAACAAGCTCTCGTAGTCGTCTGTTGAACAAGTCTATTGATTACACACTATGCCGCATCGGGAAGTATGCGTCGCAGGGAAACATACGGAAATGCACCCATAGTACACATTATGCGTTTAATTTAAAGTCAGTGACAAACAAAAAAGCCCCGACACATTGAAAACAAACGTGACGGAGCTTTGTTTACGGCGATTGTTAATTCATAACGCTCAAAGCGATGAAGCTTCGCGGCGTTTTTGGAGTTCGGCGGCGATTTCGAGCTTTTTTGAGCCGGAAAGGTCGTATTTGAGAATCGGAATGACGGATAACAGACTGAATATGCCCGGCACTGCCGCATAGGCGAAGTAGACGACGTTTGCCGTCGTGGCGTCTTGTTTTAGGGCGACGGCATCGTATTTTGCCGCGCTCAAAATGATAAGACCGAGAGCCGTACCCATGGCGATAGTCACCTTTACGGTCAGACTGAGAACGGCGTAAATCGTACCTTCGGCGCGTTTGCCCGTCTTGTATTCATAATAATCGACGCTGTCCGCCGTCATTATCATCGGCAGGATATCGACGACGCCGAATTGAAAGCCCGTGAAGAAGAGAAAAACCAACATGACGGGCAGGCTTTTGTAGCCCAAAAAAAACGTCAGCATCGAGATAGCGAAGCCGTAGAGAGAAAGACTGATATAGACTCTTTTTTCTCCGAATTTTTTGACGAGAACGGGAATAAGAGCCATACTGATTACCGCCCCTATGCCGCCGGTCAGTCCTAACAGCAAAACGAGATTTTGGCTGTTAAGGACGGAGTTTGCCGTCTGCACCGCTATGCCCGTTTGAATCTGCCGTCCGAAGCCCAAAAAGCAGGAGAGTATGACGAGCATAAAGGGTTTGTTGCCCTTTAAAACGGCGAGCATATCTTTGAAAGTCATTTTTTCGGCTTTGTACGGAACGCGCTCCTTGTTAAAGAAATATATCAACATAAAGAGCAGACAGCCTGCGGCGGCGATGACTATGGCGGTGACCAAATATTCCGAGACGCTTATAGGCGTGTCTGGCGCTCCGTTTTGAGTGATTACGGACGAACCGCCAGGCACGAGCAGGCAAACGACGGGAATGACGGCTGCCGCCGCGCTCAATCCCACCGCCTTAAAGGTGTTTGCGACGGATACGAGATTTGTCCGTTCGGTGGGGTCGGGGGTAGCCACGGCGGCTATCGCCTGCGACGGAACGTCGCCTAAGGTCATAGCCATACTAAACAGCAAAAATGTGAAAAATATGTATATATAGAGCGACGCGCCCGTCAGCGGTACTTGTATAAATATTACCACCGTCATTATCATAAGGGGCAATGCCGAATAAAGTATAAAGGGTTTGAGCTTGCCTTTGGCACTTTTTGTTCGGTCGATGAGATTGCCGACGACGGGGTCGAAGACGGCGGAGAGAATTTTGACGGCGAGAAGCAAGACCCCGATGACCGCCAAATCGGCTTTCATGGCGGTGACGTAAAACTCCGCCTGATAAGAATTTAGATATCCGACTATGAGCTGAAATCCGAAAAGTCCCAAAGAATAGGAAAACAATTCCTTTGTGCCTAAAAGCTTTTTTTGCGGCCGTGCCGTTCCCATAATCCGCACCCCTTATATAAGGATTTTAATGTCGTTTAGATTGAGCCTGCTTAAACAGGATTTTTTTAATGCTATTTACATATATCCTGCTTAATGTATGACTTTTTTGTAATGTAGTTTAGATTGAGCCTGCTTAGTGCAGGACTTTTTTTAATGTCGTTTAGAATTTACTTAATAAAATTTAAAGACGGCAGAATGATATCGAGCCGTCTTAGAAGAAAAGCTATATTACCTTAAAATGATGACAATGCCGTTATTTATATGCGGTTGGCAAAGGAGGTGACGTTTTCGGCGACCTTGTACGGTAAAGGAATGAGATACATACGCAATTTGTTTTTCTTGCCTTTTTTGGACAAGAAAACGAGAGTTCCGCTTTTGCGTGTAAAAAGAAAATTTTTGACGGTATGCCCGGATATGTCTTTTAGCTCCAAGCGGCGCGACGCTTCTCCCTTGCTTATCTCGATATATTCCGAAGTCAGGGTATATTTGAGACGCCGTGCGTCGGCAATATTTAAGAACGCGACCAAAAGCGTTAAGACAAGCAGCGTGACGTTCAAAAATATATAGAACGACCAAAAGCCGAGATAGGCGGCAGGCGATGACAGCAGCAGGATGACAATCGTCGTAATCAGCGTTTGTTTGACGCCGTTTATGATGAGCGATTTGAGAGAAGGTCTTTCAGACCAAATCACTTCTTCGGGATTAACGGGCTTTTCGTCCGTCGTGATGTCAGGCGTTTTTTTTGCTTCTTTTACTTTTTTTACTTTCTTTTCTTGAATTTTTGGCGGCTCTTGCGTGTCGGCGATGTCTAATGTGCCGTCTTTTTGAATGTCTTCCATGGGTTGCTCCTCCGTTACATAAGATTTTTCCATATATTCTCTACACAATTATGGTTTTTTTAGGTCTATAAATACATATCAATAATATGTACCTATAATGATCATATATCAGAAAATGATTATATATTCGGTTATTATAACATTTTTGACCGAATTATTCATTTTATTTAATAGTATAACACAAATGAACGGCGATAGTCAACAATAAAATCATAATAAAAAATTTCATTTATTGTGAAAAAATTTCAATTTGCTACTATACAAACGGTTTTTTTTGTGATATAATAGCTAAGGAATGAAATCTAACGGCGAGTTTTCCGTAGGGTGATGCTATGAACGAAGACGAAATATTAGCTCGGCAGGTCTTGGAAGGCGATTCAAGGGCCGTCGGTACAAATAATAAAAGCGGAAAAAATACCGGTTCGGGTGTTGCCGTCCGAAAAAGCGGCAAAAATACCGGAGAGGTTTATCCGTCACAGACTCAAATGATGCACGTTCCGCCTCAGTTGCCGTCCAACGGTCAGGATGCGGAAATATACAGTATCGTAAAGGGTTATTCTCCCGATGCTGTCACCGAAGAGAAAAAAACCTATTATACGCCTTTTCCAAAAGTCGTATTTAAGGTAATCTGCATTATACTCATACCGGTCATATTGATATTTGCCGTAGCGGCTTATGCCAAAACGAGATATTTCCCGACCTACGGCAATTTTAAAATAGAAGTGTACAACATCGACAAGCCGGAAACAAAATATTATTTCCGTTCGAGAGATACAAAACGCTTTCCTATATCCGCAACGCAGACCGACATTGTCACTCCGTCGGGAGTCGAAACGACTTATTGGGAAGGATATTATCTCAACGAGTTGAAGGGCGCGACGAAGTTTGACGACGGGTTCAATTACGTCATAGTGGTGGGAGAGGACGAGAGCGGTAATCCGCGCACCGTCGAATACGACCATTATACCAAGCTCGATTGGCTGATGCTCGTAGTTTTTCAGATATCGGGAGAGATTAGATACAACGTATATAAGGGCGTACTCAAAACTACAAAACCCGCCAATTTTATCATTATGAATCCCGACGACGTCGATAAGACAAATTGGGTATATAATGCAAAAGAAATAAGATTCGCTAATAAATCATAGCTGTAAACGCCTTTGGGCGCATACATAAAACATCATACACGGTCTAATAACGAATTGTTTTGCTTGAATTATAAAAATAATTTCAGAGGGGAATATAACTATGTCTGAAAAAACAAAATCCACAAGTAAAGCTTATGAGATGTCGTTTTCTCAAGGCGACGGGAACGCACTCGGCGTAAAGGTTTTTTACTCCGAACCGGAACCCGCAACATACGGAGCACCGAAAGTCGGCGCGCCGTTGAGTAACGAGCAAAGAAACGAAAGTATCAAAAACAAGCACATATATACAAAGCCGCAAGCGGCAAAATACGGTGCGCCTCAGGTCGCCCCGTACACCGAAAGACGTCCTCCTCTCTCGCCTCCGGCAAAGCCGGTTGTCGCGGAAGCACCTTTGACAAAGGACGACAAGCTCGGACGTCTCAAAAAGAAAAGCATCTTCTACAAGGCTGAGGCTTCAAAAAACACGCCTCCTCCCGTATCGCCGTACAAGGATACAAGACCGGTTCAGTCCGCGTATAGATACAACGGACCTGTTTTGTCGCCGAGCGACCCTAACATCTTTATCAATTATGACCCTAATTTCGTTCCTGAGGAAGCGGTTTTGCCGCCTGACCCTTATGCAGGGTACAAGCTCAAAGACAAAAAGAAAAAGAAGAAATAATATCACACGATATGGATTTTTGCGCGCCGCAAAGCCTGACGGTTTGCGGCGCGTTTATTTTTATGCGGTTAAATATAAGACGCCGGTGCGCAAATTAGATAAAATTTTATGCTGTGTCTTACGGTCGGTTGCCTATGAAAAAAAATAATTCAAAACGTCGGGAATGTGTTTTTATGCCGCTTATCGGCGGCGTAATCAGTCTTGCCGTCACTTTTTTGGTTTGCGGAGTAGGCGCGCTTTTTTTGTACCCAAAATACGTTGACCCGAGTATGGACGCGTCGGCAAAAATAAAGCTTATTGCCGTCTTTGCGGGACTGCTTGCCGTCATATGCGGCTTATTTTTGCCGAAATGGCTTTCGGCGTATAAAATAAACGAAGAAGGCGTAAGACGAACGGTCTTGGGCAGAACCGTCAGCTTTATCAAATGGGAGAACGTCGCAGAAGTGCGTTTTGCAATGTACGGCAGCAAGGCGTGGATTTTTATCTCCGAATCCAATCTCGATTATTACAGCTTCAAAGAAATAAACAAAAAAAAAGACACGATAGGCTTTCCGTGCTATCAAAAATCCTTACTTGCCGTGCGTGAATTTTATAAAAAACCGATAAAGAATTATCCCGAAAATTATATAGTCGGTTAGAAAAATAAAATTATCAAATATATTGTTTTATGTATAAAGATATGATATAATACACAAGTAGATGCGGGGATACCGCAAGGCGGTTGACACTTCCTGTAAAAAGGGGGTGGTCATTATGCAGATACTTACGATAATTATTCTATCCTTGCAGTTAGCGAGAGAGAATAGACTGTCCTAAAACCGTATCCACCGGCAAATTTTGCGTCTTTTTGTCTTAAACGTCGTTGCATTTTCCTTGTGTAGCTAAGCTACACGTCGTCAAATGCGCCTTGTTTATGACAAAAATCCGCTAAAATTTGTTCGGCGTTTAGGTTTTAAGACAAGTCTAATAAAGATGGTAAACAGCATAAAAAATAACCGCCAAAAGCGCTAACTCAATGCGGTTATTTTTTAACTAAGCAGTAGGTCAGCCGCTAACACGGTATCCCTTACATCGACTTGTAGCGGAAGCGATTATTAAAGGTAAATAAGTCAGCCGCTAACACGGTATCCCTTACATCAACATTATATAACTAAGTTGTGAATTTTGTCAATAGTTTATACCAAAAAAATAAAAATATTTAAAGGACGCGAAAACGTCCTTTTTTTAAGCTCATTTTTATAGCTTTCTGTAAATTCTCATGACTATCACGGATAAATCGTCGCGGACTCCGCGCCGGACGGCTTCGGTCAGTATCGCGTCGGCAAAGGCTTGGGGATTTTTTGTGTTAAAGGATGCGATAAAGCCGTGTAAGCCGCCGTCTAAAAAGGCGTCGCCTATACCGTCGCTGACGAGAATGACAAAATCGTCGGGCAAGAGCGTCTTGACCGCTACGGCAGGGTGCGTTTCGTTGAGCGCGCCGAGCGGAAGCGCGTCGTTTTCGACCACTTGCGCCGCCTTGCCCCTTTTGATATAGCCGTCGTGCGCGCCCATTTTGATAAACGCCGCCGAAGCGGTTTTCAAATCTATCACGCAGGTGTCTAAGGTCGCAAAAACTCCGCCGCCTATTCCGCAAAGCACGCGGTTGATAAGCGGCAACAGCGTTTCGCCGCCGAAGCCCGCGCGGTAAAAATTTTCGATAAGGTTTACCGCCGTTTCGCCGATACGGTGTGCGCTGCCGCCGTGTCCCATGCCGTCGCTAAGGACGGCGATAAATTTTCCGCTTTGGATTTTGAAGGCACTTTTGACGTCGCCGCTGACCTTGCCGCGCGATTGATGAGCTTCTCCGAAGACGACGTCGTAGCCGTCGGCGGTCTTGTATTCTATGGCGGCACAGCCCTTAAACGGCATATCGGCGGAAGCGATGACGAGCCGTTGCCCCACCGTTTCGCAGACTATGCGAGAGAGAGAAGGGTTTTTGACGTCGCGTTCCCTGACAATTATCAAGACGCTTAACAATTCGTCGGAATTGTACACCGCCGCGTCAAGGCAGACGATATTTGCTGCGGCGAGAGCTTCGGTCAGTCGGCGTTCGGCGTTTGCGTCAAAGGACATTCCGCCGGCGGATTCGGCGGCGAGTCTGCCGAATATCTCCGCTACGCCGTCAAGCTGTACGGCTAAGGCGCGTGCCGTTTCGTCCCTGACGCAAACCTTCAAGGCGGCGGATGTTTCAAAAAAAGCGGCGCGCAGTCCCGACAGCTTGCGCCGCATTATTATGCGGCTGTTGTTGACAATACCGCGTTCCGACAACTCTTTTTTTTCTCCGTGATTTGTGAATGCGGACAAGAAGGGCAAAGACTTTTTTTGAAAAATAAAAAATACAAGAAGCCCCAGCGCAATTCCCGTTAAATCATATAAGCCGATGTGAAAGTCCGCAAAGGAAAAGACTAAGGAAAGTATGCAGACGCACAATATGCCTATGCCGCTGAAATAAAGCGACAGGGGACGCAGCGCGGCCGCCGCAGACGCCGTACAAATCAAAAAGGTCAGAGGCATAAGACTGCCGTCAAAAAAAGCCGCGCTTATTCCGGCTATCGCCGCTATGGCAAGCGCATTCGGCGGCGACGAGAGAGCGAGCGCGAGCATTATGACCGCCGCCGCCGCGCAATAAAAAACGGGGCTTCCTATACCGTACAAGCCGAGCGCAAAAGCCGCCGATAAGAGAATCAGGGCGGCTTTTTCGTCCGTCGTAAATGCCTTGTAGAGCCTGACCCTGCGTATTGTCACCGCTCCCGAAATGAGCGACGCGGCGTATGCCGACAAGACCGACAGCGCGACCGATACGGCGGCGTTTAATAACGCCTTGTCACCGTCGGCAAAAAAAAGAATCGGCAGACGGCTCAAAAAAACGCATAGGCAGACAGTAGGAAGCCCTACCTTTTTTTTTAATTTAAATCGGATATAATATGCCGCCGTAAAGACGACGGGCGGAAATAACGCCGTGACTACGGCTGTCGCGCCTGCGCCTGAGATAAGAGCCGCCGCGATATAAAGGGGCGCGAGCAAAAGAATATTTTGTCCGGCATAGGCGAATGCCGCAAAAAGTCCGACGGCAAACGGCGCGGAGTAATGCGTCTGCTCCGCCTTAAAAAAGACGGCGAAGCTCACAAAAAAACAGAGATATTTTGCGGTCGCAAAGGCTTTTTTATTTTTCATTTACGGCTCTCTTGTCAATGCGGATAAGGGCGCATTAGAAAAACTTGCGTATATTTAAAAGACGCCTAAGCCTAAAAGCAAGCGGCGGTAAGGCGGCTAATCAAATAATATTATAGCTTTTTAACGGCGCGCAATATTTCCGTTTGTGCCGTGTTTTCTAAGCCGCTTATCGACCGATGCCGCCGTCTTTGAGCCGTATTTTTAGGACTAAAACCATCGATATTTTCTATATTGATTATTGTAATAACGGGCGACCGCACAGGGTCGCCCCTACGGATATCTGCGTATTTTTTAGGCTTCATTATACTATCAATCATACGATATAACTTATTAAAAGCCGCTTCATTCGGCGTTCATTATAATTTAAAACAACGTTCACCGTAGTTTAAAACGGCGTTCATTGTAGTTGTGTATGATATTTTTCAAGAAAAATATTCGGCTTTCCGCAGTTTAAATAGACGGAAGGCTATTTTTAAGGAGTAAAAGATGTCAAAAGAACACAAAGAACGCGCAAGCGGCAAAGAACAAACGCAAGCCACCGAAACGGCTTCGGCTCATTCCGCGTCCGATAAGGCGCAGCGTATCAAAGGCAGAAACGTCACTATCGACAATGCAAAAGGACTGCTCGTATTGCTTTTTATGATAGTACACGCGGTTCGCAGTATCCCCAAAAACTTTCCGCTATCCGATTGGTTTTATCATTCGCCGCCGGCGCTTATCAAATGGTGGGGCTTTAATCTGCTCGACCTTGCGCCGGTAGCCTTTTTCTTTTTTATCGGTTTTGTCGTGTACGACGCCTTTGAAAAACGGTATTTGCATAGCGGACGTGCCGCATACAGAGAATTTTTTTTAAAAAATATGGCGATAATGGGCTTGTTTTTGTGCCTTATCTTTGTTCAGAACAATCTTTCGGGCGGCACGACGCAATGGGCGTATTTTGTCAGCATAGGCTTCACGGGCTTTTTGATGCTTCCTTTTTTGCATCCGCGCATCAGAAAAAGTACGGCTGCAAAATTTATTTGCGCCGCCGCCGTCTTTGTCTTTTATTATTTTATGCGCGGCTTGCTTTTCAAATTTCTCGCGCCCGCTCCGGGCAACGAGGGCTACGGCAACAGCGGCGGCGGTCCTGCGGCTTGCTTCGGCTTTTTGGGAGTTGTTTTGCTTGCCGCCGGACTCGGCGACATAGCAAAGAAAAAGCTTTGGCTGTATGCGGTCTTTACCGCCGCAATATATCTTTTGGGATTGGCTACGACATTGGTTTTAAAGCCCGACTATCAGACGTTTAACGTCGAATATCTCTTCGGTGCTTTTTCAAAATTTAATCTGATTTATTTTATCTTCCTGCTCTTTAACAAATATGTGTTGAAAGGCAAAGCCATACCCTTTATCGCGACGCTCGGCAGAAATATCTTGCTTTATCTCATAATTACTTTGCTGCTGATAAGCGCGTTGGGCTTGTTCGGCTTTGCGCCGACAGACTTAAAGGGCGTTATTATACGCGTCGCGGTATTTGCCGCCGCCTACGCGCTCATATCGATACCGCTGGCAAAGAAAAAGACATTGTTTAAATTATAGGTAGCGCCGCGCAAATAAGATAAAATTTTAAGACGGCGTCTTTTTCGCCGTAATCCGTCTTCTTGCCTTGATAATAGCGCTGCTATTACCGGCGGCAACAAGCCGTTTTACGACAAAAAATACTTGCTTAAAATTTATCTTCTTTGCGTGGCGCTACCTAAGGTCGCGCCGCGCAAATAAGATAAAATTATTTGCTGTGAATATGAGTGACATTGTAGGGGCGCCGCTTGCCGCGCCCGTTTTACATAGGCTTGCGGGCGCGGCAAGCAGCGCCCCTACGATTATCAGCATTAATTAGAGTTTATACGATGATTTAAGTTGATTAAATGTCGGCTTCGCTTATGCGGCGGTGAAAAATTACGGAAACGAAGGGTTTATAAATGAAAAAAGAAAGAAATTCCGACGACATCAAAGCTTTGCGGAGCGCAAAAATAAGCGAAAGAAACGTCTTGATAGATAATTTTAAGGGGGTGCTGACGCTGTTGTATATGGCGGTTCACGTCATTATACATATGGACAAGACGGCGGATTTTACCGTGCCGGCATGGGTGGGGCATTCTAACCCGGTCGTGATAGCGGCATGGGGATTTAATCCTATCGATTTAGGACCGATACTGTTTTTTTTCGTCATAGGCTTTGTGCTTTTTGATTCGTTCAATACCGGATATGCAAAAATAGGCGCAGCCGCTTACAAACGGGTCTTTATAAGGAACGCCGCTTTTTTGGGCGTGTTTTTGGGACTGATGTTTATTGCCGGACTCATCGGCGGCGAAACGTCTATCGCCACATGGAATACCGTGCCGAGTATAGGCTTCACGGGACTTCTCGCCGTTCCGTTTCTCTCGCCGCGCCTGACAAAAAGCGCGTGGGGAAAGCTCGCTTGCGCGGCGGCGGTAACGGTCTTTTATTATTTTGCACGCGACGTTCTCTTCAAATACCTTGCCGCCCAAAAGGAAGCTCACGCAGGCGGTATGGCGGCGTGCGTAGGGTATTTGGGTATTGTGCTGCTTGCGGGATTTATTAGGGATATTTCAAAAAAAGGCTTTTTGCCGTATGCGGCATTGACCGCCGCGCTTTGGCTTGCGGGGCGTTATGTCTATCTCATAGACACACCGAGCTTTCCGCAGCTCAACGCCGTATATATGTTCTCCGCGCTCTCAAAGGTCAATCTCGCGTATTTTATCTTTTATACCGCAGATAAGCTTTTTTTGAAGAACCGCCCTATACCTTTGATTGCGGCAATGGGCAGAAACATCATGCTGTTTCTCTTTTTGATTCTCGCCGTACAAGCGGCTTACGCGCTGTTTGAAATCTTTCCGGCGGCAAATATGACCGACGGCTGGATAAGAGTAGGGGTAGTGGGAGCAATATATCTCTTGGCGGCGATACCGCTCGAAAAGAAAAAAATAACCTTTAAGCTTTAAGCTTTTTTTTGTATTGTTTATTGCAATGACAAAAACATGGTTGACTTTGTTAAAATACCCTTTGCCAAATAGATAGTCTTCGCACGCCCTAAATAAAAATTGACTTTTGGGCGTAATTGTTATATTATAATATAGGTATGTATATTGACGCGTTAAGGTTGAAGGATTTTCGTAATTATGCAGCGGAAGATGCTGTTTTTTTTGAAGGGCTGAATATTTTTAAAGGCTCGAATGCCAGCGGAAAGACAAATCTTCTCGAAGCGGTGTATGTTTGCGGAGTGGGCAAGTCGCTCAGGACAAACCAAGACAAGGAAATGGTGCGTTGGGACGTACCCGAAGCGTCGGTCAAGCTCACTTTGGTCAAAAAATACGGAAAGCACGATATCGAAATCTTTATCGATTCAAAAGGAAAAAAGAGAGTTTTGATAGACGGTATAGCGCAGGTCAGAATGGCGGAGCTTTTGGGCTATCTCAACATCGTGTTTTTTTCGCCGGACGAATTGAAGCTCATCAAGGAAGGACCGTCGGAAAGGCGGCGGTTTATGGACATCAGTCTTTGCCAGCAGAGCCGCTTGTATTTAAAAAGTCTTTCGGCATACAATAAAGCGTTGACACAGCGCAACAAAATTCTCAAAACGGCATACAATGCTGAAACCGTCAGAAATATGCTCGACGTCTTCGATGTCCAGCTTGCAAAATACGGCGCGCCGATTATAGAGATAAGGAAGCGTTTTGTCGCCAATATATCCCAAACGGCGGCGGAATGGCATTCCAAGATAAGCGGCGGCACGGAAAGTCTGTCGATAGCTTATGAATCGCCTATCGCGGACGACGGCTTGACGGCACGCGAAATCACCGACGTCCTTATACGCAAATATGCCAAAGACAGAGAAAGGGATACCGAAACGCAATTTACCAACAGCGGACCGCACAGAGACGACTTAAAGGTCATCGTCAACGGCGTAGATATAAGGAAATTCGGCTCGCAAGGGCAGCAGCGTTCGGCGGCGTTGTCGTTGAAGCTCGCCGAGATAGAGAGCTTTCGGATAGAAACGGGCGAAACGCCGGTCTTACTTCTCGACGACGTTCTCTCCGAATTGGATTTGGCGCGGCAAAAAAACCTTTTAGACGCGACAAAGGGGATACAGACGATTTTGACGTGTACGCATTTTGATATCGGCACGGACGTCGGATATAGGGAATACATTGTAACCGAAGGAAAAATTGTGGGGCAGACCGATATATATAAGGAATAAAATCGGACGGTTGACGGAATGTATTTTGAAGCATTTTGATATCGGCACGTCGGATATAGAGAATATATCGTAGCCGAAGGAAAAATTACCGGACAGACGGATATATATAAGGAATAAAATCGGACGCGTTATACGGCGTTGTCTGAGCGATAAAAAATTTTTTTACACGGGAGGGAAATTTATGCCTAAGGGATTTAGCGGCGGTGGCGGCGGCGGATTTAGCGTCGGGGGGTCGAAGGGCTTTTCGGGCGGAAGCTCCGGCGGTTTTTCGGGCGGAAGCAGAAGCACGGGCGGAAGCTATCGCAGACCGACCGGAAGTATCGGCGGCGGCTTTACCGGCGGACTGATTGGCGGAATGATAGCCGGAAGAATGGTCAACAGAAACAACGGCGGCGGAAGCGGCAACGGCGGAAGCGGCGGTGACCCGAACAATAACGGCACGCCTGCGCCGACTCCGAAAGAGCCGACGAGAAAGAAATGCGATTATTGCGGAGCGGAAAGCGATATCGGCGTTGAAAAATGCCCGAATTGCGGTTCGTCGGAGTTTACAGTTTTGGACGCGGACACAACGGCGGCGGCGGTTTCGGCGATACCCGCAGGAAATGCGGAAGAAGTCCAAAGACAAGCCGCAAACATCAGGGCGGGCAGCAAAAAAAGGCTGTTTACAGGTCTAATCGTCTTGGTTGTATTTGTGGTAGGTATAATCCTTATCACAAGAGCCTGTTCGGTCGTCAATATGGACTCGACGGCGGTTGTCGGCGAAACGGTACATACGGCTTTTTTTGATATTACTATCAACAAGGTCGAGAAAAGAGATTCGTCTATGCCGAATTATATAGACGATACAGGTATGAATTATTGGGCGGTCGATGACACATTATTGTATGTCATCACCTACGAGATATACAATTACACCACCTATAATCAACCGTTTAGCGAATACTACGATTTCTTTCTGTATTCCGACAGAAAGAAGTATAAACCGTTATCGGACCATGAATTTACTCTTGCTCCGTCTCAAACCGACACATACATAATTATTTTCGAGATTCCAAAAAACAAAACTACGGACTTGTATTTTGTCTATATCGAAACGGACGAAGAGGGAACGACGGGGGACACTTACGGCATAAAGGTTTGACGCTTAACCGACTTATAGCCCGACTCTCCGCGATAACGCCATTTTTTGGGGTCTGCGGTTTGTCGGGTCGGGTCTTTTTTGCCGTAAAACGCCTTTGCACGGCGGTTTTATAATAGATTAGTCCTATAACCTATCTGCCGACATATTTTGCGTCTTTTTGCCTTATACATCGTTGCCTTTTCCTTGTGTAGCTTACGCTACACGGTGTCAAATGCGCCTTGTATAAGGCAAAAATCCGCTACAATCTGTTCGTCATATAGGTTATAGGACTAATCTAATGAAGAAGTGTTTTTTTGAATATCGCAGCTTTTTTTTCAATTACACTTGCTTTTTTTATTTTTTATGGTATAATAGTATCGTCAACAGTAAATAGTTGCAATTATATAGTGAAAACTTTCGCTTTTTACAACAATAGTTTTATCATATTACGAGGTGTAAGTCGATGTTAGTTGATATTGTCGTTGCTTTAATTATCTTGATAGGCTTGATTATAGGCTGGCAGCAAGGTCTGTACAAGTTTTTTAAAAAGATTTTACCGGTCGTAGGCTCGCTTGTAGCTGCGGCGTTTCTGTGCAAGCTGCTTGCCGAATACGTCAATCAATCGTTTAATACATCTTTGATTGATTGGGTAACAAGTTGGTTTTCAAAGATTGGCGACGTCGTCAATTTGCCGGTGATAACGGAGGAAGGCAAGCTTTTTGTCGCGACAACCGAAGGCAATGTTTCGTTGGCGCAGGTCTTTAAGGACAGCGGCTTCGGAGTCTTTTCGGGTACGATTGAGGCGGTCTTGGCTAAGCTCATCACCTTTGACGGAACGACGAGTATTGCCGACAAGATTATTCCGTTTATCGCGCTTGCGTTGTGCTACGCGGCAAGCTTTATAGCAATCTTCTTTGTATCGCTTATCATTATCGGCATTTTTACCAAAATTGTCGGTAAGCTTATTACAAAAAACTTCTTTAAATACGCCGACAAGTTTATCGGCTCGATAGTCTGGACCGCGCTCTTTATCTTTATCGTGTACGGACTGTTCGCATTGATTACCTTGTTCGAGACCGAAAGCGTCATGCAGCCGTTTATGGAATATCTCGAACAATCGACCGCCGCCAACATCATGTATGACAACAATATCTTCCTTATATTGATAAAGGAAATAGGCAATTCGTTTGCAAAATAATCAGAAAGATTTAGAATAAATATAAGAGCCGTTTTTAAAGAAACGGCTCTTTTTTTTGCTTCAAAAGTACTTATGTTGATTAAAAACAAGGAAAAAATCAAAATATTTTGATTTATCTTGACATAAAAATCATTTTGCGTTATAATCAATATATCTTATTTCAAGGAAGCATTTGACATATGAGACGCAGGGTCACGGAAAATTTAATCCGCTGGAAAGAAAAAACCACAGGGCGTATGCCGCTGTTGGTCTATGGCGCAAGGCAGGTCGGCAAGACCTATATTATACGGGAGTTCGGCAGGCTGCATTATAAAAACGTTGTCTACTTCAATCTCGAAACAAATCAAACGGTCTTCTCTTATTTTGCCGACAATATCGAGCCGGAACGCATTTTGCGGTTTTTGGAAACCGAATCACGGGAACGGATAATTCCCGGTGAAACGCTTATAGTTTTTGATGAAATTCAGTCATGTCCGCGCGCGCTGACCTCTTTGAAATACTTCAACGAAAAAACGCCCGAGTATCATATTATCGGGGCGGGCAGCCTGTTAGGGGTGGCAATTAACCGTGAAAAACACTCCTTTCCGGTTGGCAATGTCGATTCCTTGACAATGTTCTCATTGGATTTTGAAGAATATCTTTGGGCTTTGAATGAAGAATTGCTTTGCGAAGAAATAAAAAAAGCTTTTGAAGCAAACGCCGCGCTGCCACTTGCTCTGCACGAAAAAGCATTGGATTTGTACCGACAATATCTCATCGTCGGCGGAATGCCGCGAGCGGTTTTGGAGTTCACGGAAACAAAAAGTCTGCTGACCGTGCCGGAGGTGCAAAGCAAAATCATCAATGATTATATTGCGGATATGGCGAAGTACGCCACAAATACGGAGAGCGTAAAAATCCGCGCGGCATTTAATTCTATTCCGGTTCAGCTTGCAAAGGACAACAAAAAATTTCAGTATAAGTTAGCGCAAAAGGGCGGTACGGCTGCGATTTTCGGCGCGGCGATTGAGTGGCTGGAATTTGCCGGTGTGGTATTGAAATGTCAAAAAATCGAGCAGGGCTTTATGCCGATTTCCGTTTACAGCGACCTTTCCTGTTTTAAATTATATATGAGCGACGTCGGCTTATTGACCATGAAAAGCGGCATTTCGCAGCCGACGGTTTTGTCGGCGGGCGACATAGACAACGTTTTTCTCGGCGCACTATCGGAAAACTATGCGGCGCAGGCACTGCACAACAAGCATTACGGGCTTTATTATTGGACGACGGACGGGGTTTCCGAGCTTGATTTTGTGTTGCAAAAGGGCGATGAAATTATTGCCGTCGAGGTCAAAACCGGCACACGCACAAAATCAAAAAGTCTGAATATGTTCGCGGCAAAATACAAGCCCGCCTACTCGATTCGGATTTCATCCAAAAATTTCGGCTTTGAAAACAATATTAAATCCGTACCGCTGTATGCCGTGTTTTGCATTTGACGCTTAATCACTTTTGATTTAACATTTTTTTAATTATCTTTTTTTAAGTCGGGTGTCCGAAGCAATTCGTCTGCGGTTATTTTGAAGATGTTCGAGAAGGCGAGAAGCTCTATGTCGGTGACGAAGCGTTGACCGCTTTCTATTCTTTGGACGGCGTTTTTGTCAAGGTCAAGACCTTGAAGCTGAAGCTTTTCGGCTAAGGCGCGCTGAGAGATGTAGGGAAGAAGCGTGCCGCGCAGCTCGGCGATACGTTCTCCGCAAATATTATTTCTTGATTGATTTTTGTTTTTAAACATATATTAAGCCTTTTGCAGTAAAAAGGAAAGAAAGTTTTTTATATTTTTTGACATTTACTACTTGTCAACGCTTGAATTATATGATATAATGATTGCGATGTTGACATTCAGTGAATGTCGAAAAATAAAATTGATTTTCAGTTTGTGAGTGAAAACATGAAAAAATGTGAAACCTGTGAAAAAGAAACGGACAATGATGATTATCAATGTCCCGAATGCTATAAGAAAAGCGAAGAGCTGTATAACATACTTGCAAATAAAAGCAAAGAACAATTAATCAAAGAAGAAACTGCCGTATTAATATTGATAGCGATATTAAAAGAGCAATACTTAAATGAAGAAATCATAAAAATAATATTCAAAGACAAAAAAGAAAAAATACAAAATTTAATAGAAAATTATATTTATCACGAAACGGAAATCAATATACATTATATTGCAAATCAATCGTTAAAAGCCGTAAACTTAAAAGATTATCAAATAACAATATACGAACAAAAATCAATAAATACAGGAAGCTTATATGATAGCGGCGCAGACTATAGAAGATGTCGGGAATGCGGAACAGACATACAAAAACTGCCGTATTATTATTACTTCTGCACGAAATGTTATCAAAAAATAAATAATTTCACCTTTACTTATCAAACAAAAAAATGCACGTCATGCGGAGCCGAAATGAACAAATATCCATTAGAACACCATATATGCAAAAAATGTTATCATAAATTTAATGATTAAAATATGCCGTAATCACGGACGGAGAAACTCAATTCCCCGTCCGTTTTGTTTTAAAACAGCCCCGAAAAACATCAATTCGCGAAGCTTGTGAATTCAAGCGTGAATTCAATGAATTGATTGTACGCGTTAAAAATTGAAGTTGAAAGATTAGCTTTAAATTTTATATACAATATATAGTGATATGAGATAAATGTAAACACTATATGTTGTGAAAAAAATAATTTAACAGGCTTCTTAAAAGCCTTGTGGAAACGCGGTTTGTAATTTGAATTCACAAAATTCAGTGAATTCAGTGAATTTTGTGAATTCAAGCGTGAATTCACGATATTCGGTGAATTTTGTGAATTTTCGCTTGAATTCGGCGCAAGGGTATGATATAATAAGGGCAAAGCCTAAGAGGGGTGAGCCATGAGATTTTTTGAGAATGAAACAACCGAACTAAAAAGCATTTATACCGACGATATAAAAAAAACAGCGGTGGCTTTTGCCAATACGGACGGCGGGCGGATTTATATCGGTGTAGGCGACGACGGCGAAGTGATAGGCATAGCCGATTGCGACGACCTTATTCTTAGGATTGTAAACAGTTGCCGAAACGCGATAAAGCCTGACATTACTATGTTTATCAAAGCCGGAAAGGAAACAATCGACGGCAAAGACATAGTGGCGGTAGACGTGAGTAAGGGAACGGCTCTGCCGTACTATATCGGCGAAAGGGGACTTAAACCGGGCGGCGTTTATGTGCGTGTCGGCAGCAGCACGGTAGCGGCTACCGACGTTCATATAAGAAATATGATTAAGGAAGCGGACGGAGACGGCTACTGCAACGTCCGCTGTTTGGAAACGGATTTGACTTTTTTTGCGGCCGAGTCGGAGTTTGCTAAGGAAGGCTTAAAATTCGGAGATGCGCAAAAGGTGTCGCTCGGCATCATGAATGCGGATAAGCAATATACAAATCTCGCCCTGCTGCTTTCGGAGCAATGCAAGCATACGATTAAGCTTGCCGTATTTGAAGGAACGACAAAAACGGTTTTTCGCGACAGAAAGGAGTTTGAAGGGTCGCTTTTTAAGCAGTTGGACGATGTGTATTCTTATCTTATGATATTGAATAAAGTACATGCCGTCATTAACGGAATCAAGAGAACGGACAATTATGACTATCCGCCCGTCGCACTCCGCGAAGCATTGTTGAATGCGCTTATTCATCGGGATTATTCGTTCAGCGGAAGTATTTTTGTCAATATATACGACGATAGATTGGAAATATTGTCGCTCGGCGGACTTGTAAAGCATTTGGATATAGAGGCGATAAAACAAGGTTTTTCGCAGTCGCGAAACGAAAGGCTTGCCAACATCTTTTATAAGCTCGGCAAGGTCGAGGCTTACGGTACGGGAATACCGAGAATAATGGATTTGTACGGCGAATATGCCAAAAATCCGGAATTTGCTATAACGCCGAGCAGCTTTGCAATTATTTTTCCGAATGCAAACTACGGCGATAACGGACGAAAAGTAGGCTCGAATAAAAAGGTTTCTTCCGAAGACGGCGAGCGAGTCTTAGACTTTGTACGGCGGCGCGGCACGGCGGTGCGGCAGGATATAATAGATGCTCTCGGCTTTAAGAGTACGCACGCTTATAATATTCTTTCGGCATTAGAGACGCAGGGCAAAATTAAAGTGACCCGAAAAGGCAAGGCAAAGGAATATTCTTTACCGTCATAAAAATTACCGCCGATTGTATATGGCGCGTTGTTTGATTGACTTTTTTGCGTCGGCATTGTAAAATAGATTTATACTAATCCTTAAACGCCGATAATTGTCGGCGGTTTTGTGCCGTGTGAAAGCGGTTGATTTTTGAATTCTTTTGGGAAGTTTGTGTATGTTGATTATCGTCGGCTTGGGAAATCCGGGAGCGGAGTATGCCCGAACCTTTCATAATGCGGGATTTTTGACGGCGGACGCGCTTGCCGCTAAGTTGGATGTCAATATCAAGGACAAGGAATGCCGTTCGCTGACGGGAAAGTTTTTTTATAACGGCGAAAAGGTCGTTTTGGCAAAGCCGCAGACCTTTATGAATCTATCGGGCGACGCCTTGCGCGAGCTTATGGGTAAGTACGGCGCGGAAGAGAGTCAAATAGTAGCCGTGTATGACGACGTGGATATTCCGCTCGGAACGATAAGGATAAGAAAGGACGGCAGTGCCGGAACGCATAACGGTATGCGCGATATAATCTTAAAGGCGGGGTACGTTCCGCGTATCAGAATAGGCATAAAGAAAGAATCCGCCGTTCCGCTCCGCGATTTTGTCCTGTCACGCGTAAGCGACGCAGACATCAAAATCCTTTCGGAGTCCACCGACAGAGCCGCTGACGCGCTCAAAGACTATATCATTAACAGAGATTTTGAAAAGATAATGCGAGAATACAATTAGAAAGGTATTTATTGTGCGATATCTTAAATAAAAAAATATGTTTGAATTTTTGAAGCCCGAATATCTCGACAAGGACTATTCCGAATTTGTCAAGCTGATTGACGACGGACGGAGAGTCGGAGTCATGTCTATGGCGGAGAACGCAAGACCCCATGCGGCGGCTGTTCTCGGTCGTTTTGTGCTGTACGTCGCGAGAGACGCGGTGCATGCCGCAGAGACGAGAGAGAAGCTGGCTTGTTTTTTTGACAAGAAGGTCTTGACGCTTCCGGGAAAGGACGATTTTTTGATATACAAGCAGGGCGCGGTCGCGGGGATTACAAAGGAGCGGCTGTCCGTCCTAAAAGAGCTGGCGTCGGGGAGCGTCGGCGCGCTCGTCGTGTCCGCCGAAACGCTTATGCAATATTTGCCTAAGCCGGAGATTTTTAGGTCGCTGTGTATCGATATCAAGGCGGGCGGCGAAAGAGATATTTATGACGCGGCGGAGCGGCTGACGCTTGCGGGATATACGCGGACGGAACGCATATCGTCGGTCGGGGAATTTGCGCTCAGGGGCGACATACTCGACATATATCCCGTCGCCGACAATCCCGTCAGGATAAATTTTTTCGGCGATACGGTAGAATCGATTAGGGTCATAGACGCGGACTCTATGATAGGGATAAGGGCTATCAAGGAAATAACCGTCTGTCCGGCGAGCGAGATACTTTTGGTCGGAAACGCCGTACACATCGCCGCCGAGCGCATAGAAAGGCAGGAAGTACCTAAGGGTGCGGACAGGCTGCGTTTAAAGAATATCACCGCCGCCGCGCTTGAACGGCTCGAACGCGGCGGCGGACATTGCGGCTTCGATTGGGTCATTCCGTTTGCGGCGGAATGCTTTTCGACGGTCTTCGAGTGGCTTCCGGCGGACGCCGCAATCGTTTATGACGAGCCTAATGCCATTCACGAGCGTTTAAAGAGCGCGTACAGAGAGTTTTTTGGACGCGTCGTCACCCTTACCGCAGGGGGAGAGGTCTATCCGGCTCACAAGGACGCCGCCGTAGACGAAAGCAAAAGCTTGTCGGGTGCGGCGGCATATCCTGCGGCGGCTTTTATGAAGATATCGTCTTTAAATCCGTTTTTTGTTCCCGACGCCGTTTTGAATATGCCGTCGATAAGGACTGCCCCTTATCATACCGATTACAATATGCTTTGCTCCGACTTAAAGGTCTTTTTAAAGACGGGCAAGCGCGTAGTCTTGTGCTGTAAGGACAGAGAAAGGGCTAAGACGCTGTACGGCTCTTTGAACGATAAATTTTCACGGCTGAGATTTGCCGACGAGATGCAGGGAGCTTTTGACGGAATATATATCGCGCCCTTCAATATCAAGGACGGCTTTTCTATCGAGAAAAGCGGACTTGTCGTCGTCGGCTTCGGCGATTTATTCCGCTACAAAGAAAAAAAAGAAATACAAAACGGCAAAAAAAGAGCCGGATATATACCTGCGCCGGGTGATTTTGTCGTACACGACATTCACGGTATAGGCAAATTTGTAGGCATAGAAAAGATAAAGACGGGCGAAGTCGCAAGAGATTACGGGCGCGTGTCGTACAGAGACGAACAGACGCTGTACGTTCCCGTCGAAAATCTCGATAATTTGAGTAAGTACACGGGCGGCGGTGAGCCTAAGCTGTCAAAAATGGGCGGCGCGGAATTTGCAAAGGTCAAGGCAAGCGTCATAAAATCCGTCAAGCAGTTGGCTTTTAGCCTGCTCGACCTGTACAACAGGCGCGAAAATGCCGCCGGACACGTCTACGCTAAGGACACCGAATGGCAAAAGGAATTTGAAGACAGCTTTGAATACGAAGAGACCGACGACCAGCTCTCCGCCGTCGCCGACATCAAAAACGACCTCGAAAACGGCAGAATAATGGACAGACTGCTCTGCGGTGACGTCGGCTACGGCAAAACCGAAGTAGCCCTGCGTGCGGTCTTTAAGGTCGTCATGGAAGGCAAGCAGGCGGCTATACTCGCTCCGACGACTATATTAGCGCGTCAGCATTACAATACGATATTGGCGAGAATGAAGGAGTACAAATTTAACGCCGGAATACTTTCGCGCTTCGAGTCGCGTGAAGAATCGGAAAAAACCCTTAAAGATTTGAAGGACGGCAAGCTCAATATCATTGTCGCCACGCACAGACTGCTCTCTAAGGACGTTTGTTTTTTTGACCTTGGGCTGCTTGTCTTGGACGAAGAACAGCGTTTCGGCGTGGAGCATAAGGAAAAAATCAAGACGATAAAAAGCAACGTCAACGTTCTGACGCTTTCGGCGACGCCGATACCGCGCACGCTCCATATGTCCTTGTCGGGAATACGCGACATAAGCCTGCTCGAAACTCCGCCCCAAAACCGCGTACCCGTCGAAACCTACGTCACGGAATACTCCGACGCGCTGATACGCGACGCCGTCCTGCGTGAAAAGGGCAGGGGCGGACAGACCTTTATCCTTTATAACCGCGTCGAAACGATAGACAGCTACGCTTACGGTTTGAGCCGTCTTTTTGAAGATTCGGACGTCAAGATGATAACCGCTCACGGCAGAATGAGCGGAGCCGTCTTGGACGAAAAGATGACGTCCTTTTATAACGGCGAAGCCGATTTGCTGATATGCACGACCATTATCGAGAACGGACTCGACCTGCCCAACGCCAATACTATCATCATATGCGAAGCCGACAGGCTCGGTCTTGCCACGCTCTATCAGCTGCGCGGACGCGTCGGCAGAAGCGGCTTGACCGCGCACGCCTACTTCACCTACGAAGGCGGCAAGGCGGTGACCGAAAACGCCATGAAGCGGCTCAACGCCATAATGGATTACACCGATTTTGGCAGCGGCTACAAGCTGGCTATGAGAGATTTGGAGATACGCGGCGCGGGCAATATCTTGGGCGCGGAACAGCACGGACATATGGAAAAGGTCGGTTACGAAATGTACAGCCGTATGCTCAAAGAAGCGGTGGGGGAATTGCGCGGCGAAAGGGAAGCGCACGGCAGGATAAACGAAACGGAAGTCAAAATCGATTCCGATATCGATACCTATATCGACGACGCTTATGTGAGCGGCGAGCAAAAGACGGAGATGTACGGACGCATAGCGCGTATAGATTCGGAGCAAAAACGTCGGGAATATATCGACGAGCTGACCGATATATACGGCAAGCCCGGCAAAGCTCTCGTCAATCTCACCGACATCGCCCTTGTCAAAAATACCGCGACCGGTCTCGGTATCAAAAAGGTCATGATAAACAATCGGGGATTGGGGATAGTGTTTGACAAAGAATTTGCCGTCCGCGACAAGCTTTTAAAGCTCATATCGAGAGATTTGAACGTCGTTTTGACCGGCACGGACAATGTGCCGACACTGCTTTTCAAATCCCAAAATCTCAATGCGGAACAGAAATTGGAAAAGATAAAGGTTTTTTTGAACAAGCTCACGGCAACGCTCAAAAAATAATAAGAAAATAAAAATCCCCCTTAACGCTCAAAGCATTAAGGGGGATTTTCTTTATTTTTTAAATTACATCTAAGTTGAAATTACATCCAAAGCCATCCGAAGCCGAAAATGAGCGTTATCCAATTCCAGAAGGTGTATTCCACCGTAACCGAACAGCTTATCGTCAGACCGTTTGAATCGGTCGCGTAGACGGTAGCCGTTCCTTTCTTTAAGGCGGTTATTTTGCCGTTTGCGTCGACGGTGAAGATTTTTGAGTCGCCCGAACGGTAGCTCACTATCGTTACGCCTTCTTCAAGTTCAATCGAGAGCGTCGTCGTTTCTTTGTATTTCAGCGTGATATTATCTAACGTCGGGATTTTAGGCGCGATAGGCTCTTCAGGCACTAAGGCAAGTACGTCGTAAGCCGCCGAAACGTCGTCTGCCGCCGCTAATAATTGAGCGACCGTCGCGTCGCCGTCATCGTATACGGCATAGGCGTTCGAGATAACGTTCTGATAGCTTATCCAGCTTTCGCTTGTGTAGTCGGAGCTTATAAGGGTCGGCAGAGCGTTCAGTGCGTCTAAAAGACGCGTCCGCGCTACCGATAGATTGGTAATCAATACGTCCTGCGCGCCGTCCAGAGCGTCAATGGCGGCTTCTAATTGGGCTAAGGTCGAGCCGGCGTCGTCGTAGACGGCTTGCGCCGCTTCGATAACCGTACGGTAGGCAGTCCAACTGTCGTTTGTATAATCGGTATTTGTAAGGGCAGGGATAGCGTTCAAAGCGTCTAAGAGAGCCGCTTGCGCTACCGAGATTTTTGTCACCAAAACGTCTTGCGCATTGGTCAGCGAGTCGGTCGCCGTATCTAACTGAGATACGGTAGCCGCGCTATCGTCATATACGTCTTGTGCGGCTTGGATAATAGCCAGATAGTCCGACAAGCTTTCGGCGGTGTAGTCGGCTTCGATAAGGGCAGGGAGAGCCGTCAAGGCGTCTAAGAGAGCGGCTTTTGCAGCAGCATAAATCTTTGTAACCAAAGCCGTATCGGCGGTGGTGAGAGATGTTATCGCGGCTTCTATTTGAGCTAAAACCGCACTGCCGTTGAGATATACGCTTTGGGCGTTTGAGATAATCGCCTGATAAGCCGTCCAGCTGTCGGCTGTGTAATCGGCTTCGGTAAGGGTCGGCATAGCCATCAACGCGTTTTGCAGGCGCACCTTAGCCGCATCTACCTTTTTTACCAAAACCGACGGCGCGGTGCCGAGAGCTACGGTAGCTGATTGATATTGAGTTATCGTTGCCGATTCGTTGGCAAGGAGATTCTGTGCGTTTGTGACAATCGCCATAAAAATAGCCCAGCTGTCGGGGGTGTGTTCGGAAGCTATAAAGGTAGGCAGAGCTTTCAGTGCGGCGTCGAGAGCCGCCTTTGCTTCCGCGAGTTTTTCGGACAATGTCACCAAAACGCTCTCGGCAGTTGTCAGTGAGTCGATAGCCGCTTGTAATTGAGATATATTTGAGCCGGCGTTGTTGTGAACCGTCCATGCGGCGGTGATAACGGCTTGATAGTTTGTCCAGCTTTCGCTTGTGTAGTCTGTGCCGTTAAGGGCAGGCAGGGCATTTAAGGCGGCTAAAAGAGCCGCACGCCGTCCTTCGACGGACGTTACCAAAACCGCTTGCGCAGAGCTTAGCGAAGCGGCAGCCGCTTCTAATTGAGTTAAGGTCGAACCCGCGTTGTCGTAGACGCTTTGAGCGTTTGCGATAATCGCAAGATAGGCGACCCAGCTTTCGGTCGTGTAGTCGGAGCTATTAAGGGTAGGCAAGCCGTTCAAGGCGGCTAAGAGTGCCGCTTTCGCGACGGATATTTTTGTCACCAAAACGGTGTGGGCTGTGCTTAGAGAGAGCTTCGCCGCTTCTAATTGAGCGATATTCGAGCCGCCGTTGTCGTAGACGCTTTGCGCGCTTGCGATAATGCCTTGATATGCCGCCCAGCTCTCCGTCGTGTAGTCGGAGCTATTAAGGGTAGGCAAGCCGTTCAAGGCGGCTAAGAGAGCCGCTTTCGCGACCGATAGATTTGTCACCAAAACTGCGTTTGCAGAGCCGAGCGAGTCGGTCGCCGCGTGTAATTGAGCAGGAGTGGACAAGGCGTTGTTGTAGACTGCCCATGCGCTTGCGATAACGGCTTGATAGGCCGTCCAGCTATCGGCGGTGTAGTCGGAGCTTGTAAGCGTCGGCAGAGCGTTCAAGGCGTCTAAGAGAGCCGTTCGCGCTCCGTGGTCTTCGATTACAAGAACCGATTGGGAGTTTTGCACCGCCGTAGCGGCGGTAGTAATCTCAGCCGCCGTAATGCTTGCCAAGCTTCCGTCGGACGCAAAGGCGTTTGCACGCGTCAGGACGCTTTGTGCGTCGGTAAGAATCGTTTGATATGCCGCCCAGCTTGCCGCCGTATAATTGGCTTCGACAGGAGCGGGGGATTGTGCGTTTAACGCGTTTGTGAGCGTTGTGCGGGCGGCGGTCAGAGAATTATACAAGGTTGTGTTAAACTCGTGCGCGCCTACGTCGACGGTATCCGTAAGGGGATTGCCGTAAAAATCTTGCGTGTGAGTATATTGCGCGACTCCGCCGCCGATTGCCGCCGCCGTCGGCTTTAATTGGAAGTAGGCGGTACGCTGGCGGAACAGAGCGACATACTCGTCGCCTACGCCCTTTGTTTCATAAGAAATAACCGGATTTGCGGCGTAGCCCGTAGGATTGACAAGGTGGTCGCCCGAAGTGAGATTCTTAGAACCGCTGTAATTTGTCGGGTTTGTAAACGAGCCTAATATAAGATTGTTATAAAAATATCTGTTGCTTGTGGTAGACGAGCCGCTCGACTGAGATGTAAGAACAACACTCTTGCTACCGTTATTCCAAATCGTATTATTATATACTTGAATATTACCCGTTCCTTGGTGAAAAATTTGTTGAAGAGGCGTTTTGCCCGAACCTTCGTCGCCGACATTCGTATCGTTGAACGCGTCGTTTGCACTGATGTTGTAACGGAAAATACAACCGCTGCTTGGGCCTGACGGGTCTGTCTTTTCGTGCATAATATTGACAAGTCCGCCGTTGTTATTATGGCTGAAATTGTACTCGAAGATAGTGTCCGTCACGTTATTGTCAAAATCGAACGCCTCTCCGTCGTTATAGCCGTATTGAATCCCGTATACTTCATTGTAGCGGAATCTGACATTATTGCAGGATATTCCCCAAATACCGGCAAAATTTAAGTTTTCGCCAAACTGTGCAGGCGACCTGTTGGCGGCGTTTTTGACAATATTTCTCTCGCAAAGTCCGTTTGAGCCGACTTCGGATACGACGATTCCGTCACAAGGAACGTTCTCTATATAGTTGTCGCTAATCGTTACGTTTATATGCTTCTTTTGATTCATATACGCAAGTTCGCTTTTGGTGCTGTCGCTCTCTAAGTTATTGCCCGATGTACGGATACCTACGTTTGCGACGTCGATTATTTTGTTGTTTGTGATGTAAAGACCGTCAAAGCCGATAGCTTGTGCCATTTTTGGCGCATGAGTAGCCGCCTCTCCGTTCCAACCGCGCGCCAGACCGGAACAAACTATTCCGCCCGAAGGCTTAGGGGAGCGCGATGTGAAAGCAACGTCATGTATATAGTTATCTCTGATTGTTATTCCGTAGGTTTTGAGCGTAGAACCCGACGATGTGGTCAATACGAGTATGCCGAGATTGACACGGCTCGCGGAGTTGTTGGTAAGCTCCAAATTTTCGATAGTCCAATAGCTCTGGTCCTGCAAAAGCACGACGGGATTGTGGTACATCCACGAAACGAGAGCGGCGTCGTTCGCAAGGCCCATATTTGCTCCGCTCGGAAGGATACAAGTACCCGTCAAAGGGGTGGTTTTTGAAGTATTCGGTGAAGCCGAAGTGGAATTTATACGCGGATATACGTCGCCGCCGTATTTACCTAAGGTAATCGGATTTGCCGCCGTTCCTTCGCCCTTAGGCCAAAGGAAGCCCGTCCATACGTCGCCCGATTTTAAAAGGATTTTGTCGCCCGGCTGAAAGGTCGTACCGTTGACCTTAGCGAGAGTAGCCCAAGCCGCGCCCGTTGACTTTCCGTCGTTAGAGTCGCTGCCCGACGTGCTGACGTAGTATGTAGTGCCGACTTCTTCGGCGGAGCTGACGGACAGGTCTTTCGATTTTACAACCGAAACTCCGTATAAGCCCAAGCCCGCAATAAAGAAACACATTAAAAACACAATTATTTTTTGCAACGTGAAATTTTTGTTCATTTTTTTCATTCTTTTTACCGTCTTTCTATTTTTTTTTGGGGTGAACGGACACTACACATATGCAAGCCGCATTTATAAAGAACGCGCAACGCACCAAAATACCCTATTATCATTATCGACCCAAAAACCCCAAAAGTCAATAGCAAAACGAAAAAAAGTTTAAAATAATTAAAACGCCGCAAAGCCTAAATAAAGGCATTTTAACGAAAAGACATTACCTATAATCGTAGGGGTGCCGCAAGCACGCGCCCGCACCTATTTAAAACGGGCGCAGTAAACGGCGCCCCTACGATTCAATCGCAAGTCTATGCAAAATGTCAAGTTTTGACTTTACAGAGTAATATGGAAAATTAAATCAAAGAGCCGCCCCCTTATTTGGCGGCTCTAATGATTGCGTCTACTATCGTCGGATAGGTAAAGGTATTTGTGTTTCTGTCAAAAATTCCGTAGGCATTGTCGGCGGTATAGGTCAGGTTTGTGCCGTTATCCCACCAAAGGCAGGGGATATTGTATTTTTGGGCTTCCGTTACAAAATCATAGGCAAATTTTGCGCGTTCTTCCGTATTGTTTTTGTCGTATGCGGCAAATTCGTCAAAAATGACGGGAACGCCTTTTTGAATAAATAATTTATCGATAAGGGCAAATTTCTTTTCCAATTCCTTTTTGTGCTTTGCCGTCCATACAGTCGTACCCATATCGTAGTCTGTCGAGAAAGCGCGCGGAATGTAGGAGTGAAAGGCGGCGATTAAACGACCGTCATTCGGAACGGTCAAGCCGTTTACAGCTATTTTTTCGATAGACGCGGCGTAGGACGGAACGATGAGATAGCGCGAAGGATTGTTGCCGCCGGACGCTCTCACCGTATCGACAAATTTTTGATTTAAACGGTTGACTGCGCCGCGAGCCGAAACCGTACCGCCCGACCATTCGGTCAGACTGCCCGTGACACGCGGTTCGTTAAAGGCCTCGAATATCAAATGTTCGTCATAATCCTTAAATTCTTCGGCTATCTGTCCCCAGAGAGCCTTGTATTCTAAGGCGGTGGCGGCTTCGTGTTTTTTGTCGGGTATGTACCAATAATAGTCGTCGTGGTGCATATTGATTATGACGTACATACCTTCGTCTATAAAATAATCGACGACTTCGCGCACACGTCCGAGCCATGCGGCTTGTATTGTATAATCGGGGGCCGCGCCGATATGCTGCGCCCACGTCACCGGTATTCTCACTATGCCGAAGCCTGCGGAGCTTAGGGCGGCGGCGGTCTGAGCCGTCACCTTTGCGTTGCCCCAGCCCGTTTCAAATTCAAAGCCGTTATCGGCGTCGCCGAAGGCTTCGAGAGCGTTGCCGAGATTCATTCCGACACCGAGCTTAGAGACAAATTCAAAAGCGTCGCCGTTTAAGCGCGTCTTTGCCGTCGGGAAACCGACGACGACAAAAAACGCCGCAGACGAAAAGGCAACGACCGCCAAAAGAAACGAGATAAAAATACGTTTAATAAGCCGACCTTTCTTCATATAAGACTCCCGTAGTATAAGATATCTATTTTGATAATTATTACATATATAATATCACGACAATAAGATAAAGACAATAGCTTACGGTCAAGTTTGTTGACTTAAATAGAAAAATCTGTTATTCTTAAATAGCGGACTTGTCCGAATTTGGTCTATAACGGACACAGATGAGTCCGGCAACGCGTCAGGCGTTAATAAATTTTAAAAAATAAGGAGATTTGTATTATGGAAAAATATATTTGTACGGTATGCGGATATGTATACGATGAGAAAACGGGCGACCCCGACAACGGTATCGCTCCGGGAACGCTTTGGAAAGACGTCCCCGAAGATTATGTCTGCTCGCTTTGCGGCGCGGGCAAGAACGAATTTGAGATAATGTAACGGAAAGAACGGAAAGAGCAGAGAACGTTCGCCGTCTTTACGCAGTGTCTTACATTATGGGACACAGCTTAAAATTTCATCTTCTTATGCGCGGTGTTTGTCTGAATAGTTCCGTTAAAGGTAGTTGTATATGCCGAATAAAAAAATAAAGGACGGATTGTATTCCGTCGGTATTCTCAATCCTAATATGCGCGTTTTTGATATCGTCATGAAAACCGAGTGGGGAACGTCGTATAATTCATATATTGTCAAAGCGGAAAAAACCGCTTTAATCGAGACCTGCCACCATAGATTTTTTAAGGAATATTCGCAGAATATCTCCGAAGTGACCGACCCCGACGGTATCGATTATATCATTCTCAATCACACCGAGCCTGACCACAGCGGCGCGTTAGAACGCCTTGTCAAGCTTTGCAGGCACGCAGAAATAGTCTGCTCGCGTGCGGCTTCGATATATCTCAAAGCCATTACAAACGACCCCGAACGCGCCTTTAAGGTCGTCAAGGACGGCGATACGCTCTCTTTGGGTTCGATAGATTTGAAGTTTGTTTCAGCTCCGTTTTTGCATTGGCCCGACACGATGTTCACTTACGCTCCGCAGCTCAAAACGGTCTTTACCTGCGATTTTCTCGGCGCGCATTTTTGCGAGCCGAATATGATTGACTCCGATATATCCTATCCGGAGAAATATAAGTCGGCTCTTAAAGGATATTACGACGATATTTTCTCGCCCTTTACACGCTATGTCCGCGACGGTCTTGTCAAGCTCAAAGGGCTTGATTTTGATACGGTATGCGTCAGTCACGGACCGATATTGACAAATAAAACCTTTCTCGGATACGCGCTGAAAAGCTATGCCGAATGGAGCGCGGAGCAACCGAAGACGACGCTCAATCTCCCCGTCTTTTATTGCAGCGCCTACGGCTATACGCGCAAGTTGGCTGACGCCGCCGTCGAAGAAATCAAGGCGGCATTTAAAGACGCCGATACGGCGGCTTACGACATCATAGAGAACGACGTCGACGCTCTCGCCGACATATTGAACGAATCGGACGGCTTTATGATAGGCTCGCCCACTCTCAACCGCGACGCCGTTCGTCCCGTCTGGGAGCTGCTGGCGCGCTTAGACGCCATAAATTCGCAAAAAAAACCTGCGGCGGTATTCGGCTCTTACGGTTGGAGCGGCGAAGCCGTGTCCGCCGTCACGGCAAGGTTAAACGCCGTCAATATAAGAACGACAGGCGACGGCTTCAAAATCAATTTTAATCCGTCCGCCGCCGAATTGCTTGAAATGAAAAAATTTACCGCATCGTTTTTGGATAATTTTAAAAAATGAGAAAGGCGGTAGGTAAGTAGAATAAGAAAAAAACAAACTGTATTTTATACGGTTTATTTTTTTGACGGATTTTGCCGAAACGTATTTACAACGGCTTAGAATTATGGTATATTATCGGTAATAAAAAGGTTTTTTTATTTACCGTGCAAAAAGCGGTAATGCGAAGGACGGGGGAGCGGAGTATGCCTGTAACTGTGACAAGAAGGGGATTCGGGTCGAGAGTACTCGATTCTTTTGTGGCGGCGTTGATAGGTTTTCTGTTGATACCGGGGGCTTTTGTGATGTTTTTTATCAACGAAGGCTCGGTAGATTTGAGCAAAGCCGCCGCAGGCGCGGCGTTGTATGACGGCGCGAACGCATCGGGTTCGCTTGTATATACGGTCGGGGATTTGACGGCGGACGACGTTTTGACCGATAAAGCGAACGTTTTGACGGGCAAAAAACGCCTGAGCTTGACGGCGGTAGCCGAAACGTTTGTTTGGGTTGAAACAACGTACACTTCGGAAGACAGCAACGGCGATACGCGTACGGAATATACTTATAATAAAGAATGGACGGCTTATCCCGCGGACTCGTCGCATTTTCAATACAATCATGACGACAACGGAGAAACGGTAATTAATCCCGACGTCGACGTATTGAAGAACGTTTTAAATAAATACGTTACCGTAAAATATTCTTCCGCGTCCGTCAACGGCTTGGTTATAGCCGCAAGCGACGTTGCTAAGCTCGGATTGAGAGATTCTAACGTGGCGTTAAACGCGGAGACGGTTTCGGCGGCGTACGCGGCTAATATCGGTAACGGCAACGTTTCTTTTTCGGCAAACAGCGGATATACGGATAAGGTGTATTGGAGCTACGGTCCGGAGCTGGGCGACGTACGCGTTACTTTTTATGAGGTTGACGGGGTGCAGACGGGTTTGGTGATAGGCAGTCTCGAAAACGGCTCGATAAAGGCGTATACCGCTACACGAAAAACGACCTTTGGAACGAGAACGGCGTCGCTCATAAGATATTTGGCGACGGAAAGCCTTGACGAAGCCGTTTCTATACTCAAAACGGAATACAAAACTCAGCTTTGGTTATTCCGAATAATCGGCACGATACTCGTATATATAGGCTTTTTGCTGTTGTTACAGCCGCTCACTGCGCTTCTCGGCTTTATTCCTTTTGTCGGGAGATTTTCAAGGGGAATTTTGGCTATTGTGTTTTTGCCCGTATCGGTCGCGATTTCGGCGGCGGTTATACTTCTCGCCGCGCTGGTAAATAATATCGTGACCTTTATAGCGCTTATGGCGGCGATTGCGTTGCTGTTTGTGCTGTTGATATCCAAGAAAAAACGCGCCGCCGCAGAAGCGGCATAAGAGAGCTTTTATTCATTAAAAATAATTTTGTAGATTAGACTTGTACCCTAACTTAGACGGCGGCATCTCTTTCGTCTTTTCGTGTTATACATTGTTGCATTTTCCTAATGTAGCTCTGCTACACGTCGTCAAATGCGCCTCGTCTAACCCAAAAAACCGAAAAATCTGCCGCCGTCTAAGTTAGGGTACAAGTCTATTAAAAAAACGGCGTTGACGCGCATTACTTATATAAGAGTAACCGCGTTGACGCTTTTTTGTTTTGCGGTGTATCACATTCCCACGGACGCAAATGTCAATTCTACAAGCTTGCCGTATGAGCCGGCTTTTTCGACGATTTCGTTTGTGATTACCGAACCGCGTCTTATTATGATGTCGTTTTTGATATTGCGTATGTCGTCGCCGACGGTGCGTCCGAGCAAAAAGGTATAGTCGCTGATAATTTTTTTGGGATATTTGGCGTAGTAACGGGACGGACTCTCACCGTTTGCGGTCGGGCAGGGCGTTTCTGCGGCTGCGCCGAAAGATGGAAGCTTGATGTCTTTCGGCGGTCTTTTTTTGCCGTCTGAGATATACAGCGCGGATTTTTTGAGAGCGGCTTTTGCTACTATTACGTCCTTTGAAAGGCTTATGATTTTTTGTATGCCGAAAGGGCGGTCGTATACGAGCTTTGTGACGGCAAAAGAACGACCGAAGCATATATCTATGAGATAGCCGTACATCAATCCGTTGATGTTAAAAACAGGAGTGCCGAGCGGAGCGTCGATACAGGCTTCATCGGGTGGGCGTTCGATGACGGCAAGACCTTCGGTGACGAGAGCGTCTTTAAAGGAGCTTATACAGGACGGGCGTATGTAGACGAGCTTTTCTTCGCGCAAACCGTTCTCCGATACGGCGACGGTGCTGAGCTTGAATGCCGCGATTTCTTTTAGGTCGCGTGTGACGACGCCGCCCGACAAGACGCCTTCGTACTTTGCATTCAGAGAATTTATTACTTTTTTTCCGCAAATCTCGTTTAATAACATTTTTAAACCCCTTTTCAAACTGACGTATTTTCAATCGGAATACATAATATTTTATGACGGCGATAGCCGCAAAATTCAAAAAAAATAAACGGCGTTCAAAAAAAGTTTTAGTCAATTCCTTAGCGTCAAAAACAGCGCGTCAAAAAGAAATTCACATAACAAATAAGATGAAAATGAATGGCTCAAAAACGGCAAAAATGCTCTCCGTTCGGAATAAATTCCGTAAAAAACGCCGCTTTTTGCGAGAGAAAAGCGTGATTAAAAAAAAACGGTGTCATATATTATTACAGACGGTTATGCACACAGTTATCCACAAAAAACACCTAAAAAAGGTCGGGACTGTGGACAACTCCGTGTATAAACCCAAATTTGCTTTGACAAAATAAATTTAAACGGCGGAGCGGCATACACAAAAGCCGCCGATAGAGCGGAAAATGTTTGTGATTTTTAAAAGAAAATATTTGATATTGTGTATTTGCGTTATTTTGTGCGCTTTCGCGGCGTTGTCGGTCACCTACGGCGTAAAGGCAGCGGCGGCAGACGGCGGCAGGGTAGTAGTGGTAGACGCGGGACACGGCGGCCGTGACGGCGGCGTCACGGGCAAGGTAACCGGCGTCAGAGAAAGCGACCTAAATCTCAAATACGCTTTTCTCTTAAAGGCGTCTCTCGAAAAACAAGGCTTCAAGGTCATCATGACGAGAACGACCGAAGCCGGTTTGTATGACGCCGCCGCCGCTCTCAGCGAAGAATCGCGCAAATCGCAGGACATGAAAAGGCGCAAGGAGATAATATTAAATTCTAAGCCCGCTTGCGTCATCAGTCTGCATATGAATTTTTTTTCGCAAAGCTCGCCGAGAGGCGCGCAGGTCTTTTATAACGCTTCCAATCCCGAATCAAAAAAATTGTCCGCCGCTATCCAAAACAAACTCAATATCGTCAACGGCGAATATGCCGGCAAAAAGATAAGCAACCTGCCGGGGGATTATTATATGATAAAATGCACCGATTACAGTTCGGTAATAATCGAATGCGGATTTTTGAGCAACGCCGACGACGAACGGCTGCTGTTAAACGAAGCTTACCAAAGCAAGCTCATATACGAAATCACTAACGGAGTGTTGGTTTATTGCTTTCGGTAATAGGACGGGCGGATATGGAATCCGCCCCTGCAAGACAATTTGTTTTTTAATCTCATTTGAAAAAATATAAAGACGTATTAAGAATAAAAATAATTAGCGTCGGCTAACCAAATGTTTGACAAAATATTTTCTAAGGGATATAATTAAGATATTCGATAGGTCGTTCTCTCTGCGGATAGTAAAAAACAAAGGGGGAAAGGACGGAAAATTATTAATTACAAAAAGGAGATAAATTAATTATGGGTACAGTGGTTGTATATTGGTCGGGAAGCGGAAATACGCAGGCGTTGGCGGAAGCCGTGAGCGGCGGTGTCAAAGCTGCCGGCGGAAGCTGCGATATATTTGCGGCGGACAAGATAAGCGCGGCTAAGGCGGCGGCGTACGACAAGCTTTTGTTGGGCTGTCCGGCGATGGGCGCGGAAGAATTGGAAGGGGATATCTTCGAGCCTTTTTACGGAGCGTTGGAAAAATTGATAAAGGGCAAAACTGTAGGCTTATTCGGCTCTTACGGCTGGGGCGGCGGCGAATGGATGGAGATTTGGCAGAAACGCGCCGAAGCTTTCGGAATAAACGTCGCGGCGGTTCTCCCCGTCAACGAATCGGAAAACGGCACGGAAGACGCTATCGCTTTCGGAAAGAAATTCGCGTAAAAAAAGATTTGAATAAAAAATCCGTTATCTCTTGAAACGGCGGCTTCTATATGATATACTTATATAAAAGCGGCACTAAATAGGGCGTGTCAACACGCCTTATTTTTTAATTATGCAGGCGATAGGGAATGAGTGTGGCAAAAAAGAAATGTTCTCAAAATTAGTTTTAAAAGCCAATGCCAAAATCAATTTGTTTTTGAAGGTCAAGGGGTTGGACGGCAGGGGCTTTCATGTTTTGGAAACCCTTACGGCATCCGTCGGCTTGTGTGATTTTGTCGAAATAGCGGCGGCGTCCGGCGTCAAGGTCGCTATGTCCGTACCGATAGACGGCAAGAATAACGCCGAAGCGGCGGCGCAAGACCTTGTGAGCAAGTACGGTTTAAAGGGCGCGGACATATATATCAAAAAGAATATACCGATAGCGTCGGGACTCGGCGGCTCGTCTGCCGATACGGCGGCGGTGATATACGGCTTAAAAAAAATATACGGCTTCGAGAACGGAGATTATTCCGTTTACGGCGACGACGTGCCTTTTATGTTAAAGGGCGGAATCGGCGGAATATACGAAGCCCGTTGCGGCGGCGAACCGTCAAAGCCGAAGGGCGGAATCGGCGGCGTAGCCGAAGCTTATGCGGAGAAATTGAGCGAAAGCCTTAGAGCGTACGGGATTTTGATAGTCAAACCGTCGGGCGGTATGCTGACGAAGGATATATTTGAGATATACGATAGGATAAAAGACGGTCTTCCGGATAATCCCGCGCGGCTTGACGCGCTTGCCGGGGCTTTGATAAAGGGCGACAAGAGAGCCGCAGCGGACAATATGTACAACGAATTGTATTATGCCGCATTAAAAGCCGACCCCGACATCGAAACGGTACGCCGCGACATACTGCGAGCCGGAGCGTTCGGCGCGGTTATGACGGGAAGCGGCAACGCCTTTGTCGGATTATTCGGCGGCAGGCAGGGCGCGGAAGCGGCGGAAGCCGAGCTTAAAGGTCGGTATCATGACGTCATCGTATGCGGCTATGCGGACAGGGGAATAGAAGAAGTCCTTTAAAAATGCTCCGCACTCATTTTATTAAGTAAACACGGATAAATCGCGGAAATTTGTCAATATTAAGTCCGCAACCGATGAACCGTGAAAAATTGTTAATATTAAGTTCATATCATAATTATAGCATAATAAATAATTATCTATTAAAATACATTTGAAAATAAGGAGATATACTATCGTGAAAAGGTTGATTTTGGCGGCTGTGTTGCTTGTGGCGGTGTCCGTAACCGTTTTGTCCGGTTGTCAGGTTTATTATTCGGGAAAATTTGAATATGAATACGACATCGATACAAAAGCCGGATATCAGATAATATTGAGTACAAATCTCACCTACACCTATGTCGGGAACGGCGTGACCCACAGCGGCAGATATTCTGCGACCGTCGGAAAGGTCGTTTTGAATCTCGACGTGGACGGCGTGGAAACAATAGCCGTAAAAATGATTAGCAGATACAAAATATCTATAACCGACGAAAACGGCGAAACCATTCAGCTAACGCGTCAGCAACGCAATATCTTAGACCCGGTGTGATGATTTTATCGGTTTTAGGAGAAATTTCGGCGCGGCAAGCGGATATTTTTTTGTTTTTGCGCGATATTCTCGCATAAGGGGGTTGACACTTACGCTTAAAAGTTGTGACATATAAGCGTAAGTGTCAAGGCGTGAGCTATGCCAAATCAGAAACTATATGGAAGTGTTGATATAACAACAATATCCGACGGAATGCAGTAAATAATTATGAAAAATATACTTTAAATGCACTTTTTTTTAAAAAGTATAGACATTTAATTTATTTTATGCTATAATAATAACAAATTAAGACAAAAAGTCTTAAAAAAATATATCGGAGGAATAAAATGAATAAGAAAAAACTTGTAATCTTAATGTGCTTAGTCGTAGCAATGTCGGTATTTATGCTGTCGAGCTGTTCGGTCTATTATGCCGGAAAATACGAGAACACCACTTTTGGTGTCACTTCGACAATAGAATTGTCGCCGTTTGGTAAATATACCACTACGATCACGATACTCGGTACAACCACAAGCAAAGAATATACTTACAAAGTCAAAGACAAAACGATAACCGTTTACGACAAAGAAAGTAAAGAGGAAATCGGCACACTTACAATCGTAGACAGAAAAACTCTCACGGATTCGACGGGCGCAGTCAAATACACACGCGTTTAATAAATGCGGACAACAGTTTAATCTAAGGTCAATAATAATATCTAACCGACGGCAATATTTGTCCGTCGGTTTTTTTTGATAGCACGGAGCGGTAAAGGGGAGAATTTTAGTTTTTTAAAGTTTTTACTTGACAAGGTAAGGAGCGAAGGGTATAATATAATCACAAGTTAGGGAATTACGAGTTAGTGAATTACGAGTTAGTAACTCACGATTCCAAATCAAGGAGATTATATGAAGAGATTTTTTGACAGCGGCAGAAAAAGAGAGTTGAAGTCGCTTGAAAAATTATATTCTCGCGACGAATTTACCTTTGCGGTTGTATACGGCAGGAGACGCGTCGGCAAGACGAGCCTTATCGGTGAGTTTATCGAGCGCGGAAACAAAAAGGCTATACGTTTTATTGCAACCGAAAACACCGATACGGTCAATCTCGCAAGCTTCGCGCAAGCGATATTTGCCGTATATCCCGAAAGCTCCGTATTCGGTTCATTTCCCGATTGGGAAGCGGCGTTCGGCTATATCGCCAAGCAGTCTAAGGGTGAGAAGGTCATAGTGGAAATCGACGAGTATCCGTATCTTGCCAAAGCGCATCCGGCTATTTCGTCAACGCTTCAAAAGATTATAGACAGAGTTTTGCAAGAGACGGGTATCATGCTGATTCTTTGCGGTTCGAGCATGAGCTTTATGGAAAATCAGGTACTCGGTTATCAAAGTCCGCTATACGGCAGACGTACCGCGCAATACCGGATTATGCCGCTCGACTACTATGACAGCGCGGAGTTTTTTGGGGCTTCCGATTTGCAGGATAAGCTCTTGGGCTATGCGGTAACGGGCGGTGTTCCGCAATATCTAAAGGTAATAGCACGCGCCGACAGCGTAGAAGTCGGTATCAATGAAGCCTTTTTTAGCAAAGACGGGTATCTTTATGAAGAGCCGCAGAACCTGTTGAAGCAAGAGCTGCGCGAACCCGCGCTGTATAATGCAATCATTGCGGCGATTGCTACGGGAGCGACAAAGCTCAACGATATTGCGGCAAAGGTGAGAGAAGAGAACAGTAAGGTTGCAAAATATATAAAGAACCTTATGGAACTCGGAATAATCGAAAAAGAGATATCGATATTTTCGGAGAGCGTACGGAACGGAATCTATTGTATAAAGGACAATATGTATCGGTTTTGGTATAGGTTTGTTCCGGGTACGATAACGCTCATAGAAAACGGAAACGAACATATCTACGAGAAAAAAGTCAAGCCGTTTATATCCGATTATATGGGACGTGTGTTTGAATCCGTTTGCAAGCAGTATTTGAGCCGTTTGAATGCGGAAGAAAAATTACCTTTCTTATTTGAAAAAATAGGAAGATGGTGGGGCGGTAGTCCGATAACAAAAAAAGAAACGGAAATAGACTTGATTGCCGCCGATAAAAATAGCCTGATTGTCTGCGAATGCAAATGGAAAAATGAAGAAATCGGACTTAAAACCTACAAGGACTTAAAAGAGAAAGCCGCAATGTTTGCGGATAAGAAAATATATTACTATCTCTTTTCAAAGTCGGGATTTAGCGACGGACTTGCGGAAGAAGCTAAAATAAACGCGGAATTGACGCTTGTAACGATAGCCGATTTATTTAACGTATAAATACATTAAAGAATATGAAATTATTTGTTTTCAAAAAAGTTTTGCGGTTGTAGCCGCAAAACTTTTGTTTTTATAAAGTTTTGCGGTTATAGGCGCAAAACTATTGACGAAAGCATTTTTGCGGTGTATAATAAAGACAAGGAGAAATTATGATTGACAGAAGCGAATATTTAAACCGTTTAATTGAGTTTAAAGACGGCAATATTATCAAGGTCATTACGGGCATAAGGCGTTGCGGTAAATCGACTTTGTTAGCCATGTTTACGGATTATTTAAAAGTAAACGGGGTTGCCGACGAGCAAATTATTGCAATGAATTTTGAATCGGTCAAATTTGCTCACCTTCAAGATTATAAAGCCTTATATCGGTATATAGAAAGCAGGATTTTTAAAAACGGAAAAACATATATCTTGTTAGACGAGATACAATCCGTCGATAATTTTGAAAAAACCGTCAATAGCTTGACGGTGGATTTTGACGTAGACATATATCTTACGGGGTCAAACGCCTATATGCTTTCTTCCGACCTTTCAACGGTTTTATCGGGCAGGTATGTGGAAATCAAAATGTATCCGCTGTCTTTTAAAGAGTATATGACGGCGCAGGACTCGGGCAAACCTGCCGAAGATTATTTTTATGATTACATGAAATACGGCGGATTGCCGTTTATTTCCAACGAAAAAGAAGAAGAAAAAATCAATGCTTATTTGGACGGTATTTACAACACGGTAATTTTTAAAGACGTTGTGCAGCACAACAACATAAAGGATGCCGCATTTATCGAAAAGCTTATTCGCTTTGTCTTTTCGAGCATAGGGTCGCCCGTTTCGCCGTCATCTATCGCTAAGGCGGTCAAGAATGACAATCGCGGTATTTCACATGAGACGATTGAAAACTATCTTGATATGTTATGCAAGGCATATATTCTTTCAAAAGCCGTTCGTTACGATGTAAAAGGGAAGTCTTATTTAAAAACATTGAATAAATATTACGCTACCGATTTGGGATTGCGCAACCATGTATTGGGTTACCGTCAAATCGAGCCGACCCATGCCTTGGAAAACATTATTTATTTTGAACTGCTCAAAAGGGGTTATCGGGTGGATATAGGCAAGGTCGGCGAATTTGAAATCGATTTTGTCGCAACCAATAAAAATATTGTTAAATATTTTCAAGTCGCGTGGACGGTAAACGGCGGCAGCGAAATTTTAAGGCGCGAATGCAGACCGTTCGACAATATACAAGACCATTACGAAAAAACTATCATCACTATGGATAAGGATTTTATCTCATCTGTAAACGGCATAAATAAAATAAATGCAGTAGACTTCTTGCAAAATTAAATTTAAGCTGTATTTAAAATATCATTAAAAAAACAAAAAGAGAGTCGGTACAATATATTTTATTTGTTTTCAAAAAAGTTTTGCGGTTGTAGCCGCAAAACTTTGTTTTTTATAAAGTTTTGCGGTTATATGCGCAAAACTTTTTATTTTATATAGTTTTGAGCTTACATGAAAAAAGTATGGCAAGAAATGCCTAAAAAAATTAAGACCTTTCGTATAAGGTGGGAAAAACGAAAGGTCTTAAAAAGTAATGGGGGGAGAAAGCTTGTTAACGGGAATATCGGGCGGTTAGCGTCATAGGCTCTCATCATTTTTGCGTTAACGGAAAGATGTTTGATGATGATATGATGACGCTTACGCTTATGACGAGATGTTTTGCCGCGCAAAACATCATACTATATGCGTCATACGGGGAATAAGATTTCCGAGTAGGTAGGGAACGGCCAATACGACGTGGCGACCTGCGTTTCCAATTCGTCGGCGACGTTGCGGACGGCGGACATGGCGTCGATGACGGTCGCGGAATAAAAGTGAGCTTTTTCTTCGATATTCTCGATGTCCTTAGCCTTTGCGAGAGCTTTGTCGAGCTTGGCGACGGCGGCTTGCAGGGTGTCCTTTAAGGCACTGAGCTTGGATATGACCGTTATGTCGTTGGATACGTCAATCGAAAGCTTTTGGCGGCGGAGCGTTGACTCCGTGATGTCCGAAAGATATGAATAGACGGCGGGGATTATGGCTTTTTTGGCGATATCGACGACGGTCAGGGCTTCTATATTGATGACCTTCCAATAGCCTTCGAGAAGGATTTCGTGACGGCTCAGCACTTCCTTTTCGGTCAGAATGCCGTGATTGATAAATAGGTCGATGTTTTTCTTTTTGATGAAATACGGCACGGCTTCGACGGTATTTTTTAGGTTGAGCAGTCCGCGTTTTTTGGCTTCCTTAGTCCATTCGTCGGAATAGTTGTTGCCGTTAAAGATGATTTGCTTGTTGTTCTTGACGGTATCTTTGATGATTTCGAGAGAAGCCTTGACGATATCGTCCTTGCCTTCGAGAACGTCGGCAAACTGACGCAATTCTTCCGCCACTATCGTATTGAGTACGAAGTTAGGACCTGAAATAGACTGCGACGAACCGAGCATACGAAATTCAAATTTGTTGCCGGTAAAGGCGAAAGGCGACGTGCGGTTTCTGTCGGTGGTGTCCTTGATAAATTCGGGAATGTAGGACACGTTGCTCTTCATTTTTTCTTCTTCCTTAGAAGCATAGCCGTTTGAAGACTCGATTGATTCGAGAACGTTGGTCAATTCGCTGCCGAGATAGACGGAGATGATTGCCGGCGGCGCTTCGTTCGCACCCAAACGGTGGTCGTTTGCCGCGCTTGCGGCGGACACTCTGAGCAAATCCTGATATTCGTTGACCGCCTTTATGATAGCGGCAAGAAAGAGCAGAAAGCGCGTATTGTTCTCAGGGTTTTTGCCGGGGTCTAAGAGATTCTCACCCGAGTCGGTGGAGATAGACCAATTGTTGTGCTTGCCGCTGCCGTTTATTCCGGCGAAGGGTTTTTCGTGGAGCAGACAGACGAGCTTGTGCTTTTTGGCGACCTTTCTCATCATGTCCATTGTCAGCTGGTTTTGGTCGACGGCGATATTCGCGGTCGAAAAAACGGGAGCAAGCTCATGCTGCGACGGAGCGACCTCGTTGTGTTCGGTCTTTGCCGAGATGCCGAGCTTCCAAAGCTCGCGGTCTAAGTCGTGCATATATTCGAGTACGTTTTGTTTGAGTGTGCCGAAATAGTGGTCTTCAAGCTCCTGACCCTTAGGCGGCTTCGCGCCGAAAAGCGTTCTGCCCGTCAAAATAAGGTCCTTTCTCTGCTTGTAATGCTCTTCGCTTATGAGAAAATATTCCTGCTCCGAGCCGATTGTCGCATATATGCGTTTTGCGGGCGTTCCGAATAATTTGAGTATGCGCAATGCCTGATTGTTAAGGGCTTCCATAGAGCGGAGCAGGGGAGTTTTTTTGTCGAGAGCTTCGCCGCCGTAGGAGCAAAATGCCGTAGGAATAAACAAAGTGTTTTCTTTGAGAAAGGCATACGACGTAGGGTCCCAAGCCGTATAACCTCTGGCTTCAAAGGTCGCTCTGAGTCCGCCCGACGGAAAGCTCGAAGCGTCCGGCTCGCCCTTTATCAATTCTTTGCCGGAAAATTCCATAATGACGCTGCCGTCGCCGACGGGGGAAATAAAGCTGTCGTGCTTTTCGGCGGTTATGCCGGTCATCGGCTGAAACCAATGCGTAAAATGCGTCGCGCCTTTTTCGAGAGCCCAATCCTTCATGACGTTGGCTATGACGTTGGCTGTTTCGAGGTCGAGAAATGAGCCTTCGGAAATGGTCTTTTTAAGACTTTTGTAGGTTTCCTTAGGAAGGCGTTCTTTCATGACGCGCTCATTAAATACCATACTTGAAAACAATTCCTTTAAATTGCTTATCTGTGACATATATTTATCTCCTTGATAAAATAATAATTTTCTTATTTTAAAAGCTTTATATTAAATATCTTTAATATCGGAATTATAAGAGAGCTATGCCTGCGTCACGGCATTTTGTGACGGTGGCGGCATCCCACACCGACGGCTGAACCTCGCCTATATGCGCCTTTTGGAGAAGCAGCATACACAGTCGGGATTGACCTATTCCGCCGCCTATCGCGGGCGGAAGCGCGTTGTTTAAAAGAGCCGAATGGAAGGGGAGCGTGCGTCTGTCCCGGCAGCCGGCTTTGTTTAGCTGGCGGTCGAGTGCCGCCGCGTCTACGCGGATACCCATCGAGCATAATTCAAAGGCGGAATCAAGCAGCTCGTTATAAAAGAAGATGTCGCCGTTTAATTCCCAATCGTCATAGTCTGGGGCGCGTGTGTCGTGCGGTATGCCGGAGCGCAGAGTGCCGCCGATTTGCATTATAAAAGCCGTTTTGTGTTCTTTGAGATAGACGTTTTCTCTTTGACGCGGAGAGAGCGACGGATAGAGATCTTCAAGCTCCTGAGTTGTGACAAAGGCAACCTTATCGGTCAAATCGAGCGTTATCTGCGGAAACATTTTGTTGACCTTTTCGGAGGTCTCGCAGACGGCTTTGATGATGGCCTGCGCGGTTTTTTTGAGATAATTTATATTGCGTATGCGCGGTGTGATGATTTTTTCCCAATCCCATTGGTCGACGTAAACGGAATGAATATTGGTCAGCTCTTCGTCGCGTCGGACGGCTATCATATCGGTGTACAATCCCGTCAATGTCTCGAAGCGGTAATCGTGCAAAACCTGCCTTTTCCATTTGGCGAGCGACTGAACTATCTGGACGCCCGATTGCGTTTCGGCAATTTCAAAGGAAACGGGGCGTTGAATACCGTTAAGGTCGTCGTTGAGTCCGGACGCGGGGTCGACAAACAAAGGAGCCGAAACCTTTAAAAGGTTTAAAGCGGTTGAAAATCGTTTGCCGAAGTCGGACTTTATAAAAGAAACGGCTTCTTGTGTTTTGTAAAGACTGAGCTTTTGGCAGTAGCCCTCAGGCAGAAAAAAACGACTCAAAACATCACTCCGTATTATGTATTGTCGTAATAGATTTATGATACTATTCGACGCGTGCAGATACAGTTTAAGATTTTTTAGCGTGCGCTTCGGTGCGGTGCAAAAAAGCTCGGACGGTAACGGGCTAAAAAAGCCTTCTGTGTACCGTCGGGGTGATTTAACGCCCAAAAAATGGTAAAAGCGCTATAAGGAAACCCCCGTTAGCGCCTTTGCCGTTTAGCAGTATTATATGCGCTAAATGCGCAAAAGTCAAATAAAACAATATAGGTTTTAAAAAAATTTACAAATCCGTAAATATTGTGCCGCGGATTTGTACCCTAACAGGGGATTAGCGGAATAAAAAGACGCCGCTTTATTCCGTTAAAAAATCTAATGCGTTGACGTGCTTTATTCCGTCGTATGAGCCGTTTAAATCATAATCCATAGTGACGAGCAGTCTCGGATTAAAATCGCGTATAGCTTTTAGCGGAGCTAACTCCCTTTCTAAGACCGCTTTTTCTTTTACGCTTTCGGCGACCTGTATATAGACGGTTTCGTCTTGCTTGACGGCGACAAAATCTACTTCGGTATTTGCCACTTTGCCGACAAAAACCTTATATCCTTTGCGCAAAAGTTCCAAATATATTACATTTTCTAAAATATGCCCCGTATCGGTGTCGCGATAACCTAACAGATAATTCCTTATTCCCAAATCGGTCACATAATATTTGGCGAGCGATTTTAATAATTCCTTGCCTTTGATGTCGAACCTAACCGCCTTATATATCATATAGCTATCCGTTAAATATTTCAAAAAATCGTCTACGGTCTGCGAATATACGGTTTTTCTGTTTGAGGTCAGATAATCGGCGATGCTTTTCGGTGAAATATGGCTTCCGATATTGCTCATGACAAATTTCATAACGTCTTCAAATAACGGCACATTGGTTATTTTGTTCCGGTCTATTATATCTTTTTTGAAAATCGTATTATAAATGCCGTCTAAATAGGCGTTGATTTTTTTCATGTTGCCATTATATCCCGCCACCTTAGGCAGAGAGCCGAAACGAACGTAGTCGCGGTATTTTTTTTCGGGCGAAGCATTTTCGTCCTTTGCGGTTTCGAGATATTCCTTAAAGGAAAGCGGCAAGATTTCTACGGTGACATACCGTCCGGACAGTAACGTCGCAAGCTCGCCCGAAAACATATGGGCATTAGACCCCGTTATATAAACGTCAACGCCCTTTTTTAGGTATAGGCTATCCGCAACCTTTTGAAAATCCTTGCAATTTTGAACCTCGTCTATAAAGACGTAATTCGGTTTGTTTTTTATCAGCTTGTCCGTGATATATTTGTATAAGGACTCGGGATTGTACAGAGGCTCGGACTCCATAGACTCCAAATCCACCTTTATGATTTGCTCTTCCGTCACCCCGTTATCCGCCAGCCAATCGGCGTATATGTCAAAAAGCAGAGTGGATTTTCCGCTTCTCCGCATTCCGGTTATCACCTTTATCAGCTGTTCGTCCTTATAGGAGATTAACTGTTCCAAGTAATCCTTTCTCGATATATATGAATCCTTTTTTGCTTCCGCCATGCTCTTCTCCTTATGAAACCGTTTATATAATATACTATTTTTGAACACAAATCAAGTACAAAGTAGTATTTTTATTAAAAACTTTATGTTTTTAGATACTTATTTGTTAAAATCATAAAAACTTTACGATTTTAAATAGTTTTTAGTAAAAATCCTAAAAACTTTTTAAAAGTGGATAAGGGCAAATAAGGCGTGAAGGGCATACAAAAAATCCCGTTTCCTTTTGCTTATGCCGGCAAAGAAACGGGATTTTGAATTTACCGTAAGACGGCCGCCGTTCCGTCAAATAATAAAGTTTATTATTTTTTTAGGAACGTATATTTCTTTTTTGACGGCGTTAGAGCCGAGTGCGGCGGCAAGGATAGGGTCTGACAGAACGGCGTCCTTGACGGCTTGCAAGCCGGCGTCTTTGGATATCTTTACAGTCCCCTTTAACCTGCCGTTGATTTGGACGGGCAATTCTATCTCGTCGTCGATAAGCTTTGCCGCGTCGTATTTTGGATAAGACGACTTAGAGAGAATGACTTTGTAGCCCAAAAGCTCGTTGATTTCTTCGGTCATATGCGGTATAAAAGGGTAGAGCAGGAGCAAAAAGGCTTTCAGCTCGCCCTTTGTGATATAATTGTCCGCATAAATTTCATTTATAAAGGACATCATGGCGGCTATCGCAGTATTGAATTTCATAGCTTCGATGTCTTCGGACACTTTTTTGATAAGGCGGTTGATAAGACCCGTATGTTTTTCGGAATAACCTTCGCATTTGTCGGTTATGTCGAGAAGATTGTATAAGCGGTCGATAAAGCGGCGGCAGCCGTTTATGCTGGCGTTAGACCAAGGCACGGGGCTTTCGTAATCGCCCATAAACATGATATACAGCCGCAATACGTCCGCACCGTAATCCTTTATCAGACTGTCGGGACTGACGACGTTGCCGAGAGATTTGGACATCTTGACGCCGTTTTCGCCGAGTACAAGACCTTGTGCCGTGCGCTTGACGTAAGGTTCTTTAAAAGGCACTGCGCCTATGTCGTAGAGAAAGTGATTCCAAAAGCGCGAATATATCAGATGACGCGTGACGTGTTCCATGCCGCCGTTGTACCAATCGACCGGCCCGAAGTAGGAGAGCTTCTTTAAGTCGGCGAGAGCCTGCTCGTTGCGCGGGTCGATATAGCGGAGAAAATACCACGAAGAGCCTGCCCATTGCGGCATTGTGTCGGTCTCGCGCTTGGCGTCGCCGCCGCATTCGGGGCATTTGCAATTGACAAATTCCGCGACGTTGGCAAGGGGCGATTCGCCGCTTTCCGTCTGGCGGTAGCTTTCGAGAGGCGGAAGCTCTAACGGCAATTGGTTCTCCGGAACGTGGCGCGTTCCGCATTTTGGACAGTAGACGATAGGGATAGGCTCGCCCCAATAACGCTGGCGGTTAAAAGCCCAATCCTTCATGTTGTAATTGATACGCCGTGTGCCGAGACCTTTTTTTGCAAGGTATTCTGTGATTTTGTGTCCGGCTTCCTTGACGGCAAGTCCGTTCAAAAAATCGGAATTTATAAGAATGCCGTTTGCGATGTCGGTAAAGGCTTCCCGCTCTATATCGCCGCCGGCTATGACCTCGACTATCGGAAGCCCGAATTTTTTTGCAAATTCGTAATCTCTTGTGTCGTGCGCCGGGACTGCCATTACCGCGCCCGTGCCGTAATCGAGAGTGACATAATCGGCGATAAATATCGGTATCTCACAGCCGTTGACGGGATTTACGGCGCATACGCCGTTTATCATCACGCCGGTTTTGTCCTTGTTGACGCGAATGCGTTCAAATTCGTTCTTTTTCTTTGTTTCTATACGGTAACGTTCGATTTCGTCCATGTTTTTGATAGACTTCGCGTTTTCGGCGATAAACGGATGTTCGGGCGCGATGACCATAAAGGTCACGCCGAAAAGCGTGTCGGGTCTTGTGGTGAAGATTTTGAGCTTAGAGCCTTTGACCGCGCCGCCCCCGACCGAAAAGTCTATCTCCGCGCCTTCGGATTTTCCTATCCAATTTATTTGTTCGAGCTTGATGCGTGGGAGATAGTCTACGTCGTTAAGACCGTCGAGCAGCTTCTCCGCATAATCGCGTATCTTTAAAAACCAAACGTCCTTTTCTTTTTGGACGACCTCCGAGCCGCAACGGTCGCAAACGCCGCCTTGTGATTCTTCGTTGGCGAGAATGACCTTGCATTTTTCGCAGTAGTTGACATACGCCTTGCTCTTGTATGCCAGACCCTTTTTGAAAAGCTGTATAAATATCCATTGAGTCCATTTGTAATAATTTTTGTCCGTCGTGTCGACCGTGCGCGAATAGTCGAAGGAATAACCGAACGCCTTTAATTGAGCGGTAAAGGTCGCTATATTGTCGTCGGTGACAAGGCGCGGATGCTTGCCCGTCTGCATGGCAAAATTTTCGGTGGGAAGACCGAACGCGTCGAAGCCGATAGGGAAGAGAACGTTGTAGCCTTCCAAACGCCTTTTGCGCGCCACTATCTCGATAGACGTAAAGGCGCGTAAATGCCCTACGTGCAGTCCCGAGCCTGACGGATAGGGGAACTCTATAAGTCCGTAAAATTTGGGCTTCGTTCCGAAATCAACCGCTTGATTGATTTTTTCTTTTTCCCATATTTCCTGCCATTTTTGTTCGGTTTGTTTGAAATTGTATTCGGGTTTCATATAAGATTCCTTCTTTTGACTAATTGAAGATTAATCAAAAAGCTTTGATTGTAATTGTTTGGATAGCCGTCTTATAACAGACCTTTTGCAAAGGACAATAAGGCTTCGGCATAGGCGTCCGCTTCGGCTTGCGTAGGCTTGGAGACGGAAACGTAAATTTTGAGCTTAGGCTCGGTGCCGCTCGGGCGCACGCAGATAAAGCCGCCGCTTTTGAGAGAGTAATACAGGACGTCACTCTTTGGAAGGGTGATAGGCTGTTGTTCTCCCGACGGATAGGTCCTGATACGCGTATCATAATCGTCGGTGAAGCTCACCGCCGTCTTTGCAAATTCGCGGACGCCGCGTGACCTAAGGCGGCTCATTGTGTCCGACATTTGCCGCATGGCGTCCGCGCCGGAATAAGATACCGATATATTTTTTTCGGAAAAACAGCCGAATTGCCAATAAAGTCCGTTGAGTTTAGATAGCAAATCGGTGTTTTTGCAGCGGTAATAACAGAGCATCTCGGAAAAAAGCATAGCGGCCACTACGGCGTCCTTATCCCTTGCGTGAGTGCCGCAAAGATAGCCGTAGCTTTCTTCGTAGCCGAAGATAAAGGAATATTCGCCGCTCGATTCCCACTCCTTTATCTTTTCGCCGATAAACTTGAAGCCGGTCAAAACGTCTACGATAGCACAGCCGTAAAACCTTGCCACGCAAGCCGCAAGCTCCGTAGTGACTATCGTCTTGACAGCCGCCGCGTTGACGGGAAGTGTTCCCGTTTCTTTTTTGCGGAGAAGTATGTAATCCAAAAGCAGCGCACCCGTTTGGTTTCCCGTAAGGAGCGTGTAGCCGTCCGCCGTCCTGATAGCGACGCCCATTCGGTCGCCGTCAGGGTCTGTGCCTATCACGGCGTCGGCGTCAATCCGTCCCGCCAGCTCTATACCGAGCTTTAAGGCGTCGGGCTGTTCGGGATTGGGGGCAGAAACGGTGGAAAAATCGTAATCGGGATTTTTTTGCGCTTCGACGACGGTTACGTCTATATCCATTTTTTTGAGAATAGCGGTGACGGGCATATAGCCCGAGCCGTGCAGGGGAGTATAGACGATTTTGATACGGTGTCCGGCGGCTTTTACTTCGTCGGGCGACAGGGCAAGCTTTGATATCTCGTTGAAATAAGCGTCGTCTATGCGCTTGCCGATTATGTTGATATTTTCGTCTAATTTTTGTCCGTCTTTGCCCTTTACGTCGCTTAGCGTCGTCGCTTGAACGGGGGCGGTTTTGACGGCGAAGGCGTCGGTTTTTGATATATATCCGACGACCTCTTCGGTCGCTTCGATACCCATTTGCGCGCCGTCCGCGCCGTAGACCTTATAGCCGTTGTATTCCTTAGGATTGTGGCTGGCGGTGATGATGATTCCGGCGGCGGCTTTTAAATGCCTTACGGCGAACGAACCCATAGGAACGGGTCTTACGTCGTCAAAAAGATAAACCTTTATGCCGTTGTAAGACAAAACCTTTGCCGCCGACAGAGCAAATTCAAAGGAGTAACGGCGCGTATCGTAAGCGATGACCACGCCTTGAAGCATTGCTTCCGCTCCGAGAGAGACGATATAGTCGGCAAGCCCCTTTGTGGCACGGTTGACCGTGATGTAATTCATTCTCGCCGTTCCCGCGCCGAGTATGCCGCGCATTCCTGCGGTGCGAAATTCCAATTCGCCGAAAAATCTGTCCTTTATAGCGCCGTCGTCGTTTTTTATCGCCGCAAGCTCCGCCGCAAGCTCCGGCGGCAATGATGCGGACAGCCATTGTAGATATATTTGTTTGTAATCCATTTGAGAAACCCCTTAATCGTATGCGCTTGATAATTTGAAAACTCCACGAATAAAACCGGATAAAGCTTTATATCCCGTCTTTTTTTGCGTGAGAGCTGCCTTATTTGTATTATTAAAATATTATTATAAAATTTTATGGGGAAAAAGTCAAATAACTTAAAGGGTGTTGCATAAGGTTCGGACGCTTTGCTTTGCGCTTTGCAAACTTAACCGTACAAACCGCATTTCAACGCTTGACATAATCCGCGTTTTTTTATATAATTATTAAACTTGTTCGCCAATCTCTCGTAATCGTCTAAGGCAAGCCTTTATACCGTCCCAGCCGTCCTTTGCCGCCGTTATCTCTAAAAACCCAATCGTTCGCTGATATAGCACAGTCGGTAGTGCGCCACCTTGGTAAGGTGGAGGTCCCGGGTCCGATTCCCGGTATCAGCTCCATGTAAAAGACTACGATATATTGTAGTCTTTTTGTTTTTTTAGTTTATCCATGTTATTTCACGGCAATTTCAACCAGTCAATCATTTTTGCAATATGAAAAGTGATAATTATATAAGGCTATTTGAAAGAATATAGTAATGCGATGGACAAATGTCACGGATTTATGTTACAATATATGAAAGAAAGAGCAAAATCTCCGTACCGATATTCAAGCGGAGATGATTGGTTTTAAATACTTGTAAAAATATTAAGTATTTTAGGAGAAAAAAGATGGAACTAAACAATCAAACAACTGAATTATTTAAGGAAAAATTTAAAACAATTTCGGCGATGAACTGGGTTGAAAATCGCCGTCATGGAAATGACGGCGGTGTAGGCAATACTCTTGAAGATTTGTTGGAGATCGTGGAAAACAATCTCAGCTTGCCTGATTTTGGGAAATGGGAACTAAAAACTCAGCGAGACACTACATCATCGTTGCTTACATTGTTTCATTGCGAGCCAGAACCTCGTGAAGCACGATTTGTTTCTAAGATAGCCTTGCCAAATTATGGTTGGAAACACAATGAAGCCGGTTCGTTATATGGCGAGAACGAGCGGAGCTTTCGCGCCACACTAAAATCAACATTTAGCGATAGAGGATTACGCGTTGGAGTTGACCGCACTTTACGTCAAGTGTATGTTGAATTTGATGCCGCTAAAATATCCGATTCTCATTTTGAATGGAAAACGGAAGTAAAAGCAAAAATTGGGCTTGATGATTTTAACCCTCGTCCGTATTGGAGTTTTTATACGATCGAGAAGAAGTTGCAAACAAAACTTGATAATCTACTATATTTTCGTGTTGAAACAAAAAAAGAAAACGGCAAGGAATTCTATCGTTATTCCAATTTTGAAGCATATATGAAACCGACTCTTGACAATTTTTTGAAACTTGTAGACGACGGCGTTATTTATGTTGACTTTGATGCAAGAACAAAACATAACCACGGTACAAAAATCAGAATAAAATCTGATCAAAAGAAAAATCTCTATTCAGGGCAGATAGAGATTTAATGCTTATCGTTTTATGAAATCCAATAAATACTCAAAAGTGGTTCCCATTGTAATGTAATTAGACGGATAACCGAAAATTCCGATATTATTTACTATGTTTCTTCTGTCCCAGATAATAGTATTTCGTAGCTTATAACCGGCATTGTTCATCGCATTTACTATATTTATATGTAAAGGAATCCGTTCATTATCCATCCAATAATCGGTTACATTGATAACGCAATGGCCATTTGGCTTTATGTACGGATAAATGGCCTTGAAAATAATAGAAAATTCAGCTTGAAATTCTTTTTCATCCAATAGCCCTAAATCACGCGGTTCTTGACTATATTGCTCAATTTTACCGAATTGGTCATTCTGCCGCAAATCCGCTCGGCGACTCTTGTTTTTTCGCTCACGGTTCAAAAGATTGGCATAGGGCGGAGAAGTTATTACCAATTTCACGGTCTCCGGAGATAGATACTGATTTAAATTTCTTGCGTCGTCGTGCAATAGAATTTGTGTTGTTTCTTCGTCTGGTTCCCCGATTCTGTTTATAGCAAATTCAATATACTTACTATTTATGTCACAGCCGAGAGCATTTCTTTTTTGTTCTTTTGCAGCGAGAAGCACAGTACCCACACCGACAAAAGGGTCAACAACTAATTCTCCTTTATGTGTGAATAGCTGTATCACTTTTTCAACAAGTTGGATTGGAAATACAGCAGGGTGGATTTTTTTATCGCGAATATCTCGCTTATCGTATGAAAAATTCCATACGCCCAATTGGGATTTCATCCATTCTGCTCCGGTCATGCAATTTAAATGTTTCGGATTACAGTCGCATATTTTTTTGTAATTGATTTCTACCTTCATTATTTCTCGTCAACTCTTTTCCTTGCATATTCAACAAATGATTCATTTATTTCGTGCCCCAAATACGAGCGATTATTGTTTTTGGCGACAAGGCAAGTAGTACCCGTTCCAACAAAGGGGTCATAAACACGCCCATTTTCTGGTGAAGCACAAAGAATTATCCTTTTTACTAACTCCTCTGGAAAAGTTGCCGTATGGTCGCCTTTTAATGCTTGCGTTTGAATCTCCCAAACATCGCCCGGATTTTTATACCCATCTTTGGTTGTGCTTTTGGTCTTAATTGCGTCGAGATTAAAATAGTATTTTTTATTCAATACAAAATGGTAAACGTGTTCGTATGTGTTATTTAATCTGTCTGTAACACTTGCCGGAATGCGGTTGGGTTTGTACCAGATAATATCGTCCCTAAGGATAAAGCCTTGTTCTTGCATTGCGATTGCAAAGCGAGCAGGTACAAGCAAAAGTTGTTTGTTTTGATATTGCTTGCCGTTTTGCTTTATCTTAGGTTGTAGCGGCTTTGTCGTAAAGTATTTTTCCTTGCGTTTAAGTTGATATTCTGTGACATTTCCTTTCTCATCTAAGTATTTATTCCAAGCACCGGCACCAGAACCAAAGAAGGTGTCTCCGATATTCACAAAAATGTTTGCAGTCGGTTTTAAGTATGGACGTATGTCGCAAAAATACTTAACCAATGTTTCAACATACAATTCGGGGGTGGCTTCCGACCCCAGTTCACCGGAGCCGTTGTAAATTCTCTTTGCCCAATACGGCGGAGATGTGACCAATAAATCAATAGAAAATTTTTGCTCCTGTTTAATTAGCTCTAAACAATTACCATATAGGATTTTTGAGTTTTCTAAGGATTTAATAGGGTGTTCATTAATTTTAGATAATGCAATAACATTGCTATTCATATCATAACCCAAGAACGCTTGTTGCGCTAAGTTTGCCATTAATTTACTCCTTATTTTGAGAGATGGGGGTGAGAGCAATATCCATAATATCGGCGACATTACATTGCAGAGCATTGCAAATTTTGACGAGAATATCTGTATTGAGATTTTTGCTGTGGTTGAGTTTTGATATTATGGCAGTACTTATCATTAAGACCGTCAGCAGGTCTTGTTTTTCATAACACGGGCAAGAAGTAAGTTTCATAGTTTTCCATATGTTATCATGTGCGCAGTCTCGTTATTTTTACTTTTTTATTATACCATGCAATATTGCAGATTGGCAAGTAAAACTTCTGTGTTCATAACAGTTTTTACTGCTCACAAATACTGTGTATTTAATCAAATAGAAATTATGGAGACACAAAATGGGCAGTTTTGGTAAGGTGAATGTCTGCCTGATTCTCAATATCGGCTCCCAAAAACGCTGTTATAACTGTGGTTTTTTATGTTTTTAGTTATTTGACCATAAGTCGATTTTTTTCTTTTCTCTGCAAAAAATCGGATAAGGTAAGCATAGAGAAACCAAATCGCCGCAAGTCTTGCCGCAAAAAAACTGCAAGGAGATAGTTGATGATACGGATAAGCGGATTGACAAAGACGTACGAAAACGGCGAGAGCCGTTTATATGCGCTGAATGATGTTTCGGCGGAAATCGGCGACCGTGAGTTTGCGACGTTAAGGTCGATTTTAATGTTTTGGGATTTTTGATAACCTTAGCCGTGTTTTTTGCGGGCTATGAAATAATAATGGCGTTGTACAAAGGACGTGTAGCCAAAATTTCATTGCGTGAAATTATGCAAGGTTAAAGACCGTTACGAATGTAAAATTTATAGGGTTATAACCGAGTAAAACGTCAAAAATCATACTTCTATTCGGTCATAACCGAGTAAAATATCGAAAAGTACGCCGTTATTCGGTTATAACCGAATAATTGCTTGACTGTTCGATTTTTTTTGCAAAAAAGAGATAAGCTACCCGATACGGCATATTTTGTCAGCTTATAGAAGAGTGAAAGGCGTAAAAAAAGATTATTTTAATAAAATATCATATTAAACTTGACAAGCATTGCAAAATTTACTATAATTGCATTAAGGATTGCGTATAATAATATAGGAGAGATAATTATGGAATTTGTGGAAACATTAAAAAACATATATGGCTTTAATGAGCCGATTTTGATTGATGAGATAAAAAAAGTTTTAAACGATTATTCCGAACCGCGAATTTTCCAACTTTTAAAAGCGGCGGTAGAACAAGGGGAATTGGCAAAATGCGATTCCGGAATTTATTATTTTTCAACTGAAACGATTTTGGGGAAATCGGTGTTAAGTCTTTACGACGTTATTGAAAAGAAATATTTAAAAGAAAATGGTCGAACGATTGGCTTTTATACGGGATGGGGGCTTTTGAATGCAATAGGCGGTACAAGACAAATGACAAACACTTTGGAGATTGTTACTAACAAAACAAAAACCAGAGTGAGAGAAATCAATTTTGGCAAGTCTAAATTTATCTTGCGAAAATCGAGATGTGAAATCGACGACGGCAACGAAAAGATTCTTAAAATATTGGAATTGGGCAATCGGTTTACTTGTTTTGACAAAGATGTTTCGGCTGCGATATTGAATTATGCAAAGAGATATAAAATCACGACAAAAGATATTTTGAAATATGCCGGATTTTATCCGACAAAAGCGATAAAAAACATAAGTGGGGTATTATATGAACTTGCATAAGAATAAAAAAACGTTTCTCGAAATAATAAAATCAATGACAAATGAAACGGGAATACACGAAAGTATAATCGAAAAAGATTATTATGTTACCATGTTTTTACAAACACTTTCCAAAAAACTTCCAAATCTTATTTTTAAGGGCGGCACATCGCTTTCCAAATGTTATGGTGTTATCAAACGTTTTTCAGAAGATATAGATATTACTTTGGAATACAAGGATAAACTTACCGAAGGACAGCGCAGAAGTATAAAGCAAGCCGTTGTTGACTCTGCCGCCGAGCTTGGACTTGATATTCTTAACTTAGAGAGTACGCGAAGCCGTAGAGATTTCAACAGATATGAAATAGATTATCCTTCCGACTTCAAGTTTGAACAGTTAAAGCAATTTGTTTTTGTGGAAACATCGGTAAGTGTACGTTCTTTTCCAAGTGAAATAAAAATGACAAAAAGTATGATACAAGAGTTTTTAGAAGAAAAGAATTTACCGAACATTGCAGAGCAATATGATTTAAAAGAGTTCTCTGTTCGCACACAGAGATTAGACAGAACCTTAATCGATAAATTGTTTGCATTAGGCGATTATTATCTTCAAGACAAGGTTGCCGGTCATTCGAGACATGTATATGATATCTATAAGTTGTTACCGCTTGTCAAAATCGACGATAGTTTTTTGAAGCTTGTTAAAGAAGTCCGAGAAGTGAGAAAAATAAGTCAATATTGTTATTCGGCACAAGAAGGAGTTGATATGCAAAAACTGTTAACAGAAATTGCCGACAAAGATATTTGCAAAAAAGATTACGAAGAAAAATTACAAGCATTATTATATGAAAAAGTTACATATACCGAAGCTAAGAAATCATTGATAGAAATAATCGGTAAAAAAATCTTTGAGTAGATATGCAATGCAAGTGTCTGAAATTTATAGGGTTATAACCGAGTAAAACGTCAAAAATCATACTTCTATTCGGTCATAACCGAGTAAAATATCGAAAAGTACGCCGTTATTCGGTTATAACCGAGTAATTGCTTGACTGTTCGATTTTTTTGGGGCAAAAAAGAGATAAGCTATCCATACGGTTTATTTTGTCAGCGTCAGATACTTTCCGGCAAAGGTCATGACAAAAGGCATTTTGGGTGAAATTGCGCACTCGATGTAGTCGGTGGAAATCATTTGTCCGAGCGACGCGAGAACGTTGTTTTTGCGGTCTTCGTAAAAGACGACGTTGCCTTTTTTGTCGACGGAATAGGGGTTCATGGTAAGGCGGACAAGGTAGCCCGCTTCGACATAGCTTTTGATTATTGCCGAATCAGCCGCCGTGTTTCCGTCGTCGGTCACGGCAATAGCGGCGTAATTGCCCATGCTTCCTTGATTTGCGTCGCCGTTCGGACGCATAGATATAAAGAAGTTGAGCGATTGCTGTGCGGAATCCAAGGCAATCATCTCACGGTCTATGCCGTCGGCGGAATAGCCGACATTGGCATAAAAGAGAATTTTTCCTTTTGCGTCGTTGTAGCGCGGCCAATTATCGGCGGCGATTGCTTCCTTCATATCGGCATAGCCGCCGATGATATCGGCGGGGCGGATAAGGTCGCTTTTGTCAAAGACCTGCAAAAAAGAATCGTTGAGACGCTTGACCGTTTCGACGCTTTTTTTTGCGTGAGCGGGATTTAAAAAGGCGGCGGTGTCCTTATATTCCACGCAAATAGTCAAAGGGAAGTGGTCGGGATTGTTGTCCGACCAAAGCTTTAATTCTTCTAAGCACAAGAGCCAATCGTTGCCGTTTGTTCTCGTGTCAAACGGATACATATGAAATACCCGAATGCCGTTTTTTTCGACGTTGACGTCGAGTTCGAGACCGCGAATGCCGGAGTTTAATTGCTCCGTCAAGGACGGCTTTTCGTAGTGATAAGCAAAAGCCGTCGCGTCTGGAACAACGCCGTAAAAGACGGAATAAATCGGCTCGGGAAATTCGAGCCGATAGCTGTTGTGAGACGACACCGTGCGCACCGCGTTGATTTTTGGGTTGACGGCAACAAGGTCAAAATCCGCTATGTCTTGCTCGTTGACGGGCGTGCCGGGATTTAAGCGCAGTGCGGCGATATGAGCTTTTTGTATGGCAAGGTCTTGCGACAGCACGCGGTTTGCGACGTAAGAAGCATATCCCGTCAAGGCGGCGGAAGTAAAAACGGCGGTCATAAGCAGAGACAAAAGCACTATGCCGGCGGTTTTAACGGGTCGGCGTTTTTTCTTTTGGGTAACGGTTGTTTTCATTGTTTTTTAAATCTCCGTAAGCGGTTATTTATTTCTTAAAAAAAGAATGACTTATATCACCTAATCGTGTGATATGTATAGCGGCGGTTGCTTGTTTTTTTAAAGGCGGATTACCCGACCGACGACGCCGTTCCAAAAATAGCCGAGCGTGGAAGCGTCGGGAAGGAGCGCGGTCATTCTTATGATATCGACGGCGGCAAAGGACACGATGACAAGGACGCTCAATGTGATAAAGGCTTTTGTTTTGGATATCTGCGGCTTTATAATATAATATTTTTATGCAATATGTCAATAGTATAGGGTATGCTTTTTGCAATCGGTTTGATTTTAGACAAAATTTATGATATAATACGTCAAAATAAAATATATAGAAACGCCGGCTTGCTTATTTGCATTAAGTGAGACACCGTTTCCGTATGATAGGCGGAATATGGACATTGCGATAATAGGAGTAGGGTCAAGGGGCTTTAACGTATACGGAAGGATATTGTCGGCAACCGGCGGCGTAAGGATTTCGGCGGTCTGCGATATCGACGAAGGCGCGTTAAAAAATGCGCAAGACAAATTCGGAGTAGACGGCGGTGCGTGCTTCGCCGACGAAGACAAGTTTTTTGCGGGCGGCAAGCTCGGCGACGGCTTGGTCATAGCGTCTATGGACAAGGACCATTATCGGCATACGATAAAAGCCTTAGATGCCGGATACAAAAAAATTCTGCTCGAAAAGCCCGTTTCGGACAAGCCCGAAGAGATTGAAGCGATAGCCGCCGCCGCAAAAAATCGGGGAGCGGATATACTCGTGTGCCACGTCCTGAGATATACGGGCTTTTACAAGACAATCCGCGATATCGTCAAGTCCGGCGCGATAGGCAAGGTCACCGTTATCAATCATCAGGAGAACGTCGCTTATTGGCATTTTGCCCACAGCTTCACAAGGGGAAATTGGCGCGACGAAAACACTTCCGCGCCTTTGCTGCTGGCAAAGACCTGTCATGATTTCGACCTTATTTATTGGTATGCGGACAGCAAATGCACGGGCGCGGTCAGCTACGGCGCGCTGTCTTATTTCCGCAAGGAAAACGCGCCTAAGGATTGTGCGGCGCGGTGTCTTGACGGCTGTAAATATTTGCAAACCTGCCCTTACGGCGTCAAAAGACTTTATCTCGATAAGGATACCCCCTTTAAGTGGGGAATCTTTGCGGCTATCGGCAAAAACAACCCGACCTACGAAGAAAAGGTAGCCGCTTTAAAAATGGAAGACAACGTCTACGGACGGTGCGTATATCTTTGCGACAATAACGTCGCCGACCATCAGTCGGTCGTTATGAATTTTGAAAACGGTGCGACGGCGGCTCTGACCGTGACGGCTTTTTCCAAAGATTGTTATAGAAAAATCCACATTATGGGGACAAAGGGCGAGGTCTACGGCAGCGATACGGACAAATTTCTCGTCCTGAACGTCTTTGGCGCAAAGAGCAAAAAGGTAAAAATAAAATCGAAAATCGCGGGCGGTCATCTCGGCGGCGACAACGGAATATGCGATACCTTTTGTAAGCTCATAAGGGGCGACGCGATAGACCCCGATTATCTGACGACTATCGACGTCACATTGGAGAGCCACAAAATCATTTTTGAAGCGGAAAGGTCGCGAAAAAACGCCGCGATTTCTAATGATTAAAGCAATGCCGAACAAAGGTAATATAGTTTTAAATAAAAATTATTCCGTTTGATTTTATGAGTTTTAAAGGCGGCTTTGTCAGGGCTTTAAAATAATCAGTTTTGTTTTCTACGGCATATTATGTTATTACTTAGACGACAAAGAGCCGTACATTTAGCAAAACGGTTGTTTTTGCGAGCTTACGGATAAAAGACACCTTTAATAAGGTGCGGAGCTTTGTCGTCCGGGTAATACTATCATGATTAAAAGGACGGTAGACATAAATGGCGGATTCCGGAACAAACGGCGGCGGTAAAGACACAAAACAAGAAACGACAAACCTTTATTGCAATATGGAAAGAGCTTTCGGCGAATATGCTTTTTGGACGAGAGAGATGTTGGTTTTTGTCGTGAGCGGCGTCAACGGCAGAACCGAAGTCATAGAAAAATACAAAAAAATCCCCGACAATATAGCGTCGGGCTTCAAGGATTATTACGGCGTAAGCATTTGCAACGGTATCAAAACGCTTTATTATGAGCAGGCGTTGCTCATGATAGAATTGGCGCGTGCATATACTTACGAAAACGCCGTGCTGTATGACGGAACGATTATGCGGTTGGAGCGAAACAATGCCGATTTGGCGGCGTATTTTTTTACCGTCAATCCGATTTATGACGAAGCCAAAACACGCGGATTTTTGCAGCAAAACGTAGGCGATACCGTCGCCCAGATACACCGGCGTTTTCGCGGCGAATTTGACGGAGAAATTGCTTCCTTCGATTCCGCTTACGGCAATATCATCGGTCTTGCGGATTATATCGCCGACAATATAGTCAAAACCGAGATTTCCGTATAGAATATCTTTCTAAAAATATTTAAGCTTTACGGAGCATTAAAGCTTTTGACACGATTGACAGAATGCGTTTTATCATGTACAATGTAAGTGTATTATTATGTAATCCGATTTTGGGCTGCGGAGATTTTTGTTATCGGGTTGATAGTAAATCGTACAAAGGCGCGGACGGTCAGGACGACTTGTCATGCGCGGCGGGGCATATTTATGATTAGGAGAAATACAAAACAAAAGGAAGCCGTCAAAGCCGAATTGAAAAGGCTGGGGCATCCTACTGCCGAAGAGCTTTATACCGCTCTCAGAGATAAATATCCCGAAATGAGCAAAGCGACGGTTTATCGCAATCTGCGCATTCTCGAAGAGAACAACGCTATTATCAGGGTCATAGGTGCGATTGACGGCGGAGAGAGATTTGACGCCGATATGCGGCCGCACTATCATTTCATTTGTCTTAAATGCGGTCTCACTGCCGACATAGACGACGGATATATGAAGAGCGCGGACGTGGGCATAGAAGAAAAATTCGGGTATAAGGTAGTAGGGCATAGGACAAATTTTTTCGGCTACTGCGGCAAATGCAAGGAATAGATTTTTGAGCTTGGGCAACGCCGCTTTGCACGGTGTCCTTTGATGTACCTTTTGGCGTAAGGACGGGGCAATGAATAAGGAAGAACGATTCATAACGGGGCTTAGGAGCTTATTTGATAAGCTCGTTTGGCTTAATAAGATTAAAATGGAAGACGCTCTGAAAGGCTATACGCCGTCCGAAATACATTGTATCGAATATATCGGACGCAATGCCGACGCTAACGTGACAAGGCTTGCGGAGTCCTTTTTTATGACCAACGGCGCGATAAGCAAAATCGCCAAAAAGCTGATAAAGAAAGGCACTATCATAAGCTACCGCAAGCCGGATAACAAAAAAGAAATATATTTTTGTCTGACTCCGCAAGGAAATGAGCTTTTTAAAGTCCATGAAACACTGCACGACGAGTTTTACGAACGCGACAAAGCCGTCTTCGGGCAGGTGACGGGGGAAGAATTTGACGGAATGCTCAATCTCATAGAGAAGTATAATAAGCATTTGGATGCGGAAATCAAAAAACAAAGCGTAAACAACAAGGAATAAATCTTTTAGAACAAATTAAACAGTCCGTTTCGCAGGGGAACAGGCTGTTTTTTTATACGGGAACGCCGCGTAAATAAGATAAAATTTTAAGCGGCGTTTTTTTCGCTATGCCGTTTTTTTACGCTCACTTTTTGTTGACAAGGAAACAAAATTGTAATATAATGGTTTTGTTTCTAAGGAAACAAAATATTAGTCCTAAACGACGCGAATGAGATAAAATTAGCGCATTTATGCGGCTTCTAAAAAAAGGAAAAGCTGTAACTATGAGTAAAAAAACGATATTTTCAAAGGATTTTATCCTTGTTATGACGGGGCAGATTATTTCTATCTTCGGAAATCAGATAGTGAGATACGCGCTTCCGCTCTATCTGCTCAACCTGACCGGCTCGTCGGTGTTGTTCGGAACAATTTTGGCCGTTTCTTTTATACCGATGCTTTTGCTCTTCCCGATAGGGGGGATAATCGCCGACCGAGTAAATAAGAGAAATATTATGGTAATTTTGGATTTCGGCACGGCGATACTGATTTTTTTGTTTTATTTGCTTGCCGGACAAATGGATATCGTTGTGCTTATGGCTATAACAATGATTGTTTTGTACGGCATACAAGGCGCGTATCAGCCTGCCGTTCAGGCAAGCGTACCCGTTTTGGTCGACGCGGAGCATATAATGCGGGGCAATTCGGCGGTCAATCTGATAAACTCGCTCGGGAGCATGGCGGGTCCGGTAATAGGCGGCATTTTGTTTTCGGTTTTTGGCTTGACGCCGATATTGTATGTCAGTATCGCTTGCTTTTTTTGCTCCGCCGTGCTGGAAATCTTTATCCGGATTCCATTTAAAAAATCGCCGTCAAAAGGAAATATCTTCGTAACGGGCTTTGCCGACCTTAAAGCAAGCTTTGCCTTTATGCTAAAAACACAGCCCGTATTGTGGAAGGTGTCTTTGGTGTATGCGTCCGTCAACCTACTGTTGACTTCGTTGATTTTAATCGGGCTTCCCGTTTTGATTACGCAGCGGTTGGGCTTCGATACGGATACCGCCAATCGGCTGTACGGCTATGCGCAAGGCGTTATTGCCGCAGGAGCGGTACTCGGCGGCTTGCTCGCCGGAGTGCTGTCAAGGAAGCTCAAAGCAAAGACAAATCCCCTTATCCTGATAGGATGCGCCCTGTCGGTCGCTTTGGGCGGCGCAGCCTTGCAATTGCCTATGGCGGCAATAGGAGTGTATATTGTTTTGAGCGTCGGCGCAGGGCTGTTGACGGCGTTGTCAACGGTCTTTCAAATACAAATAATCTCGTATATCGGGATTTTGACGCCAAAAGATTTGATAGGGAAGGTGATTTCGTGCGTGATATGCGTCTGTATGTGTACAAATCCGCTCGGTCAATTTATTTACGGTTTTGTTTTTGAGAATATCGGGGGCGGCGCATATCTTGCTTTTTATGCGGCGGCATCGATAGTGATAGCAATCGCCGTCCCGACACGCCGTATTTTTTATGGAATCGACCGACTGATAGCCGAACGGACAAAAAAGCCGGAGCTTGACGGCAATTAAAGAAATTACTTAAAAACACAAAAAAAGGGCAAAAAAAGCATAAAAAGAGCATAAAACAAGGGCAATAAAATAAT
>JAITOU010000037.1 GCA_031289755.1 Clostridiales bacterium
AGCAAGCGGCGCCCCTACAAAAGATATTGCAAATGTCAGATTGGACTTTGTGGTAGGAGCAATCGCTTGGTCGCCCGAATATTAAAACCGTTAAACAATATCGGCGACCGAAAAAAGTATGCCCGAACCGTTAAACCGTAACTAATCGGAGATAAAAGGACATTCATATATGGAACATCTTGTCGAAATACTCGAAGCCGTGATTTTTACGGCGGGAAAGGGAATATCGAAAAAAGAAATAAACGAAAAAATGCCCGGCGTAACCCCAGACGAATTAAATGCGGCGTTGCGCGAATTGAAAAAAAAATACTCCGGCGTTTCGGGAGTACGCTTTGTCACCTATAACGACAAGGTTCAATTCTCTTCAAATCCCGAATACGGCGACATTGTGACCGATATCCTTACTCCGATAAAGGAAAAGGAATTGTCTAAAACGCTTTTGGAGGTATTGTCGATAATCGCCTACAAACAGCCCGTCACAAGGCTCGATATCGAAGAAATAAGGGGCGTAAGCTCCGAATATGCCGTCACAATGCTGCAAAAAATCAACATGATAGAATCGGTAGGAACAAAAGACGCGGTAGGACGTCCTACGCTATTCGGAACGACCGAAGAATTTTTGAGAAAATTTTCGCTCGGCACGATAAACGACCTGCCTCACTTCGAGGAAATAATGGAACGCATAAAGGTCATAGACGAAAACTACAATATCTCCTCCGAATCCCTGTACAGAGAACGCTCCGAAGAGGAAATACTGCTCGATGCGGTAGCCGCTTCGATAGACGGCGATTTGTCGGACGAAATGAGATTGTCCGAAAGCCCCGATTTTTTGGAAGGCGAGGAAATATCGGTTCTCGAATAAAACGGTAAAGGGTTTTGCCGTTGACAAAAAAACTTGTTATTTGTTTATGATAATTTAATATAGATTATGTATCATATAGACTGTATAACTTTGCCCGTTGCCGTATATTCGGCATTGCCTGCGAACGGTGCAAAAAGGGGTTGATTATGTTTGCCAAATTCAGCGTAAAAAGACCGCATATGATAGTAGTTGCGATAATACTCGTAATCATTATGGGATATCTGTCCTTTAAGAATACGGGCGTTGATTTGTTGCCGAATATCAATTTGCCTTACATAGTCGTGGCGACGGTCTATCCGGGCGGAAGCTCGCCCGATGCGGTCGAGGAACGCGTGACGAGACCGCTCGAACAGGTGCTTTCATCGGCGGGCAGTATAAAAAGTATTTCAACCGAATCATATTCGATGATTTCTCTCATCATATTAGAATTGAAGTCGGGCGCAAACACCGATTCGGTGCTTTTGGACATTAACGCAAAGATAGATACCTTTAAGACTCTCGAATTTGGCACGGATATGCTCGGCAATTTGGGCAGCGGAACAAGCGACACCGGTCTGAATATCAATGTGGACGGCGCGGAATACGCGGAGATTTTGTCTACAATTCTCGACCCCGTGGTCATGGTAATCAACGCTTCCATGCTCCCCGTCATGAAGCTGTCGCTCTACAAGGAAGGTCAGAGCATGAACGCGGCGACCGATGAGCTTAACGAAATAGCCAAAAAGCTCGAAGGCGTAGACGGAGTGGCTTCGGTGGACGTAACGGGGCTTGTCAACAGTATGTATTTTCTCAATGTCGATAACGGCAGGATTTTAAAATCTATAACCGAACAGTTTGTCGATACCGACGTGTTATTCGAGGCACTGTATTCGTCCTTGCAGTCCTTTACCGACGTACTTGCCGAAGAACGGCTGACCGACGAAACCGTCGCGCTTTTGGACGCTATCGACCGTCAGGCGGAGAGCGCGGCAAGCTTTGTAAAAGAAAAAATTATTGCGGAAATATTGATATATGCAGGCTACGGCTTGGACGCCGTTCTCGACATCGTTGTCAATGCGCTCGAAAACAATATAAGACAAGTCTTTGACGACATACGCGCAGACGTCGGCGGCAGTACGGACGAAGTTTTTCAAAATATCGAAGACGGTATTATCGGCGCGCTTGACGGAGTCAAAGCTACCGCCTCAGACGCGGTTGATTCGGGAATAGACGGCTTTAAAAGCGTTTTGTACGACGCTTTGGACGGCTTGAATACGGCGGCTAATGATTTTATCGACGGATATGTCACGGCAAATCCCGGCGTATTGCTTCCGGGTGTCGCCGACGCGTTAAAGGGCTTGATATCGTCTGCGGTTGACCAAGCCAAAGCGGGCGTACCCGGTGTTATCGACGAACAAAAAGACAATGCCGCCGCCGCTTTGGACGCGATTTTTGCGTCCGCCGAAGGCGAGATTCGACAGGCGTTGAACGATATAAAAGCCGATATCGGCGCGTCTATAACGGACTTGATTTCTTCGATAGAGGAGAGCGTCATTTCCGCTCTGTACGGGACTAAGGACGGCATAAAAGACGCCTTGATATCGGGCGGCAAAGCCGCCGCCGAGTCCTTGATAGACGTCATACTTGACGATTATATCAAGGCGGCGACGGACAGTATAAGACAATGGGCGGAGAACAATCTGCCCGCGCTCAACGCCGCGCTTTCACCGGAAGCCGCCGCCGCAAGCGAATATCTCAAAAATCCACAAAACAAAGCCGAGTTTAAAGCTCTCTTTAAAGAAGGCTTGAACGCGCTGTACAAAAAAGCCGGAGCGGCTATGGGCGAAATAGTGCCGTCGTCGCTGATAGATTTGGCACTTTTGGCAAGCAATATCGAGATGCCCGTAGGCTCTCACAACGGCGCGGTCATCAACGTCGGCAATACTATCAAAACCCCAGAAGAGCTTTTTGCCTTGCCTGTCTTGACAGACGTCAAGCTTGCAGACTTTGCCTTGTCGGGGGCAACGGGCGGTTATTTGTATCTGACCGACTTGGAAAATCTCAGCAAGACGGTCGCGGTGTTTTTGATTTTTTATGAAGAATTAGCCGTCGCTCTGAGCGACCCTGCTTCGACGGTAGGCGACGCGCTCGACGGAGTGTTTGCACGGTTGGAAACAATGGGCATTCAAAAAGAAACGCTTGCCGCAGTGTTTGCCTTAGCCGGAATAGACATATCGGCATTGAATACGCTTCTGCCGTCCGTCGATATGCCGGACGCATTGACGGAAATGCTGTCCTATCTCAAAGAAGCCAACGATTTGCTCGGCGCGGTGACGGGCGAGCTTAGCGATATAACACTTTCGCTGACGCTCGGTGACGTATGCAATATCGTCAAGATAGACAATGCAAGTCTTTTGCATACAATCCTGAACGGCTCTGCCGGAGTTCAATTTAACATCAACAAAAATCCCGCCGCATCGACCGCCGCCGTGACCGCCGCCGTCCGCGATAAGCTCGAAGAATTATCCAAGGCAGACCCGTCGCTCAAATACGTCGTTTTGGAAGACCAAGGCGGCTACATACAGCTTGTAATCAACACAATACTCAACAACCTAATCATTGGCGGCTTGCTCGCCATACTTATACTGCTCTTCTTCTTAAAGAAAATCGGACCTACGATAGTAGTCGGTATGTCAATCGTATTGAGCCTTGTACTCGCCTTTATCATGATGCGAGCGGCAAACATAAATCTCAACATCGCGTCTATGGCTGGGCTTGCGTTAGGCGTGGGAATGCTTGTGGACAATTCGATTATCGTCATGGAAAATATTTTTTCTATGAAGATGCGCGGCAAGGGAATCTTTGAAGCGGCGATAGAAGGCGCGGGGCAGGTCACCGAAGCGATAATCGCGTCGACGATAACGACGATAGTTGTTTTTGTTCCGCTCTTCTTTGCCGACGGCATGAACGAAATAGTTTTATTAATCTTTAAAGACCTTGCTATGACAATGTCCTTTTCGATACTGTCAAGCCTTATCGTCGCTATCACCTTTGTGCCAATGGCGGCTACTACCTTTATCAAAAACAGCGACGGCGATTCGCCGTTAAAGGATAAAATCCGTCAAAAATTCGACGCCTTCGAGTTGAAGCTCAAAAAGCGTCCTAAATGGCTCAGAGTCGTTGCCGCTCCGCTCTTTATAACGTGGGGCTTGGCGGCAAAGAGCGTCAAGTCGAGAGACGGAAAAATCTTTACAACCTTTAAAAAGGGTTACCAAAAGGTCTTGCTGTTTTGTCTGCAAAAGAAAGCCGTGCCGCTTATCGCGGTCGGTATATTGTTCGGCACTGCCGTCTTGTCCGCATTCTTTATGGGCATGGAGATTTTGCCGGAGCTCGACATGAACACTATCAATATGCATATAGATATCGACGACAACGCCATGTATGCCAAGGGCATAGACAAGAACGACCTTTTGCAGGAGCTTATGTATATCGCCGACGACAAGGCGGGCGAATTTTACGGAAAAGAGATATCCGACACGGGTATATCGGTGTATTCGGGCTTTAAAATCATGGGTACGTCTATCGAAGAGCTTGGCGGCGGTCTGATAAGGACGGACAATTTGTTCGGCGGAACTATATTGAGCGGCGCGGTGGCAGGCGGCGACTTGGAATGCTCGATTTTGCTGTCCGATAAGAAAAAAAGAAAGCTGTCGGCGGACGACATCGCCGCACGGATAGCGTCGGGTATATTGAATGCCAATTATGTCAAAACCGACGGCGGTCAGGTCATAGGCACATACAAGATAGCCGATATGGTCAGCATAACCTATTCGTTTAACACGCTCGCCGAGATATCGACGCTCGAAAGCGATAACGTACAGCTCAACGTCTTCGGCAATAACCGCGCAGAGATAGAGGAGCAGATAGTAAATATCACAAAATATTTGAGAGAGAGCGGTATCAAGGGCGTCGCGTCCGTTGAAAACACATTAGAAAACCGTCCCGTCAGTTACAGAATAGTAATAGACAAGGACGAAGCCAACAAATACGGACTGTTTACGGCAAACGTCGTTTTGGAATTGCTCAACCGTTTTTCGACGCCTTCGTCGACAAACACCGTCACGCTTTATGACGATGCGGCAGACAAAAATTTTACCTATAACGTCACCGTATATCCGAGTACGCGAGAAGTAAGGAAGTGGTACAGAACGACGAGTACCGAATATAAATATCTGTATGTCGAGGACGTCCTTGTGACGGACGACGCCGGCGTGAGCAAGGTGACGGAGACATATTATACTTATGACAGCATAGGAATACTCTGGCGGCTCACAAAGGTCGCCGTAGACGGCAAGGAAAGATATATGCTGCTTGACGAAAGCGGAAATACCGCGACCGCGCTTATCGATATCGAAAAAAAGAGCGACGTCTTGTATTATTCGGCGGAGTACCGCGACCCGATAGAAAGCGTTTATGACCTATTGGATTATGAATTAGCATATACTATGATTACCGGCGAAACGGGCAAGGTGAAATTGGGCGATATCGTCAAAGAGATAGTCGAAGAGCCGGCGTACGGCAAGATAAACAAGACCGACGGTTCGCTTTATCTCCCGATTACCGTGTATATGAGCGAAGGCGCAAATTCATTGACCGTCAAGAGCGCGCTCAACAAAGCCTTAGGCAAATACTATGACGCACAGGGCGGACAGGGCGGCACGAGTTACGAATTTTCCGCCGCAAGTATGCTGATAAACGAAATCTTCTCGACCTTGCTCTTTGTACTCGGTATCGGTATCGTCTTTATTTATTTGGTCATGACGGCGCAATTCAGGTCGCTGAAAGAACCGATAATAATCATGCTGACAATTCCTTTGGCTTTTACCGGCAGTATTTTTGCGCTTTTGGTCTTCGGTATGCATTTAAGCATAATCTCGGTCATAGCCTTTATAGTATTGGCGGGCGTCGTCGTCAATAACGGTATCGTCTTTATCGATTATGTCAACCGAATGCTCTCGGACGGTATGCCGCTCCGCGACGCCATTCTCAAAACGGCTTCCGAAAGATTGCGCCCGATACTTATGACGGCGTTGACAACAATCGTTTCGCTGACGGTCATGGCGTTTGACGGCAGTCAGGCGGCGTCGATTTTGCGCCCGATGGGTGTAGCGTCGGTGGGGGGCTTGGCATTCGCGACCTTGCTTACGCTCATTATCGTCCCGGTTATGTTAGAAATCTTTAAAAAGAACGACGGCAAAAAGACCAAGAAAAAATGGCGTCCGTTCGCCGATAATTACGAGTATTTTAAAAATCTCGAAAAACAAAAAGGAAAATGAAATTAGACGACCGTAATCGCTTGACGAAGGAGACAGCATGAATATTTTAATAACAAACGACGACGGAATTTTTACCGAAGGTATAAGGATTTTGGCGGAAACTCTCGCCGAAAAGCATAATGTTTGCGTAGTCGCGCCCGATTCGGATTGTTCGGGGACGAGCCACAGCCTGACCGTACTCAAAAGGCTTTCTTACGAAAAATATAATTATATAAAGGGCGTCAAAGCCTATTCGCTCAAAGGTACGCCTTCCGATTGCGTAAAATTCGCCACGAAGGTGCTTTTGGAAAAGAATCCCGACCTTGTAATATCGGGTATCAACAATATGCCCAATCTCGGCACGGACATCATTTATTCGGGAACGGTCAACGCCGCTCTCGAAGGCGCGATATGCGGAATAAAATCCGTCGCCCTGTCGGTGCTGTACGAGAACACGGGCGATTATGAATATGTGTCGCGCTTTATGCTCGGCAATCTCGAAAGGATATGCGCTCTGCTTACCGTCGATACGGTTTTTAACATCAATTTTCCGAGCGGCAAGCCGGAGCTTTTAAAGGGGATAAGGTTTTCGGAATTGGGCGTACAATCGTATTCCGACGCTTATGTTATGCAGACACGCGGCGACGAAAACCACTATTTTTTGACGGGGGATATCATCAAAACTCCCGAAAACGAAGAGAATTGCGACGTGGAATTGCACGACAAGATGTATGTGACCGTCACGCCGCTTCATATTCAAATGACGGACTTTGACGCCTTGCATAGGCTAAACAAAGCCGATTCGGGGTTGAAGCTATGAAGCTTGCCGTCATCGGGGGAGGACCCGCCGGAGTGTTGGCAGCCGCTTCGGCGGCTTTGAACGGGCAAAACGAGGTCGTTCTCTTTGAAAAAAACGAAAAGCTTTTAAAAAAGCTCTATATAAGCGGCAAGGGGAGATGCAACGTCACAAACGCGTGCGGCAATGAAGAGTTTTTGTCAAACGTCGTAAGGGGCGGAAAATTTTTGTTTTCCGCACTCAAAGGCTTTTCGCCTTACGATACCATGCGTTTTTTTGAAGATAACGGACTAAATTTAAAGGTCGAAAGGGGCAACAGGGTTTTTCCCGTGTCCGACAAATCCTCCGACGTCATCAAGGTTTTGACGCGTTATGCGGAACAAAACGGCGTAAAGCTTTTGTTTAACGCGGCGGTGACTGCGGTGCGCGCCGAAAACGGCGGCTTTACGGTCGTGTCGGTGCGCGGCACGGATTTTTTTGACGCTTTGATTATCGCGACGGGGGGATTGTCCTATCCGCTTACGGGAAGCACGGGCGACGGCTATGCCTTTGCAAAAAGCTTAGGGCATACCGTTACCGCACTCAAACCGGCTTTGTGTGCGGTCGGAGTCCGGCAAGACATTAAGGAATTGGAAGGACTGTCTTTAAAAAACGTGACGGCAAGGGCTGTTTCGGGGGATAAGACGGTAGACGAGCAATTCGGAGAAATGCTTTTTGCCGCCGGCTCGCTCTCCGGACCGATAATACTTTCTCTCAGCAGCAGAATAAACCAAACGGACGGAAAAAACATAAAAATCATCATAGATTTGAAGCCGGCTTTAAACGAAGAGGTTTTGGACGCCAGAATATTGAGAGATTTTAAGGACTGTATAAATAAAAATTTTTCAAACGCCCTATCGGGTTTGTTGCCAAAAAGTCTTATTCCGTATATAATAAACAGTGTAGGGATATCTCCGCTAAAAAAAATCAACGAGATAAGCCGCGAAGAGCGAAAGGCTCTCGTGTACGCTTTAAAAAATCTCACCCTTGACGTGACGGGGCTTGCGCCGATTGAGAGCGCGATTGTCACCGGCGGCGGTATAAGCCTTTCGGAAATCAATCCGAAAACTATGGAAAGCAAATTAGTTAAGGGCTTGTATTTTGCCGGAGAGGTCTTGGACATAGACGCGCTCACGGGGGGCTTCAATATCCAGATAGCCCTATCCACAGGCTTTGCCGCAGGTAAGGAAACCGATAAAGCCGCATTTTTATGATAATACTATTTGCGAAAGGATAAAAATGATAAATATTACGATAGACGGTCCTTCCGGGGCGGGAAAAAGCACGGTCGCGCAGGACGTGGCAAAAAGACTCGGCATAATATATTTGGATACGGGGGCGATATACCGCGCTTTTGCTTATGCCGCCTTAAAAAGCAACGTTAATATCGACGATGTAAAGCAAGTCGCCGCTTTTCTCGACAGTGCCGATATAGACGTCAGATATGACGGCTGTGTACAAAAGGTCTATATGGACGGCGAGGACGTCACTATGTATATAAGGGCGCACAATATTTCAAAGGCGGCGTCCGATATATCCAAGCATATTCCCGTCAGAATAAAACTCTCAAAAATACAGAGAAAAATCGCCGCCGCAAACGACGTCGTATTAGACGGCAGAGATTCCGGCACATACGTCCTGCCCAATGCCAATTTCAAATTTTTTCTCACTGCGGACGTAGAGGAAAGAGCGTCCCGACGCTTCTTAGAGCTAAAAGAAAGGGGTGCGGAAGTCGAATATTCGAGAGTACTCGAAGATATAAAGTCGAGAGATTTCAACGATTCTAACCGTGATTTTGCTCCGCTGCTCCGCGCCGCCGACGCCGAGCTTATCGACAGCACGCGGCTCAAAGCCGACGAGGTCGCGGATATTATCATAAACGCCGTCAGAAAAAAACGCTGACGCGTTTATTTTTTATCAAAAATATACAGAGAACCGCAGGTGTCGTGTGAAGATTATAACCGCAAAAAACATAGGCTTTTGTCCTGGCGTAAGACACGCCGTTAAAACCGCTCTCGATGCGGCGGCTGAGGTCAAACAAAAGGGCGGAAGGATTTTTTCCTTCGGATATATAATACACAACGCACAGGTTGTCGGTCGTTTGGAGAGAGAAGGAATACGCGTCACGGAGACGCTTGAAGAGCTGCAACCGGGCGACACCGTAGTCATAAGGGCGCACGGCGTTTCGCCGGAGATATATGACGGACTCAAAGCCGTCGGAGCGGAGATAATAGATTGCACCTGTCCGTATGTCAAAAAAACTCAAAGCATAGTAAAAGAAAAATACGCCGACGGATATGAAATAATAATCGCCGGAGAAAGGGGGCACCCTGAGATAATAGGTATAAACGGCTGCTGTCAAAACAACGCTAAGATTGCGTCGGATACCGGCGAAATAGCCGCATTCATTATGAGCGGTCAAGCCGCCTGCGCCGACGGAGAAAATCACGCCGCTTCGGATAAAAAATGCTGTTTGGTGTTCCAAACTACCTATAATTATGCGAAATATTCGGATATTATTAAAAAATTAAGAAAAGACGATATCAAAACACTTGAAATTTTTAATACAATTTGTTATACTACTATGGAAAGACAAAAGGAAGTAAGCGAAATCGCTCAAAAAAGCGACGCGGTTCTCGTTGTCGGCGACCAGAGAAGCTCGAATACCGGCAAATTATTTTCGATAGCTTCGGAGTATTGCGGCAAGGTCTTTTTTATCACAGAATTATCCGACCTAAAAAAGGTCGATAATAATATAAAACATTTAGGTATTGTAACCGGTGCATCAACTTCCGACGAGTTGATTATGGAGGTAGTGTTTACAATGAGTAAAGCTCAACAAGGCGACGGATTAGAAGTAGTAAACGTCGCGGCGGACACTGCGATTGAGTCCGCAGTTTTAAACAAAGAAGACATTTCAGTAAAAGCGGACGACGCAAAAATTCCGCAGACGACAGAAGAGCAAGCCGTAGCGGCAGACCCTTCAAAAGCCGACATCGGCGACGGCATTGACGCCGACGCGGAAAAGAAAGCTTTGGCAGCGGAGAGAAAAGCCGCAGCGGCGGAAAAGAAAGCCGTAGCAGCGGAAAAGAAAGCCGCAGATGCCGTTCAAAGAGCCGCAGAAGCCGAAAAAAAGGTTGCGGAAGCCGAAAAAAAGGTTGCGGAAGCTGAGGAAAAAATTGACCTTGACGCCTTTAAAGCCGAGATAAAAGCAAAAGCCGTCGAGAAGAAGGTCGAAGAGAAGCCTGCCGAGCCGGTTGTCAAAAAACCTGTTCCGGTCAAAAAGGTCGTCTCTGCCGAACCGGAAGAAAAAATCACGATGGAAGACGTCATGGCGTCCAAAAACAGCGGATTTACCTACAAGAACGGCAAGAAAGTCACCGCTATCGTTATAAGTGCGGGCGCGGACGGCGTAAACGTCGCAATCGGCGGTAAAAAAGACGGCTTTATCGATAAAAGCGAAATGAATACGGACGGAAGCTATGACCCGACGCTTTATAAGTCGGGCGATATCATAGACGCCGTTATTATAGAAAACCCTAACAAGGCCACATATATCAATTTGTCCAAAAAACAAATCGACCAATTGAGAGAAAACGACAGACTTTGCGAAGAGATTTTGAAGGGTGCGGAGTTTGAGCTTGTGTGCGACAAGGTCGTCAAGGGCGGTCTCACGGGCAGGTACGGTTCGTATACCGTGTTTGTTCCCGCATCGCAAATCCGCATAGGCTTTGTCAAAAATCTCGAAGAATATTTGGGTAAAAAGCTTCGTTTAAGAGCCCTTCCGCCAAAAGAAAAGGAAGTCGTTAATGCGGCGGCTGCGGACGACGCGGAACAGCTTATCGACGGAGAAGAAGCCGTCGTAGCGACGGAAGCCGCTCCGGCTCAGGAAGGCAAGCACAGGTCGGGTAAATTTATCGTAGCTTCTCAAAAAATCGTTCTCGAAAAAGAAAGACAAGAAAAAGAAGACGAATTTTGGGATTCTATGAGCATAGGTGACGTAGTAAGCGGTAAGGTCAAGAGATTTGTATCGTTCGGCGCGTTTGTCAGCGTAAAGGGCTTCGATTGCTTGGTTCATATTTCCGACATTTCATGGAATAGAATTTCCGACCCGTCAAAGGCTTTCGATATCAACGGCGTTTATGATTTCATTATCTTAAAGGCCGACAGAGATACAAACAAGGTGTCGCTCGGATACAGACAGCTCCAAAAGAAGCCTTACGAATTGGCTTACGAAAAATACCCCGTCGGTGCGATTGTCACCGGCAAGGTAGAGAGAATCAAGGATTTCGGCGCGTTTGTGTCGTTGGACGACGGCGTTGACGGACTCGTTCATGTATCGCAGATTTCTCATAATTGGATAAAGAACGCCAACGAAGCTTTAAAGGTCGGCGACGAGATTACAGCTAAGGTCATAAGCTTTGAAGAAAACAAAATCACTTTAAGCATAAAGGACTTACTTGAAAAACCCGAGATTACGGAAGAACCTGTCGATGAAAGCGGCGAGTATTCCTACGAATCCCGTGAAAAGAAATTTAAAAAGAGAGAAGCCGGCAAACGCGAAACAAAAGCCGACGGACAGCCTGCACCCGAAAGAAGTGCGGACGCCGCGCCCGCTCAGTACGCCAACAAGCCTAAACGCGACAGACGTCCTAAGTTTGACGACGGATTCGGTCAAAGCGAATGGGTATCAAATTCTGCCACTACATCTCTCGGAGACCTTTTTAAGGATATCAAGTTGGACGTAGAGGAATAACTCTATTTTATATTGCATAATTATTTCTTCCAATAAAAAAAAATCTGCCGGTACTTGTTGCCGGCAGGTTTTTTTATTTATGCGAATAATTGACAAATTTGTACCGTATGCCGATGAAAAATCGGCATAGAACGCATACGCCGTGCTGACGCGATAGTTTTTATTTGCGCGAATAAAATACCAATTCGTACCTTATGCCAAAGGGGTCGTCAAAGAAGACGGCATAATAATCCGGATAATATTGCGGATAAAGAGCGGGCGGTGTAGCCGCTATTCCGGCGTTTAAAAGACCGTTATAAAAGATATCGACGGCGGCTTTGCTTTCCGCCTTAAAGGCAAGGTGGTGCAATGCGCCGGAGCTTCTGTAATCGGTCGTGTCGTTTTGGAATTTTGCGGCGGCTTGAACGATACTGAATAAAAAATTTTTGTGCGGATATTCTATCGACCTGTAATCGTCTGCTTCTTCAAAGGCGTGCCGTTGCTCTTTTAAATCAAAACCCAAAAGCGGCAAAACCTTGTCGTAAAATTTTTCCGCTTCCGTTAAATCGTTTACGGTGATATCGATATGGTCTATTATAGGCTGCATATTTTTTCTCCGCTTCGGTAGCTGTACGGTCTATTATGGGTTTAATAATTTTTATCCGCTTTTGGACTGTGTCTTATTGACGTTTGGCTTTTTCCGCTCTTAGATTTGCGATTCTTTCGGCGACGGCGAGAAAGGCTTCTTCCGAAGCTTCCAAATCGGAGCAAAGACGCTCGAAGGGGCAGATATTTATGCCGTCGCGTGCGAGTATTATATCCGTTTTTGTTTCGTAGGTATAGGCTATGCCGTATTTTTTGAAGACGGCTTCGGCTTTTGCGCTGATAAGTCCCGCGTGTACCGCCTTTGCTTTGCAGTATGCATAGAGAAAGGCGGCTGCTCCGCCGACGGCTTTGTCCGCCGCCGACGCTCCGCAAAGCGCGTCGGGCGCGTCCTTTGCAAGGTCGGAGAGCGGCGATATACCCGTTTTGAACGATGTAAATACATAATCGCCCTTGACGACGGCGAGAGTATAATTGTTTTCTTTATACAATTCCGAAGCCTTTTTTAAATCGTCGTTTTGGGACGGCGGTTCGGAGTTTTTGAGCGGCTGCTCTGCGAAGCTTTGTTTTTCTCCGTTCGGTTTTTTGGGCGCGTCTTTGTCGCTCTTTGTTTTTAGCGACATGACGGAGAGCGGAACGAGAACAAGCTGTATAAGCATTCCCGGCCAAGACGCCAAAACGGACGGAAGATATCCCGTGAGATTGAGCGGAGTGATAGCTAAAAGATTGTGAAAGACAAAGACGGCGGCGGCATAAAAAACCCTTCCTGCTATTATCGCCGACAAAAGAGCCGCCGATATGCCGAATGCGGCGCGCAGGTCAAAAGGCGCAGGCAATGACCTTTCGGTAGCTTTGTTAAAAAATTTACGGTACAAAATTCCGCTTGTAAGGGCGCAGATCATAAGCTCCGCCGTCATAAAAGGCAGCTTTATCAGCGGCGGCATTCCCGTCAGTGCAAAAGCTATTGCCGGAGAAAACGCGGCGACGGCTACGGCAAAGTAAGGACCGGTCAAAAAGCCCGCGAGTATGACAGGAAGGTACATCGGGAGCAGCATAGCCCCCAGCTCTGGTCCTCCGGTTATATGCGCAAGGCGCGGAAGCAATACCGCCGCGACGGTAAGCACCGCCGAAAGGGCGACCTTTACGGGAACGGAAAACTCTTTTTTTCTTGTCAAGACAAGCTCCATATGATAATCTCCTTGATTAAAAAACAACGGTATGCCGACGGCGTTTATAATATCGGCGGTCGGTCACATTATGTCGATGATGTCGGACATTTTTTTTAATTCCGACGGAATGTTTATCGATTGCGGACATTTTGGCAGGCATTTTTTGCATACCGTACAAGACGACGGAAATTCCTTAGCCGACAAGGAATTGACCGAGAATTTTAGGCTCTTTTCGCCGAGCTTATGCGCGTTAAACAGCTCGAAGCATTTGGGTATATCCACTCCGGCAGGGCAATCCATGCAATAGCGGCAGCCCGTGCAGGGAACGGCGGAAAATTTGACATACGCTCCGAGCGCGTCCTGTACGACGGCGCGTTCGCTTTCCGAAAGCGGAGAAAAATTGTCAAAGGTCGTCAGGTTGTCTTGAAGCTGTGACTGCGCGCTCATTCCGCTCAAAATAGTCATGACTCCCGGCAGAGAAGCGACGTAGCGCATTGCCCATGATGCCGCGCTTTTGTCGGGCGCGGCGGCTTTAAAAATCTCTGTCGATTCTTTGCACGGAGCGGCAAGCAAGCCGCCGCGCACGGGTTCCATGACGACGACGGGGATGTCGCGCCTGACGAGTTCGCCGTAGTAGTATTTGGAATTTTGAAAATCCCAATCTATATAGTTTAATTGAATTTGCACAAAATCCCACTCGAAGTTTGCGAGCAGCTTGTCAAAGGTTTTTTGTTCGCCGTGAAAAGAAAAGCCCAAACGTTTTATACTTCCTCTTTCTTTTTTTTGTTTGAGAAAATCGTAGACGCCGCAGTCGGTCATGGTCTTGTATTTGTCGGCGTCGAGCGCGTGAGCCAGATAAAAATCAAAATAATCCGTGCCGGTCTTTTTTAACTGTCGGTCAAAAATATGGTCGGCGTCTTTGCTTTTTTTTATTTCCCAAAGCGGCATTTTTGTGGCGACCTTTACCGTCGTTCTGTCGATGGTTTTTAGCCATTTGCCGAGAACGGTTTCGCTGTTGCCGGCGTGATAGGGCCATGCGGTATCGTAATAATTTACACCGTGTGCGTAGGCGTAATCCCATAGCTCAAAAGCCGCCCTTTCGTCGATATGAGCGGCGTTTTTGTCGGTCAGCGGCATACGCATACATCCGTAGCCGAGTAAGGATATCTTGTCGCCTTGCAGGTCTTGTCCGTATTCCATATAATCGCTCTCCGAAGCATTTTTTTAAAGACGGCATTTTTGTATTTTGCCAAAATTATTATATCACTTTTTTATGCTTTTGTAAAGTTGTAATTGTGCGGACGGTATGATATAATTATAATATAATAAAGCAGGGAAAAATCCGTTATGGAAAGCGTTTGTTATTATGATTACCCGATAGGCACAATCGGAATAGCCGAAGAGAACGGCGCGGTTACGCGAGTGTTTTATGCCGATGCAAAAGCCCCGAAAGCTCACGCAAACGCCGAAACACCGCTCATCAAAAAAGCCGCCGTACAGCTCGGAGAATACTTCGGCGGTACGAGAAAGCAATTTGATTTGCCGCTCTCGTTGCGCGGTACTGACTTTCAACGGGCGGTGTGGGCAGCCCTTATAAGCGTGCCTTTCGGCGAAACGCGGAGCTACAAGGACATCGCCGTGCAAATCGGCAACCCTAAGGCTTGCCGTGCGGTAGGCGGAGCAAATCACCGCAATCCTATAATGATTATCGTGCCGTGCCACCGTATCGTAGGACACGACGGCGGATTAGGCGGATACGCTTGCGGACAAGCGGTCAAGCGCGGTTTGCTCGGCTTGGAAAACGCCTTTTACGCCGTGCCGTAAATTTTTATAGCGACCTGCGCAATTTGTTTGTTAAAAGACGCGGATATATGGTATAATAATACAAGTTTTTTATACTTGACGGACGGCAGTCTGTCAAAGAAGAAGAAGCTTATCGCTTAAATGCTTATCCTTAACGGATAAAATCTAAGGAGTTTTATGGAAAAAATTACATCGAGTCGGCTCAGAAGTCTTTATTTGGATTTTTTTAAAAGCCACGGACACGCGATTATAGAATCTGCGTCCCTGATACCCGACAATGACCCGACGGTGCTTTTTACAACGGCGGGAATGCATCCGCTCGTGCCGTACCTTATGGGAGCGAAGCACCCGCTCGGCAAGCGGCTCGCGGACGTTCAAAAATGCGTCAGGACGGTGGATATCGACGAAGTTGGCGACGACAGGCATTGCACTTTTTTTGAAATGCTGGGCAATTGGTCGCTCGGAGATTATTTCAAAAAGGAGTCGATACATTTCAGTTACGACTTCCTTGTCAACGTATTAAAAATCGACAAGCAAAGGCTTGCGGTATCGGTCTTTGCCGGAGATAAGGACAGCCCTAAGGACGACGAAAGCGCGGACTATTGGACGGGCGAAGGACTCAATCCGTCGCAGGTTTATTTTTTGCCAAAAAAAAATAATTGGTGGGGACCGGCAGGACTCACCGGTCCTTGCGGACCGGATACGGAGATATTTATAGACACGGGCAAGGCGAAATGCTCCGACGGCTGTTCTCCGGCGTGCGATTGCGGAAAGTTTATAGAGATATGGAATAACGTCTTTATGCAATACAACAAGACGGCGGAAGGCAATTTTATTCCTTTGGAAAACAAAAACGTCGATACGGGAATGGGCTTAGAGAGAACGGTCTGCATACTCAACGGTCTAAAATCCGTATACGAAACCGACGTCTTTAAGGACGCCGTGTCGCTTATAGAAGCTGCCGCCGGCAAAGCCGCCGCCGACGAGCGCAATATAAAGGCAATCAGAATCATTGCCGACCATATAAGAACCGCCGTATTTATAATAGGCGACGAAAAGGGCGTTACTCCCGGAAATATCGACCAAGGATATGTATTGAGAAGGCTAATCCGGCGCGCGATAAGGTATGCGAAGCAGCTTTCTTTGAGTACGGACATTTTGGTCGGGCTGGCGGAGCTGTACGTCGCGCAATATGCCGAAGCGTATTCGGAGCTTGTGAAAAACAAAGACAGGATAATCTCCGAAATCAACAAGGAAGCGGAAAAATTTGAGCGTACGCTCACGGGCGGCTTAAAAGAATTTGAAAAGGTCGCCGCCGCCGCAGACGGCAATATAGACGGACAAGCGGCTTTCAGGCTATACGATACCTTCGGATTTCCGATAGAGATAACGGAAGAATTGGCTAATGATAAGGGGATAACCGTCGACCGCATAGGCTTTGACGCGGCTTTTGCTCTGCATCAGCAAAAATCACAGGCGGGAGCTGAACAAAAATTTAAAGGCGGCTTGCACGACCATTCCGAAGAAACGACCAAGCTTCATACGGCGACCCATTTATTGCAGGCGGCTTTGAGAAGGGTACTCGGCGAAGAGGTTTTTCAAAGGGGAAGCAATATCACGGCGGAGAGATTGAGATTTGATTTCAGCTTTTACCGTCCGATGACCGACGCGGAGATAGCCGAAGCCGAAAGACTTGTCAACGAAGCGATAAAGAGTGCCGCGGACGTCGTACTCGAAGAGATGACCGTCGACGAAGCAAAAAACAAAGGCGCGCTGGGTATATTTGAATCCAAATACGGCGAGGTCGTAAAGGTCTATACGATAGGCGATTTTAGCAAGGAGATATGCGGCGGACCGCACGCAAAAAACACCGCCGAGCTGGGAAGCTTTAAGATAGAAAAGGAGCAAAGCTCATCGTCCGGTGTCAGAAGGATTAGAGCCGTATTATTACAATAAAAAACACATAAAAATACAAACGCAAGGAGTTAAAAAAATTCAAATGGACTACAACAAAGAGGCAATGATTAAGCATAAAGAGTGGGCAGGAAAAATCGAAGTTATATCGAGAGTCCCCGTCAAAGACAAGGAGTCGCTGAGCGTGGCATATACGCCCGGTGTGGCAGAGCCGTGTCTGGCGATAGAGAAGGACGTCGATTTGTCTTATATCTACACGCGCAGACACAATCTCGTCGCCGTCATCACCGACGGAACGGCGGTTTTGGGCTTGGGCGATATAGGTCCGGAAGCAGGAATGCCCGTAATGGAAGGCAAATGCGTTTTGTTTAAGGAATTTGGCGACGTAGACGCCTTTCCGCTCTGCATAAGGAGTAAGGACGTCAAGGAAATCGTCGACACCTGCAAGCTAATCGCCGGAAGCTTCGGCGGAATAAATCTCGAAGACATATCGTCGCCGAGATGCTTCGAGATAGAAAAACAATTAAAAGCCGCCTTAGACATTCCCGTCTTTCATGACGACCAGCACGGCACGGCGGTCGTATCCTTAGCAGCTCTCATCAATGCCGCTAAGCTTGCCGGCAAAAAATTCAACGAATTGAATATCGTCGTTAGCGGAGCCGGCGCGTCGGCTATCGCCGTCACAAAGCTTCTGCTGTCCGCAGGCGTCAACGACGTCGTGCTTTGCGACAGGTCGGGCGCGGTCTACAAGGGACGCGACGGACTCAATAATATCAAGCTCGAAATGGCTGAAATAACAAATAAATACGGCAAAAAAGGCGTCCTGTCCGAAGTGATAAAGGGTGCGGACGTGTTTTTCGGTTTGTCCGCGCCAAAGCTTTTGACGGCTCAAATGGTCGCGTCTATGGGCAAAAAAGCCATAATCTTCGCTATGGCAAATCCTACTCCGGAGATTCTCCCCGACGAAGCCAAAGCCGCAGGGGCATTTATCGTCGGAACGGGCAGGTCGGATTATCCTAACCAAATCAACAACGTTCTCGCCTTTCCGGGAATATTCAGGGGCGCGTTAGACGTCAGGGCAAGTGACATAAACGACGAAATGAAAATCGCCGCCGCTCACGCATTGGCGGGACTGATATCGGATAAGGAATTAAACGCCGACTACATTATCCCCGCGCCTTTTGACAAGAGAGTCGCCGCCGCCGTCGCGGAAAACGTAAAAAAAGCCGCCATAGCGACAAAGGTAAACAGAATCTAAAAGGCAACATTAGCCCTTTAATCAAGGTTCGTCATACGGCATAGCCGAAGACGAACCTTTTTTTGTTTAGGTATAAATCCTTATAAATCATTTGAAAAAATATAAATTGACGCATGAGTTTTGAATTTATTCGGAAAAAATTTTTTTTTAATTCATAAAAAACCATTGATTTTTCGGCTTATATGTGTTAATATTATTGTTAGCTAACGAATGTTTGTAAGAAACGTCTTTTTTGTCGGCTTGTTATTATTTGCTTTTTTTGACGTTTTGTAATAATAAAAAAGGACATACAAACGATGATAGAATCAAATACAAAGCAAAGAATTTTTGACATAGCCGTCCGTCTGTTTTCGGACAAGGGCTACAAAAATGTTTCGATGAGAGACATTGCGCAGGTGGCAGGGATAAAGGCGGCGTCTATCTACAATCACTTTGAATCTAAGGCAAAAATACTTGAAGATTTATTTTCCTTTTTTTTCGAGCAGCAAAAAAAATATATGCCGGACTTAGACCAATTACTTGTCCTTGCTGAGAGCGAGCCTTTGGAGCTTCTCTTTGACAGGTTTAACTATCATTTTCCCGGAGTAGAGCAGACTATGGCAAGGATTATGATAATAGCCGGAATGGAATACCGCAACGACGAGAAGAGCGAGACCTTTATGAAAAATTTATTTTTTGATATGCCGCGCATTTATGTCGGCGGTCTTTTAGATAAGCTTATCGAATTTAAAAGAATAGAACCGATTGATACCGAAGCCTTTTGTTTTTTGTTCAGCAGTTTTTTATACAGCGGAGCGATGCACAATTTTTCAAAATTTTCCGTATCGCTTTCGCTTTGGGACAGGGCTTGGAAGATTTTTTTCGGTTTTATAAAGCCTATATAATACGGAGCGGACGGGCAAGGACGGAGTTTTTTTGATAGGACTCCTTAGTCTGCATAGTATTATTCGGGACGCGCCTTAATAGGTGCGTTTCTTAATTTGTATAAAACGCCGTCCTTATGCGTGAGTGTCGGCTCGTACACACACCGCATAGAAACGCCGGCTTGCCAAAAATTGACTTCAATAAAATTTCCGTTATCGACGCTCATGCGTCACGAAAGACGGATTTTTCGCGTTTTTGCTATAAAAAATCGTCTTTTTCTCATTTCATTTTTTAGTTTGATGTCGAAAAGGTTTTCAGATTTCGGTTTTTATGTTATAATTAGTAAAGCATAAATGAAAAAATTTAGCAGAAAGAGAGTATTATGAAAAAATACAACATCGAATTTGATTGTCAAACTATTGAAAACGTAAGTTACAGTCATTGTTTCAGCGATATTGCGCTTATCAGACGGCTTTATATCAATAACGCCGGCGATAAGGATATCGAAAACGCCGTCCTCGAAATATCGGCAAGCCCTGAATTTATCTTGACCTATTCAAGAGAATTTGAGCTTATCAAGGCAGGCAGCGTCATTGCCGTAGAGCCGGACGAAATCAAGCTTTCGCCGGTATATCTTTCGTCTTTGAGCGAAAAGGGTAAGGGCTTTATTTCCGTGCGGATTTTGCAGGAAAAGTCAGTCATTGCCGAATTTAAAAAGGATATCAACATATTGGGGTATTATGATTGGGATACGCGTGAACCGGATATGCTTCCGGCTCTCGTGCGCCCAAAAACCTTCGCCGCTATGAAGATACTCAAAGACGCCGAAGCCGTTCTGACAAAATGGAAGCTCAACGCCGATTTTACCGGCTACAAGATGGCGGATAAGACAAAGATACGCAATGTCGCCGCCGCCGTCTTTACCGCCGTGCAAAATTTGGGCATAAAGACCGTCCCCGAGCGCGTCGATAACGGCATATATACCTTTGGCAATCTCAGCAAAATCATCGAATCAAAAGAAGCGTCGGTCGGCGACGTCATGTTGTTATACGCGTCGGCATTAGAGGCGGCGGGCTTAAATTCTTTGCTCATTTTTGGCAGCAACAGCCTTTATTCGGGTATGTGGCTTGTCGACAATTGCTTTGACGAAACCGTCGGCGACGACGCAACCGTCATCAAAAAGAGATTTGTCAACGGAGCTAACGAAATAGCCATTTTTGCTTCTGAAAAAATGTTGTCCGACACGCTGAGCTTCGCAGGGGCTGAGAAATTGAGCATAGCGGCTTTTAATGCGTCTGACGGAGCCGACATCATAGATGTAAAAAGGGCGCGTGCGGGTATCCTTCGCCCGTTGCCGGAGAGAGTCAAGACCCCAAAGGGCTACGATATTTTGGAAGAAGAGGATTTAAGGGGAGCTGCACCTAAGCATATCGTCGAGCTTGGCAACAAGCTCAGCCTTGATTATAAGCTGTCCAAAAACAAACAATGGGAAAGGCGTCTTTTGGACCTGAGTCTGAGAAACACTTTGCTTAACTTCCGTCCGGGAAGAAATAATATCCACGTCTTATCGGTGGACATCAACGAAACTGTAAAGAATTTTACCTTTGAAAACGAGCTTACAATCGGCGAAGTGCCGCAGGATGTAAACGCGCTTCTCGGAGATAATGCCGACGACTTTAATATAATCAACAAAATCAAGCCGCTCAGCGAGCTTGTAAAGATAGAATTTAAACACAAGAAGCTGCGCACCTTAGAGGATTCTAAGGGGCTTATCAATAAGCTCAACATCATTTACCGCAGCGACAGAGTAAATCAAGAAGAAGCCGGCGCAAGCACTATCTATCTCGCGACGGGCTTTCTCAAATGGTACGACAATTACGGCGAACAGCCAAAATACGCTCCGCTTATTCTATACCCGGTCACCTTAATCAAAAAAACCGTAGGCAGAAACTACGTCATCAAAGTCAAAGAGGACGAGTTCAGCTTCAATACGACCTTACTCGAATTTTTGAAACAGGAGTTTTCGATAGACATCAGGGCATTGGGTGAGTTGGACAAAAACAATCTCGATGTGGAAGGGGTCTTTTCGCGTTTGAAAAAGGAAATTATCCACATGAAAAATTGGGATATTTCCGACGACATATATCTCTCGTCATTTTCCTTTACGAGATACGTCATGTGGAACGACGTTCACAACCGCTTTGAGGAAATGAAGGAAAACGTCATTGTACGCGGACTGCTAAACAACAAGCTCGAAAAAAACAAAAAGGACCTTTCCTTAGAAACGGCGCATCCCGACGCGGATTTTGAGCCGAAGGACCTTATGATTCCGTTGAGCGCGGATTCGTCGCAGATGGAAGCCGTCATCGCATCGCGTTCGGGCAAGAGCTTTGTTTTGCACGGGCCTCCGGGGACGGGTAAGTCGCAAACAATCACAAATATCATCGCCAACGCTCTCGCCGAGAAAAAAAGAGTGCTTTTTGTCGCCGACAAAATGGCCGCGCTTTCGGTCGTTAAAAAGCGTCTTGACGATATAGGTATAGGCGAGTTTTGTTTGGAGCTTCACAGCAACAAGACCAATAAAAACGACATTGCCGAAAGACTTTTAAAGACGCTCTCCTACGAAAAGATAGGCAAAAATCCCGAATTTAAGACCAAGAGCGATGAGATAAAGGCTTTGCGCGTCGAGCAAAACAAGATTATCAACGCACTTCACAAGAAGAGATGGCTCAATATATCTCTCTATGACGGCATTATCAGATATCTCGAAAACGCCGACGCTTCCGACAGCCTTGTAATCGAAAACGGTTTTTATGACAAGCTGTCCGAAAAGGCGCTTCAAAATTATGAGTCTATGATAGAAAGGCTTTCGGCGGCGGCGACGGAATGCGGCGACGTGTACAGAAGTCCTTTTAAAGATATCGGAATGATATCCTACGACAAAAACACAAAGCAAAACGCTATCAATCTTTTGAAGCTAAAAATCGAACAGCTCAAATATTTAAAAGAAATGGCGTCGATGGCGGCGGGGCTTTTTGACAAGAGAATAAGAAAATTTAACAAGGAGAGATTAAAAAATCTCTATGAGTTTGCAAATATCCTGCTCACTATACGCGAAGAATTTTTTATCAACAACGAATTTGAATTGTTAAAGGCGAAATTCTTAACCAAGTTTGACTCCGTGCCGAGCATAGATTTTGCGGACGAAATCGAATCGGCATTATCCGCCGGTCTTAATATCAGAAAGTCTAAGGTACTTAGGAAGGCTTATAATATTCTCGATGAAATCAAGAAGGTCAAGCTCAAAGGCTATGAAATAGAAGAGTATCTCTGCTATTTGCCTAAGATTTGCGGAATAAGCGACGCCAAAGGCAAGGAAACCTTCTTAAATATCATAAGCAGGTACGACTTGTTTTCTTACGTCGAAAAAATATACATAACCTTTGAACGCGGCGTGATAATCGATTCCGTGTTTGAAAATCTTTCCGTCGAGCCTGTCATCTTGAATTGCTTTAAGAGCGCGTACGAAAACTATTTGTATGCCGACGAACAATTCAACGCCTTTTTTGCCGTCAGAAACGAGTTGAACGAGGGCGAGAACGATTATTTTGATTTTACGATAGCCAGAGCCGATGCGTTCCTTGACAACATTGATTTGCTAAGCAGCTTCGTCGCTCTAAACCAGCTCATCGAAAAGCTAAAAAACGACGGCTTGAATTTTGCCATAGACCCGTTGCTCACGGGAAGGATAAAGGCTGCCGGAATAATATCCGGATTTAGAAAAAAGGTGTATTATAATTACATCGAAATGATAATCAAGGACGACCCTATGCTTGCGGGCTTTTCGGGTGCGGTCTTAGAAGAAACGATAGAAAAATTTAAAAGACTGTCGGAGTATTATGAAAAATTGACAAAGGAAGAAATAAACCACCGCTTGATAGAGCGCGTGAGAGGTCCGGAGCTTGAAGAGGTATTTAGTCTCGAAAGGCTTTATCTCCAAAGAGCGGTCAAGAGCAGTATGCGCGGTGTAACGCTCAGAAAGCTTTTTGACGAAACGCGCAATCTGCTCCCTTATCTCGCGCCGTGTATGCTGATGAGTCCTATATCGGTCGCGCAATATCTCGACCTTGACCCGAATATGTTTGACCTTGTAATCTTTGACGAAGCTTCTCAAATGCCGACCTGCGAAGCGGTTGGCGCGATAGCGAGAGGAAAAAATATCATTGTCGTAGGCGACTCGAAGCAGCTTCCGCCGACAACCTTCTTTATCAATGATTATATCGACGACGACAATCTCGAACAAGAGGATTTGGAGAGTATATTAGAAGACTGTCTGGCTTTGAATCTTGCCGAAAAACATCTGAATTGGCATTACCGTTCACAGCATCAGAGCCTCATAGCTTTTAGCAACGCGATGTATTATGAGAACAATCTTTTGACCTTCCCGTCGCCGGACGAATTGGAATCGAGAGTGAAATTCAGATATATCGACGGTGTATATGAGCGCGGCGAAAGCAAGCAAAACAAAAAGGAAGGCGATATGCTGATAGAGGACGTCATAAAACGTCTTAAAAACGCAGAAACCAAAAAACAAAGTATCGGTATCGTCACCTTTAACTCGGCACAGCAGGCTTACATAGAGGATAACCTTATGCAGGCACTTTTAAAAAATAAATTAGACGCGGAAGCGTATGACAACGACGAACCGATTTTCGTAAAAAATCTCGAAAACGTACAGGGTGACGAGAGAGACGTAATATTATTCTCCGTCGGCTACGGTCCTGACAAAAACGGAAAATTGTCCCTGAACTTCGGTCCTATCAATCAAAACAACGGTTGGCGGCGTTTGAACGTCGCGGTGACGAGAGCGCGCAGCGAGATGGTCGTATTCAGCTCGATGACATCCGGCATGATAGACCTGAGCAAGACAAACAGCAAGGGCGTGTCCAACTTAAAGGCGTTTTTGGAATACGCCGACAAGGGAAAGGCGGTTATCAACGCCAACGACAAAATCAATCTTTCCGAAGAAAAGAGTATCGGCTACTTTATAGCTAAGGATCTCGAAAAAATGGGTTACGAATGTAAATACAACGTCGGCGTATCGGGTTTTAGAATAGACGCCGCGATTGTAGACCCAAAAAACAAAAAGAGATTTTTGCTGGCGATAATGAGCGACGGCAGAACGGCAAAGGAGAGCAAGACGGCACGCGACAGAAACGTCTTGCAGCAGTATATATTGAAGCGGCTCGGCTGGAACGTCTTGCGCATATGGAGTCTGAATTATTTTGCCAATCCTAAGCGCGAACTCAAAAAAATCAAGGATTATATAGAAAAATTATCGTCAAGACTTTCGGCATCGGACGACAAAAAGCTCATAGCCAAGATAAGCAAAAACTACAAATACGCTTCTCTAAAAACCGACGTGGCGGACAGCGAATATTTGCAGGACGAAAAGAATGCAAAAACGATACTTGCAAAAATCAACGGCATGATAGCGACCGAAGAACCCGTCGCACTCAAAACCGTAGTCAAAAAAATACAAAACTCCTATTCCTTGCAGAGAAGCAGTCCAAAAGCCGCCAAGGCGATAGAAGATATCCTGCGCGGAGCAGACTTTGTAATAGACAAATTTTACGACGTGGAATTTGTCAGAAAAACACCGCTGAAATTTAATATATTCAGAGTAGACGATTCCGAAAACAAACGTTCACCGTCCGAGATACCCGTCAACGAATACGTTTCGGTCATTGTCGCCGTCGTTGAGGACGCTTTGAGCATTTACCGCACCGACCTGATAGACAGCGCAGCCAATCTCATGGATATCAATAAACGCTCTCAGGAATTTGTCACCGCCGTCAATTTTGCCATAGACTACGCGGACAAACAAGGACTTATTCTCGTCAATAATAACGGTAAAATAATGTTGAATTAATTTGTGAAAAGACACCGCGCTAACGCTTTCTTTTTTACTCTTTGCTTGTTTGCTGGTATTGTCGGGGTGCCGCTTGCTGCGCCACAGAAGCTCAATCGGCTGATATGAGAGAACGCTGTTTGCTGGTATTGTAGGGGCGCCGCTTGCTGCGCCCGCCAAAGAGTGTGTTTTTCTGCAATTCGTAACTGCTTGGTGGTATTGTAGGGGCGCCGCTTGCTGCGCCCGCAATTCAAATTGCGGTATGCCAACCACAATTTCATTTTTATTGTTATTGGAAACG
>JAITOU010000009.1 GCA_031289755.1 Clostridiales bacterium
TTATTTACCATAGAATCGATGACACCCGACGAAACCAAAAAGGACTTGATAGGAGTACCAAATTCGAGATAATCGGCGTCGCACGTCGGCTGACATATCATGCCTATGCTAAAACCTGCGCTCTCTATAAGGCGCGAAATGACGGCAAGCCCAAAGGACGGGTGGTCAACATAAGCGTCGCCCGTGATGTATACAAAATCGTACTCCTTGCCGTTTTCTCTTTTTACAGGTAAAAATGCCATGTTTTTTCCTTATAGGTTGCTACCGATAAAATCAAATAACCGCTTTTTGTCGGACATAAGCGGTCATTCTACGGATTTTTTGCAATATTTTATTTAGTTTTTCTTTATACCTATATCGGTTCTGTAATGTACGTTGTCAAATTTGATTTTGCCGACGTTGGCATAAACCTTTTCGCGTGCTTCCTTGACGTTTTTGCCGCAGGCGGTCACGCCTATTACCCTGCCGCCGCTTGTCACAAGCCGACCGGCATCGTTAGCCGTTCCCGCATGGAAAAACAATATACCGTCGTCCGGCTTTGTTATCTTGATAGGCAGTCCTTTTTGATATTCGCCCGGATATCCGCCGCTTGCGAGTATCACGCATACGCAAGCGTCCTTTTCCCATTCGATTTTTATATTCTTTAAAGTACCGTCTATACACGCGTTAAAGATGTCAAGCAAATCGGTTTTTAATCTCGGCAGAATGACTTGGGTCTCGGGGTCGCCGAAACGTGCGTTGTATTCGATGACTTTGAGTCCGTCAGCCGTCAGCATAAGCCCGAAATACAGTACGCCCTTAAAAATTATGCCTTCTTTATTTAGCCCTTCTAAGGTCTTTTTCATTATCTTGTCGGAAAATTCTTTTGCGACCGCCTGCGTGTAGACCGCACTCGGTGAAAATGCGCCCATACCGCCCGTATTAGACCCTTCGTCGCCGTCAAAGACGCGCTTATGGTCTTGGCTCGACACCATAGGAATGATAGTCTTGCCGTCGGTAAAGGCAAGGACGGTGATTTCTTGTCCTTCCAAAAACTCTTCTATGACTACCTTGTCGCCGGAGCTGCCGAATTTTTTTTCGAGCATGAGAAGGTCTAAGGCTTCTTTGGATTCTCTCGTGTTTTTGCAGACGATGACGCCCTTGCCGACGGCAAGCCCGTCCGCCTTGACGACAAGCGGCTGTTTGCAAGAAAGCGCGTATTTGACGGCTTCGACATAATCGTCAAAGACCTCGTATTTTGCCGTCGGAATGTCGTATTTTTGCATAAAGGCTTTGGCAAAAGCCTTGCTCGATTCTATCTGTGCAGCTTCCTTGACCGGTCCGAAAGCGCGGAAGCCGTTTTCGTTCAACAAATCGACCAAGCCGCCCGCCAAAGGGTCGTCGGGAGCGACTATTGTCAAATCGACCTTGTTGGCTTTGACAAAGAGCAAAATCTTGTCAAAATCAGTCGCTTTGATATCGGGGAAACATTTTGCGATTTTTTCCATTCCGGCATTGCCCGGTACGGCAAAAAGCTTTTTGACTTCGGGGTTCTTTTTGAGCGACCATGCAATGGTATGCTCTCTGCCGCCGCCGCCGACTATTAAAATTTTCATATCCTTCTCCTTAACCTTATAAATTATTTTTCGGTCAATGTCATGCTCCGTTTAAGCTATGCCGAGCAAAGAAATTCAGAACCTATATATATTTTTCATGTTTAAAACGTCTAATCTTATCTAATGCTTAAAATGTCTTATTCCCGTAAATATCATAGCGATACCGTATTTGTCGCACGCCGCTATGCTCTCGTCGTCCTTTTTGCTTCCGCCCGGCTGAACGATAGCCTTTACCCCTGCCTTCGCCGCCGCTTCTACGCAGTCCGAAAAAGGAAAAAATGCGTCCGATGCCATAACCGCTCCCACCGCCTTTTCTCCGGCGTGCTCTATCGCTTGCTCCGCCGCCCAAATCCTGTTTGTTTGTCCTATGCCCATGCCGACCGTCGTCTCGTCTAAGGCAAGCACTATGGCGTTGCTTCTCGTATGCTTGACGACGCTCATGGCAAATTTCATATCTTTGAGCTGTTTTGACGTCGGATTTGTCTTTGTAACAACGGTATATTCGCCGTATATCTCGTCGTCCGACGTTTGAAGCAGTAAGCCGCCAGAAACCTTTTTGACGCTTACGCCCGAAGAGTCCTTTAAGGCTATATCGTTTAATTTTAAAAGTCTGATATTTTGTTTGGCTTTGAGAACGTCGAGAGCGTCGCCGGTATAATCGGCGGCGACGACTATTTCGATAAATATCTTATTGATTTCCTCGGCGGTCTTTTTGTCTACCGTGCCGTTTATCGCAAGTATTCCGCCGAAGATAGATATCTTGTCGGCTTCGTACGCCTTGATATAAGCGTCATAGACGGTGCTTGCTATCCCTACGCCGCAAGGGTTGGCGTGCTTGACGGCGACGACCGCAGGTCGGTCAAACTCTTTGAGAAGCTCTAATGCCGCGCTCGCGTCGTTTATATTGTTAAAGGACAGCTCCTTGCCGTGAAGCTGGACGGCGTTTGTGAGCGCGCCGCGTGACGGCATAGCGTCCTTGTAATAGACGGCTTCCTGATGTGAATTTTCGCCGTAGCGCAAGGTGTCTATACGCTCAAAATTTAGCGTAAGGCTCTCCGGAAATTTTATGCCGAGCTGACCCGCAAGGTAATTTGAAATGAGAGCATCGTATGCCGCCGTATGGGCGTAGACCTTGTACATGAGATGTTTTTTTGTATTTAAGCTTACGCCGCCCTTTTTTAATTCGTCAATGACGCGCTGATAATCGCGGCTGTCGGTAACGACGGCGACGTCCTGATAGTTTTTGGCGGCTGAACGCAGCATTGTAGGACCGCCGATGTCGATATTCTCGACGGCTTCGGCAAACTCGACGTTGTTTTTTGAGATAGTAGCCTTAAAAGGATAAAGATTGACGGCTACGATGTCGATTGTATTTATTCCGAGTTTTTCGAGCTGTTTCATGTGTTCGGCATTGCTTCTCATCGCCAAAAGTCCGGCGTGTACAAAAGGGTGCAGGGTCTTTACCCTGCCGTCAAGACATTCGGGAAAGCCGGTTATTTCGCTGATATTGAGAGTGGCGATACCGGCTTCTTTTAAGGCTTTTTCCGTGCCGCCCGTCGAGATAATCTCGTAACCGAGCGCGGAAAGCTCTTTTGCAAATTTGACGACGCCGGTCTTGTCGGACACGCTTATTAAGGCTCTTTGTTTCATATAATACCTCTGTTAATAATTATTGTTTTATCGACGTTTATTTTGAACTGCATAATGAAATCATGCGGTGCGTATCGGCAAGAGAGTCATTCACAAAAAACGGCTTTGCCGTCCGACAGCTTGACCTTATCGGCGCATATCAGCCCGACGGCTCTCGGCAATATCTCATGCTCGGCTTGCAAAACTCTTTCTTGAAGAGCTTCCTTAGTATCGCCATTCATGACGGGAATTTCTTTTTGGAGTATGACCGCGCCCGTGTCCGCGCCTTCGTCTACAAAATGAACCGTTGCGCCGGATATCTTGTCGCCCGACGCGAGAACGGCTTCGTGAACTTTCATGCCGTAATATCCCATTCCGCAATGCTTAGGGATGAGCGACGGATGGACGTTGATAATCCTTCCGTAATACTTAGCGACAAAGCTCTTTGGGACTATCGAGAGATAGCCCGCGAGAATTATCACGTCTATATTGTTTTCTTTGAGAAGAAGGTCTATATCGCCGTACAGCGAATCTGCGTCAAGATAATCGCTCTTTTTAAAAACATAAAACGGTATACCGTTGTTTTTTGCCCTTTGGAGAGCGTATACGCCGTCTTTGCTGCTTATTAGGAGTTTTATGACAGCATTGATTTGCTCCGCCTTGACGCCGTCGATTATAGATTGGAAGTCCGTGCCGCCGCCTGAAACAAATACCGCTATGTTTTTTTTCATATTAAAAGCCCCCGCCTTTGCGAATAAAAACACTTCAATAAAGCTTATCGAAGTGCCGGAATTTTATAATAAAGAAATCTCGTTACGAAGCTTTTGGTCGTCTTCGGCAATCTTATCGGCAAGAGATTTTTTGTAGTCGGTCATTTTTTTCATAAGCTCGGGGTATTTGAGAGAAAGAATCTGAACGGCTAACAGTCCGGCGTTTTCAGAGCCGTTGACCGCTACGCAAGCAACGGGTATTCCTGCCGGCATTTGTACCGTAGAGAGAAGACTGTCGAGTCCGTCTAAGGTCGCGCTCTTGACGGGAATGCCTATGACGGGCAACGGAGTGTACGCCGCCAAAACTCCGCCGAGATGCGCCGCCTTGCCCGCGGCGGCTATGATGACTTCAAAGCCGTTCTCTACGGCGTTAGAAGCAAATTCGGCGGCTTCGTTGGGCGTTCTGTGCGCCGATATTACTCTGACCGATACGTCCACGCCGAATTTTTTTAATATGTCATACGCAGGCTTGACGATATCAAAATCGTTCCTGCTGCCCATGATTACAGCAACCTTTGCCATAAAAACCTCTTTGCTTAAAAAATATTTATTTAACGATATTCTTGATATTCCGGTTATGTCCGCACACGATGCTTCAAGTAAAGTTTTGTTATACTTGAATTATATATCTAAATGCGCAAAAAGTCAAACAAATTGATACTAAGAAGGATAGTATAAAGGCCGTTTGACAAAAAAGACTCGGTTTATATTTTTGCCCGTCCGCACGGCGTTGCCTTTATAACTCGACAAGCGAGCAAGCGTATCTGCCGGACACGGCGTCGCGGACGGAATAATCAAAACGCAAGCAGACTGCGCCGTCTTTTTTGTCAAGCGGATTTATATCAAAAGCGTATACTCCCGACGGCGGTATGCCGAGCTTAGCCAAACGCCGTTTAAAGCCCGTGTCAAAGCTCTTTAAGGCTTCGGGCAAATTATCCTTGACGGACGAGAGATAATCAAATTTTAAAAGGTTCTTAATATATTTCGGGTCGTGCGACTTTATCAAATATCCGTAAAGGAGTACAAAAAGCTTATCGAGGCGAATTGTCCCCATTTCTGCCCCCACGGCTTCCGCGTATAATGTAAAATCCTTAAAAAAAGCAAACGGCTCTTTTATGACGTACTTTAAGGTTTGGCAAAATCGCCGCGAATTATAAAGCTTCGCGACCGTCCTTGCGAGCTTTTTTATCAATATGACATCTTCCGCGCTTAGGTAAGGACTGCTGATAATCTCGTAAGGGGCTTCTGTGGAATAACGGTATTTCTTGTCCGACACATCAAAAAACCCCGTATCGGCTTGCTCTCTTATGAGCGAGCCTTTGAGAAATTTGAGCGTACCGAGCTGTATTTCGTCAGGGGCTAAGGCGTAGAGCGAATCGAAGGATTTTTTTAGTCCGTCTATATCTTCGTAGGGCAAGCCTGCTATCAGGTCGGCATGAATAAGACAATTGCCGGACGCCGTTCTCTTTAAAAATTCATTGCTCTTGGCGATATCCTGACGGCGGTTGACGGCTATGAGCGTCTTTTCCTGAAAGGACTGGAAGCCCGCTTCAAACTGAAATAAGCCTTTTTTTGCGTTTTTGATAATTTCTATAAATTCGCCGTCGTATATGTCGGGCGCAATCTCAAAATGAAAGCCTATACCGTCGTCTTCAAATTCTTCCGCCAAAAAACGCAGCAATTCCTTTGCGTAAGGCAGGTCATAATTAAAAGTTCTGTCGGTAAATTTCAAAATCCTTATATCTCTGTTTTTAAACCTTAAAAGCTCTTGCTTGACCTTAGCGGCTGCGTAGTGTGATACGCCGTCCGCGCTCATACAGTACGAGCATCTAAAAGGACAGCCGCGTGACGCTTCAAAATACGCTATCTTGCCTTTGGCTTTTTCAAAATATTCGTCGGAATACGGCGAGTAATCATAACGCGGCGCAACGCTTTCGATAATGCCTTTGAAGCCTTGAAGCGACGGATATTCATCTAAAATCTCTCTAAAAATCTCTTCGCCGCCGCCCCGTATGACGCAAGCTGCGCCGACCTTCAAAAAAGTTTCTCCGTCCGCCGACGCTTCCGGTCCGCCGCAAAAAATAAACGCATCCGGCAATCGCTTCTTTAACAGACCGATAAGCTCGATAGCCTTTGTTCTGTTAAAAACGTATACGGACACGCCTATAATGTCGGGCTTGATTGCCGATACTTCGTCGGCTATGACTTGCGAAGCTCTGTTGATATTCGTATCTATGATACGGATATCGTATGTACTCTCTTGTTCGGGCATATTATTTGCATACTCCTTTAAACAAAAAGGAGCGAGAGAAGAATGTATATAGCGGCTATTCAAAGCGAGAATTACTGCTGTCATAAATATATTCGCATCATAAAAATCATAAAGACGCCGATTAAAGCTTTATCTTATTTGCACGGGGTTTAAGCCACCCTTTTTTGTACATTATGAGAGCGGAGACTACACTCACTATGCCTATGACAATAATCATTGTAGCCACCGTATCGGTATTTGCAAAGCCCGGCGCGACGATAAATATGATAAGGGCAAAAGCCAGCGGAAATATTCCCAGCTTAGGCTTTTTGACTATGTACGAATAACAAAGCGCACCGAATAGCGACGGCAGGATACATTGAAAGACCGGCTCGACATTCGGATGCCTAAAAAAATCTTCGAGCGGCTTTGAAAACAGTGCCAAGAAAAGCACTCCCGCGCTCATTATTAGCGTCGTCGTTATTGCGCTGACCGCAACGGCTATCGTCGAGATTATTTCGCTTTCCTTTGTTCCCTGCTTGACGCCGGTAATGTCCTGCGCATTTACGGCGCAAGGGAGCTTGATATTGGATATATTGCCCGTCACAAATGCAAGATAAGTCGCGCCCGGACCGAGCAAAGGCGCATACAGAGCAAATTCGGCTATCGCCGAGCTCCAATATATCACCGCCACTACGGCAAAAGCCGCAAAAAACGCGTTCCATTCGGGTTTCGCCCCCAGATATATAGCAATAGCGATAGGCGCGGCTATAAAAAGCGCGTCGCATACAAGCACCGATATCCTGCCGTATCTGTGGATTTTGGAGTCGTATTCCGATAAAATGACCTTTGACGCGGATGCCTTCATAGCTTTATTCCTCCGTGCATTTTAGAGCTGTAATATATTATAAGTTTGAATTATTATCCGTTATGTAAAAAATATATTTTTCTTATAAACCCCGCTCAACCGAAGAGCGCGCCCAAAGCAAAGGAAACGGGTATCGCGCTGACCATACCGACAAGCATACTTATACTGAGAGCAAAACTCTGTATCCACGCCCGTTTCTTTTGAAGCTTCATCAAAACCGCCATACAAGCGACGGCGACAAGCATACTTATAAATGGAATGACGCTCGTATATGTATCGATACGAAAACCGCCGAACGCCTTGCCGACCGCGCCGCCGATATACGCGCTGCAAAGCGCGATAAAGACCGCCGCCGATATCAAATTGCCTATTTCTCCGACGTTTAGCTTCTTTTTTGACGGCTTAGTTAAAACGGCGGCGTCCGTCTGCGCTTCGGTATTTAACGCGTTTTGCACCGCAGGAGCGGTTATGTCCGTCTGCTTTTCCGCATTGAATGCGTTTTGCACCGCAGGAGCGGTATTTGCTTCGTTATCGTTTTGAGTTTCAGTGCCGTCCGGCCGCGCTTTTTTGATAAGCGCGGAATATTTTTTCAGACCGAAGATACACACTATACCGCCCAAAATAATTCCGACGGACATTACGAGAGCGATAGTGACAAAAATTTCTGGGGTCATCTGTGCGTTTGCAAGCGACGTGCCTGCCGCCGCTTGCGCCGCCGCATCCGCCGCCACCGTTTCGTACATCAAAGAACCTATAACGCTGAGCCTGAGCCACGAAAAAGGTATTCCGAGAAATTTGATAAGACCGAACATCGTAACGAGTATTCCAAGACTCGGCAATATCGAAAACACCGCGCTCGATGTAATCGCCTTATTGAGCGCGTCCTTGCTCATGCCGATTTTTAAGCCTTCGCGGTACGCCTTGATAAGAAAAAACACCGCTTGCGCAAATACGACCGCCATGACAGTACCCGCGATAAGGTATATTATTCCGGAATTCAAATTCATGACCGCACTTGCGATAAAGTATATTACATCGGAATTTAAATCCATGACCGGTTTCTCCTTTTATTCAAATTTCGGCAGCCTGATGTTGTAATATAAGTTTAGATAACGGTTATAAAACTACACCGCGCAAATAATATATAATCAATTATGCGCGGTGTCAGCTTGGCTTTATTCTACGTACAGTATACGGCGGCAGTTAGGGCATTCGGTATAATCACCCTGATTTTTTAGCTTGGTCAAAGCGGTGGACGGCAGGTCCATACCGCAGCCGAAGCATTGGTTTTTGTTGACAAGCTTGACAAAGACGGGAAGCTTTTTTTCTTCCTTTACAGTCTTGTAGATGTCTAATACTTCCTGCGGCAATGCCGCCCTAAGAGCCGCGACTTCCTTTAAAAGCTTGTCGGCGTCGGCTTTCTTTTCGTTTTTTAACAGGTCAAAATCAGCTGTCGCCTGCTTTTTTTTCTCGGTATATTCTATAATGGTTTTTAAAAGTTTAGATGACGTAGACATGATTTCTTCTATACGTCTTTTGATTTTTTGGACTTCTTTTTCATTATTAGTGAGAATTTCATTGGCTTTTTCAAGCTTCTTTAAATAAAATTCGTATTCGCCCAGCTCGCTTTCTTCGGTGTCCTTCATGCTTTTGACCGCCGACACAAGCTCCGCAATGCTGTTTTCGGCTTGCGTTATGTTGTCGTTGATTCGGTCGTAGCTCGATATGATATCGACGGATTCGCTTTCGTATTTTTTGAGCGACTCTGCCGATTCATGAATGTTTTTTTGATAGAGAGCGATTTTTTTGAATTGGTCGCTATTTTTCAATTCGTTTTCCAGCTTGAAGAGCCTTATATCGGCAGCTTGAAATTCCAATATCTTTTTTATCATAATTATCCCTTTTTCGGCGAACCTGCCGCCGCAGTTTTATTAATCGGCGTTTGGCGGTGTCAAGCCGCCCGAACAACAAAAAAGCGTTTGGTATATTTCCGCCGCTTTGTTTACGCTTTTGAGTTTTACTTCACAGTCTTTATTGTATACTTTTTTAAGAAATCTGTCAAACTCATTTTGGCTTTTGGTTAGTTTTATATAAAAATCCGTGTTTTCAAAGACAAAATTATCTCTGCCGTATTCCAAAAAGAGTTCCGACGGCTCTTGCGTACCGAATGCGGCGGTTATTTTGCCGTCCGCAATATCCGTATAACGGCGCAAAGCGTTTTCGGACGGACAAAAGCACGCCGTAATGATATCATAAAATTTGCCGCAATCCTCTATAGCTCTGTCCTTTAATATTATGTAGCCGCCGTATATCAGAAACTCTCTCAAAGCGCGGCTGTTTTTGTGCGGCACAAAGACAAATTTGTTTTTTGCAAGCGGCTCTTTTCCTTTTAGCATTTGAATGATGCTGTGACCGCCCATTCCGGCGATGACAAAGGTGTCGGCATCGTCAAAGGCTACGGCGTCAAAGCCGTCGCCGAGCCGTGTTTCTATCCTGTCCGAAAGAGAGTATTCGGCGGCAAGCTTGACGGCTTTATCGAGAGATTTGGGGCTTATATCTACGGCTAAGGCTTTTTTGACTATGCCGCGAAGCACAGCCGCCGCCGGAAGCTTTCCGTGGTCTGTGCCTATGTCGCATACAATATCTCCTTCTATCTCACAAAGGGCGGCTTCGAGCCTTTTTGTCATAACCACCTTATTTTATTTGTCAAAAAAATCTTTGAGTTTTTTGATTCGGTTAGGGTGGCGGAGCTTGCGCAGAGCCTTGGCTTCTATCTGTCTTATGCGCTCTCTCGTCACGTTAAATTCCTTGCCGACCTCCTCTAAGGTTCTCGGCTTGCTGTCGTCTAAGCCGTAGCGCAGACGCAAGACCTTTTCTTCTCGCGGAGTAAGCGTCGTCAGGACTTGAAGCAACTGCTCTTTGAGCATATTGGATTCGGCATAATCGGACGGTGCAGCCGCCGAATAGTCCTCGATAAAATCACCCAAATGGCTGTCGTCCTCTTCGCCGATAGGCGTCTCTAAGGACAACGGGTCGAGAGCGATTTTTTGAACCTCTATGACCTTTTGTTCGGTAGTGTTGAGATATTTTGCAAGCTCGGACGGATACGGCTCGCGCCCTAATTCCTGAACGAGCTGTCTTGACGCTCTGACCTGTCTGTTGATAGTTTCGACCATGTGGACGGGTATTCTGATTGTACGCGCCTGGTCGGCTATCGACCGCGTTATCGCCTGTCTTATCCACCATGTGGCGTATGTCGAAAACTTGAAGCCCTTTGTATAATCAAATTTTTCGACGGCCTTCATAAGCCCCAGATTGCCTTCTTGTATCAGGTCGAGAAATTGCATTCCGCGCCCGACATATCTCTTGGCTATGCTGACGACAAGACGCAGGTTGGCTTCGCTCAATGTACTCTTGGCTTTTTCGTCGCCTTCCGACATCGCCTTTGCCAAATGGATTTCTTCTTCGGCATTTAAAAGCGGCACCTTGCCTATGTCCTTTAAATACATCTTTACGGAGTCGTCTAAGCTCACCTCGTTCAATATATTTAAAAGCAGCTCGTCGGTGTTGCTGTGAATAATCGGCGTCACCGTTATATGCGCGCTTTCGAGTATGTTATGTACGTTTTCCATTTCGTCGCCGTCGAGAGCAAAGCGTTCAAGACGCGTCAAGACGTCGTCTTCGAGTACAAAGCCGCTTTCTTTTGATTCCAGAATAATCGCGTCGATTTCTTGCTTTAATAATAAATCCCTGTTTTCCAATCGAGTTTCTCCCGCTTTTGTTTTTATTTTGTATTTTTTGCGCAGTGTCAAAACCGCCTGCGCTCATTGCTTATTTTTTGTAATTAACAGCTCTTTTATCCTGCCGGTTATAAGGTTTCTCTTTTCCACGTCGGTTTCCGAAGCAAATTGCTCGCGAAGCTTTTTTAATTCGGCGGAGGTCTTTTCTTTTTTTATCACTTTGAACGAATCTTCATAATATTTTTTTCCGTCGGCTTCGTTGACAAATGCCGTTGTGACGTTCATGACGGCTTCTAATTCCGCGCTGTCGTCTACTTCGTCGTAGACTGCTCCTGCCCGCGGTTCGATGCCGCACTCTTTGCAATCGCTTATATAAGCAAAGATTCCTATATGCGTTTGGTCTATAAGGTGCGGAGCGATATCCGCGCTGTATTCCGCATAGCTTTTTTTGAAAAGCAAGGCGTTGAGTATAAATCTCACTGCGGCAAGATAGGCGTTTTCGCGCTTTTTGACCGTCTTGCCCGAAGTGTTTTCGGCAAGATTGTTATGAGCTGCGGACGGCTTTGTATCTTTGTTTTTTTGCAGCTCGTTTTTTAATGTGTCATAATTGATGCCGCTGATATCGGACACGAGTCCGAGATATGACTCCGTGAGTATGTCGTTGCCGAGCGGCTTTAAGGTATCGACGGCTTTTACGGCAAATTTGCCGCGCTCGGAATTTGACGACATATCATAGCCCTTTTTGAGCGTGTAAATCTTGTATTCGTACAAGGGCAACGCCTTGTTTTTTAATTCCAAAAAGCCTTCCCGTCCGAGTTTTTTGACCGTATCGTCAGGGTCTAACCCTTCGGGAAGCTCTATCACTTTGACGTCGAGTCCTTCGTCCGCAAGTATGTCGAGTCCGCGAAGCGCGGCGGCTTGTCCCGCCTTGTCGCCGTCATATGCGATATAGACCTTTTCGCTGTACCGCTTGATGAGAGCAGCCTGAAATTTTGTCAGAGCCGTACCCATAGTAGCGACGGAGTTTTTGATATCCGCTCCGTTTAAGGAGACCAAATCGACATGACCTTCGACAAGTATTACGTCGTTTATACCGTTTTGCTGTTTTTCTTTTTTTAAGAGATTGATACCGTACAGGCTTTTGCTTTTGTCAAAGATTAGCGTTGCGCCCGTGTTTTTGTACTTTGCCGCACCTTCTTTTTTTTCAAGAAGCCTGCCCGAAAAGCCCGTGACGTCATTGTAAGAATTGATAATCGGAAAAACCAACCGTCCCGACATGGCGTCTATTAGCCTGCCGTCACGCGACGGCGTAACCGCTCCGCTCTCGATAAGCTCGGTATCGGAGAAAGAGCCGGACCTTTTGAGATGTAACGGCAGACTGTCATAGTCGGGCGAATAACCCAGCCCGAAGCGAACGGTAAGCGTGTCGCTTATACTCCTGCGGTGCAGATATTCGATAGCCGCGCCGCCCCTGACGTTTAGGCATTCATGATAAAACTTTGCCGTAAGGCGAAGCGCTTCGTAGAGTTTATCCTTCTTTTTTTTCTGTTCGGCGAGCTTGCCCGAATCCTCGTCAAGCTCCGGCAAGGTCAGATTGGCGTATTTTGCCAGCAAGGCGACCGCCTCGAAGTATTCGATGTTTTCTATTTCTTCGATAAATTTGATGACGTCGCCGCTCCTGCCGCAACCGAAGCAATGATAATACTGCTCGTATTCGTTTATGACAAAGGACGGCGTTTTTTCATGATGAAACGGACAGCACGCAAAGTGACTCTTTCCCCTTTTGCTTATACCCCTAACATACCGCGACATGACGTCGACGATGTTTGAACGGGCTTTTAATTCGTCAATAAAGGTTTTGGGGTAGAGTCTCAAAATTGCCTCCGCAGCCGTTTTATAACGACACAATATTAATTACGAAGAAATAAGAAAAAATCCTTTAAAATTTTACAAATAAATTTTCCGAAAACATCTCAGAGTGTCTTAAACGGCTGTGCCGTCAGCTTTATCAGCATATCTAAGTCGTCGTCTGCGGCGGCTTTGTTCCTTTTGACCGCGCCGCACTTCTCACATTTAAATATAATGACGTAACCTTTATTGTTTAATATCGCCGAAACGGGGCGCATTATTCCGCCGCAATCGTTGGCACGGTCGCCCGGATTGACGTCGGCATGAACCGAGCAAAGGCACGCATTACAATGGTTGCGCGACGAATAGCCGAGCGCGCTCACTTGACGTTTGCAGACCGTGCATTCAAAGGACGTATCGTTTTTTTTGAAATCAGACATACTCTTGCCCACCGTTTCCGTTCAAAACAAGCAGTTGGTTTATCGCGTTTATTTTTATCTCGTTATATGCCGAAAAATAACCGTAAAGAATACTTATACCTTCTATTATGTATGGCTTCGGGGGAATATCTGCGGTTTTTGTATAAATGATATCGTGTAAGAGTTTAAAGACCGTTTCGCCTATATCGGCGGAATTGTGCGACAGGCATTCCAGACAGACGCCGCCGCCCAAGGAAATGTCAAAATAGCGCGGATATGCCGGCGAGCCGCAATTCAAACAGTTATTTAAATCGACACTGTAACCCGACAATTCCGAAAGGTCAGCCAAATATTTTAAAAGAAAGAAAAGCGGCGTGTCCTTGTAGGCGATATTTTTGAGCGCGTCTAAGGCGAGATAGACATAGTCCGAAATATCCGTATGCTCCGCCGTCGTCTTGTCGAGAAGCTCGATGACCGCAAGCGCGGAATACAGCTTGTCTATGTCGCCGCGCACTTCATAAAAGCCGTCTGTCAAGGCGCAATTTGTCACGGTAAAAAAGCCGCCGCGCTCCGACAAAATATATTCGCCGAAGCACAAAAGAGAAGCGGCAAATCTAAGCTTCGATTTAGCGGATTTGCATCCCGTTATCGCCGCGCTGATTTTGCCCTTCTCTACCGTGCACAAAGTGAGTAATGTTTTGTTGTCTTTGTAATCGACAGCTTTGACACAAAGTGCGTTGAGCTTTATTCCGTCCATCGTCACTCCGTTATAAAAAAAATCAAGGATTTCAAGGCTTTTCTAATTCACTTTAATAACCGTTAATCAATACAAATCATCTATATTTCTCTCTACTCCGAACCGTAAACTTTTACCTGAACGTCAATGCGCCGCTATTAAGCTTGTCGCCTTATCCGAAGCGCGCCTAAATTCTTCTATTAGGCAACTCATTTATTTTTCTTAACAGCCTTGTACAATCTGTAAACACGCGGATCGCCGCTGCGTTCAAATATTTCCCATAATTTTTTTTCGTTGTCCATTTCTCACCCTCTATGAACCGCAAATTCCGTCGTCTTTTGCGGTTCACCGTAAGGTAATCTGCATTAAACAAAATCACTCGCTAAATTCATTAATAGAATGCGCAACGGTAACAAAAATATGTACGGTTCAAAAAAAATGCTACCGAACATTTTTTTATTATGAAAATACTCACGCATAAGGAGATAAATTTTGCAATTTGTCTCCTTAGCGGTATATGCTTAGCCGTGTATTATTTTACGCGTTCGTTGCGTATATTTGCTTGCGCCGCCGCCAAACGGGCGATAGGTACTCTGAACGGCGAACATGAAACATAGTTCAGACCGATATTGTGACAAAACTCGATTGACGAAGGGTCGCCGCCGTGTTCGCCGCATATACCGAGCTTGATTTTCGGATTTGACTCTCTGCCTATTTTGACAGCCATTTTGATGAGCTTGCCTACGCCGCTCTGGTCGAGCTTGGCAAAAGGGTCGCTCTCGAATATCTTTGTCGCATAGTAATTGTCGAGAAATTTTCCGGCGTCGTCGCGGCTAAACCCGAAGGTCATTTGGGTAAGGTCGTTTGTGCCGAAAGAGAAGAACGCCGCTTCGGTGGCTATCTCGTCCGCCAAAATCGCCGCACGCGGTATCTCTATCATAGTACCTACGGTATAATCGACATTGTATTGGCTTTTTTCCATGACCTTTTTGGCGATTCGGTCTACGATGTCCTTTACAAATTTAAATTCTTTTAGGTCGCCGACCAACGGTATCATGATTTCCGGTTTGACCTTTACGCCTTGTTTGTTGACGTATATCGCCGCTTCTATGACCGCCTGCGTCTGCATCTCCGCAATCTCAGGGAAAGACACCGACAAACGGCAGCCCCTGTGTCCCATCATAGGATTAAATTCGTGAAGATTAGAAACGGTCGCCTTTAAGGTCTCGAAGCTGACGCCCATGTCTTTTGCAAGCGCGGATATTTCTTCGTCCTTGTGGGGGAGAAATTCGTGGAGCGGCGGGTCGAGATATCTGATAGTGACGGGCAGCTCGCCCATCGCCTGATATATGCCGATAAAGTCTTGTCTTTGCATTGGGAGAATTTTGTCAAGAGCCGTTCTCCTGCCGGCTTCGCTCGTCGAAAGTATCATCTCCCTGACGGCGGCGATTCTGTCCTCCGCAAAGAACATATGCTCTGTTCTGCAAAGCCCTATGCCTTTCGCGCCGAAGACGACTGCTTGCGCCGCGTCCGCCGGAGTATCGGCGTTTGTCCTGACCGTCAAAGCCTTGTATTTGTCCGCCCATTCCATTATCGTGCCGTAATCTCCCGACAAATCAGCCGGAACAACGTCGATTTTGCCTTCGTAAATATTTCCCGTCGAACCGTCAAGCGACAAATAAGCGTCTCCCGTGTATTTCTTTCCGGCTATGACGACGGTTTTGTTTTCTTCGTCTATCAAAAGCTCCTGACAACCGGCTACACAGCATCTCCCCATGCCTCTGGCGACAACCGCCGCATGGGAGGTCATGCCGCCTCTCGCCGTCAAAAGACCTTCGGCTACGTTCATGCCCTCGATATCCTCGGGAGAGGTTTCCGTCCTGACAAGTAAGACCTTGCCTTTTTTTGCCCTTTCTACGGCTTCTTCCTGCGTGAAGCATATCTGTCCCAAAGCCGCTCCGGGAGATGCCGGAAGTCCTTTTGATATCGGTACGGTTTTTTTCAGCGCGGCAGAATCGAATTGAGGGTGAAGCAAAGAATCGAGCTGTTTGGGTTCAATCTTCATGAGAGCTTCTTTTTCGGTGAGCTTGCCTTCTTTTACAAGGTCGACGGCTATCTTGACCGCCGCTTGCGCCGTTCTCTTGCCGTTTCGCGTTTGGAGCATATAGAGCTTACCGCGCTCTATCGTAAACTCCATGTCCTGCATATCTTTATAATGATTTTCTAAGTTGGAAGCGATGTTGACAAACTGTGTATAAGCTTCCTTGTTGATTTCTTCTAATTTTTCCAATTTGAGAGGGGTTCTGATACCTGCCACGACGTCCTCGCCCTGAGCGTTTATGAGAAACTCTCCGTAGATTTTGTTTTCGCCCGTCGAAGGATTTCGCGTAAAGGCGACGCCCGTTCCCGACGTTTCGCCCATATTGCCGAATACCATCGATTGAACGCTGACCGCCGTTCCCCAATTTGACGGTATGTCGTTCATTCTCCTGTAAACTATCGCTCTCGAATTTTCCCACGAACGGAAAACGGCTTCTACCGCGCCTATCAGCTGCTCCTTAGGGTCTTGCGGAAAATCTTTTTTCATTTCCTTTTTGTAAAAGACCTTATATCTTGTTATCAGCACTTTGAGATTTTCGGCGGTAAATTCGGTGTCATTTTTTATCTTCAATTCGGTTTTGTATTCGTCGATAAATTTTTCAAAAGCCGACTTACCCACACCGACTACTACGTCGCTGTACATCTGGATAAATCTTCTGTAACAATCGTATGCAAAACGCGGATTGTTGGTAAGCTTTGCAAGTCCTTCGACCGAAGTGTCGTTTAAGCCGAGATTTAAAATCGTGTCCATCATGCCGGGCATAGACGCACGCGCCCCCGAACGCACCGATACGAGATAAGGGTTTTCGGCGTCGCCGAATTTTTTGCCTTGAAGCTTCTCGACCGCTTCGAGTTTTTTAAAGATTTCAAGAATAATGTCGTCGGCAATCTTTTTGCCGTCGGCATAATATCTCGTACACGCTTCCGTTGTGATAGTGAACCCCTGTGGAACAGGCATTCCCAGCCTTGTCATTTCTGCAAGATTTGCGCCCTTGCCGCCAAAAAGAGCCTTGTCGCTCCCGTCGGCTTCAGAGAATAAATAAACGTATTTTTTGCTTTGCGCCATTAATAACAGCCTCCAATCTTTTTATATAAATAATTCTACTACTGATTATTGTAATATAAATAAGCCTTTTTGACAAGTAAAATAACGCTTTTTTAGGTGAAAATCAAAAATAGACTTGCATCCTAACTTAGGCGGCGGCAGATTTTCGGATTTTGGGGTCGGACAAGACGCATTTGACGATGTGTAGCGTAAGATATATTATGATAATGCAATGATTTATAAGCCTAAAAGACGGAATAGATGCCGCCGTCTAAGTTAGGATTCAAGTCTAATAATAAGCTTATCGGTCATTATGTCTTATCGCCGCTTTCATTTCGGCTACATATTGCTTTAATGCCAGAGCGGCATCCGCGCCTTTGTCTTCGACTATCTTGACGAGTGCGCTGCCCACGATGATACCGTCGGCGACCTTAGACATTTCTTCGGCTTGCTTTAAGGTATTGATACCGAAGCCGACTGCGGCGGGAATATTCGTTACCGACTTGACGGCTCTCACTATTTCGCCTATGTCCGTAGTGATTTCGCCGCGAATGCCCGTCACGCCCATAGACGAAACTATGTAAAGAAAGCCCGAAGCGTCGCGTGCGATGTCGAGTATCCTGTCCTTCGATGTCGGAGCTATCAATGAAATCACGTCTATTCCGTACTTGGACGCAATGTCCTTTAATTCCTTTTGCTCTTCGTATGGCACGTCCGGCACAATGATTCCGTCTATCCCGACGGCGGCGCATTCGGCAAAAAAAGCGTCGTAGCCGTAACGGTAAACGGGATTGGCATAGGTGAGAAACACAAGCGGTACGGGCGTCTTATTGCGGATTGACTTGACGGTCAAAAACAGCTTTTTGAGACTTGTACCCCCGTTTAAAGCCCTTATATTGGCACGCTGTATGACCGCGCCCTCCGCTATCGGGTCCGAAAACGGTATACCTATCTCAACTATGTCCGCGCCCGCTTCCGCAAGAGCGACGACATATTCTTCGGTTTTTTCAAGACTCGGGTCGCCGCCCGTCACAAAAGCGACAAAGGCTTTTCCGCCGTTAAACGCGTCTTTGAGTCTACTCATAAAGCTTTACCCCCTTATATCTGGCTATCGCCGCCACATCCTTGTCTCCCCTGCCGGAAACGCATATTATTATGCAATCGTCCTTTTTTAAGCTCGGCGCAAGCTCTCTCGCGTAAGCTATTGCGTGGGAGCTTTCGATAGCGGCGATAATGCCTTCGGTTTTGGCGATATATTCAAAAGCCGATACCGCCGCTTCGTCGGTCACGGCATGATATTCCGCACGTCCGATGTCGCGGAGATTGGCGTGCTCCGGTCCGACTCCGGGATAGTCAAGTCCCGCCGATATCGAATATACGGGAGCGATTTGTCCTTCGCCGTCCTGACAAAAATATGATTTCATACCGTGAAAAATCCCGATATCGCCCTTTGTGAGAGTGGCGGCGTGCTTGTCTGTTTCCGTTCCCAAGCCTGCCGCTTCGCAGCCTATCAGTCTGACGCCCTTGTCGGGAATAAAATGATAAAACATTCCCATAGCATTGCTTCCGCCGCCGACACAAGCCACAACGGCTTTTGGGAGCTTACCTTCGGCTTTGAGTATCTGGTCGCGTGCTTCAAGGCTTATGACGCTTTGAAAATCTCTCACAATAGTGGGAAAAGGATGAGGCCCCATGACCGTTCCCAAGACATAGTGCGTGTCGCGGACACGCGAAACCCATTCGCGCATCGTTTCGTTGACCGCATCTTTGAGCGTCATAGTGCCGCTCGTCACCGAATGAACCTCCGCGCCCAAGAGCTGCATTCTGTATACGTTGAGTGCCTGCCTTTCGGTGTCCTCCTTGCCCATAAATATCTCGCATTCGAGTCCGAGCAACGCCGCCGCAGTCGCCGTCGCCACACCGTGTTGTCCCGCGCCCGTTTCGGCTATTACGCGTGTCTTGCCCATTTTTTTTGCAAGCAACGCCTGCCCCAAAACATTGTTTATCTTGTGCGAGCCGGTATGATTAAGGTCCTCGCGTTTGAGATAAATTTTTGCGCCGCCAAGCTCCCTTGTCATCTTTTCCGCATAATACAGCAAGGACGGACGTCCTGCATAGTTATTTAAAAGTCCGGCAAGCTCGGCTTTGAAATCCTTGTCGTCTTTGTAATAATTGTAGGCTTTTTCGAGATTGATTATCTCGTTCATCAGCGTTTCGGGGATGTATTGCCCCCCGAACTGACCGAATCTTCCTTTTTCCATTGTGCCTCCCTGATTTTTGTATGTAATGAAAATGTTTATTTTCTCTGTAATTTACCGCACGCTTCTGACCATCTTGACAAGCTCGGCTATTTTATCGCCGTCCTTTAAGCCGCCGCTTTCCGCGCCGCTGCTGACGTCTAAGGCATACGGCGCAGGCGACAGAGCCGCCGCCGCTTGTATATTCTTTAAGTCTATACCGCCCGCCAAAAAAAACGGTTTTGAAATATTCTTTAAAAGCTTCCAATCAAAGGGCTTTCCCGAACCGCCCGCCGCTCCGTCAAAAAGCAAAAAATCCGCTCCGCTTCGGGCATACCTTTCCGTATCGGAGATATCTTCGGCTTTTATAGCTTTTATGATTGTCATGCCGGAAATTGCTTTTAACGCATCTATATATCCGATATCCTCGCCGCCGTGCAATTGCGCCGCATCTATTATACCGCTTTTGTACAAAGCGGCGATATCGGCGATATCGGCGTCGGCGAATACTCCGACCGCCGTAATACTTCCGTCAAGCTTTTTTTTGAGCTTCGCGGCGCATTCGGGAGATATTTTGCGGCGGCTTTCGGCAAAGACAAAGCCTATATAATCGGGCTTGGCTTGGTTGACATAACCTACGTCGTCTTCTCTGAATAATCCGCATATCTTAATCTTCATCTATATTTTTTCCTTTAATTTTGTCAAATATCCGCGCTTATCGTCCGCTCTCATTAGCGCTTCGCCTATAAGCACCGCATCAGCTCCGCAATCCTTCAATCTTTTGATATCGTCGGACGAGCTTATGCCGCTCTCCGATACAAAAATTATATCGTCTGGAATGAGCTTAGCCAAGCTCTCGCTGACCGACAAATCGACCGTGAAGGTCTTTAAATCTCTGTTATTTATTCCTATTATCTTTGCTCCGGCTTCGAGCGCGGTGTTGATTTCTCGCGCGTCATGCGCTTCGACCAATGCCGAAAGCCCGATTTTGTTTGCCGCGTCTATACATTCGCCGAGCAGTTTTTTATTCAAGACGGCGCAAATCAACAGTACCGCCGACGCGCCGTAAAGCCGCGCACGGTAGACCTGATATAAGTCTACCACAAAATCCTTTTTGAGCAAAGGTATATTTATGCCCGACTTAGATATCTCGTACATATATTTCTCGTCGCCCATAAAAAATTCCGGTTCGGTCAAGACCGACACGGCGTCCGCGCCTGCGTCCGTGTATTGACGCGCGATAGACAGATAAGGAAAGTCCGCGCAGATAACGCCCTTTGACGGCGACGCTTTTTTGATTTCACAGATAAATGACATCTCTTCTTTTTTTAAAGCCCGATAAAAAGCCTTGACCTTCGGTAGGGGCAAAGCCGACGCCGCTTCCGCTATCTCGTCAAACGACCTTTCTTGTTTTTCTCTTGCGACACGCTTTTTTGCGCTGTCGGTCAACGTATCCAAAATCATAAATCACCCGTTCGTCAATTCGATAAATTGTTTGAGCTTTAAAAGAGCCTTGCCGCCGTCTATTAAACCGCTTGCAAGCTTTACGGCGTCGGCTATCGTCGGGCTTCCGCCTGCAATATATATCGCCGCCGCAGAATTTAAAATCACGGCGTCGCGCTTCGCGCCCTTTTCACCGCCCAAAACCGACAGTGTGATAGCGGCGTTGTCGTTGGGCGTTCCCCCCTTCAAATCCGACGCTTCGCATAGCGAAAAGCCAAAATCACGGGGGTCTATAACGTAAGAAGAAAATACTCCGTTCTTGACCTCGCATACGTCGGTCAAAGCTCCTGCCGATATTTCGTCGAGTCCGTCGCGTCCGTGTACGACAAGCGCATTCTTGACTCCGAGATTCGAGAGAACACGCGCCATAGGCTCGATAAGCTCGCCGCTGTATACCCCGAGCAGCTGAAAATTCGCTCCGGCAGGATTGACCAACGGCCCGAGTATATTAAATATCGTGCGTATGCCCAGCTCCTTTCTGACGGGAGCGACGTACTTCATCGAGATATGATAATTTTGAGCAAAGAGAAAGCATATATCCGTTTCCTTTAAAACGGCAAGGCTTTTTTCGGGAGATATATTGATATTGACTCCCAACGCCTCCAAGACGTCAGCCGCGCCGCATTTGCTCGAAGCGGCACGGTTGCCGTGCTTTGCCACAGGAATGCCCGCCGCAGCCGCGACAAACGCCGACGTCGTCGATATGTTAAAAGAATTTGAGCGGTCGCCGCCCGTGCCGACTATTTCCAATACCTCCGTATCGTTCAAAATACGGACGCAATGCTTGCGCATTCCGGCGGCGGACGCGGTTATTTCTTCTATCGTTTCGCCCTTCATGGACATTGCGGTGAGAAATGCAGCCATTTGTATCTCGCTTGCTTCGCCGTTCATGATTTCGTGAATTACGCTCTCCGCTTCTCCGTAGGTCAGGTTTACGCGGTTAGACGCTTTGATTATCGCTTCTTTTATCATATGGCTACCTCTTTAAAAAATTTTTGATTATGACGACGCCGTCGGGAGTCAGTATGGACTCTGGGTGAAACTGTACGCCGTAAATCTCATATTGCTTGTGATTGACCGCCATGATTTCGCCGTCGGCGGTCATGCCCGTGATTTTTAGACTGTCCGAAACCCTTGCAGGGTCTGCCGCAAGAGAATGATATCTCGCACCCTTTATAACGCTTGGCAAGCCCTTAAAAAGCGGACTTCCGTTGTCTATCTCGATATCCGATTGCTTGCCGTGCATTTGCTGTTTGGAATAAATAACCGGCGAGCCGAAAGCTTCGCAAATCGCCTGATGCCCCAAGCAAACGCCGAGTATCGGTGTCTTTCCGGCAAAGCTCTTTACAATGTCTATGCACACTCCGGCATTCTCCGGTCTGCCCGGTCCCGGAGATAAAATAATATAGTCGGGCTTCATAGCCGCAATATCCGAAACGCTGTAAACGTCGTTACGGATGACCTTAATATCTTCGTCCACAGCCCCTACAAGCTGATAAAGATTGTAAGAGAAGCTGTCATAATTATCTATAAGTAATATCATTTGTTTTCTCCTTCGCCTGCCGCTTCGGCGAGAGCTTTGAGTACCGCACGCGCTTTGTTGTTGCATTCCTCATATTCGCTCTTAGGTACGCTGTCCGCCACTATTCCCGCCCCCGAACGGGCAAAGACCTTTCCGTCTTTTTTATAAGCTATGCGTATCGCTATACAAGTATCCATATTGCCCGAAAGACTGAGATATCCTATCGCGCCGCCGTAGATGCCGCGCTTATTGTTTTCGAGCTTATTGATTATCTCGACGGCTCTAATCTTCGGCGCGCCGGAAAGCGTTCCTGCCGGAAGTACCGACTCGATTGCGCTCAAAGCGTTTTTGTCGTCCCTAAGCTCTCCCGTCACTTCCGAACCGATGTGCATAACGTGTGAAAAACGCTCTATCGACAGATACTTCTCTACCTTTACGCTGCCGAATTTTGATATGCGTCCTATATCGTTGCGCCCCAAATCGACAAGCATATTATGCTCGGCAAGCTCCTTAGGGTCGCGGAGCAGCTCCGCTTCCAATGCCTTGTCTTCGTCGTCCGTCACGCCCCTTTTTCTCGTCCCTGCAAGCGGATAGGTATAGACTCTTTTTCCGCTCAGTCTTACAAGCGTTTCGGGCGACGCTCCGGCGATTTCGAGCTTGTCGCTGCTAAAATAAAACATATAAGGCGACGGATTGATTCTTCGCATTATGCGGTAGGTATCAAACAAGCTGCCTTCCGCGTCGGCTTGGTAGACATTGGACAATACGACCTGAAAGATATCGCCTTCTCTTATATGTTCCTTTGCGCGGTCAACCATAGCGCAATATGCCGCTTCGTCAAAAAGCGCGCTAAAAGGCGAATTTAGTTTGAGCTTAGGCGCGTCCGCCGTAACGCCGTTTGTCAATACGCGTTCCATGTGTTCAAGCTCGGTCAAAGCGCGGTAATAATTTTCTTCGGCGGCATCGGTCTTGATATTGATTATCAAAATGATTTCGCGCTGCTTGTGGTCGTAAGCTATCACCTTGTCAAACAGCATCAGGTCTACGTCCTTAAAATTTTCCTTGTCGTCGGCGTCGAGTTTCAGGCTCTTTTCGCCGTATTTTATATAGTCGTAAGCAAAATACCCGACAAGTCCGCCCGAAAAAGGCGGCAATTCTTGTATATCCGGCGTCTTATTGTCCTGCAAGATTTTATTGATATAAATGCCGGGGTCGTCGGTTTGGATTTCAAAAGCCGTGCCGTTCTTGACGATAAGCTTTCCGTCGGCACAGCTCAGCTCTAATTTCGGGTCATAGCCCAAAAAAGTATAGCGTCCGCGTTCACCGGCCTCTTCTAAGCTTTCCAATATATAGCATTGCCGGCTCAATCTTTTGATAGCCTTAAAAGCGTCTAACGGCTCGCGCAGATTTTCGGGCAAGCGTTTAAAGACGGGACAGCAAGGATAGCTTTTTGCAAACTCTTTTACGTCTTTTAATAAAATACTCATTTTTTCACGTCCTTTTAGATTTGTTATAAGGAAACACTGCATAAAATTTATCCGATTTGCGCGATGTAGCCTTAGTTATAGACGGACGGTTTGAGATTAAGCGTTAAAAAATAAAAAAACCGCCCTTAAAAATGATTTCGCAAAAACAAAATCATCAAGGACGGAAATAAAATTCCGCGGTGCCACCTTGCTTCGGAAGCCGTTAGCTTCCGCTCTTATCGGATACAAACATATCCGCAGCTTTGTAACGTAAGCGGCACGTCGCAGAATACTCGGCATAAAGCCTTTGACTGCGCCCTCCGCGGACCATTATGACTTATAGCATTCTGTCGGCTTTTCACCATCCCGACTCTCTGTAAGCGCACATAAGCTTTTACTTCCGCATCAACGGTTTGTGGTATAATCTTCAACTTATTATAACTCTCAAACAAACTAATGTCAAGACTTTTAAGACATAATTTTTATATTCCCGTTTATTTTTTAGCTATATCAATATTCCGGCTTTCTCACATACGTCTTGTTTTCCTTATCATAAACGACTACGCTTCTGTTCTTTTGGAGAAGGCGGCTCAAAGCGTAGACATCTACCCATATCTCCGACGGACCTTTGATTTGGCTTTCGTCAAAGATGAGCTGCAAACCGAAGTGCAAATGCGGCGGCTTTATATTGTTCACGTTTTCTTTTGTACTGTATCCCGTCATGCCGAGAAAGCCTATGACGTCGCCGGCATCGATGTCGTCGCCCCTTTTAAAATCCTTTGCATAAGGCTTGTCCTTTCTCAAATGAGCATAATAATAATACCGTTTTGTGTCGGCACTGCGTATGCCTATGCGCCAGCCGCCGTAGCGGTTCCAACCTATTTCTGTGACCGTGCCGCTTTCGACGGCGATAATCGGCGTGCCTACGCCGCCCATCATATCGTGTCCGAGATGCCGCCTTTTGTAGCCGTAATTTCTGCTGTTGCCAAAATCATCGTAATGCGAATAGCCGTACCCCGCCGCTATCGGAGAAAAGACTTTGAGTCCGTATACATCTTGCCGAACGGTCTTATCGGGGTTTTCGGGGTCGGGCTTTGTCACCTTATAGTAGCCGAGATATTCGTCCAAAACCGTCCTGTACACTTCGAGATAAAAGCCGTAATATTTATTGCTCCTAAGAGCCGACAAATCCTTTTCTTCCTTTAAATCCGCCGCCAGCTTGTCTAAGTCCTTTGCCTTATAGCTTGCAAAATTGCCGTAATATTTGACGGCGAGCAAGGCGAGCATTTCTATCCAATCGAGCTCGACGCCGCTTTTTTTGTGTGATTGTATGTCATAATTCATTGCCTTTACAAGCGCTTCGTAAGGCACGTTAAATTCGCACCATTTTATAATTTTCTTTTTTTCGGCAGGCGGCACGGGAGCGTCCTTGCCCTTAGCAAGCTTTTTTATATTCTCATCTTCTCTTTGCATAATAACTTCGAGCCGACTGTCGCCGTCACCGAAGCCGCCTTCAAAATCCGAATATGCTCCCGCTTCGGTGTCCCGCTTTCTTTTTTTTGCCGCAACGGCTATTGCCGTGCCGTCGGCGACGTCGGCGACGCTCTCGGCGGCGGACAAAGCCCCGACACCTACTGCGCTTATATCCGAACCGCCGCATTTTTTGATTTCAAAAACGACTCCGGTCAATACAATTTCCGCAAAAACAATTACAACGGATAAAATAAAAAAAACTCTTTTCATGCCGATACTTATTTTGCATAAAAAAAGCTTTTTTATGTGAAATCCTTAATAATTACTTACCGCGCCGTTATTTTGCAAAATATCCCGCGACGGTATCCATGATAACATAAATAAACGGCATATAATTGCCGACAAATTCGTCGGCTTGATTGAGCAGGTTGAGATTATAAAAAAACGACGCCGCCAAAAAGACGGGCAAAATGAGCATTATGACAAAGGCGAACACCGACTTTAAGCTCTTTGCCTTGATATTCTTTAAAACAAAAAAACAAAGGACGAGATATATTGTTGCGGCGAGCAAATAAGCGGCATAAAGATTCGGCAAAAATTTGATACCGCTAAACAAAAAATAGTCGGCTATTATCACCGCAATCAAAGAAATTGCGGCTATAAAAAGTGCTTTCATGGGATTTTTTATGACAATAGTTCCTCTTTTCATGCCGGTTACTCCTTGATAATACCGTATTGGTTTTTAAAGCCTTTTTCGGTCTGCAATTTGTATTCGGTACTGCAAGCGGTCAGACCCAACACCGCAACGGCTTTTGCCTTTAACAAGACCTTAGCGCATTCGTCTATGGTCGCGCCTGTCGTTATAACGTCGTCTATCAAAAGCACGGTCTTGCCCTTTACCTTATCGGGCAGAGTGACGGCAAAAGCGTCGATAAGGTTTTTGTGTCTTTCAAAGCCGCCGAGCGACATTTGATGTTTTGTTTCGCGTGTCTTGACCAAAACGTCCGTCAGCATTTCTATTCCCAAAAGCTCCGCCGCTCTGCCCGCTATAAGCTCGCTTTGATTGAAGCCCCTGTCGCTTTTGTTCTTTTTAAACATGGGAACAGGCAGAAGAATGTCCGCATTGTAGCCGCGTCTGAGATATTCCGTCGCGACAAATTCGCCGAACAATCCGCCTATATAGCGTTTATTGTAAAACTTCAAATCATCGGTCAGCTTAGCCGCGATACCCTTGTATATAAAGGGCGAATTTACCCTAAGGAAATATCTCTTGACGTTTTGACATTCCAAGCAATAGTGCGCTTCGTCATATATCGGCTTGCCGCATCTCAAACATACCCCGATATCGTCCGTAATATACGGCAAGCTATCAAGACACTCGCTACAAAGCCGAAATCTGTTTTGGACTTTTAGCTCCGTTCCGCATATAAGGCATATTATATCTTCGGGAAAAATGGTTTTCAAAAACCGCTCTTTCAATTCGTTAAAGTGCATAAGCTATATCTCTTTTTTTGTTATTGCTCCGCCGATTTTATATCTGCCATTATTTTTTTTGAAGAGTATGTAAAACGCTTCAAAAATTCAGCTTTAAACGAGCAAATATTTTAAAATCTCCGCCGTTACGGCTTCGTATGCCACCGCGTTCGGGTGAAGTCCGTCCTTTGAATAGTTTTTCTTTAAATGTTTTTCACCGTCCTCCAAAATACCGAACAATTCTATATATGTATAGCCGAAGCTTTGAGCGAGCGGCTTCAATTCCGAATTGACCTTTAAAATAGCGTCGGTGGATTTTTCAATACGGTATTCTATATCGCGCACGGGATAAACCGATTGCACAAAGACTTCTGCTTCTGGCAAATTTTGCTTGACGTTCTCTAATATGCTTCGGTAATTATCCAAAACATATTCGGCAGACTTGTTCGCATTCAGGTCGTTGATACCTATCAGGACGACGACGACGGAAGGCTTTATAGCATACAGCGATAGTTTAAGTCGGTCGATGACGCCCTTAGTCGTATCGCCGCCTATGCCCCTGTTGTAGACTTTGAGCGGCAAATCATAATAATGAGCAAGGTCGTAGCCTTCGGTTATGCTGTCCCCGATAAAAACAATTTGTCCGCTCTCAAAGCTTTTGTTCTCTTCTTCAAACACGGCACACCTGCGCGCATAATATGCGTCATAGTCGAACCGATTGTTTTTGATTATCGCGGCAACGATAATTCCCGACGCCGCTACCGCCGCTATGACGACGGAAATGATAATGAATTTTCGCTTTTTCATGTCTTTTAGTATATATGATTTTTGTTTAGTTGTCAATATACAATCTTTTGATAATGTCCTTAAAATTAGTTGTCAATAATAATATTTTTGATAATGCTCCCAAAAAACGATACAAAGACCGTTCCGATACAATATATCGGGACGGTCTTTTTTTTGTAGTATCATTGATTGACACGGTTATTTTACTTGCTACAACTATTACCGATTATGCACGAAGCTTCTTTCTGCGTTTTGTAATGAATAATATTGCCGCGCCTATTATCGTCTCGAAGCCCAAGAGCGATACGAGCCATATCGATAATTGCGATTTTGCATTGGCTGCCGCCAAGAGCGCTTCTCTGCCGTCTTCGTAGGCTATCGTTGCGTCGGTGAAGCTGTCTGCGGCTTCTATTTGAGCTATCGCGTCATCATATATCTTTTTGAGCTCCGCGTCGAGCTTGTCGTCGGCCTTGTCG
>JAITOU010000035.1 GCA_031289755.1 Clostridiales bacterium
TTTTGTCTTGTCACGGGTTGGGTCTGTCACACACCGCCCACCGCGCCGCCAAGGCGGCTCTCCGGGCCCCCCCCCGCGCCGCCCCTACGATAGGAAACATTATACGTGGATTTTAAGTCGTGTATCCTGCATACAGCAATACAAAACCGACGCAGTGAACGCAAGTCTGCGTTTTAGCATAAAAAGGATGGCAATTTAAGTGAATGAGCCGCGACAACGCAAAAACATACGCTTAAAGGATTATGATTACGCTCAAAACAGCGCATATTTTACAACAATCGTTACACAAGAAAGGCGTTGTTTGTTTGGCGATATTGTAGGGGCACCGCTTGCTGTGTCCGTAATACAATTATCAAAAATCGGCAAAATTGTTGATGAACAGATTCAATTATTGTCAGGACATTATGGCAATGTTGTTGTGGACAAATATGTTATTATGCCAAACCATATACATTTTATTTTGTTGTTGTCGGGAACAAGCGCGGCAGGTGAAATCGGTGGGCGCGATATCGCGGACGTATGCGGCATTACGGGCGCAGCAAGCGGCGCCCCTACGATAGGAAACATCATACGCGGCTTTAAAGCCGGTGTATCTCGTATATGTAATCAATCAGTATGGCAACGGAACTATTATGAGCATATTATCCGAGATGCAAACGATTATTCTGAAATTTGGGAATACATAGATAATAATCCGTCAAATTGGGAAACGGATACCGAAAACGTATAGTCATGCCGCTTGCTGTGTCCGAATTGCAAATAGACGTACGGGTGCAACTGTCGCGTACACAACGCAAATTGTAATATTCGCAACGCAAATACCGAAAAATGTAGGGGTGCCGCTTGCTGTGTCCGAATTGCAAATAGATGTACGGGTGCAACTGTCGCGTACATAACGCAAATTGTAATATTAGCAATGCAAATACCGAAAAATGTATGGGCGCTGTTTGCCGCACCCGTAATACCGAAAACGAATATGTGTGCTACCGCAATGCAAATTAATCCTTTGCGGTATTTAATACAAAAAATTCAATGCTCAAAAGGATGCAAAAATGGATAATTTTGAAGAGTTTTATGCGGGTTTAAAAGAAAAATTCAATTTGACGCTCATAGATTTTTTTAGACCGCTCGAAAAGGATATTAACGAAAACCTGTACGACGCGATGAAGTACAGCGTTATCAATTCCGGAAAGCGTCTGCGTCCTATTCTCTGTATGCTCGGCGCACGTTTTGCAGGCAAGGATGCCGACGACGTTATGACCTTTGCGATTGCGCTCGAAATGATACATACATATTCTCTTGTTCATGACGATTTGCCTGCCGTAGACAACGATTCGCTGCGGCGCGGCAAGATGACGACGCATATCATGCACGGCGAAGCTATGGCGGTCTTTGCAGGCGACGCGCTGCTCAATCTCGCTTATGAGATAATGACGGAGAGTGTATTAAAGACGGCTGATTTTAACCGCTTACGCGCTCTCGAACTCATTATGAAAGCTTCCGGTGCAAAGGGACTCTTAAACGGTCAGGCAAAGGACGTCGATTATGACAACAGCGGAAGCTATTTTTTGGAGCATATAGTCAATATGTACCGTAGCAAGACCGCCGACCTGATACGCGTGTCGCTTGTGTCGGGCGCGTTGATTGCCGGAGCAAAAAAGGACGACTTGGAAGCTTTGTCGTCTTATGCCGATTCGCTCGGAATATATTTTCAGATACAGGACGACCTTATGGACGAAAAGGACGACGGCGCAGACGATATTCTCGAAATGACGGTAGACGAACTTGCCGAAGCCGACGGAGATATTTCTTTCTCGTCTATGCTTGCCGGAGCCGCTTCGGATAAGGCGGACGGAATAGGCTCGATATTAGACATCGCAGGCGGCGCGGACGATTCGGCTAATTTTTTCGGGAATGCAAAAAAAGAAAAAATGACCTTTCTCAAAGCCGTCGGCAGAGAAGAAACCGAAAAGGCTTTGGAAGAATATGAGCAATATGTAAGAGACGCTCTCGAACCCTACGGCGAAAAAGCCGCCGAGCTTATATCTCTCTTTGAATATGTCAAAAACAGAAAGAGTTAAAATAGGTTGCAAAAAAATAAAACCGATAAAAGCTTTCAACATAATACTTACACACAACGGCGAAAATAAAATTTCGCTTTGAACGGCAATGAAACCGTATGTGTTGGGCAAGTATTAAATTAATGCTTGCCATTTTTTTTTAGTATGTTTTACTTTATCATTTCTGCAAAAACAAAGCCGTTTTGCCACGATATACCTACGGCTTTTTAAAATAACCTTTAAATAACATTATTATCCCTTATGCAATCGATTTAATTTTTATTGTTTTTTATAAATAATTGTGATATAATATTATTGAAAAGTAACCTGATAATTTCGGAGGTGACATTATGGGGATTTTGAGTGCAATAAAAAAGCAATTACCTAAGGTTATAGAGTGGTCGGACGATTCTTCGGATACCATCGTTTACAGATATCCTGTAACGGACAGAAAGGAGATAATGACCGGCTCACAGCTGACCGTCAGAGAGTCGCAGGTGGCGATATTTGTAGCGCAAGGCAAGATTGCCGATGTGTTTTTGCCGGGCAGGCACAAGCTGGCTACGGAGAACCTGCCGATACTTACCACGATTTTTTCGTGGAAGTACGCTTTTGAAAGCCCGTACACAGGCGAGATATATTTTGTCAATACAAAGCAGTTTATCAATCAAAAATGGGGTACAAGCAACCCTATCATGATAAGAGATAACGACTTTGGCATGGCGCGTATAAGGGCGTTCGGCATATTTGCCTTTAAGATAAAGGATGCCGCTACGCTCATGAGAGAATTGAGCGGCACGGGCGCGTCCTACAAGACGGAGGATATCGTCGAGCAGCTCAAAAAAATCATCTTGAACAATCTCGTAGACAGCATTGCCGAGTCCAACATAGCCGTTTTGGACCTTGCGGCTAATTATAGAGAATTTGGCGCGATAGCCAAAGAACACGCTTTGACGGATTTTGATGCTTACGGAATAGAGCTTACTTCTATCTACATAGAGAATATCTCTCTGCCGGAAGAGGTCGCAAAGGCTTTGGATACCAGAACGTCGGTCGGTATGTTCGGTAACGAAATGGGCAAATACATACAATACCAGACGGCGCAGGCTATCCCGGAAGCGGCAAAAAACACCGGCGGCGGTATAGCGGCGATAGGCGTAGGCATGGGTGCGGGGCTTTCGATGATGAAGAGCGTCACCGGCGCGATAAACGAAGCCAACGGCAGTTATCAGCCGCAGGCTCAGCCGCAAGCGGCGCAAGCTACCGAAAAATGCTATAAATGCGGCGCAGCCGTTCCTGTCGGAAGTAAGTTTTGCAGCGTATGCGGCTCTACCGTGAATGTAAAGGTCAAATGTCAGTCTTGCGGATTTGATAACAATCCGAGTGCAAAGTTTTGCGGCGAATGCGGCAAAAAACTCACCGAAAGCGCGCCCGTTTGCAAAAAATGCGGCTCGGCTCTTCAAGCCAAACAACGCTTCTGTCCGGAGTGCGGCACAGAGAATTAATGAAACTTGAATCCTAACTTAGACGACGGCAGAATAGATGCCGCCGCCTACGTTGGGATATAAGTCTACTGATAAATACACAAAAATGCGGCAAGCGCGTCCGTATCTATGGGGCGGACAATAGCGTGAAACGCTCCGAATATAAACGAAATAAAAGGAGATATATTATATGGTGACAAAGGAAATGTTGATAGGTGAAGCTTTAAAACAAGGCAATGCGTCCAAAATAGCGGAAGTTCTGCAAAACTACGGTATGCACTGTCTCGGTTGTGCTATCGCAAGCCAAGAAACGATAGAGCAAGCGGCAGCCGTTCACGGCGTCGGCGTCGACGAAATGGTTGCAAAGCTCAACGAAGCGGCAAAGGCTTAAAGCCTGTATTTAAAACAAGTATTAGACTTCCCGCAAAATTAATTTTGCGGAGAGCAATCTATCAAAAAAGCAAACCTAAAAAAATACGGTTTGCTTTTTTTTTGTTTATCAATCTTTATTATCCGATAAGGAGGCTTTTTCGTATTTCTTTAATTTATTTATGACGGTATTGTAAGAAAGGTCGATTATAGCGGTAATCAAGTCGTCGGAAATGTTGCCGTTTAGATTTAGGCTGTTCCAATAGGGCTGTTGTACGGGCGGACAAAAATATCCCCTTAGGATAATGTCGGGATAGGCGTTTCGGTAAAATATTCCGCTTTCTTTTTCGCATTTGACCGTCAGGATATCCTTGTCGGTCCAGAGCTGTACAAAGATTCTTCCGCAAACCTTAACGCATACCGGAGTTATTCCCCAAGGCAGGTCGATGTATGCGCCTGTTTTTTTTAGCGAGTAGGCTATTATTTCGTCATGAGTCATTTTGACCTCTGATATGCGTTTTAAAAGATTTTTGTCGTATCAATATTTTACCATAATCGGTGTTGAAAATCCATATTAAACACAAAAAATAATCGCGGTTCTTCACATTATTTTATTGCGGCACATATAATAAAGTACCCGCAACGGCAATAATTTAGCATAAGGCAATACCGCTTGCGCGGTGTTTACAAAATGAAAAAAACTGTATTATCCGGTTTGATGTTTTTGTCAAAACGGCGGAAAGAACCGCACAGGGTGAATATGGGATTATTAGAAATAACAAGCGTACCGCTCATTGTCGCGATAGTGTATTTTGTGTTGACGCTTTATAAAAAATATGTGGCTGCAAACAAACAAAAACTAATCAAAATTATACCGCTTATAGCGGCGGGATTAGGTATGGCTCTCGGCGTTCTCGCGTTTTATGCCGCGCCGGAGATAGTCGTCGCAAACAACGTGCTGTCGGCTATATTGATAGGGGGCGTAAGCGGACTCGCCGCGACCGGCACTCATCAGGTTTTGATTCAGCTCGGCAAATCCGACGACGGCAAAAAAAACGACGATGAAGACGATAAAACACAAGAATAACAATAGACTTGAATACTAACTTAAACGGCAAAGACCGCTCTTTAATCGGGAGCGGTCTTTTTTTTGTGGGAATCGGACGCATGATGATAAAAGAGCTTAAAGCAAAATATGACAAGCCGCTCGAAGCGGAAACCGACGACGACGCGGTGGGCTTTTATCGTAAATGTGGTTTTGAAACGGCGGAGATTGCAAGAAACGGCATTCGGCGTTGGATATGTAAAAACATTTTTGATTAGCAATCGTACGTTTTTTTTGAGAAAAATGCCCTTAAACGGTTGACATTGTTTGAAGATAGGTATAGTATATTATACATATATAATTGATATGTGTTTGATGCGGTATATTTAATAAAAAACGGAGAATCAAAATGGGCGAAGCGGAAAAGAACGCGCCGGAGTTGGTTGAAGCCGGAGCGGAGAGAACGGACGCGGGCGCGAACGACGTCGATGTGATACTTTCAAAAAAGGAGAGATTTCTTTTTTCGTTAGGCGACTTTAACGCCGGTTCTATCGGCTTGGTCGTCGCGGTTTACATAGCGTTTTTGGTGGCGAACGGCGTCAGCGCATGGCTTGCGGGCGTCATCATTATGATTGGCAAGATTTGGGGAGCGGTAACAGACCCTATTATAGGCACTCTGAGCGACAACACTCGCGGCAAGCACGGACGCAGACGCCCGTATATCGTCGTCGGCGGCATAATGATTTTCTTTACATTCGCCGCTTTATTTTTGCCGTTATATGCCTTAGACAGTATCGGCTTTAAAATCTTCGTCTATTTGAGCGGATATCTGATGTTTTCGACGGTAATTTCTTTGGTCGGAGTACCTTATCAGGCGCTTGCGACTGAGATTACCGCAAATCATACCGAGCGCAACAAAATCAACACGCTCAGAACGATAATATCTTTTTTTTCCAGCCTGTTATCGGCGGGGATTCCTATCCTTTTGACCGAATCTCTAAATAGCGGAAAGATAAAAATCGGCACGTTCAGTGCCGTTATGATATTTGCGTTCGGGCTTCTTTATGCCGCGCCGACGATTTTGTCAGCCGTTTATGCCCAAGAACGGCTTCCCGTACCGACCGAAAGGACAAAGTTTTCGGTCAAAGAATTTCTCAAACCTTTAAAGCAAAAGTCGTTTTTGAGATTGGTCATAATGTATGTGTTTATACTGACCTGCGCCGACGTAGTGGGGGCGAATATCATCTACATGGCTGATTTCGGACTCGATACGGATTTTTCGGCGTTGTTTATCTTGGGTGCGATGATGTTTGCGTTTGCGCTCATGATACCGATACACGGCAAGCTTATGGAAAAAAAATCAAAGCCGTATCTTTTTCGCATGGGCGTTCCGTTCTATGTAGGCGGCGTAGTTTTGCTTTGTTTTTTTCCGCCGTTTTTAAATCAATATTTGCTGTTTGCAGTCGCGGTCATTATCGGCTTCGGCCTGTCGGGCTGTCAGCTCATGCCGTCGTTTTTGTTCCCGGATTTAATCGATATCGGGGAGTTGAAATTCGGAACGAGAAACGCCGGAATTTACAGCGGCGTCATGACCTTTCTTCAAAAAATAGTCACGGGCGTCGCGGTCGGCTTGTCGGGAATAATTTTGGACTTGTCGGGCTTTATCGAGCCTGCGTCCGATGCCGCAGGAACGGTATCGGAGGTTGTACAGCCTTTTTCGGCGGTATTGGGATTGAGATTGGTCGTAATGGTACCTATCGCCGTGCTTGTTACGATTGCTTTTTTTGTTTCTCTCGGCATCAAAATCAGTCCGGCACGCAGCAAATTTGTCACAAAGCTTTTGAAATATAAGCGAGAGGACAGACTCGGCGAATTGACCGAAGAAGAGCAGGCGGAATACGAAGCGATAAAAAAAGAATGCTTTTAAAAAAAACTATTCGGTACTTCTATTTTAACCGATAAATAAGGAGAAAATTTTATGATTGACAAGCTTCACCAAGAGTTGAACGTGGAAGAAAAATTCCGCGTAAGACGCGACCCTAAGGTCAAAAGAGAATTTTTTGACTATGTAAACGCGCATTTTACCGAGCGCGGCTATTCGGGGCGTCCCGACGGAGAATTTTTGCCTAAGACTCCGACAAACTTAATCTTCGGCGACGAAAAAAAAGCCGATATTCTGCTCACCGCGCATTATGATACATGTTTGAACGGAAGCACTATCCCTTCGTTTTTTGTGACAAATACGCTCGGAATAGTCGCGGACGTATTTATCGGTCTGTTTTTTCTTTTCGGCGTGGCGATTGCCGGAACGATACTTATGGCAATTTTTACGGGTTGGTATGCTATTCCGTATTTTTTCGCGGGAGTCCTGTGGGTATATACGGGATTCAGCCGCATAAATAAGCATAATTTTAACGACAACACAAGCGGCTGTATCGCGCTTTTGGAAATTGCCGATAAAATAGCAAAAAATTATCCCGAATTGAAAGACCGCATAGCATTTGTTTTTATGGATTTGGAAGAGAGCCGTTTGGTCGGCTCGAAGTTTTTGCACAAAAAGCTCAAAGCCGAGCTTGCCCCCGAAATCTATTCGCAAAAGCTGTTAATCAATTTTGATTGTATAGGCGGCAGAGACAAGACAAAGACCATTTACAGCAACAGCGACGGCGGTATAGCTCTCGCCAACAAGCTCAAAGAAGTTGCAAATCTGAATGTAAAAATTTACCGTTCGCCGCTGATTGCGACAGATTCGATGCCGTTTAAGGACATCGCTTCGTTTTCTTTTATGTCTACATCGCCGTTTATTCTCAAAGAATTGACGGTCATGAAGGATATTCATTCCAACCGCGACAAATATTTTGACCCGGAAATGGTCGGCGAATATACATCCGCCGTGTTAAAATTTTTGCCGGAGATACTTCAAGAAAAAGCAAATCGACATTAATAGGGCGGAATAGGTGAAGATATGATTGACGGCGGCGGAGAATCCTTAGGTCTTGACGGGCTTATCAAAGAACGGCATCCGTGCTTCGGAGAAAAGCGCGGAAAAAACGGCAGAGTGCATTTGCCGGTAGCGTCTGCGTGCAATATTTCCTGCCGCTTTTGCCGCCGCGCCTTTAACGGCAGCGAAGACCGACCGGGCGTTGCATCGGGCATAATGAACGCCGACCAAGCACTCGCAAGAATCGGCGAAGCATTGGAATTTTGTCCCGAAATTACCGTCGCGGGAATAGCCGGTCCGGGCGACGCGCTTGCCGACGCTGGGGCTTTGGAGGTCTTTCGCCGTATACACGAACGCTATCCCGAACTTATATTGTGTATGAGTACAAACGGTTTAATGCTGCCGTCTTATGCGCGCGATTTGAATAACGTCGGCGTACGAGCCGTCACTGTGACCGTAAACGGCACTAACTCCGAAACGGTACAAAGAGTCGTGTCGGAAATTCGCTTCGCAGGGAATGTCTACAAAGACTCCTACGGCGCGGAGCTGCTCATCAAAAGACAATTAGAAGGCATTCGCTTAGCATCGGAATTTGCCAAGGTCAAGGTCAATATCGTACTGATTCCGGGCGTCAACGATGACGCAATCGGCGAAACGGCACGCAGCGTAGCGGAAGCGGGCGCGGAGCTTATGAATATTATTCCGCTCATTCCGCAGCATGAATTTGCAGGAATTATCGCGCCCGATTGCCAGGCTATCCAAAAGGCGCGTGAAGCGGCGGAAGCGCATATACCGGTCTTTCGTCATTGTTGTCGGTGCCGCGCCGACGCTTTCGGCATTCCGGGAGTAAAGGACGGAGCTTTCCTTACCGCCGGACAGAGCGATACCTTTTCGCACGGATAAACCATACGGATAAAGCCTAAGGAAAAATATGAATTATAAAGTAGCGGTTTGCTCGTCTGACGGAATACGGTTAGACGTGCATTTCGGAAAATGCGCAAAATATTATATCTTTGAGCCGGATTTGGAAAAGGGCGTATTTCTTCCTGCCGGCATTCGTGAAATAGAGCCGGTCTGCAAGCAATGCGGACACTCCGACCACGACTTCGGCGCGGTCGCACAAGCCCTGTCCGATTGCAAAATCATACTCGTAAACCGTATCGGATATCCGGCGCGGAATTATATGAACGGCGTCGGCTTTACGGTACTGTCAGACGAAGGCTCGATAGAGGACGTTTTAAAGACACTCATATCGCATATCCTTAAATATAATTCGGAAAACAAATAAAACGCGGTATCGCGCCGGATAAAAAAACAGCTAAGCATGGGGGAAAAATGGCAAAAAAAATAAAACAAATCGCAATTTACGGCAAGGGCGGTATCGGAAAGTCTACTACCGCGTCGAATATCAGCGCGGCACTGTCTACTCTCGGGTATAAGGTAATGCAATTCGGCTGCGACCCCAAGAGCGATTCGACAAACACCTTGCGGCGCGGCGATTATATCCCGACCGTTCTCGATACTATGCGCGAAAAGCAGACGGTAGACGTAGAAGAAGTCATCTTTAAGGGCTTTAACGGAATATATTGCGTGGAAGCGGGCGGTCCCGCTCCGGGCGTAGGCTGTGCCGGACGGGGGATTATTTCGGCGGTGGAGCTTTTTAGACAGCAGCACGTCTTTGAAACTCTCGACCTTGACATAGTGATTTATGACGTCTTGGGCGACGTCGTATGCGGCGGCTTTGCTATGCCGATAAGAGAAGGAATAGCCGAACACGTTTTCACCGTGTCATCAGCGGATTTTATGGCGATATATGCTGCGAACAATCTCTTTAAGGGTATATGTAAATATTCAAATTCGGGCGGCGCGCTGCTCGGCGGAATAATTGCAAATTCTGTCAACAAGCCGTATTCAAAGGAAATTATAGACGACTTTGCCGAGCATACAAAAACGCGTGTAATAGATTATGTTCCGCGTTCGGTCACGGTCACACAGAGCGAATTGCAAGGCAAGACGACGATAGAAGCCGCACCCGACTCCGAACAGGCTAAGATTTACCGCCGTATCGCCGAAAAAATTGCCGCACACGAAAATTCTTACGTTCCGCAGCCGCTCGACGGAAACGAGCTCCGTACATGGGCGTCCAAATGGGCGGAAAAGCTTTTGGAATTACAAAACGACTGATAAGGCGGTGGAAGCATGAAAAAAGAATTGACGCTTTGGCAGGCGTCTTGTACGATAACGGGCTTCGGCGTGGGCGGCGGCATTATGGCAATGCCGTATCTAACCGCGCAAAACGGAATAGCGGTTGCTTTTATCATTTTGATTATAGCGTTGGCGTTTAGTCTTGCAATGCACTTTTTTGTCGCCGACCTTGTCCTTCGCGGCAAAGGCGCGCAAATCGGCACGGTTGTTTCGGATATACTTTTTCGCGGCAAGAGCAAAAAATATCTTACGCTTGCGCTGTTTATCTTAGTCGGAGTAGTCCTTTTGACGACAATGGCGGCGTACATAACGGGCGGCGGCGACATTCTCGCGGAATATTTGAAGATACCGCCTTTTGTCGGCAATCTGATTTTTTATGTCGCCGCCGCATCCGTCGTGCTTTTCGGTCTGAAATCCGTCGGCGTAAGCGAAGGCATTGCGGTGACCGTCATGCTCGTTTTGATTGCGGCTCTGATGATAGCGTCGTTTTTTAACATCAAAAATCCTTTGCCGTATGAGAGCGGCGGCATCACTGACGCGCTTGGCTACTTCGGTATGGCGATGTTTTGCTTCACGGCGTTTTTTGCCGTGCCGCAAGCGGTGACGGGGCTGAATTTTAATGTAAAAAAAATCAAAAAGGCTATTATCATCGGTTATATAAATATTTTGGTTTTGATTTTGGTCGTCACCTTATGTTCTCTGGTCGTTTCAAAGGAAGTGACCGAGGTCGCCATGCTCGGTTGGAGCGCGGGCATAGGCACATGGGCGCAGATTACAGGCTCGGGCTTTATATTTTTGGCACTTCTGACCACCTATTGGTCGGTGTCGCTCGCGCTCGCAGATATGGCTAAGGAGCAGCTTAAACTATCTAAGAGAGTTTGTTGGCTCATTGCCACAATTCCGACGTTAGCCATTACGTTGATACAAAGCGCGGGCTTTATAGATTTGATGCAGATAGCCGGCGGCGCGGCGGCGATAATTTTGGCTTTTTTGGTCATTCCTGCGGTTCGCAAAGCGAGCAAGGACGAGCCGTCGCTCATACTCGGCAAGCTCAACCGATTGCCTATACAGATAGCCGTATTCGAGGCATACCTGCTTATGGCTATCGGAAATCTTTTGGCGGTATAAAATCTTTGTAATAGATGTTTGATTATTTCAAATGCGAAACGGAGAACCGCCGTTTAATAGTAAAATATTATTGCAAATAAAGTTTTTTTAAGGAGGCTTTATGTCTAACAAAACAATACCTTCGGGACTCGGTGCTACGCCGGAGAGCTTTGGGTCTCTCGGACTGAAACAAGACGGTATAGAAGCGCGCGAGGACGGCTTTCGCACGGGCGGCGCGGTCGGTACTTATGAGTGGTGGTATTTCGATTCGCACATGGACGACGGAACAAATCTCGTCATCGTCTTTTATACAAAGCGCATGATGTTGCCGGGAAAACCATTGACGCCCTATGCCACAATCGATTTGGACACTGCCGACGGCAAGCATTTTGAAGAACGCGTGGAAATAGCCGACATACCTTTTGCCGCGTCAAAGGATAGCTGTGACGTCAAAATCGGTGATTGTTATATCAAGGGCGATTTGCACAAATACGAAATTCGCTTTAAAAACGACGTGGTGGAAGCCAAAGCCACGCTTACTGCAAACGTGCCGCCGTGGCGTCCTAAGACGGGGCATATTCTCTTCGGAGAGCGTGACGAGCAGTATTTTGCATGGCTGCCGTCCGTGCCGGAAGGAAGTGTGACGGCGGAGATTACTCTCGGCGGCAAAACAACCGCTCACAAGGGTACGGGCTATCACGACCACAATTGGGGCAATACGCTTATGACAAAGCTTATGCACCATTGGTATTGGGGGCGCGCAAAAATCGGGGATTATCAAATCATCGCATCGTATATCACTGGCGAAAAAAAATACGGCTATAAGACCTATCCGATTTTTATGCTGGCAAAGAACGGCAAAATCATTGCGGACGACGGCGCAAAGCTTATCTACACCCAAGAAGAACCTTATTTTGAAGAGACAACGGGCAAGACGGTCTATAACCGGCTCGTGTATGATTACCGCGACAACGGCGAAGGCTTCCGCGTCATCTTTTCAAGAAAAAAGAGCTTGATAAATTTTAAAATGATTGACCAATTAAAGGGAGTCGTCAAGCTTGCGGCAAAAGCAATCGGTTTTAGCGGAGCATACCACCGCTTTTTCGGCGACGTCACCGTAGAGAGATTCGAGAACGGTGATTTGAAGGAATCCGTGACGGGACAGGCGATTTGGGAATTGATGTATTTTGGAAAGAATATACTTTCCTAAAACATATTTATGACAAGTCTGATATAAAATAATCGGGGGATTAATATGAAGAACATTTATTCGGGGATACGCGAACAACGGCGCGATACCGATACGTTTACAGATTGGGGCGGCGGAAGTATAGACGCGTCGGAACGCTTTCCTAAGAAGTGTCTGGGGCGCGCCGACCGCGTATTTAGTCAAGGGTTGCAATGTCGGCAGACAAATTCCGTTATGGCGTTGCTTTCGATGGAGGATTCGGTATTTGTACTGCATTCTCCGCTCGGATGTACCGGCTGCTGTTGTATGGCTAACGATTGGTTTCGTGTCGGACAGCTTCACCGCGGAAATTATGCGATGAAAAACGCACGCGTAATAGTGACAAATTTAGATAACAGAGATATCATTTTGGGCGGCGAAGAAAAGCTCCGCAAGGCGATACGGCTTGCGTACACGCGCTATCAGCCCAAGATGATTTTTGTCTTTACATCATGTTCTTCGGGAATTATCGGCGACGATATAGAAGCGGTTGTTGCCGAAGTGAGCGAAGAAATCCCTTCGATTGTCGTTCCCGTGCATTGCGAGGGTTTTAAATCCAAAATTTGCGCGTCGGGTTATGACTCTGCATTTCTCGCTTTTTCGCAGTATATTTTAAAAGACGCGCCTAAGGGGGAAACCGAAAACGACCTTTTAAATTTGTTTGCGCCGCCGACGGTCAGCTATATCGATCAAACGGAAATAGAAAGAATTTTGGGTGATATTGGTATACGCGTCAATTACATTCCGTTCTATTCGAGCTTGGAAAAAATACGCAAGATTCCGAACGCACGCGCTTCGAGCGCAATCTGTAAGGTCTTCGCCGACGAATTTATGAAGGAGCTGTATGAAAAGTACGGCATTCCGTATTCGCATACAATCATGCCGATAGGCACGAGAAACACCGACAAATGGCTTTTGGGAATCGCCGCGCTTTTTGACAAAACAGCGCAAGCGCAGGAATATATCAAGGAAGAATACACAAAGGTTCGTCCGCTCGTAGAAGAATTAAAATCGAAACTTTCGGGCAAGCGCGTTTTTATATGCGGCGGTACGGGCCGCTCCTTTGCCGCAGCGGCACTTATTGACGATTTCGATATGAAACTCGTCGGCATGGAAACGCCCGTCTACGACAACGATACACAGAGCGATTTGGAATATCTCAATCGCTTATACGGAAATTTTACGCTCGATATTGCAAACATGATGCCGTACGAACAAGTCAATCTTTTGTCCAAACTCAAACCCGACGTCTTTATCGGCGTGCCGGTGTGGGCGGCAAAGCTCGGCATACCGACAACCCATATTTTGGATATCAAGCGTCCGACAATGGGTTACCGCAATCTCGTCTATCTCGGCAACAAAATTCTCTATCAGATAGAAAATCCCGGCTTTAACAAAAAAATTGCCGCGCACGCACGGTTACCCTATAAAAAAAGTTGGTATGACGAAGATGCTTTTAAATATATAAAATAGCACTCTGTAAAATAATATTCTATAAAAATCAAAATGTCAAGATTTTGGCTTTATATCATAAACAGGAGAAGAGAATGTCAGAGATTTTGGAAAATCCGCACGGAAATTGTAGCTTAGGGGGCGCGAATGCCGCACTCACGGCAATCAAAAGGGTCATTCCGATATATCATTCGGGTCCGGGCTGCTGCTTGCAGACGACGGCAGGAGAGGCGAGTCAGGGCAGCGTACGCTTGCCGTATTACGTCCAATACACGTCTTTGCCGTGTACAAATATGCTAGAACGGGACGTGGTTTTGGGCGGCGTGGATAAATTAGACAGGCACATTGCGGCTGCGCTTGAAATTTTGGACGCGGACGCGTTTTTTATCTTGACGGGCTGTACGGCTGGCATTATAGGCGACGACGTTCAGAGCGTGGCAAAAAAATATCAAAATCTCGGCGCGCCCGTGTATGCCGTCAATTCGGCCGGCTTTTTGGGCGAAAGCTGCCGCGGCTATGAAATCGCGATAAAAGCCCTTCTCGACAATATCGTCGAGCCTAAACCCCAAAAAAAGAACACGAAGCTTGTCAACTTGTTGGGAGTTATGCCGTACCACGACCCCTATTGGGAAGGAAATCTTGAAGAAATCACGCGCCTGCTCAAACTTATGAATCTCAAAGTAAACACATTCTTTTCTCACGACCAGGGAATAAAGGAAATCAAAAGCTCGTCGTCGGCGGCTCTTAATATCATTCTTTCGCCGTGGCTGCTTAAAAGTGCCGCTCAGGAATATGAAGAGCGATTCGGTATTCCGTCACTGCGCTGGCATTGTATGCCCTTAGGCGCGACGGAAACCGCCGCATTTTTGACGGCGGTGGGTGCGGCGTTAGGACTCGAAGACAAAGCCAAAAAAGTCATAGCAGCCGAAGAAAAATATCTCTACCGCTATCTCGAAACGGGCATAGGCGTACAAAATTGGCGGCGTTTTTCGGTGGTCGGAGATGCTAGCACCGTCATTTCTATGACGCGCTTTTTGGCAAACGATTACAGCTTCACTCCCGACTGTGTAATCGTCACCGATTGCGTCTTTCGCCCGGACGACAAGGAACGGATTACCGACGCTCTCACAAAGCTCGAATATTCGCGTCCGCCCGAAATATTTTTTACCGGCGACCAATGGGAAATCAACAATACCTTAGCGCGCTTCGACCAGACCATGCTGCTCATCGCCAGCACAAACGAACACGAGTTTGCAATGAGCCGCGGACTGCAATTTTTTGTCGCCGCCTACCCGAATTCCGAACGACTAATCTACAACCGCACGGCGGCAGGCTACCGCGGCGCGCTGACGTTATTGGAGGATATATACTCGAATTTGTAGCTCGTATCATAATGCGCGACCGTGCGATATATGACTTTATATTTGAGTATAGATACGGAATTTTTTATGGAAATATAATTATTATACAAAAGAGGCAACGCAATAAAATATTTTAAAAAATAAAAAACACGACAGAACATATATCCGTTCCGTCGTGTTTTGATTTTGCCCGATAAAAACCGCCGATAAGAATGTCACTACACGAAACGTGCCGATAGCGCAATACTAAAACAATGGCAAAGGAAGAAAAATGTTAAAACACGTATTGATTTTCATATAAAAACGTGGTATAATTGTTGCAAAGGGAAAATTAGAGAAAACCCCCGAAAATTTAATTGCATATAAACAGCAAAACAACGGAAGAGAAAAATAATGGATTTTTATGCACATTCACCTAACAAACAACGGCAAGAATATGAATTGCTTTCAGCACATATTTGTGACGTAGCCCAAAAAAGCTCGGAATTTTCAAAAAGTTATAATTCCGAAGCTTTGGGTTGGATAGTCGGTTTTTTGCATGATTTAGGAAAATACCAAAATTCTTTTCAGGATAAACTCACAAAAAACAATAGCATAAAAGTCGAACATTCTGTTTGCGGGGCAAAGGAAGCATTTGAAATTTTTAATGAAAAATTAGAATGTTTAACGGCACAAGTTTTGTCTTATGTGATAGCTGGGCATCATTCGGGATTGCCAAATTTCGGAACAAGCATAGATAATGAGCAAATGTCGACTTTGTCAGCACGCCTTAAACGAAAAACAGAGAATTTTTCAGCATATAAAACGGATTGCAAATATGATGATTTAGCCGCACATAAAAGCAAATTGCTTTCTTGGGTAAAAGATTTTGTTTATAAGTGTAATAATGATAAGCCGTTTGCGATATCACTTTATACAAGAATGTTGTTTTCTTCGTTAGTTGATGCCGATTCTTTGGAAACAGAGAGATTTTATAATTACGGACAAGCAAGAGCAATTAACGAACCTAATTTTCACGAATTAAAGCAAAAATTAGATTCAAAATATGAAAGTATTCCTAACAAGGTGTACGCAATAAATCAAAAAAGAACCGAGATTCGCAACTTTTGTATTGCTGATGATTTTAAGAAAAAGGGTCTTTATTCGTTAACCGTTCCGACAGGCGGAGGGAAAACGCTTGCATCAATGTCTTTTGCCCTAAATAATCTCTTAAAAAATGGTTATAAGCGGATAATTTATGTGATTCCGTATACGGCAATTATAGAGCAGACGGCAAAGGAGTTTAAGAAAATTTTCGGGGAAGAAAATATTTTGGAACATCATTCTAATTTTATATCTGAAGAAATGGTGGATGAAGAAACTCCCTTAAATTTAGCGACCGAAAATTGGGATGCGCCTATAATTTTAACGACAAATGTACAATTTTTTGAATCTTTTTTCTCTAATAAGAGAGGTGATTGCCGAAAATTGCACAATGTCGCAAATAGTGTAATTGTATTTGACGAAGCGCAAATGTTGCCGATACCTTATTTTAAGCCGTGTTTAAAATTAATAGATATTCTTACAAGAAACTTTAACTGTACCGCTCTTTTGATGTCGGCGACTTGTCCGGATTTTGTACAGCATATGCATAGTGACTCACAAATTGTTGAAATAAACAAGAATTATCGGCAGCATTATTTGGATTTCAAGAGAATATCGGCAAAATTTATAGGCAAAAAGACCGATGACGAATTGGTTCAAGCGATAGATTATAATTCCAGAACGCTTTTTATAGTAAATTCAAGAAAGCATGCAAAAGCTCTTTTTTCTAAAATCACGGCTCAAAATAAATATCATTTGAGTACATTAATGATGCCTAAGCACAGAAAAGAAGTTTTAGACAAAATAAAAACTGACTTATCCAAAAAAAAACCTTGTGTCGTTGTATCGACTCAATTAATTGAGTGCGGAGTTGATTTGGATTTTCAAACCGTATATAGAAGTCTTGCCGGAATTGATTCTATCGTTCAAGCAGGAGGACGCTGCAATCGTGAGGGCGGAGAAGCAAATTCGATTGTTTATATTTTTGAAGCCGCAGAGAATGACCCGAACAAGGGGGATATTCCGATATATAAAAGTATTGCAAGAACGCTTTGTGAAAATGCTATGAAAGAAAATAAAGACATTTTTGATTTGTCATTTATACAAACTTATTTTACAAAACTGCTAAACTATAAGGATAAAGAAACGGATATTTTGAATATACAAGAATTATTCAGGATTACTTCCGATGAGTACAAAAGACCGTTATTAGATTTTAAGTTTGCAGAATGTGCCGAAAAATTTAAGTATATAGATAGTGCAAATCGATATGATATCGTCATTTTAAAGACGGATGAGGCAAAAAAATTGTATAAAAAAATTGAAAAGCCTTGTTTTGATACGGATTTAAGAGTATTATATAGGCAGTTAGGACAATATACTGTGTCGATTTATGAATTTGAATACAAAAAACTTAAAGGTAAAAATATATTAAAGCCTTTTGCGGCAGATAAGCGGCAACCGGACGAGAGACAATCAATTTTGATTGATGACAGTTTTTACAGTGATGATTTCGGTTTGGATATTTCTGCCGAAATGAATCCCGATAATTATATTTTATAAGGAGGATATCGAATGGGATATGGAATAAAAATCAGAGTTTGGGGCGATTATGCTTGCTTTACTCGTCCGGAGATGAAGGTGGAACGGGTTTCATATGATGTAATTACGCCTTCTGCGGCAAGAGGCATTATTGAAAGCATTTATTGGAAACCTGCAATAAAATATGTAATTGATAAAATTACCGTTCTTAATCCGATAGTGTTCGGCAATATCATGATTAACGAGATGCAATCCAAAGCTAATTACCCTGATGATTTGGAAAAGGCAGACGGGGCAGCTTGTGTAATTTACACCAAAGCAACTGACGATGAAGGTAAACCGAATGAAATAGCACAAAGACTGAAAGGTGTACAATAGTCTTGCACTTAAATAATTGACTATAAAATATAAAAATAGGTCTTGTTTAATTGCGAGACCTATTTTTTTTATGTAAGGATAATTGAAAATGATAATTACC
>JAITOU010000041.1 GCA_031289755.1 Clostridiales bacterium
GAGCCGTCCGACATCGAAACGGTCGGAATCCTTACCGCGCCCGATAGGTGAGCGGCGATAAGGTCTTTGTCAAGACCGTGCTTAACGCCGGAATTATTCGGCGCGGCTTCGCCGTGCGCAGAGAGAGTGCGAATAATCATAAAAGCCAAAATCACCGCCAAAGCTCCGGCGAGAGAAAGGGCTATAATACCGCCTACCATAAAAATACTCCTTTTTTTGACCGATAACGCACGAAGCGACAGGATAATTTTTGTTTTTTTAACGGACAAAAAGCAAGCTTGCGAGAGATATCCCGCGAACTTTTGAATAATTATATCATAAATGTTTGCTAATTATCAACGGATATGATAAAATAATTCATTGAAAGTTTGAATTATTTTTTAAGGAGTTATATAATGACATTTACAAAGCAAAATGCCGAAGGAAAAGATAACGTATTTATTTTGACTTTTGAAGTTACGCCGGAAGAGTTTTCATCGGCGGTCAACAAGGCTTACGAAAAGACAAAAGACAGATATTCCGTTGCCGGATTTAGAAAGGGCAAGGTGCCTAAGAGAATTCTCGAAGGAATGTACGGAAAGGGTTTGTTTTATGAAGACGCTCTCGACATCATTATGCCCGAATATTATGAAAAGGCTTTGACCGACGAAAAACTCGACCCGATTGAACACCCCGACGTAGACGTGACAAAAATCGGCGAGGACGGCGTGGAATTTAAAATAACCGTTACGGTGTTTAAGCCCTTTACACTCGGTCAATACAAGGGCTTGACGCTCAAAAAAGCCGTCTTTGAAGTCAAAGACGAAGACGTGGAACACGAATTAAAGCATGCCCAAGAGCACGCGGTCAGAATAATCTCCGCAGACGACCGTCCGGCAAAGGACGGCGACACCGTACTGATAGATTACAGCGGTTCGGTCGGCGGCGTCAAATTTAAGGGCGGCACTGCCGAAAAACAAGAATTGAATCTCGGCACGGGAAGCTTTATTCCGGGCTTTGAAGAGCAGGTCGCCGGTATGTCGATAGGCGAAACAAAGGACTTAAACGTCAAATTCCCGGACGATTACCATGCCGAAGAATTAAAGGGCAAGGAAGCCGTCTTTACCGTTAAGCTCCACGAAATCAAATACAAGGAATATCCGGCAATCGACGACGAATTTGCAAAGGAAATAAGCGAATTTGACACGCTCGAAGCCTACAAAGCCGACATAAGAAAAAATATCGAAAAAGAAAACCAAGAAAAGGCGAAGAACGCCGACGAAAAAGCCATTATCGAAAAGGTCGCCGAAAACACGACCGACATGGAGATACCCGATTCCTTTGTGGACAAAGAGGTCGAGTCCATGCTCAAACAATTTGAATACAGGCTAATGTATCAGGGCTTAAAGATGAAGGATTTTTATGCTTATACGGGACAAAGCGAAGACGACGTCAAGGCTTCTTACAGAGATGCCGCGCTAAAAGCCGTCAAAGCGCGTCTTATCATGGAAGAAATCATCAAAACCGAAGACATCAAGCTCGACACGGACAAGCTTGACGAGAAGCTAAAAGAGCTTGCCGAACGCGACAAGACGACCGTAGAAGAATACAAGGCAAAAATGAATCATAATGAATTTGATTATTTTGCCAACGAAATACTTACCGGCGGTCTTTTTGATTTTCTTTTTGCCAACAACAAATTTGAATAATCAAAACGGCGTATATACAACAAAAACAGACAATCCTAAGTGAAGATATAGCGAAAATATATAGAATAAAACGACAATAATTGTATAAAATTTTAATATCTTAGATAGAGGTGTAATATGTCAAATCTGATACCTATGGTCATCGAACAGACCGGGAGAGGCGAGCGTTCTTACGACATTTACTCGCGGCTTTTGGAGGACAGGATAATATTTATGACGGGCGAGATAACCGATATCTCCGCCGACATAATCGTCGCCCAGCTTATATATCTCGAAGGGAAAGACCCGAAGAAGGATATAAGTCTGTATATAAACAGTCCGGGCGGAAGCGTAGCCGCAGGAATGGCGATATACGATACCATGCAATATATACGTTGCGATGTTTCGACGATATGCACGGGCATGGCGGCATCGATGGGCGCGTTTTTGTTAAGCTCCGGCAAGGTCGGCAAGAGATATGCGCTGCCTAACAGCGTTATCATGATACATCAGCCCTTGGGCGGAGCGCAGGGACAGGCGAGCGACATCGCCATACAAGCCGAACAAATCTTAAAGCACAAGAAAAAGCTCAACGAAATACTGTCCGAAAATACCGGACAGCTCATCGAAAAGGTAGAAAAGGATACCGACAGAGATTTTTACATGAACGCCGAGGAGGCGCTCATATATGGGCTTATAGATAAAATATTCTATAAGAGAACCGATAATAAATAATTTTTTTAGGAGTTTAAATGGCAAATAATATAAGAAAAAGCAGCTGTACTTTTTGCGGAAAGACCGACGACGAAGTCGATATGATTATTGCGGGACCTAACGGTCACAATATTTGTACCGATTGCGTCAAGCTTTGCAATACCGTTATCAGCGGTTACCACAAAAAGCCTCTCTCCGACTCCGGGATTATAGGTAAGCTTCCTACACCCAAAGAAATAAAAGCCAAATTAGACGATTATATAGTCGGACAGGACGACGCGAAGCGAGTGCTTGCCGTCGCCGTATACAATCATTATAAGAGAATAAAGTACGAAGGAGATTCTTCCGGCATAAAGCTCGAAAAAAGCAACGTGCTTTTGCTCGGACCTACGGGTTGCGGCAAGACTCTGCTTGCGAGAACGCTTGCGGACATCATCAACGTGCCGTTCGCGGTAGCTGACGCCACAACTTTGACCGAGGCGGGCTATGTCGGCGAAGACGTGGAAAATATCCTTTTGAAGCTTTTGCAAAATGCCGACTTCGATACGAAGCGCGCCGAACTCGGTATAATCTATATCGACGAAATAGACAAAATCGCCAAAAAATCCGAAAACGTATCAATCACGCGCGACGTGTCGGGCGAAGGCGTTCAGCAAGCGCTTTTAAAGATAATCGAAAGCACGGTCGCGAATGTTCCGCCGCAGGGCGGACGCAAGCATCCGCAGCAGGAATGTATACAGGTCGATACGACGAATATTCTCTTTATATGCGGCGGAGCTTTTGTAGGGATAGACAAGATAGTCGATAAGCGTATGACGAATACGGGACTCGGCTTCGGCTCTAATGTCAAAACATCCGACAACAACGAAGAATACGCCGACCTTATCAAGCACATTCAGCCCGACGACCTTATCAAATTCGGGCTTATTCCCGAATTTGTCGGCAGACTGCCGGTCGTCGTCGGTTTAAACGCCTTAGACGAAGCCGCACTGATAAAGATACTGACCGAGCCTAAAAATGCCTTGACCAAGCAATACAACAAGCTTTTCGGCATAGACGGCGTAAAATTAGAATTTGAAGAAGGGGCAATCGCCGCCGTAGCGGGCAAAGCCAAGGAGCTAAAAACGGGAGCGAGAGGCTTGCGTTCCATTCTCGAAGACGTCATGCTCGACATTATGTACGAGATACCCGACGATAAAACCATCGAAAAGGTCATCGTCAACGAAAAAAGCATAAGAGAAAAAACGCCGCCCGAAATCGTAAGGAAAAAAGCCGAAATCAAAAAAGCCGACGTAATCAAAAAACAAAAGGAAATAGAAAACCAAATCAAATTGAAGATGGACATCACCGAAGCTATTTGACGTGTTTCCTTAAATTTAAAACGGCACAAATATAAACGCCCGACATTTTGTCGGGCGTTTATTAGATTTGTATTCTATTTTTAATTACTCCGCTTGATTTTCGGCTCTGCCTATCCACATTTGCTCGTAAGGAATCCCCGTGATATCGGTCAGCGTTTTGCGTTCGTCCGCCGATATTTCCGCGCAGCCGCTTTGATGCTTTTCGGCTATTTTTGCCTTGATAAAGGAGTGGCTTTTGGCGTCGAGATTGTATTTTCGCGATATTATATACATGATAGCGCCGCCGACTATCGGTATGACGCAAAGCATGATTTTTAAGGCGGCAAGATTGCCGAAGGTAGCTTCGGCGGACGCAGCATTGTCCTCCGAGAGATTAAACACTTTGAGTACGATACCGAACACGAGAAAGGAAAGACCCTGAACGACCTGTCTGCCAAGACTGATAAGTCCTGCATTCGTGCCTTCGCGGCGTTTGCCCGACACCATCTCGTCGATATCGGTAAGGTCGGGCATGAGCGAATTTGGAACGAAATTTAAGCACGAAACGCCGGCTCCGATAAAGCCTACGCCGATGAGATAGATAAAGAGCGGCACTTGCGGCGAAACAAAGAGCAGGATAGCCGAGCCGACGAAGAGCAAGGGCAAATCGATTAAAAACGGTCGGTGCTTATTGTATTTTTTCATTATCAAAACATTGGGTATAAAAAGCCCCATTTCAAAGAAATCTCTCAAATTGACGACCAAAAAACTGAGCGTAAAGGGAATGACCAAGCTTCCGAGCGTGATTTTGTATTCGGGATTTTTGTAGACCAAAAGCACAAAAATCACGAGCGAAATGGACATGGCGTAGTAGATAAAGGCGGCGAGCATTGTCAATAGATAGCATTTAAGATAGATTTTGGATTTTAAAAGCTCACCGTAATTTTTAAAGACGTCGCGCAAATTTTTTGGAGAATCGTTCCTTTGCGCTTCGATATTGACGGGGCGTGCCTTTTCTTTTGTGCCGATAAAGGTTATGAGAAGGGGGACTGCGAACACCGCTCCCAAAATCAGACCGAGCTTCATAAATTGAGCGTCTAATCCGGCGTAATCCTCGACCTTTGTGACGGGAATCAATAGCTGATAGATGTAATTGCCGCCGACGGAGGCTATTCCCGAAAAAACCATGCGCGCCGATGAATAATTTGTTCTCTCGTCATAATTGTCTATCATGCGCGGCAAAAGCGCGTCGTAGGGGACCGTTCCCATCGAATAAGCCGTACTGAAAAGTATCTGCGCAAAAAGAAAATAAAAGAATTTTCCGTTGACCGAGCCGATACCGAAGCAGTACCAGAGCATAAAGTATGTAAAGAAAATCGGCACGGCGGAAATCAAAAACCAAGGACGGCAGCTTCCGAATCGGGTCTTTGTATTGTCGACGGCAAGACCCATAGCCGGGTCGATAAAGCCGTCCCAAATCTTGCCTATGGCGATTACCGCGCCCGCCATGAGCGGCGGCAAGCCCATGCCGAACATCAAAAAGCCCATATAATACAACGTGAAGACCTGAACGACGCCCCCTCCGAGAGCGTATCCCGACGAATAAGAGCCGATTTTCCAAGCCTTTCTAAAAAAATCTTTTGCATTAAAGGATTTGTTTGTTTTGCTTTGCATAATAAATGCCTTTGCCATAAAAAGTATATAACGCGACTATTGTAACATCAGACGGACTGTTTGTCAAATGAAATATTAGACTTGTCTATGGTTTTTGGACAGGTCTACAAAAAAACCGCATAAGACAGATAAAATCGTATGCGGTTATTGATTGTTTTGGTATTTATTTTTTAAAGGCGCAGGAGATATCGACGGGCTTGTCGGTCAATTCCTTTAAAAAGAGAGCGCGGATATAGCCTCTGGAACTGTCCGTCGAATGAACGTAAAAATTCATGCCGTAATAATAGCGCGCCAGCTTGTAATACTTAGAATTTGTGTGCAGAGCGATGACGGAATAGCCGTCTTTTTTGCATTCTTCTACGGCGTAGGATAGAAGCTCCGCGCCGACGCCTTTGTTGCGCTCGTCGGTATCGACGGCAAATCTATACAGATACGCGACGTCCGATGACAGGCGCGATATGCGCAGGCTTCCGAGTATTTTTCCGTTTTTTTCGGCGATGTAGACGGTGTTTTGGCGTATATCTTTTAAAATGTCTTCCTTTGTCTCCGACAGCGCGCCGAGTGATATTTCCGCGTGAAGATTGTCCTTATACAGGGCGAAAGCACTCTTTGTTATCGTATAGATATCGTTTATATGTTCTTGTATGTTTTCTTCGCCGGCCTTGAATATATTGAGCATATGCTATCTCCCTAAAAGTAAAAGTAAGACTGCCTTTTGTGCGTGCAAGCGGTTTTCGGCTTCGTCAAAGATGAGAGATTGCTTGCCGTCGATTACTCCCGACGTGACCTCCTCGCCGCGGTGAGCGGGCAGGCAATGCAAAAAGACGGTAGTATCCTTGCCTGTTTTTTTCATCAGCTCTTCGTTGACCTGATACGGTGTCAAAAGAGCTTCTTTTTTGGGGTCTTTGGGCTGTCCCATGCTAAAAAATACGTCGGTGCATATGACGTCCGCGCCCTTGACGCCTTCGGCGATGTCTTCGGTGATTGTGACGCTGCCTTGCGCTTTTGCGTATTCCGTAATCTCCGAAAGCGGAGAGTATTCCTTAGGGCATACTATACTTACGTCTATGCCGAGCTTGGCGCAGGCTATCATATAGCTGTGAGCCATGTTGTTGCCGTCGCCGAGATATGCCAATTTGAGTCCGCGCAAACGCCCGAAACGCTCATATACCGTCAAAAGGTCGGCGAGAACCTGACAAGGATGATAAAGGTCGGTCAGTCCGTTGATAACGGGTATCGAACCGTATTCGGCAAGCTCTTCCAAATCCTTTTGATTAAAGGTTCTTATCATAATGCCGTCGATTCCCATGCGCGATATGATTCGCGCCGTGTCGCTTATAGGCTCGTTGCGTCCGAGCTGCGTATCGGCGGAATTTAGATACATAGGATAACCGCCGAGTTGGAGCATACCCATCTCAAATGACAGGCGCGTGCGCGTACTGCTTTTAAAAAAAATCATCGCCAGAGTTTTGCCGGTCAGGGCATCGTTTTTGATGCCGCTTTTGTATTCTTTTTTGACTTTGAGAGCCAGAAGAAGTATTTCGTATATTTCTTCCTTTGAATAATCCTTCAAGGTCAAAAGATGTTTGTTTTGGATTTTTCCTTTCGGAGCGTAATTTGTTATATCCATAAAATAAAATTCCTTACCGTATATTTTTAAAGACTTCCGACACTGTGGAAATCATCGAGTCTATCTCTTCTTTTGAAACTATGAGAGGCGGTATAAATCTCAGCGTGTTGTTTCCGGCGGCGACAAGTATCAGTCCTTTGTCGAGAAACTTAGCGTTTAAATCCTTTGCCGTTATGCTTTTTTCGAGTTCTAAACCCACCATAAGCCCTTTGCCGCGCACATCCTTAATAAAGTCGTATTGCTGCTGCAATTCAAACAATCTCTTTTTGAGATGATTGCCCTTGTCGTTGACGGCTTCGAGAAAGCTTTTGTTTTTGATTATCTTTGTCACGGTCAGCGCGACGGCGGCTGACATAGGATTGCCCCCGAAGGTACAGCCGTGGTCGCCGGGCTTAAAGGTGTCGGCGCATTCTCCGGAGGCGAGAACCGCGCCGATAGGCAGTCCGCCCGCCAAGCCCTTTGCCGTTATCAAAATGTCTGGTTTTAGACCGTAGCCGGAGTAGGCAAAAAACGAACCCGTGCGTCCTACGCCCGTCTGAACCTCGTCGATAATGAGAATTTTTTTGTACTTTTTTACAAGCGCGCCCACGCGTGACATAAATTCGTTGGTCGGGGTTATGACTCCGCCTTCGCCTTGTATGCACTCCATAATGAGAGCCTTTACGCCGTCGTCTTTAAAGACCTTTTCGAGCGCGTCCGCGTCGCCGAATGGGGTAAAGGTAAACCAATCGGGAAGCGGCAGAAAAGCCGTCTTGTATTTGTCCTGACCGGTCGCGGAGAGCGCACCGGTTGTGCGTCCGTGAAAGGAATTTGTAAAGGAAACGAATTTACAGTCACCGGAATTTTTTTGGTTGCAATATTTTTTTACTATTTTGATAGCCGCTTCGGCGGCTTCCGTGCCGGAATTGCAGAAAAAGGCTCTTTTAAAATGCGTTCCGCGTATAAGCTCTCTTGCAAGCAAAACGGCAGGCTCGTTTATAAAATAATTTGAACAGGAAAGAAGCTTCTTTGCCTGTTTTGAAACGGCGCGCACAACGTCCTTGTTGTTGTAGCCGAGAGGATTTACGGCGATACCGCCCAAAAAATCAAGATATTCCTTGCCGTCGCCGTCGTAGAGCTTTGCACCGTCGCCGCGTTCCATTATTATAGGAAAAGGCGCGTAGTTGCTCATCATATATTCGCCGTAGTATTCCAAAAGCTTTGTTTTGTCCGTCATAGTTATCTCCTTAATTTATGCCGTCTTTTGCATAGTATTCTATAAATGAATGTTTTGCATAGTATTCTATGTATGATTAATGGGTAATTAGAGCGTCACCATAGTGCCGATACCCGTGTCGGTGAAAATTTCCAGCAATATAGGATGCTTAACGGTGCCGTTAATGATGTGAGTTCGCTTGATTCCGCTTTCGACGCCCTCTATACACGCCTTGACCTTCGGTATCATGCCGCCCGTTATCACGCCGTCTTTTATCAGCTTATTTATCTTTTCGACCGATATCTCGCTTATCAAAGAGCCGTCGCGGTCCTTGATACCGTCTACGTCGGTCAGGTAAATGAGCTTTTCGGCTTTTAAAGCCGCCGCGATAGAAGATGCGGCGGTGTCGGCGTTGAGATTGAAACTCTTGCCGTCCGCGCCTGCGCCTATGCTCGATATCACGGGGATAAAATCATTTTTTATCAGCTTGATGAGAAAATCGGCGTTGATGTCGGTTATCTCTCCGACATAGCCCAAATCCGTGCCGTCGGGAAGCAGCGCGGCTTTTTTTGCGCTTATGAGATTTGCGTCCTTGCCGCATATGCCGATAGCGTTTACGCCTAAGGTGTTGAGCGCGCTCGTGATGTCTTTGTTTAGGCTTGTCAAGGACATTTGAACGACCTTCATCGTTTCGGCATCGGTTATTCTGAGACCGTTGACAAAGCTGCTCTTGATAGATAATCTTTCGAGCATTTTGTTGATTTCCGGACCGCCGCCGTGAACAAAAACGGGATATACGCCGACGATTTTTAATATGGAAATGTCCTGCAAAATCGTGCGCGTGACGGTTTCGTCAAGCATAGCGTTTCCGCCGTATTTGATGACGACGGTTTTTTGGGATAAGCGGTTGATATAGGGGAGAGCTTCTGTCAATACGTTGGCTTTTTCTATAAGGGAATTCATCTTTTATACCTCTCCGTAAATTTATTTATACATTTTTAACGTATTTGCCGTTGAATTATAAAGCGAAGAGCAAGATGATAGTGAACGACAATTTTTATTTATAACTATGCAAAAAAGAGCGGCTTAGCGCGGTGTTTTTTTGACTTGCGTCTATATGTGACGCGGTTGGAATTTCAGACCTTCGGTTTCTTCGATGCCGAACATTATATTCATATTTTGAACGGCTTGACCGGACGCGCCTTTGATGAGATTGTCAAGACACGAGATGACGATAAGGCGATTGAGCCGCTTATCGACGACAAAGCCGATACTTATATAATTGCCGTATTTGACCGAATTTATCGACGGCAGCTTGTCTTTTGATATTATTACAAAAGGCTCCGTCCCGTAATACTTCATATATAAGTCGTATATGTCGTCGGCGGAACGGTTCTTTTTGAGTTTCAGATGTATCGTAGACAATATCCCCCTGTTTATAGGGAGAAGGTGCGGGGTGAAGGACACTGCGACGTCCTTGCCTGCGGCGATTGATAATTCCTGTTCTATTTCGCTTGTGTGTCGGTGAACGGCGACGGAGTAAGCTTTAAAATTTTCGTTGACTTCGGCAAAAAGCCCCGATATTTCCGCCTTTCTGCCCGCTCCCGACGTTCCGCTCTTGGCGTCGATTATTATATCGTCCGCATCGACTACGGCTTCCTTTAAAAGCGGATAAACGGGCAATATCGAAGACGTCGTATAACAGCCGGGATTGCCGACTATTGATGACGAAGATATTTTTTTGCGGTAAAGCTCGGGGAGTCCGTATACCGCTTTATTTAAAAGCTCCTTGTCGGGGTGGGTGACCTTGTAGGTTTTTTCGTAAACGTCAAGACTTTTGTATCTGAAATCCGCGCTCAAATCTATAATTTTTTTGCCGCGGTTAAAGAAAGCGGAGCATATTTCCGCACTCGCCGAATGGGGCAGGCATGAAAAAATCACATCGCTGCCGTCGGAAATTTTGTCGATATCGAGTGTCTCGAAGCATTTATCCCTGTAATCGACGAGCGACGGATAGATATCGGTAACGGGTGTCCCTGCGTTGCTCACGCTGACGAGATGCGTTACGGCGGCGTCCTTGTGAGCCGATAAAATATTCATAAGTTCGAGTCCGGTGTAACCGTTCGCGCCTATTATGCTTGCTTTTATCACGGTTTATCTCCTTGTGTTTTGCCGTTGTATTGCTTATTATCAAAATATTTTGCAACGGTATTTACTTATCGTCAAAATATTTTGCGGTAGTATTGCTTAATTGTCAAATTAGATTTGTCCTTCAAGTATATTATACTATATATTTGTTGAGAATCAAAATATTTTCTTTATTATACTACAAAATCTATAATTATGCAATCATTTTGCATAATTATTTAAAAAAATATTTCATAAAAAGGTTGTAATATTTTTTTTGATGAGTTATACTATTCAATAGTGATGCGTTATACCCATTCAATGGTAAGGAAAAACATGGAATACTTGAAATTAGAAAATGTATGCAAGCAATATTTATACGGAGTAAAAGCCTTAAACAACATAAGCTTTTCTCTGCCGCAAAACGGAAGAATGACGGTATTCGGCGGCGAGAGTGCCGGCAAAACCACGCTTTTAAAGATAATAGCCGGATTATTAGAACAGACCGAAGGGGGGATTTTTTTACAAGGCAAAAATGCCGCCGCAATAAGCATAAAAGACAGAAATATATCGATGAGCTTTGCCGACGCCTTTAAAAAGCATAAGACTTTGTACGATAATTTGTACTATTCTTTTTTGATAAGGGGCAAAAGCCGTGAAGTATTTGAAAGCCGTTTAAAGGAAGCCGACGGAATATTTGCAATGAACCATATGCTGTTTAAAAAGTACGGGGACTTGAACGCGGAAGAACGTGCCGTCGCCGTCGTCTTGCGTTGCCTTATGCGCGACGCGGACTTGTATATATTGGACAATCCTTTAAAGGATTTACAGCAGGAATGCAAAAAGAACCTTTTATTAAAAATTTCCGACTGTATAAAAAATATTGACGGCGCGGTAATTTATGCCGCCGATGACTTTGACGAAGCGTGTTTTTTAAATTTCCGCACCTTGATATTGAATTACGGAAGCATAAGCGGCTACGGAAATCTAAACGATATCTATAACAAACCCGACGACCTCTACGCCTGCAAATTGTTCGGCATGAACGTCATAAAAGGCAATTTCATCAAAGAATCCGACAAAATCTATTTTCAGCCCGAATCCGGCGGCAAAATTTTAACGGATTTTACCGAGCAAGCCGTTGCTTTTTCGATCGAAAACAGCAGTAAAACTTTAACCGATTTAACCGATAAAACAGTTGCTTCTCAACCCGAAAACGGCGATAAAATTTTGACTGAATGCACCGGGCAAGCCGCCGCTTCTTCGGACGGAATATTTGCCGTAATCAAGCCGGAGGATTTGAAAATCACCGAAAGCCCAGACCTCTTGACCGCCGACTTTGTAAGCTCCCGCTTTGAAGGAAATACGCAAATAATTTATTTAAAAAACGCCAACGGCTACCTGTCCGTAAAAAACGACAACGGACATTTTTTTGAACCGACAGACAAAAGCATCGCTCTGACCTTTGACATCAAAAAAGCACTTTTTTACAGCGTAAAGGACGAAAGGATTTTGTAAAAACGCCGATTAAAATCCTAAAAATCTTACCATTGACTTTTATGTTTTTTTAGCGTAAAATAATGTGTACGATATCTAAGGAGGCTCGCGCTTGCAGGTGTCCTAAGAAGAGGAAAGCTATGAAAAAAAAGTTTTTTTGCATTCTTTTATCCGTCACTTTGGTTGCCGTTTCGTTTTTTGCTCTTGCCGCTTGCAACCTGAAATCCGTCACCGAGAGATTTATTTGCAGCATATACGCACAAACGGCGGACGGCAATGTCATCAGATTCGGCGATACGGAAAATACCGTGTATGTCTATCTTGACCGGGAATTTGCACCGAGATTATATATTGATAGAAAATTTTCTCTTACAAATAAAGATGAAACAATTCATTTCTACGGTGATTCGCCCTTGTATTGCCGAATTGACAGCATAATGTATAGCGACTATGACAAAGATGAAGACCGAGAAGGTCTGATACTTTGCTACGGGGAGCTGCCGCAAGAACGAGATACCGCATTTGTGTTGACAAAAGAGAGCGAGTATTACGGTTTCTTGCCTAATTCGGAATACTCTATTACCTTCGAGCGTCCCGGAACATATAGTGTGTACGCAATCGCTGAGTTTGAAAGCAACGGGCGAATATACAATTACTTAGAGAAATTCAGCGTAACCGTATTGCCCGATATCGAGGTCAAAGCCGTCGAGCAAACGTCAAGCAATGTTTTTTCGTTTGAAATCAACACCGCCGTTCTTAAAGAAACAAGGCTCAAAATAGATTTGCTACTTACGACTGCTAATGCGAGAGAGATTGTCGTGGCTAACGGCTATAAAGACCTCTACAGCTACCAACAAACGACATCCTTTTCTTTTAATAATACGATTTTGTCGCTGCCGACCGGTTGGTTTGCAAGTGTCGGTATCAAGGATGACGGGGTATTGTCCGCGCAGTAAATATGTTCCGTCTAACGCATTTGATATTTGCGTTCAGGAAAGCAAAATAAAGCCCCACCCGGTTTATGCTTTATCAGATGAAGCCGCCATAATCGTGGACGGCGAAAGAGTTTATATGATTGGCAAAAACGGGTATAAAATAGTTAACGGTGAAGTGGTGGAAAAGATATAGCGAAAGGAGTAAATTATACAATGAAAAATGTGATTTTAATTCATGGAATTGGCGGATATAAAAAAGAAAGTTATTTTGGATATTTGAAAGACGAGTGCGAAAAACTTGGCTTAAAGGTTTTTGTGCCACAAATGCCTGGATGGAGAGACGGCGGAACTTACGAAAAATGGGTTGAAATTTTTGAAAAAGAATGTGGGGCTATTAACGAATACACTTTGGTTCTTGGCCAATCACTTGGAACTCAATTTGCGGTTAAATATTTTGCTGAAAAAAATAAAGAAATATTAGCGTATATTTCTTGTGCCGGAATGAGTAGTATGGCAAAATTAAGACCCACGCCAGAGAATGCCGAAAGAGGTAAAGACTTTGAGAAAATAATACCCTCGTTTGCAATTTCAAAAGAGGAATATGAAAAATTTTATAGCCTAAGATTTCCAAAGTTTTCGTTTTACAGTGATAATGACAACTTTTTTGAACAAAGCAATTTGGAAAAATATGTTGCAGATATAGGTTCAACACCAACGATTGTTAAAGGCAAAGGACATTTTAGTATTGGGGCTGGCGTTTTTAAGTTTCCTGAGGTTATGGAACTTATAAAAAATTTATATTTTAAAGTTGATTAAGACATTTAATAAGGATAAAAGAATGACAGAAACAATAAATGAAATTATTAAAAAGCACAAAAACTTATTTAGTGAAAGCCCATTCATTGTTGAAAAAATCAATGCAGGGTTCACCAATACTTTATTTCGCGTGAATAATGAGTTTATAGTGAAAATTTGCCACAAAGCGGATAACGAAGAAGAGTTTTTGCAAGAGATAAAATTCTATTTAGCAAATGAAAACAAAGGATATATTCCCAACCTTTATGCACATTCAACAGATAAAAAAGTTGTGCCATATTTTTATGAAATTATTGAAAGAATAGACGGCGTATCGCTATATCATGTATGGCATACTTTTAATGAAACAAAGCGAGAGCAAATTGTTAAACAAATTTGTGAGATTATGGCTGACTTTCACCAAATAAAGGGCACCCCGTATGATTGGAGTTCTTACATTAAAGATTTCTATGAAGAGCATTTAAATGTCTTAATCAAAAAGAATTTGCTTAAAGAAAACGACATTTTGTTAGTGAGAAATGCAATGAACAGGTTTGATGAATACCTTAAAAGTGACGAATTTGTTTTTATTCACAACGATTTACATTTTGATAATATCTTTATAAACAAAAACAACGAACTTAAAATTATTGATTTTGAAAGTAGCCGCTTTGCACCCGTTGATAAAGAGTTTGAGGTACTTATGTTTATGGCAGAACAACCATATAAACATGCCAATGAAAATGATGAACAGTTTGTAAAACAAGAAGATTATGCAAACTTAATTGCCTATTTCAAAAAGTATTATCCCAAACCGTTTAAAACTCCCTATTTCGAAAAACGAATTGCAATTTATAACTTGCGAGACACAATGGACCTTTATTGCAGATTTTCTCATGAACAAGCCTTACACAACCGAATTTTAGAAAAGGCAAAATATATCATAGGCTAAAAGGAGTAAGGGAAAATCAAAATGACACAACAAGAGGAACTAAACCTTGTTAAAAAATTAACAGGGATAAAAGAAGATAAAATAAAAGTCCATGAAGACGGCTTGAGGAGCCGTGGTTATGTTATTGATAATGGCAGAATCGTTTTCAAATTCCCACGAGATGACACAACTAAATTTGGTAATGAAATTAAGATTTTAAACTTGCTAAATTCTTTGGGATTACCAATCAATTTGCAACAGCCAAAATACATTTCTGAAAAAGACGATTATTTTGGCTATCAGGGTGTCGTGGGAGAGTCCTTAGATACCAAGAAACTAACAATTACTCAAAAGAGAGATGTAGGCGGGCAACTCGGCGGATTCTTAAAAGTAATACACAACTTGCGACAAGAATGCGAATTTAGTCTTCCGTTGCAAGAGGAAATTGAAGAGTGGAAGAAGCGATATCTATTTGCAAAAAACTTTATTGAAAAGAACTTCTCACAGGCGGAGTGCAAGTTTATTGATAAACTTATAATGGAAGAAATGCCGAGTGAACTAAGAGAACTTGGAGATAATCAAGTGTTTTCTCATGCGGATTTAGGGCGGTCTAATATCTTAGTTCAGCAAACTGATTGAGGCAATAAAGGTGAACGGGCGCGACAATATAACGTTCATATTCAAAGACGGAACGCAGGTAAAGGCAAATACGGGCGCGGAGGAATAACCGTGGCGCAAAGCAAAACGGGCGGCAGGGCGTAAAACCTTGCCGCTTTTTCAGTGGGC
>JAITOU010000014.1 GCA_031289755.1 Clostridiales bacterium
CGATTTCCGTTTCCGTCCTATCTTTTCTCGTAATGCGGACAAGCGATAATTTTTACCCTGTAACTTTGCTTGCAGCCGTCATGTATACAATTTGAGCATTTTTTGTTATGAGTAACATAGCCCGTCTTTGGGTGTATAAAAAATCCCCATTCTCTCTTAAATTTTTTTGTAAGCCTTGGCATAATTCTAACTCTTGTTTTTAGTGCCGTTCTGGAGCGATTCTTGACCTTTTTTTCGTTTATTCTACACGAAAAAAATCGGCTTGATATGATTTTCAAGCCGACCGTTCTGCGCCGTATAAGCCGCGTTTTTATAACCAAACGGCGTGAAAAAAATCGGCTCGATTAAGTTTCAAGCCGACCGTTCCGCACCGTATAAGCCGCGTTTTTATAACCAAACGGCGTGAAAAAAAAATCGGCTCGATATAAGTTTCAAGCCGACTGTTCCGCGCCGTATAAGCCGCGTTTTTACAAACCAATGTGAGCAATGAGCAACCGCACCGTCACGTTCAAGATGTCACTATACAAGCTGTATAATCGGATTGAAATTGACGGCCGCCAACAATGTCCCTAATAAATTCATACAAGTTTTCCTCCTAAATCTAAAAAATCTACCGCGCAAAGCGCGAGGCGGAACTCGGCGTCCGAGTTGCCGCAACGACGGGGGTAAACGAGGGCGAAGTCCGAAGTGCATCACACCCTTATCCTGCTCGTCTTTTTGGGCGGATTCTACCCTTAACTGCATCAGTTTTTGTATTTATTGCGTATGCTTTCAAGCTGTCTTTTTCAGTTTGGATTTGAACACCTTGCGCTTACGCATGATGAACAGCATCACTATGCCGCCACCTATTAAAGCAATTAAAATGATGATAACAAATATTCCCGCCATGCTCACTATGTAAAAGTCCTTACATATATTAACCAAGACATCTTCGATTTGGACAACCCCCCTTTGTTTTTACAAACAACTTTTTACGACCTTTTGACGTATCTTTGTCAAACTTGCCGTTTGCGTCCTTTACATAAACCCGTGCCATTTGCTCATTCCTCCGATTGTGATTTTAAAAATCGCAATCGGAATGCCTTAGATCATTTTGTAAAAACTCACGCTCCGATAAAAAACGCGCCACAAAAAAAGCCCGACTGCGTCTAACCTAAATCGGTCCAATCGGACTTGCATCAAATAATTATAGTTTTTTTGACCCAATCTCAATCAACCTCAATTTTCCACACCTCTCTTTTTAAAAAACAAAAGCTGTTTTTTTAAACATAAAAACATTGCAGCCGCAAAAAAAGCAAGGACGGATGCGGTGACTATGAGGGCGGTTGCCCATTTCGGGAAGGGGGTTAGGTTTTTTTCGGCGAAGATAAATGTGCCGAGGACGGTTGTTTCAATGGTTAGTTTGTTGCCGCTAATCGAGCCGTTTAGCTCGGTCAGTTCGCCGTTTGCGCTTAGGAAATAGACGGCGGTTTTAGATTTGTCAAAAGTGGTCGGGACTGTAAGTGAGATTTTGACCGTTCCGCTCAGGGCTATTTTTGCACCGCTGCCGTCGGTTAAGGCGACCTCGGTTATGCGGTATTTATCGCTGATTTTTTTAAGTTTTTTGCCTATGTTTTCGTAGACCATGCCCGAGGTGATTATTGTCGCCGATATTTCAGCGTAGCCGTTGACTGCACCCTCTATATCCTCTATACTTACGCCCGCGCTATCGTCCGCATAAATCGGGTTTACTTGAACTCCGCCCGAAGGGGAAGAATTTACAAGGATTTCTAAGACGGTTACCGAGGGGTTGCCCGAGGACGTAAGATAAGCAGTTGAAGTCGCCGTATAGACGATATAATACGCTCCCGATTTAGCGAGCGTAAAGCCGTTATTTGTGACCGTCACGGGTTCTTTTGCCCCGTTGTAAAAGTATGCGGAAACCACCGTTTCGCAAGTCGTTCCGCCGATAGCAGCCGCGGCAAACGGTATAGTAAAACGGCTGCCTTGGAGCAAGCTGTACGACGGATCGGCATTCACGCGTAGCACGGGTACAAACTCGGCCGGTCTGTCAACAACGGACGTTTCTATACCGTCGGAATTTTTTATTGCGCCGCTTAAATTGAGGCTTATGGTAAAGCCTACGCCGCTGTTCATAGCCGTCACAAACATCGACACCGCAAATGTTTTTTGGACGCTTGCCGCGCCGAGTGTAAGCATATATTCGCGCCTGTTTCCGCTCTCGCTTGCGACCAGTTGTCCTATTTGCTTGCCCTCTAAGGTCATCTTAAAATCTTGCATAAATTGCGCCGAGGTCAGCGCAAAATAGAGGTAAAACAAGCCGCCCGTTCTCTCGATTTTTACCGTACTTTCGCACGAGGAGGCAATCATACCCTTTCCAGATTCGGTCGTGCCGCCTATCGTATAGCCGCACGAATAAGTGCCGTCGCCGCCTGTTAACGGATTTGAAACTTCGGCGGCAAACACGGACTTGCCGCCGCCTAAAAAGGCGGTGGTAAGGACAAAGGCATAGAGCGCCAAAAGTGCAGCGCAAAAGGTCTTTAATGTTTTATTTGTCATAAGTTATCTCCTATCTGTCATTTAATCGGTCCAAAGACGGCTTTAAACTTAACCGTGTACGCGCCGGAAGCCGCGTTGAATACGGCATATTCCGCTTTGAGCGGATCGGTATAAATGTCAAATTCCGTCCAAACACCGGCTATTTCCACCGCCCAATATTTAAATTCATAACCCGATACCTTGCAAGTTACATTCAATCTGCCGGCAGGGTTTGTCAAAACGTCGCCGAGAATTGAATCCTCAAAAATATTGAGGTCGTTATTAAAATGCATCGAGGAGTAATCGGTATCGATATCGTATTGAACGGAGAGGAGTTGTTTGAAGACGGCGGTAATCGTACAAGCGGTATAAAGTCTGACGCTGCCGAACGTAGCCGACGTAAAGCCGTCCGAAAAGATAACGCCCTCCCAACCGACGTGAACCCAACCCTTAGGTACTACCACGTCAAAATCGCTCAGATTTACGGTATAGACATTGCCGTAAGTCGCGACGGTCATAAGATAAAGTCTTTTTGAAACATTAGCTTGTCCCGTGATATCGGCTACGCGATCGGCGGTGATTACGATACCGGCATCCCACATCGCATACAACCTGATATCTATCGAATTAAAGGTGGTTATAAAATCTGTTATCACCGCGCCGCACGCAAACATGCCCTTGTCGCTGTATATCAAACCGCTGTTTTTACCCCACGCAAAGAGCAAATCGGGCGTGGAAAGAAACGGAGTTTTGTCGATTGTGATTACGTTTCCCGTATTGTTATAGACCACCGTCATTTCGGTTTCGCCGTCCGAGAAAGGATGCTCGGCATCTGTGACGTAAGTCACGGTAATTTTAGTACCGACCGACAAAATACTTAGATATTGATACATTGTGACGGTCGTATAGACGGTTTCACCGAAGACTCTGTTGCCGTTTTCGTCAAAATCAAACACAACTTGATATGCGAATTGATACATTGCCGCCCTATAAATTGTCGCGACTACTCCGTTTCCCGCCTTTTGAACCAAGCCGTCCGTGCCGAAGTTTTCCGAGTAGGATCCGCTTCGGATGGTTCTCAGAGTCAATGTGCCGACACCGATTACCGTACCGTCCATGCCGGTTATTTTTGGAGCGGTAAATATATATGTATTGTTTGTAAAGTATGCGTCATACGGCATTATGACAAGCTCGCCGTATCCGTCAAAGCTCATCTTGTATAAAAATGTAAACGTATATCTGTCTCCTGTTTCCGACAAATAAACAAAGTTGAGATAAGCATAATTTGCCGTAGCGGTGATAGCGTCGATCGCACTTATAAATTGCGCCGTGCTTAGCGGTCCGGTGCCGCTAAAAACTCCGGCATCGGTTTTGACGGCATACGAGGATATAAGCATTTGATAGTTAATCTGGTCGTAATGCACATACCATTCCTGTGCCAAAACTGCATGATATGCCGCCGCCGACGGCAATATTTTGATAGTATCGCTATAACTGAGTATGCTCCTCTCCGCGTCCGGTATGTCTACTCTATAGCCCACGCTATCGGCTCGCCAAGTTTCGCCGTCAAGCCCCTTTGTGATAGTCGGATACAGGGTCGGAGTGCTCTCGGTCTTTTCCGTAAAAAAATCGAGCTTATAAAAATAGATTTCGTTATAAAGATTTCTCATTTCGTACCATAGCTGTCTGTGCTCCGACGTCATAATAAATTCTAAAGGCGGACTGGACGTCATGTCAAGGGTTCGGAATGAAAGCACATACGAACCGTCGGCGTTTACCGTACAGGTCAAAACCTTTAGGGGGTTTACGTCCGCTCCGTTCCCCGAGGCGTATAGGTCGCGGATATAGTCGTCACTAACCCCCATCCACGAATAACTTACGGTCGGGATACTCACCGACGACCTGCTCGCATACGCTGACGACGGGTCGTAGCCCTCTACCGTGACGACGGGCGCGGAATAGAGCGCAAGCTCTATGAGGGTTAGCTTTTTCCCATCGGGGGTGTTTGCGGTAAACAGTACCGCGACGTTTTCCGCAAAGTCAAAGGTTCTCGCTACGGTTACGGGCTTTGTAAAGTCCGCTCTGCCGTTTGTCATGCGGTAGGCTTGCCATGTGACTAAGTTAAAGTTTAAGTATTTATCGACCTTTTGGGCATAGATTTCGTTGAGGATGACGGGGTCGCCGACCTCGAAGCTCTTGCCTATCCTCACAAAATACTTTTCCCTCTGCCCCATGCTCCCGAAAATCTGCGACGAGATAGAGTCCGCGCAAAGGTCGTCGCCTTTTGCATCGTAGCCGTAGACTTGCGCGCTTACGCTGAACGAATCGGGCAAGGTCTTTGTGTCTCGCGCGGTCAAGAGGGCTGTGTCGCCCGTTGGTGAAATAGTGATTTTTGTGCTGTACATTCTCGTCCCGAGTGTATCCATATCTATCTGTGAGCCCGCGTATGAGAAGAAAAAGTTGACTAAACGTCTGGCTATTCCGTTCTCCTCGATGTAGCCGTCTTTGGAATAACCCGACGCTAAGGTCTTGTACGGATTGGAATGCAATGAGTCGGAATACATATACGAATCGCCCGTGAGCGGCGTGTAATCTATGGTCTTTAGCTTGAGCATAGTGTCGTACTCTATCGTTAGACGTTTTCCCGTCATACCTAACCCCGACGCCGCCTCCATAAAGCCGCTTGAGGCACCTTGTATTACGAGTGATTTTCGCGGATCCGTGCCGAGGTCGAGGGTATAATAACACTTACCCGTGTCCGAGTTAAACTCGTAGGTGATGTCCTTAAAATATCCCTCGTTTAAAGGGTTTACCAAGTCCTCCTCATAGTAGGACAGCATTCTGTAAAAGATAGCCATGCGTCTGTAGTAGTCGTCCTCGTCTACCGCGCCGCTTGTTGATACCAGCCCCACATAGGGCGCAAACGGCTTTATGAGGGTATATCTGCCGCTATCGGCGACAAGATACGCATATACTGGATTAAAGGTTTCGAGCATGGTTTCGCCGAAGTAGGTTTTGACGAGATAATATCCGTCCTCAAGCCGTGTGTTCGGATTTGCAAAGGGACGGCTAAAGCCGATAAAGCGCGTTATCTTAAAGGCTACCGTGTAGTTTGTGACGGTCTTGTCCCTGTCAGCGTCCGACAGCGTCGGCGACGACCAATTTATGTAGGTGATGTTGAGATAGAGGGTTTGAGACATATCAAACTTACCGATCTCTATAAACACGGTCTTGACCGTATCGGTTTCCGCGGTGATTCTGTTTTGTACGGTCGCATAAGAACCCGAAGCGGCAGCGACGTTGACGGTATAAACGGCGGTACCGCCCCACGGAACCGTCACGCCGCAGTCGTAGTGCAGTTTGAGGAGAGTCGAATCGTTGCTTTTTTCTATATATACCTCTTCGGCTATAAGCAACGCGGCAAAATCCCCGTAACCGCCGTAAAGATCCGTTAGCGCACCCTTATAGACGCTACCGTCCACTATAGATGCGGAATATTCTATATCATACGCGCCGTTGGCAATCATTTCCTCTTTTATCCACTTCGCGTAAAGCGTGATGTCCTTCATGTATAGATATAGGTTGTCGTCCTCATACGGAAAAGCGTATGCGGAATCAAAAAACCACCCCGCAAACACATAACCTACCTTTAACGGGGTTGGTAGCTTGGGGATACTGTTCGCCGTATAATACATATCGGCAAGAGGCGTATCAAGGCCGATCGAGCTGAAGGAAATCTTGAATTGCTCGTCGCCGTATGCATCCCGAATGACGGATTTGGGGTCTTTGTCCTCGGTTGTCCCGAATATAGGGCGGCAGCTTGACAAAGCCGCGCTCAAAACAAGGACAAGGATTAAAATCAAAGCTAAATTTTTCTTGTTTTTCATGTTTTTCTTTCTCCGATTTGTGTTTTTGGTATTGTATAGCTGACGTTTCGGATCTTTCGCTGCGCTCAAGATGACATAGGCTTTATGTTTTGTTTGCCTAATGCAAAATGCAGAATTGCGGATTTAAAAGTAGGCGTCATTATGAGCGGAGCGAAGAATCTCAAACGATTTCCCCGAATTCCTCTACATCGAATCCAAATTTATGTATAGAGGTTGTACGGCTGACATTTTGGATCTTTCGCCACGCTCAAGATGACACAGACTTTGTGTTTTGTTCGACGAGTGATGATACGGGCTTTTTATTGATGCTTAACTTGCAATGCAATTTCAATTAAACCAAGTAATAAGCGTATACATATATCCTTGCCATAAAAGCCTCTACCTTTTCGTACAACTCATCGGTAGGGATAATGCCTTCCCACCAACCGTCGTCAAAGATGTCGGAACTCATAGCAATAAGATCCGCGCTGTCTATCCAGTTGTCGGACATTGTCGCGTTTGACGCTCTATAGTAATAAACCGGATATGGCGACGGGTTTTTCGGAATTGTCTCATACGGAGGCGTCAAATATTTAATGCCGATATCCGTAAACGCATTTGCATGAATTTTTGATACGATACCGATAATAATCGAATTGGCGTTTGTTAAGAAATAAACAGAACCGGTCATAACCTCGTAACGCACTACGGAATCCGTCGTACCGGCAACACTCGAACGTCTGCCCGAATACCCGATGCTGAAAATGCGTACGGACGTCGGCATACCTTGCGGCCATAACGCTCCTCCGCAAACGGCTATAAGTTGAACGTCAAAGACTGTAACGGCGGTCTGCACCGTACTACTCGAGGTTGCGTTCTGATATTCCACCGACGTGGATTTATATCTTATGAGTTCAAAGCCGCTTATCGGCAAGGTCGCGTTTCCGCTAAAGATAAAGAACATACCCTCCTCTATATCCGTATTGTGTACCGTCGTTCTGCTTTCTCTCGTATACAATGATCTGCTTTCCTCTCCCGTGGCGGCGGTAAATAATGCCAGAGTTCTCGACTTAAAGGCGTAAGGCGCAACCTCCTTGAGGTTTGCAAGCGGTAAGGCTATCGACGTAAAGCCGCTGTCCTCAAACGCGCTCTCTCCTATGACCTCCAAGCCGCCCGGCGTGATGTATACCGCTATAAGGTTGGACGTTCCCTTAAAGGCTTTCGCTCCTATCTTCTTTACCGTAGCGGCAATGCTGACATGAGAAATGAACAAGTTGTTCTCGAATGCCGACGCGGCTATCTCTACGATGGTTTTTCCTGATATCGTCTCGGGAATGTTGACGAGATAGCTGTTGTAAGCCGGCAAATATATCGCCGTAGCTATGTCAACGCCCGTAACGGTAACCGTTCCGTTTCCGTTGTCCGAATAGGTGAAACCCGTTGAGAGGTATTCCCAAACGACCTCGAGATACAGGTTGGAATAAACCGTCGCGTTATAATCGTAATTTTCTCCGAATTGCTTGACGGATACGATCGCCGCGTCCGCGCCGTAAACTCCGATTCCGATGACGGCAATCAATTCGTCTTGCGTAAACTTTCCGCCGCTTGTCAGTCCGTATGTTCCGGTCGCGGAGACTTCGGTATTACGGTTTGTATAATTGACGTAAACGTCAACTCCCGTTCCTATCTCCGCCTCGCCGATAAACGCCACGTTTGAAACCAAACTTGAATGTGTATACGGCTGTATCGCCGCCGATACTGTGCCGACTAATGCGTAAGGCGAAAGTCCGGACGGATAAGAGCTTTGCTTTATGTATACACGCGTGTTATGCAGGTCGCTGAAGATAGAATATGCCATAGGATACATACCCGAACCGGTAGCGCTCGGGTTAGCCTCGTATTGACCGTTATACAAAACGTTAACCAACGCAGAGTTCACAATGTAACCGAAGGCGTAGCCGTAATCCGCTTTGTTTGCGTTATAACTGATAAAGCTCCACGACTCGGGCAAGATGAGAAACTCTATAGACAGACCGATAAACGCTCCTACTTGAATACCGATTGCTTCCTCCGGAATATCCAACACACCGTTGACGATATTGTAATCGGAAACGAGAATCGCGCCGCGTTCGTCGTGTTTATAGATTCTGTTATCCGCATCTTTATAAAAGCGACCATTGTTGGAAAATTTGAGGTTCGACGGCGCTTGCGCTATGTTGACGACGGTGGACGGGACCTCTATATCAAAGCCGAGCGGCGAGGTCTTGTCTGCGCCGTGGAAGGAATTTATCAAAACCTCCAGACCCTCTGGCAGCGTAACCGAGGCGACTTTATTGTAAGCGTTCACGCCGTTAAACGCATTTATCAAAATCTTTAGCGTACTCGGTAAAACGAGTTTTTCAACCGCGCCTGAGCCAAAGGAGTCTGTTATGCTCTTAATACCCTCGTCTATCAAAACGACACGGGCTTGGACGGAGCCGCCGAAGTGATTTAACGAATCGACCTTTCTCGGTACGCCGTTGTAAATAATCTCTGACATAATCGAAATCACCGGAACGGTGTTCGTCGTATAATAGCGTTCGCCCGATACATCCATTTGACTCACTAACAAATTACCCGTAACGGTATTTTCTCTATAGTTCAAAAAGTTGTGCCATCTGACGGTGACGGTCGTACTTGTGCCGATGCTAAAGCCCTCTTCAAAATCTATTTTGACACCGTCGGAGGTCTGAAAGTAGATATCCTCGGGATCCATGTACCACAAGGCGACATCCGTACCGTCGGGCTTTTGTATATCCTCATTCGGCTTGACAAGGGTCGTCCATACGACCTCATAACCGTTGTCAAACATGACCTCCGCCATAAAACGTCCGTAAAGCTCGGTCGCATCGTCGCCCGAAACATACTTTACTTGACACGCGGCGTCGGTATACCACGCGTCCAAGACCAAGCCATCCCGCGTAGGAGCGTAACTGCCGTTGATGATGTCTACGAGGCGCAACTCGCCTTGACTCACGTCGTCGAGATAGACGTTTAGGCTGTCCGCGATAAGGCGCGCATAAACCGTCTTGCTCTTCTTTATATCTCTGTTACTAAACTCCGAGCCCGACGAAAAATTTTCGTTCTCATACCAGCCGCGAAACGTAAAATACGCTTGAGCAGGGTCGTCTGGCAGAGCGACGGAGCCGTCCTTTACGGCGACGGTGCGGTATACGCCCCACCCCGAATCCCCTTGTACCATAAAGGTGACCTTAGGGTCTTTTTCTTTAACGACGCACGCAGCTAATACAAGCATGCTAAGCAGTGTTAAAATTGTTACGAAAAACAGTCCGATAAACCGTTTTTTGTTAGTTGATACTACCATATAAATGGTCCTCCTAAAAAAATATTTTTATACCAACCGCTTGCGCGGATAGTTTTTAATTTATATATCATACTTCGCCAGTATCTTCGCCGGCGTCTTATAAAGTACAAATAGATACGGCGTGACGGAAATCCCCACCATCAAGAGCGCGCTCACGGCGAATATGCCCGCCGCAAGCCCGACAAAGCCGCCGAACGCCGTGTTCATGAGCGCGTACCTCACACACATCAAAACTGCCGTGATGAAAAAACACACAAGATAGCCGACAAGATTGTTTGTACAAGCCGTCACCCCCTCTTTAAAAATCAGGTTGCTCTTGTTTACACCGATTGCGCGGTAGACCCCGTAGCCCTTGCTGTTTTTTAAGCTGCCCGATTTTTCTATAAAATAATAAATCAGATACATCAAAACTATAGCCGCAAGAAAGATACTCAAGCTCTGTACCGCCTCTTTTAATACATTAGCGTTTTCGCTCTCGTAAATGGCGGGGATATTCACCGCGCTTATTCCGCGCTCGTACAGCTTGTCGTTGAGCGCGGCAAGCTGTTCGCCGCCCTCGGTGTTTATCTCAAAATAGTATTCGGACTTGACGCCCATCGCGGAACTCTTGAGCGACAGCGCGTCCAAATTAGGCGCGATATACACAAAGATGTTGTTTAAAACCGCCGAATTTACATATATAATGATGTCCGTCGTCATCACGCTCCGCGTAATCTTAAACTGTCTGACATACATCGGCTTGCTGTCGGTGAGGTATATCGACGTAGCCGCCGCGGACAAAATGTCGTTTGCATCTCTCACTCGGCTGTCCGCAAGCGTGACGTCGGGCATCATCTTGTAGAGTGAATTTCGGTTGATTTCCACAGCTATCTGATTATTGTTAAGCCCCATGCTCCCGTCCGCCTCGCAAATCTCCGCCGTAAAGGTGTTTGAGATGTACTCCGCGGAGAAAAACACCCCGTTTCTGTCCGTAAAAGTTATCGAGCCGTACACGTTTAAAAAGTTGACATAGTCGCCCTTGTTTAAATACACGACGGGATTTTTGCCCTCCACAATACCGCTTACGCGGAAATCATGCTCGAATATCATCAAGAGTAGAGAACGGTCGTTTTGCAGCTCCTTTAACCTCTGCTTTGACTTGAGCTCCTCCGCAAGCGCGCGTGAAATGAGAGCCTCGCCCGCGGTCGGCATTTCGCCGAACAGCCCGTCAAAGGCTGCGCCCGCACCGATAGCCTTCGGGCTATAATTCACCTTGATACCCGACAACGACGCCAGATTGTTGTACGAAAAATCCCCCTCGCGCATTTGCGTTTCAAAAAAATCTATGTCCTTGTACAACAACTCGTCCATTCTGCGCAAATCGGTGTACGCGTTGAGGTCGGTGTATACGCTGTTTACGTCAATGGACTTGTTTTCTACCCCGGTATTTAATACCCCGAACGCGGTAAACGAAAAAAAACACATGCCGACCGCCATAGCCGTAATAAATATCTGCTTAAAAATATTCGTCGTCGAGTAGAGCCGCTCCTCCTTGCCTGAGCCTTGCAAGCGCAAAATACTCTTTAGGGTAAACAGTCTGCCGTTTTTCTTAGCGGTACTCTTTGAGAAAGTCGGCGGCTTTTTGACCTCCGCGCTTTCGTCCGACGGGCTTTCGCTCTTTTGGGGAGAATGAAACACTATCCGCTTTTCGCTCGAATCGTCCAGTACGGTCACGTTTTTTCCGGCGCATATATATAACATACCGTTGTCGTTTATGATTTTTATATTGTCCTTGCCTTTGGTCGGATTGCCGTATATCCGTATATCCAGACCGCCGTCATTTAATTCGCGCGCGCCGCTTTCGTCAACGTGGAGATTGTTTTGCTCCGTGTCGTACACGACCTCGCCGTTTATTTGGCTGTCGCTCCGAATTTCGCCGTCCACAATCTCTATACAGCTGTCCGCGTATTTTTTTATGAGGGTCAATTCGTGAGTGACCAGCACCACGAGCTGACGCTTGGAGATTTCTTTCAAAATATCCATAACCTTTATGGTATTTTGCGCGTCGAGATTTCCCGTCGGTTCGTCGGCGAATATCACGTCCGAGCCCTTTATAATGGCGCGCGCGATCGCTACCCTCTGCTGTTGTCCGCCCGACAGCGCGTCGGCTTGCTTGTTTTTATAACGCTCCATCTCGACGAGGTTTAAAACCGCCGCCGTCCTTTCCTTTATCTCTTTTTCGTCGCTAAAACCCGCTATCAGCATCTGATTTCGCAGTATTTCGGTAATCGTGTAGTTCTTTTCCAAATAGTAGTTTTGAAAAATAAAGCCCACTTTAGCGTTGCGGATTTTGTCTACCCGTCCCTTTGTATTTTCTCCGTCGATGTAAATACTGCCGCCGTCCTGCTTGTCAAGCCCGCCCATGATGTTTAGGAGGGTCGTCTTTCCGCTGCCCGACTTTCCGAAAATCGCGACAAGTCCCTTTTCGGGTAGCTCGAGCGATACGTTCTTTAAAACCTGATTGCGGTTCTCCGAACGCGCATTGAATACCTTGCTTATATTCTCTGTTTTTATCATTTTAGTCCCCTCCTGAGCCCCGTGCGGACGGATTGCCCTTTTATGCTCTTATTAAAGCCGAACGCTACAAATTCCACAATCAACAGCATCATAATCTCGATAAATAAATATTCGCCTATCCCTATAAAAGCCATCGTACTCCCCGGCATGACCGCCGCTATTAAAGATACAAGCGGCATGAGTACGAGCGTCGGCAAAAATATCAGAGCCATTTGTATATTGAGCGACCGCGAGGAAATACGCCGAGATATTCCGAGGGTACGGTACACCGTGAAATCCGTCTGATAAATCTTGACGCTCCGCATAAATATCACGCTGATAAGTACCGCCAAACAAATCCCGACCAAAATAAGCGCGAGATAGTACAGAATGTTTGCGGTGAAAATCTCCCCCGCGCCCTGTACGTAAATCTTGCTTGCGGAAAGCATACCCATATAGCCCTCGGGCAGTCCCTCTATGGCCGCCTTTGCCGCCTTGTCCGACGAAAAATACAGACACGCTTGGTTTGCGGACCCCGCGCATTCCGAAAATACAGAGTCGTAATCCGCCGCATTCATCTCGACGATAAGTCCGCCCGCGTTTTCCTCTATCCCCGAATCGTCTATCACCGTGTACAGCATGTTTGATTTTGCAGACAGCACGACGGTTTTATTTCTTACGTTCCAAAAATCTGAGTTGACTAAATTGATTTCGCCCGAACCCAACCCATCGTTTATCCTAAAGGTGTAAACCGTCGTTTCGTACCCGTCGATTTTCATCTTGTTATATATCGATTGTATCTTTTTTCCGTTATTCGCCAGCGCGTCGTATCCGAGATACAGATAAACCCCGTCCGCGGACAGCGTTTTTTCCGTCCGTATCGACGTGATACCTACGCCCGCTCTCAGAAAAGTATCCTTTATCGCTTGTTCGTCGCGCGCCGCGGATACGGGCATGACCAGCACGGCCTCCGCCCCCTCGAGCGCGTATCGGTACGGCGCGTAAAGGCACGTCACAGTATAGGCTTTCAGCATATCCCCCGACTCGGGGATAGTCACAAAAAACTCGGAAAGTTCTCTGTCCCACAGCGAATAGCCGGCTCCGAGGCTCTCCGAAATCCCGTTTAATTCGTCCTCCGTAATCAACGCGCCGGCGTTTGACAAGATGACCTTTCCCTCTATTCCTACCCCGTCCAAGGTCGTCTTTAACGGCTTTATGAGGGTCTCCCCGAACACGTTGAGGACGATAAACAGCGCGATCGCGCATACGGCGAGCGCAAAGCTCATCATCACCGTAAATCTCGGACGGCTCTTGTAATTTAAAAGCCCCAGCCAAACCGTGTTTTTTAATTCCTGCTTTTTGTCGGCGTGAGCAGAGTTGTTCTCTCTCTTTACGGCGGCTTCGGCAGGCTTTTCTATCAGCTTGTCCTCTGAAACCTTGCCGTCGTACATTCTCACACGCCTCGTTGCGTATTGTTTAAAAAAATCCGCATTGTGAGTCACTACGATGACTAACTTGCCCGACGAAACCTCTTTCAACAGCTTTGCAATCTCCGTCGAGGACTTTACGTCGAGATTTCCGGTCGGCTCGTCCGCCAAAATAATCGGCGAATCCTTTGCAAGCGCACGCGCAATCACCGCCCTCTGCTTTTCACCGCCCGACAGCTTACTGCACCTCTGACTCGCTTGCTTTGTCAAGCCCACCTTGTCTATAAGCTCCTTAGCTATGCGTTTTCTCTCCTTTATGTCGTCTATTCGGAATAACGCAAGCTGAATATTCTCCGACACGGTAAGATTTTCAATGATGTTGAAATCTTGAAAAACCGTCGATATATTTTGCTCCCGATACCGCTCCCAATCGTTTGCGGAATAATGAGAGGTCTCCGACCCGTTGAAATAAAGCTCGCCCTCCTCGTAAGTGTCGTTTGCGCCGACGACGTTTAAAAGAGTACTCTTTCCCGACCCCGACTCCCCTTCGATGAGAACAAACTCATTAAAATCAAATTCTAAATTGACATTCCTTATCCCTATCGTCAGAATGCCGTTAGAATCGTATATCTTTCCGATGTTTTCAAGTTTTAGTAGCACAATACACCTTCCTTATGTAATTTTTCCAATGTGTTTTTTAGTTATCAGCTAATTCTGTGCACGCAATTTATTAGCAACCGCTAACTATGCCGACAAAAAAAATTAATTTTTCACGACTCATGTACGATTTATTCGTCAATACTATGCGCTCAAATTATTAGCCTACGCTAACCTATGAACGAAAAAAATTAACCTAAAAAAGCCACGGCGAGTCCTATTATAGCCCCGTAGCCGCTTATATACCGTGTTTTATATCCTAAGTAGCTATGATTATATCACATTTAGTTAGCCATTGCAAACGATTTGCCCGCAAAAATACATTTTTTTATTTTTCTTCGCCCGCACGCTATTTGCTCTTCGGCAATAGTCTTTAAAATCAGAAATAACCTTATTTTTCACCTCAACGCCAAAAAGCCGCCTTCGGAATATTTCCCGAAGGCGGCTTTTTCTTTATCTTACTACTTAAATATGTTATCTTTACCGTTTCGGTCGGAGTCCACGCCGCAAGCGGTCCGATTTCAAGGCGTATCTCTTGCACAACAGATATATCGTGAAAAGACTGCGGATATACGAATTTTACCGTCTGCTTATTCTCGGAAAGCGGTCTCCATTCTGAGCGTGTTTTTTTAAATCGTTTCGGCTTCTTCGATATATGAAAAATCCGAGACGACAATTACGCTCCCTTTCGGTAGCCTTTCTATTTCAGTTTGTCTCTGCTCGCGATATTTCTCCGCCCCCCTGAAACTTGCACTTAACTTGCACCAAACTTGCACACAAAAGTTTATGTGCAAGTTTAATATCAACTTTTTTTCGTAGGATACCACTTAGACGCCGAGGTTGTACCGATATTATTTAATCTTTCGTCTCACTAAGCACTTTTTCAACTTCGGCTATGAGCATATCCCTGTCAGGAATATATTGCACATATTTGCTTGCAAAAATGTTGTTTGACAAGCCGCCTAAGGAATATTCCGCAACCGCTTTGTCCTTGTCCGTACAAAGCAATATGCCTATACAAGGGTTATCGTTTTCATCGTTTATTTCGCTGTTATAATAATTGACATACATATTCATTTGTCCGAAATGTTCCGGTTGTAACGCGACCACCTTTAAGTCTATCAAGACATAGGCTTTTAGGATTTTGTTGTAAAAAACCATATCGACATAATAATGCTTATTCCCGACGGTTATCCGCTGTTGCCTCCCGACATACATAAATCCTTTCCCAAGTTCAAGCAAAAAGTTTTCAAGATGCTTTACAAGCGAATTCTCTAAGTCGCGCTCCGGCATCGGTTTGTTTTCGGGAAGTCCCAAAAACTCAAACACATACGGGTCTTTCAAGATATCCTCCGGCTTTTCAATAATCTGACCTTTCTGCGATAACTCATACACAATTTTCTTGTTTGTTTCGCCTTTTGACAGCAATAATCTCTCAAATAAGCTGCTTTCAATTTGGCGGCGCAATTCTCTAAACGACCACCTGCTGTTTAGACATTCTTTTTCATAAAAGCCGCGTTTTGCCGTATCCGAAATGCCGAATAACTCGCAATAATGTGACCAACTCAATTTTCCAGACACCGTCTGTAAAATCGGATACGCAAGGTAAAACCGTCGCATATTGAATAAATTTGATACCGAAAAGCCTTTGCCAAGTTTCTTTGTTAGCCGCTTTGACAGAGTCGCCATCTGATTTATTCCGTATTCGGCTTTTACTTTCCCGAGTTGCTCATGCTCTACGATCACTTTTCCTACCGCCCAATAAGAGGACAACAGGGCATCGTTTACTTTGACGACGATATTTGTGCGCGCCGAATTTATTATGTCTGCAATAGAAGAAACTAAAGTGTCTTGCTCTACACTATCGACTACAAGCGATTTGACTTCAGTCGTTATATTCGCAATCTCTTTCTTTTTAGCCATTGTTTAATCCTCAATTTGTTGAATCCGCTACGGACACCGCTTTGATAAGTGTTTTATTTATATATGATACCACATTTCAATGAAAAACTCAAGTTTTTATTATAACTCGCTCAAATTTAACTTCTCAAATTTCACAACATCCCCCCCTAAGAAACCGCTGATTAAGTCCCGCCGTCATCTTTACGTCGTCTTTTTCCGCCCGTTTTCCGTATTTTTCGGTTGAATACCTACAGTATTCGCCCTCAAACTACGAAAAACGTACAAAAAAATCCAACGCAAATCTGACGACGTTACTTAATCATCGATTTCCTAAGCCTTACACAGATTTATTAAAGTGAACTATATTACTTTTTATAATATTATGACAAATTCCTCAAAAACGCACTCAACACGAGCACACAAAAAAGTACACGTCTTTAGTACTTCCCACGCAAAAAACTCAAACGCGTCAAACAAAACGCGCTATAAAAAAACAATTAAGAAAAGGCGAAAGAAGGTTCAACTTTTCTTTCATTTTTGTCAGTTTTTCCAGATTCATACATGAAATGGTCATGGGGACCTAAGCCCTAACTTTGTTAAGCCCCATATATCATTTCATAATCAATTTTATTATACTCTTAAAGATCAACTGCTTAAATAAAAATGAGTAGCCCTGCTTTTCTTGAAACTGAATTCAATTTTTGACATAGGAAATGTTGATAGCGCACCGAAATAAACGACAGCCATTGAATTTTGGTTGCCGTTATCTTATTATAGTTTATTCGCGGTCAATTAAACGTTTTATGTCGTTTATGACAAGATTCCCACCCGCTATGTTTATTGCGTTTTTCAGGACGAACCACGACTATCCCTAACACAGCCTATTCTGCCTATAATTTTTATTCTTTTTGTCGGTGTCCCATTTATACTCCGATACTTGACGCCTTCATAATATAATAAAAAATTATCCGTCATAATTTGACGGATCGTGTACCAACCTACATTTGATATATAAAATTGATAGCGCACAAAAAAAACGACAGCCATTTAATCTTAGCTGTCGTTAACATCATTTTATAGGTTTATATTTATATGCGACTATCCCTAACCCGTCTTTTTTAGGTTTACCTATATATGTTCGTTTCTTGTAACGCTATTTGGTATTATTAAAGATGTCAATCTATCAATTGTGGGCAATTATAGAATGCATAAGCCCCAGTAGTTGTAATATTATCAGTATTGTGATTGAGATTAAATTTGCACAACTGGAGAATGCTTCCGAACTTATTGTTCCTCCTTTAATTGTGACACTTTTTAGCTTAGAAGAAATATAATAATATGCATATGTCGAATTAGTAATATTTTGCTTTGTTGAAACCTCGCCTACATAAGCGTCGGCATTGCCGCTTTTTGAAAATATAAAAATCGAAACAAAGTTTGCCGTTATCGTCATATTTTTTATCGGTATTTCAAAAGAATATTTTTATAAAAAATTCAATCTTTTTCCTAAATATTTTAATTTACAAAATTACAGTATATATTAAAAAAATATCGAATATGACTATCCGATATTTAAATAATGACGGATTCGCCGCTAAAATATCGGCTTTTTCAAATATTGAAAAAATCCTTTAAAACGGCAAGGTTATCCGCCGTTTATTGCTTTGCATTAAGTAATGTGGCAATTTCTTTTTCGATAGCCTGCGGCTTTGTCGTCGGAGAAAATCTCTTGACGACACTTCCGTCGCTATCAATCAAAAACTTCGTGAAATTCCATTTAATTTTCGAGCCGAGCTTCCCCGCGTTTTGTCCCTTCAAAAAAGTGTAGAGCGGTATTTCGTTTTTGCCGTTCACTTCGATTTTGTCAAAGCGTTTAAAGGTCGTCTTGTATTTCAATTCGCAGAATTGATTTATCTCCGCATTATTGCCCGGCGCTTGATGAGCAAACTGGTTGCACGGAAAATCCAAAATTTCAAAGCCTTGCTCTCCGTATTTATCGTACAAATCCTGCAAGCCCGAATATTGCGGCGTAAAACCGCAGTTGGTCGCCGTATTGACAATCAGCAAAACCTTGCCGCGATATCCCTTGAAAGATACCTCTATTTCGGCGGCGTCTTTGACGGTAAAATCATAAATATCCATATTTGCCCTCCAATAAGAAATTTTTTGTATTAGATTAGTCCTGCAATCTCTATTATAGCTCTAACGGCAAGGACACGCAAACCGTTTATTCCGCCGTACCTACATAAATGAAATCTTTCGGAGCGGTCGGATATTCTTTTTTGATATTAAAATTAAACGGAATTTTCTCGTGTTCGCTTGCAATATGCAAATGTGCCAATGCAATACCGATATCTAAATCGGTCATCTTGTAAAGCTTGCCTAGCAAACCGCCCAAACTCTTTTTGTAATAACAATGCACGGCGTTGCTTTCTTTAACAAAATACCAAGGCTGTCCGTTCATACCGGACGGAGCAAGTCTAACCGCGTCAAAGCGCGGGTCGGTTGTATTGGCAATCTCGGCTGCGGACTTCCGCTTAAATTCGTTCAAAGCTCGGCTTGCACTTTCGGCAGGCTTCCCAAAGGCAATGCCGATAATAAAGTCCGCATCGTCGATTTTAGGTTTAACACCGCCAAGCCACCTTGTCGCAAGCCCGATAGAATACATAAACAATTCTGCGTGTTGCCCCAAATAGCCGGCTGCTGCTCTGCGGAGCGGTTGCTCCTTCCCGTATATCAACAAAAAGTGCGGCGCTTTTGGCAACATCATACCTTTAACTTCGTTTGCACCGACAATTTTATAGGTAAGCTTGCTTTCCGCTAAAAGCGGTTCAACCGTAGAAATAAAATCGCCAATCTTTTTTAATGTGTCTTTGTCTAACTCACCTTGTATAAATTCGCGAGTTGACTTTCTTGTAAAAATTTCGTTGTAAAGCTCTTTCATGTTTTTCTCCTTTAATATTTTATATTATTTAGTTTATAGCGGTAAATCTTTTTTCTTAAACCGTGTAATTCCTACCGCAAATGTCACGACTGCCACTGCAACAAGGATAGCCAATTTCCAAATATAGGCGGTCGTTCCCTCAACGATAGACTGCGTATCGAATAATGAAAACATTGTAGTATAATTAAAAATTTTCAACGCGTCCGCACCCATAGGCATTGCCGGGTCACCAAAGTTCCCTAACATTTTTGCCAAGAAAAACCAAACCGCAATTCCGCCGCCTATTCCCAAGGAGTACTTTGAAAGGTTGAACAGACAGGAACACATATAACAAATTCCGGCAATGGCAGTCATTTCAATAAAGCAACCCAAATTCATTAAAAGCGTGTTGCCGACTGCAACGTTGCCGAATACCGCCGCTTGCGAAGCCATTGCAAAGATTGATAGCAGAGTAAATGTAATGAACAGCGAACCTATCAAGAATAGCATTTGTGTAACGGCGACGGTCGAGCGTTTTGTAGGCGTCGATAAGACATACGCCATACTGCCGCGGTCTACTTGACTTGCCACAAGCCCGTTCGCGGTAATGACAATGTAAATTATCGGAACCATCGGTCCCATCATTCCATAAAACATATTTCCTAACAGTGCGTTAATATCAAAGTTATTACCGCGCTGAGCCTTTAACATATCAACTATTGTCGAAGACGACATCATCGATGTAATCAGCACCACAAATAAACAAATAACCGCCGTAGAAATTACCCACAGCACCCAATTTGCTTTAATTGATTGTTTAAGCAGCGGCTTTGAAATTAAGCCCGTTTTTTTCTTTTTCATCGTTGACGTTATTTCCATTATTTTTGTTCTCCTTTAATATAAAATTTGTTGAAATACTGTTCGAGGTCGTATCGTTTTTCACTTATAAATTTAACGTCTAAACCCTTTAATGCTTTGAATAATTCGTTGACATTTTTGTCGTCAATTTCAACGGTGACTTGGTTATGATTATCTTGCTTGCGAATTACGTTGAAACCGCTACCGTAAAACTGTTTGTAATCGTTTGAATTATTAAACTCTATCTTATAAGTTTTGATATTGTGATAGCGTATTTTTTCCATGTCGGCAATGTCAATCAGTCTGCCGTCTTTGATAAGTGCAACCCTATCGCAAGTGTCTTCTATTTCTTCAAAGAGATGACTGCTCATAAAAATTGTTCTGCCTTTTTTCTTTTCTTCGGCTATTAATTCCATAAATGACGCACGCATTAACGGGTCAAGTCCCGTTGTCGGTTCGTCGAGTATCAAAATCTCTTTATCACCCATAAGCGCGGCGACAAGGGCGGTTTTTTGCTTCATGCCCTTACTCATTCGTTTGAGGTTTGCCGACGGGTCGAGCTGCAAGGTTTTGATAAGGTAGTTCGCATAAGTCATATCGGTTATGCCCAAAAATTCAGCCTGAATTTTCAAAAAGTCCGTTCCGGTCTTTACATCGGGGAACGCAATTTCCCCCGGAACATAGCCGACCGACCGTTTTATTTCGGGGCTATCCGTCCAAGCGTCCATATCCAAAACGCTTGCCGTGCCGCCGTCGGATTTCAAAAAGCCCATTATGTGTCTTATTGTCGTCGTTTTGCCGCTGCCGTTCGTGCCGACAAAGCCGAAGGTTTCGCCTTTGGCGACTTCGAGACTGATGTCAAAAATACCGTTTCCGTCGCCGTAATCCTTTGTGAGATTGTTCAGTTTTATTACCGACATTATTTTATACCCCCGAATTCCTTTGACGCTTTATAGAAGCTCATAAAATAATCTTCCAACGTAAACTTGATTTCCTTAAAATAATTAATTTTGATATCGCCCGTCGCCGCGATAAGGTAATTGATATCGGAATCCTTTATATTGACCTTGACCTTGCGTTTTGCTTGGTCTTTAAAACTCAATTCAAAGCCTTTATTTGCAAACGCGGCATAATCCGCATCGGAACAAAATTCGATTTGATAGGTTTTATTATTGTTATGCCTAAGGTCGTTGGCTACGACGGTAGACTGTATGCGCCCGTCTTTGATAATGGCGATACGGTCGCACGTCGCGTCAACCTCTCTAAAAATATGGCTCGAAAGCAAAATCGTTTTGCCGCGCTTCTTTTCTTCCTTGATAAACCCGATAAAATTTTCTTGCATCACGGGGTCAAGTCCGCTTGTCGGTTCGTCGAGAATAAGCACTTCGGGGTCGTCCATAAAAGCCGTTACGACCGCCAGCTTGCGCTTGACGCCCAACGACATACGTTTGACGCTTCCGCTCGGGTCAAGCTCAAATTTTGCGAGTAAATAATCGAGTCTTTCCTTGTTGTTTGATTTGCGCAATTCGCCCATCATTTTGATAAACTCCCAGCCGGTAAGTCCGGCAGGCAGAGCGATTTCGCCGGGCAAATATCCGACGCTTTTCAAAAATTGAGAATACTGCGTGCAGCTATCCAAGCCGAGTACGCTTGTTGCGCCGCTCATCGGCTTAGAAAAACCCATAATATGACGGATAGTCGTCGTCTTTCCCGCGCCGTTCGGACCTAAAAAGCCGAACACCTCGCCCTTTTGAATGCCGAACGACACATCAAAAACGCCGCGTCCGAATCCGTAATCCTTTGTCAAATGTTCTACGCTGATAATTGCCATACAGCAATCTCCTTTATGTGTTTATTTCATTAGGCTCCTAACTTAGAAGCCGCTCTCTAAGTTAGAGAACAAGACTATTATTTAAATATACTCTCTATGGCCTGATTATCTTACCGCCAACTTCTTCGGCAATATCGGCAAACCTGTTGAACATCTCGATAAATTGTTTGGTCTGGCTTTCGCCGAATCTTTGAATGACTTCGCTCAAAACCTCGTCGGCTTTGTTTTCCGCGTTTTTCAGTGTTTCCGCGCCCTTGTCCGTAAGGGTTATAATCAATTTGCGGCGGTTATTTTTATCGACGATACGGTTGACAAGCCCCTTTTCTTCGAGCGAATTGAGTATGCGTGAAATGGCTGATTTTGTAATATACAACAAGCCTTGCATATCCGTTGCGCAGACATTTTCAGCCGAACCGTCTTTGTTTTCGGCAACAGATTTCAAGAAAAAAATCTCGCTCGCATTGATACCCAAGCCGTCCACAGTCCTCTTTTCCGCACCCGAAGACGCGCCTATCTGTACTTTTTTAAAACGAAGCATCAATCTCATCAAGCCTTCTTTTAATGTATTGTCTACCTTGTACTTAGCTTCCATATACCGTACTCCCCCAATTTGGTTGACTGCTCAACCGTTCTCATTGTCAACAGTATACAACGCAACGGTTTACTTGTCAACTAATTTTATGCAGAAATTTCAAAATTATACATATTTTTTTAAATGCAAAAAAATCATCTCCCGATTTTGGGAGATGACGGACGTCAAGCAAGAAGCTTATATAGATAGTCCTACTTTATACGACGAACAGATTTTAGCGGATTTTTGGCTTAAACAAGGCATATTTGACGACGTGTAGCGTAAGTTACACAAGGATAATACAACGCAGTATAAGGCAAAAAGATGCAAAATACGTCGGCGGATAGGTTATAGTACAATCTAATAAATAAAAAAAATCGTCGGTGGCAGTATTTCGGATAAACCTTGCGTCATAGGTCCGGTCGGATTTCCCTGTTTGTACACTCAATGTCGCCAAATGAGCCGTTTCCGATTAGCACAAACTCCTTAACGTCTCCGCTAAGAATTACCGGATGACCACTAAGTACGCACTATAATCCCCGAAATACTTGTTTGATTTCAGCCTAGAAGTTTTCCTTTCAACAGAACACGAATACATTTAGCCTTATTTTGCAAAGCAAGTTTCATGGAACAACCGGCGCGGTGTTTTTGGCCAAAACGACGCGCTCGTAATCTCCAATTCTCTTACCCCGCTCAAGGCAGGCTACTCTGCACACAGCAAAGTCTTGCCGCAATGCAGGTTTATCCCCGTAAAGTAACGCCCTATTTTTTTTATGCGCCACCAAAACGGGTCTCCACGAAAGATGGGTCAGCTCCCGTATGCCTTTACGGGCCGCCCATAATTCTTAACTCCCAGCACAAACCCCAATTTGGCGATTAAAGCCTGCACCAGAAACTTCATCGATGTGCCCTTGTGCGTTTTATTATGACCCGCTTTTCAATGCAAACCGTTCCGACTAGGATACTGCGCCACCGCGAATATGTATAGTATATCAAATTTTTTAAAATTTAGCAACGGATACTGCGTCGGTATGTCAAGAGAAATGTAAAAAAAGCTGTTTTTAAATGACAGCTTAGGCTTGTATATCGTTTTTTTAAGAAATTATTTTTTAGAAAAGCTTTGAACATATGCCGCTAATTCATCAATTCTGCTCTGTAATGTGCCGCAAAGCTGATTTTTTCTCTCTTCCGAAATATATGCCTTGTCAACCATTGAGAGCAACTCTCCAAACTCGTCTTTTACACCGTTTAACTTTTTGAAATCAAGCCAAGAAAAATCCTCGACTAATTGTATTTGTTCGGTGTGGGTAGGCTTAAAGGGCTTACTCTCATTCAATTTGTCTTTGGTTATGATAGCTTCTGTACAACACAAGGAATTGCCGCAATCAAATATCGGCGCGCAGCCTATCCACTCTAATGTTTCGGCGTTTCTAATCAAACCAAAATTATTAAAATGCCTATCGATGTTGCAAATGATATAATCTAAGACGAGCATTTTGCCGATTTGCAATCTCGCATCGGTGATACCTAATTTTTCTAACTGCGTCACATAATGTTCGTATTCGGAGACTGAATTAGACTTTTTCACCGATTCGTGTATCTGCCATGAGCTTACAAAATCGGTGTCGGGCGTGACAAAATTCGGACAAATGCAAAAAAACCTACCGTTTTCTTGATGAACGGAATACGATATATGCTTGATTTCCAATCTATCGCAGATTTTAGAGGCTATGACTTCATTAAAAACCTCTTGCGTATTTAATGAATTTCCTGCCTTAACTAAGTATCTGCCGCCGTTAATTATCTTCCACTTTTTCTTTAATACGCCGTCGGACGTATTATCGGGCGATTTAAGATTCAGCTTACTTGAATCGGTATCGCTCGGCAGATTTCCGAACAATAAATCTCCGATATCCGCCGAAAACTCGTTATCAAAAAAGTTGACGTCAGACCATTTAATAGCCTTGTTTTTTGGGCATATCCAATATTGGTCGGATAAACTCAATCCGTAGCTGTGTTTTAACAGCTCTTGCGTCCCTGTAATCCCCAACCGTTCAAGAAGATTTTTTAATCCGTCGCGGCTTGCCGGAATCGAGCGGCTGTGCCACCAACGTCTCAATTCCCCGTTATCTATTTGCCCTTTTTTGACGGATATAAAGGGTGCGTGCATATAGTTGTGAACGGCACAAATTTTTAGCATATTCCCGAAATCGTCGTCAATTTCCACGTCGGCAACGGGGATGTTTTTGTGCATTAAGGTGTATAGCATACGCATCTCCTTGTAGACTTATAAGTACATTATACGGTAAATTAAAGCGGTTTGTCAATCTCCGACCGGCTCTTTTCGCTATCCGCCGCTTGCTCCGCCGCTTCTTCCTTTTGGACTTTTGACAAGGCGTTTGACGTGAGCAGCATAAGGATAATCAAGACAACGGGCGCAAAGCACAGCACCAACGCCGCATAGCCGTATGATGCGGACGTGATTATCGTCAATAAGCCTACAATAAAAAATGCCGAATATGCGGATATACAGTTGACGAAGGTGGATTTTTTTCTCAAAATATTGATAAAGGTCGATACCGCCAGGACAATCAGTCCGAGCGTCGCAAGTATTCCCAAAACGCCCCCTGCCGACCCACCGATAGAAAAGGCAAAAAAGAGAAAAATGCCGAAGACGATTGCCGATACAAAAAAAGTATAAAGCAATATCGATAAAATAATTTTTTGTTCCTTTGTGTTCATAATTCACTCCTTACAAGATATTTGACGGCTTACCGCCTTTGAGATAAACGCATAATCATCTGCGGCGTTCCCTTCAATATTATATATCTTATTTGAGCCTTATGTCAATAGTAATGTACAAAAACAATGCCATATCGCGGCGAATTATTGAATATACTATTAGCGAAGCGACAAAACCGCTTCGTTATTATGCGCGGATTTTTGTCGCCAACGATGTAAATACAAAAAAAATATCAGCCGGACGGAAGCCTTATGACTATATATATTATGCCGCTAAAAAATTATCTTATAAAGCTCGACGGACGGAGCATCTGTCAAAACGGCGCGCCGCATCTTATCAAAGACGCCTGCGGCGAATATTGCTTTGAAATGCTGTCGTTTATGCCCAAAGGCATACGCTATTTTCCTTCCTTTGCCGCAAAAATCATTACCGACGGCGGCACATTGTCCTATGTGTCCGATTGTTTTTGCGTATGCAGTTTCGGGCGGAAGATATATGAAATCAACGTCCTTCCGCACATATTGTATTCGCACAGCCGCGAAGAAACGACCTGCGTACACGAATATTTCTCCGGCGGAAAAAAATACAAGGCGCGCATAGTGCGCGATTCTCAAAAAACCTTGTATGCCGAAAGCTCGGGAGAGAAATTTTGCGCCGAACCGCTTCCCGACGGCATAGAAAGAGAAAGGATAGACGGCTTCGTGCCGGACGGCGGCGGATATCTCTTATCCGTATCGGGCGAAATAGAAAACCAAAAATATATTATGATTCTGCGTATTTTAGGCAACACTTATGATATAATATTAGAGAGGATAGCCGACGCGGTAGTATACGAGAACGGCAATCTCACCTTGACAACAAGCTTCACCGATATGCTGCGCCGCCGCCGCACCGAAAAATATTCCTTAAAATACGGCGCAGTATCGGAAGAAAAAACCGAATATTCCTACGGCGATAATCTCTCTTACGGAGATGAATTTATACCGTATCTTTTTTTGGAAGCGATAGGTGCAAACGACGGCGAATGCGCAAAAAAATACCTTCATGCCGACCTAAAAGACAATATCTCGGAGATACGGGAATACTTCGGAAGCTTCTGTTCCGTAGAATACCCCGTGTATTTTGAGCCGGAGTCAAGCATAACCGCGCTCAAATACCGCAAGGGCAAGGACGCGGAAGTCAGATATTTTGAGTTTTTTACACAAGACGGACTGATAACAAATTTTACCGAAACGGAGCTTTGAGTGCGAAGCGCAATGCGATTTTTTACGGCAAAACGGCAATGCAAACGGTAAAAAAGTAAAAATTTGCGCCGTTTGATTTGCTTTTGTCCTTTTAATTAATATTGGTTTCATATATGCGTACTATAATGGTGCTATAAAAGAGGTTATATTCTATGGATTTTTATGATATAGCTACTCTCGCTTTGATTCCGCTCATCATCTTGACGCTCATAGCGGGAGTAAACGTAAGAAGAACTTTTTCAAAATACAAAAAATTATATGCTTCGTCGGGCATAACGGCGGCGCAAGCGGCGCGGCTGATATTAGAAAGGTCGGGGGCTGGCGACGTCATGATAAAGACCTGTCGCGGCTCTCTCACCGACCACTACGACCCCGGAAATAATACCGTTTATCTGTCAGAGTCGGTGTATGCGTCATGCTCTGTCGCCTCTATCGGCATAGCCGCTCACGAAGCCGGTCACGCTATCCAATATGCGCGCAATTACGCGCCTATACGATTGCGCGGCGCAATTGTTCCGATAGTAAATTTCGCTTCTAAGGCTTCGTTGATATTCATAATAGCCGCATTGATTTTTTTTGAAGCGACGGCATACAGCCAACCCATGCTGATAATCGGGATATGCTTCTACGCCGTATACACGCTCTTTACGATAATCACTCTCCCCGTCGAGTTAGACGCCAGCCGCCGCGCAAAACAGCTCCTTGTCGCATCAGGCATCCTGACCCCCGACGAAAACCTTATCTCCTCAAAGGTTCTCAACGCCGCCGCCATGACCTACGTCGCCAGCATGGCTCTCTCGATACTACAGCTCCTTAGATTTATCGGACTGCTGAGCCGAAGAAGATAGGAAGATTTATAAACTTCTCAAAAACAAATTACAGCGGCGATTATCTCACGCTGTTATTACAAAATAGACTTCTCGTCCCCCACTTCAAACGTATATAAATTTACCTTTGTAAAAGCTTAAAAAAAACCGTTCCGGAAAATCCGAAACGGTTTTTTGTTTATCATATAAATCACACCGGCAATAAGCGTCGGCTGTTGCCTTTCGGCGGAGCAATGTCTTTGCCGATTAACGCTTGCTGAACTGCGGAGCTTTTCTGGCTTTTTTCAAGCCGTACTTCTTTCTTTCTTTTGACCGCGAATCGCGCGTCAGGAAGCCTTCCTTTTTGAGAGCGGACCTGAGATTCGGGTCGGCTATGAGCAAGGCTCTGGCAACGCCGAGTCTTATCGCGCCCGCCTGTCCCGTAAAGCCGCCGCCGCCGACATTGACTATAATGTCGTACTGACCGAGCTGACCTATCGCGTTCAGGGGCTGACGCACGATATATTTGAGCGTATCGTAGCCGAAATATTCGTCTATCGTTCTCTTATTGATAGTGATAGCGCCGCTTCCGTTAGGTATAAGACGGACTCTGGCAATGGCTTTTTTGCGTCTGCCTGTTCCGAAATATTGTATCTTCTTTTTTGCTTTAATAGCAGCCATTATTTTTTTCCTCCCTTCAATTTAAGCTCGATGGGCTGTTGCGCCTGATGAATATGCTCGCTTCCTCTGTATACGCGGAGCTTTTTGAGCATATTTTTGCCGAGAGAATTCTTTGGCATCATACCCTTGACGGCGAGATACACGGCTTCTTCCGGTTTCGCGTTGATAAGGGTCTTAGCTTGAATTTCTTTGAGTCCGCCCGGATACAAGGTGTGGTGGGTGTAATATTTCTGTTCGAGCTTCTTTCCGGTGAGAACGATTTTGTCACAATTGATTATAATAACATGGTCACCTGTGTCTACGTTAGGAGTGTACGTCGGCTTATTTTTTCCTCTGAGAATAGCCGCCGTTTGGCTTGCAAGACGTCCGAGAACAAGTCCTTCGGCGTCTATGATGTACCAATTCCTTTCGACAGTTTCAGGTTTTGCCATATATGTTTTCATATATAAAACCTCCGAAATTTTTAAAAAACTGATTAAAACCGCATATCATCGGGGGCTAATCCGAATCGACGCAAATTTTATGCAAATTTATGCCTATATATATTAATATAATTTACAGGAATAGTCAAGTGATTTCAAAGACAAAAATCAATGTTTTTCAAGTAAATTCTCAAAAATCCTTCAAGACAAAAACAACGGCGTTTAGGAATCGCCCCAAACGCCGCCGTGTTTTGTTAAAGGATACTAAGTTAATTTATGCGCTAAGAAAATCTAACAGATTTCCGACCCATTCTACTATTGTGTCATTATCAATAAGCGTTGTTGATGCATCGTCTAATAAAGTGCCAACGATATTAGAAATTTTGTCTTTATATTCATTCAATGTACCCGAAACACTTTGCAATGCGTCTTTTATATCGTCAAGGTCAAGGTTAGGGTTAGAAAGTAATGTATTAAAATCAAAGGCACTCATATCTCCGCTGTGAGACGTGTAATAATCATCTATCACATCAATCAAATCGGTGATTTGACCGCTCAAATCAGACACTACCGACAAAAGGACAAATGTGTCAGCCCAGCTTACGGATTTATAATCTTCTCCGACCAATTTGTCAATTTCGTCTTTTTGACCCGTCTTGTCGAGTAAAAATCCTATAAAGTCATTATAAATACTCTCAAAGTTTTTGGAGTTCTTGAACTCGTCAAGCGCGACGCCCAAACCCGAATCTTTAATTGTTTCCATATCCAAAGTAGCGTTGCCCAAAAGGTCGGCTACAACGTCAAGCAGCCCGAAGATAGAATCTGCTTCGTTATTCCATCCTATCGTTGTCCAATCGTCGCCTGCCGGAGTTTTTAATATACCGTTGTACACCGGAACATAGCTCGAATCGCCGTTGTGTATATATTCATTGATTACGTTTGACAAGACGGCTATGACTACACGACCGCCTATTGTGATGTCGTAATTAGCGTCGGTAAATAAGTCTTTCAGGTTGCCGAGTTCGGTTAATGCATCTTCGTCTATCGCCCCACCGCTAATAAGACCGCCTATCTCATCTGCGCTCAACAAATCAGATATAGCTGTTAATTCTGCACCTATACTTGCAGGGTGACCGCTAAGGTAGGTAAAGAAATCTACGAGCGGAAGCTCGGCTGCCGGCAGAGCGTCTGCAATGACAAAGGAGATAAGTCCGTTAAAGGTCTTTAATACTGTGGCTTTCGGCAAATGAGTTTCCAAAAGCGCTATCAAGTCTTCATTCTGAAAAAGCTGCGTTAAGCCGCTTGCATCGCTTATTCCGCCCTTTAAGTCGTTAAATAACGGAGATGCTACAAGGTCTACCGCAAAATCAATTATTTCGCCCAAATCATTTTTGACGGCGGCTAAGCTCTTATTATCGCTTGGCGCGCCGAAGATTATTTCTTTTGCGAGTGCAACGAGCTTTGTCGTCGTTGCGTCGCCGGTTATACTATCGAAGAGTGACTGTACGTTACCCGACACGAGATAGTCGTCCAAAACCTTACCTATAATGCCAGTGTCGCTCAAAGCCGCGTGAAGTATGTTTTTGACGCTGTCAAATAGCTGCGCATCGCCTGCGCCGCTCATTATTTCGCCAAACTCACCCGAGTGAGCGACGAGATAAATAGCGTCTTCGGCAATATCCGACACAAAGTCAAAAAGCGAATCGACCGCCGCCTTTACGTCCGACAAGGTGTTGTCCGCGCCGAACAAAGCTTCGTTGACCGAACCGAGAACAGATGTTAGCTGGCTGTCTGAGACGTTGAAAAGCTGGTCGAGCGGATGGTCCTTCATATATTTTAAGCCGTCGTTGAGTACTACGCCGGTGACACCGTTGTCAAAAAGGAAATCGACAATATTCTTGATATGCCCTATCGCTTCTCGCAATTCATCACCGCTGAGCGACGTGTAATCTTTGAATTTGTCGACGTTGTTTACAAAATAAAGAGCGTCGCCGATAATCGTCGAAAATTCTTTAAAATCCTTGGCGGAAAGCTTTGTTTTTTCTTCGTTATCGAGAGTTACTTCGGTAATTTTGTTAAAGAATTTGATATCTATGCCTTCGGCACCGAAAATCGTCTTGACAAAGCCGTCATAATCGGTAAATTGGTCGATATATTGCAAGGCTTCCTGCGGAAGATAACCGCGTACCGTTTCGTCTTTTACATAGTCCTTAACAAGGTCCGTCGCTCCGAGTACGGGAGTGAGCGCGATAAAAGCTACCAACAAGCCGTTGACAGCTCCGCTGAGACCGCCGAGAAGTTTTTTGTTTTTGAATCTTTTGCCTTGTGTATTTTTGTTATCGACAAGTCCTTTTGTGAGCCAAAAGACGACGGTAAAAAAGAAATTTACGATGGCAAAAAGCACTCCGAAGACGAGAACCGACACAAGCATTTTGAGTAATCCGAGTACAAGCGGCTCAGCCGACGGAAAATCCGCGAGAAACGAACCTGCATACTGATACATATATGTAGTCAGTATATCGGCGGGGGTTTTAAAAACGTCGTCGCCTATGGCAAGACCGTTGCTAAAACTCCCAGAAAGTGTCGTGAAGTCAAAAGACAGTAATGCGTCCAATACCTTAGGAAGCAGACCGACGGTAAGCAAAATCGAGATTACGGTCAGAACGGTTCTGTAAAGGCTTCTTTTAAAACCTCTCGTAAGACCCACGAGAAATCCGCCTACGACAGCCGCCGCAAACACTCCCATATAAAAATATTCGGCATAATTCATGAAATCAATCTCCTTTGAAATTTGTATGCGAATTAAGGCAGAAAAACACTTCCGATATTTTCTCTTATTTATTATATATTATAAACGGGAAAAAATCAATATTTTATCGAGAAAAAATAAAAAAAAATATAAGATGTTAAAACCGAGCAAAAAAAATGCCGTCCCAATCATAAATTTTTCGGGACGGCTGTGGCAGGAGCAGTAAGAATCGAACTTACAACATAGGAGTCAGAGGCCTATGTGTTACCACTACACTATGCTCCATCGTTAATTTGCGGCTTATGCCGTTTTTTTACAATTGGCATTATAATATATTTTTTGAAATAAAGCAAATATTTTCCGCAAGGTTTTCGGGAATTTTAACGGGCTACGCTTTGCCCTTGCCGCTTTCGGCGTTTAAAGCAAAATTTTGCCAACCCTTTTCATAATTCACGCCCTATATATTACTTGCCCTGTTTTGAAAATGTTCGCCACAAAACCGCTTTTGTCCTGTGTGCTGTCAAGCAAAATCGGCTCGATGTCAAAGCTGATTCCGCGCCGAAGCCGCCACAGCGAAGATGCGGTTTTAAGCCAATCACCTTTAAATCCGTTAAAAATAACCGCCACATCTATGTCGCTGTCGTCGTCGGCGTTCCCTTTGGCATAAGAACCGTACAGAACGACGGCGGCAGGAGCAAACTCCTTTGCCACTAAGCCGGCGTAACGCTCAACGGTATTTATAACTGTTTCTTTATCCAACATAGCAGCTCCTCCGTTTTTGCAATGATTGCCTTGCACCGCTCGGGCGTAAGTGTTTTTGCGATTTGCTCTTTATATTCGGGATACCGCGCTTCAATGTTCAGCGGATTCAATTCATCAATAAAATCCCGTTGCTTCTCTAATCGGCTAAATCAAACCAATACTCAATGCGTTCATTCACCGCCGACACCGTCCTTTTTTATGGAAATAATTTTACAAATAATAGTTTAACATTTATATGCGATGTTTCGCAAATACTTTCCGCAAGGTTTTCGGGAATTTTAACGGGCTACGCTTTGCCCTTGCCGCTTTCGACGAATTTTTTTATGATGTCGTAGGTTTCGCCGCTGATATCGTGTTCCATGCGGCACGCGTCTTTTAGGGCGTTCTTTTCGCTTACGCCGTTTAATATCCAAAACTTAGCGATAATATTGTGTTTTTCAAATATCGCTTCCGCCTTTTCGCGCCCCTGCTCCGTGAGCTTGATATGGTTGTCAACATCTACGTTTATGTAGCCGTTGGCTTTTAATATCTTCATCGCTCTGGTTATCGACGGCTTGGAATAATTCAGCTCGTTGGCGATATCGACGGCGTGAACGCCGCCGCCCTTTGCGCTTAATATGTAAATAGTTTCGAGATAGTCCTCACCGGATTCGTATATAGCCATTATTGCCTCCGATAAATAGTTTCCGAGAAAAAAGCCGTACATTTCCTGCCGCTTGTCAAAAAATATGCGCGACGGATTTTGTTTCTTTAATAATTATATCATAAAAAGCAAGGAATTTCAATAAAAGTTTTCAAATCGGCTCTGTACAAACACAAAAAACTATGCTATCATTATATGCGGAGAACAATTTATGACAAAAAACAACAATTCGATTTTCGGGCGTATCTCCGGCGGCGTCAAGCACGTCATAAAATATTGGAAGACTCCGCCCGAAGGCAAATTTATTTCTTACAAAGAATTTGCGGCGTATTCCGTCGGCGGTATGGGCGCATACGGCGCGATAGTCCTTACGGGGTATCTGTCGCTTGCCGCCGGTATTTACATCGCGGCGGCTCTCAATATAGACGTCACGCACGTTGCTATTATCGGCATTATCACCGGCATAATCACTATATTGCGCGCTCCGCTCATCAGCAAGATAGTCGATAATACAAAGACAAAGTACGGTAAATTCCGTCCTTATCTCATATGGATGCCTGCGCCGATAATACTTTTTGCCGTCCTGCTTGCGTGGATTCCCGGACTTTTTCAAAATTATATGCTGATGCTCATTGCTTTTACCGTTTTATTTAATCTCCTGCAATTTGCCGCAGCTCTCTATAATATAGCCTTTTCAACGCTCGTTCAGGTAATCTCCCCCGTTCAGTCCGAAAGAGAAATGCTTATGGGCATAGGCGCGTCGATATATTCCAACGGCTCTTCCGCTATAAATTTCATTTTCCCCGTCGTGGCAAATTTGCTCTTTACCGTATACGCTCTCGACGGCACGGTAATCGCGGACGGCGTCAACACCATGAATCCTTTTAAATGGGTTCTTCCGATAATGCTGCTCGTTTGCTTTGCTCTCGGTTATTGGACGGCTTTCGGCACAAAGGAACGCTCCATAACCGCCAAAAATTATACTCAGCGCGTGAGCCTGCGAAAAGGCTTTGCCGCGACCTCAAAAAACAAATATTTTTGGATAAGCGCGTCCTGCGCTATTCTCGGCTTTGCCCGGCTTTATTCGACCGGCTTCACCGTGTGGATATGTATGTATATGCTAAAAACGCCTTGGGCGCAAAGCATAGTCGTGACGATAATAGGTCTTTCTTATATACCCGGTATGTGGGGCGCACCTTTTCTCATCAAAAAATTCGGCAAGAAAAATATCGTCATCATCTCGGATATTCTCGTCGGACTGTTTGCCATTCCTATGGTCATCTTTACAAATAGCCCTTATCTGCTGATAGCCTTTATCTTTGTCATCACTTTGGCAAATGCCGTTCAGGTCGTCACAAGCCCCGCGCTGTCCGCACAAATAAACGACTTCCAACAATTCAAAAGCGGCGAAAGGATGGAGGGTACGATAGGACAATTAAGCGCAATTATTTCCACAACGGCAGGAATGTTTTTGGGGCTGATATTGCCCGCAATTTACAAATCTAAGGGATATCACGACGACCCGTCGGTGTTATATCAGAGCGGCGTCATTCTCCCGATTATCCGCGTTTGCTCGCTTATCGCGGTCTTTTCTTCGATAGCCGCCGCCGTCCCTATGCTGTTTTGGGATTTGTCGGAAAAAAAGCATGAGGAAATCATAGAGGTCTTAAAGGTTCGCGCCGCACGTCAAGACGGCGACATAACGGACGGCAACGCTTCATCTCTCGAAAGCAGAATACTTGCGGGCGAAAAGAACGCCTATAAAGACTTTTTATCCGAAAGCAAACAAGCCCCCGAAGCGTAAGCCAAAATTGCCGAATATTTATACAAAAAAAATAACGGGCGGATATGGAATCCGCCCCTACTGTTTTGTAAAGCTTAAATTTTGATATTTCGGCTTTGACGGAGTGCTACAATTCAGCGCGGTTTTCGGCTCAATGCGGTGACCGCTTCCGTATATGCAGGGACAAGCAATCCGAGTACGTCGTCTACTGTTTCGCGCTCGCTTGCTTCGACGGTTATGCGGATTTTTTCTTCCGTGCCGCTCGGACGTATCAATATTCTGCCGCCGCCTTTCATTTCCTCTCCGCACAATTCCTTTAAAGCTTTGAGCCGTTCGTCTTTTAGGACGGCTTTTTTTATTCTGTCGGGAGTTTTGATATTCACGGTTTTTTGCGGAAAAGACGCGTACAAGGACGGGATTTCATCCGGCTCGATACGGGCGTCTTTAAGTGCCTTTACAAGCATGAGCGCGGCAAGTATTCCGTCGCCCGTGCCGCCGCGACCCTGCTCGTCTATTATGATATGCCCCGACGTTTCGCCGCCTAAGGAATAGCCGCATTCCTTCATTTTTTCTATGACATATTTGTCGCCGACGTCCGTCCTGACAAGGGTCACGCCCTTTGAGTTCAAGGCTTTTTCGAGTCCGTAATTTGTCATAAGCGTTCCGACGACGCTGTTTTTGCGCAGCAAGCCGCGCTCCTTCAAATACATTGTCAGGATATACAGTATATAATCGCCGTCTACAATAAACCCTTTCGGCGTTACGGCAAGCATTCGGTCGCCGTCGCCGTCAAAGGCACAGCCTATGTAGTCGTCTTCCGACATATTGGCTCTCAAAAAATCGATGTTTGTCGAGCCTGTAAAGACGTTTATCAGCCTGCCGTCGTATTCTCCGGCGAGCGTCCTGACGTTTGCTCCGGCTTTCTTAAAAATATCGGGAGCGGTTTTCGCGCACGCTCCGTAACAGCAATCGAGCTTGACGGTACAGCCCGTCAGGTCTGCTTCGGTGCGTTTCAACAGACCGTCGGCATACATGAGTGCGGCATCCTGCAAAAGCTCCGTATGCCCTTCCTTGCGCTTTTCTTCATTCGGAGTATTCTCGTCCCGATGCTTCTTTGTAATACCGCACAACCTGTAATACTCCGCTTCGACTTCCCCTTCTTCTTTTAGCGAGAGCTTGCCGCCCGTCGAATCGAAAATCTTTATGCCGTTGTATTCGGGCGGATTGTGCGACGCGCTGACCATTATACCGTAGTCCGCGCCGAGCTGCCGCAGGATATCCGATACCGTCATTGTCGGCATTATTTCCAAGCGGTAAACGTCCGCACCGTATTCGATAAGCCCCTTTATGACCTCTTGCTCGATGTCGTATCCCGATGTGCGCGTATCTCTCGCAATGACAACCCTTTGCGGACGGCGACGGCGCGAAACTATCGCCCTGCCGAGATTATAAGCCAATCTGTTTTCAAAGAAATAAGACGCAATACCCCTTACGCCGTCTGTTCCGAATAACATTTTACCTGCCTTTCGGGATTGAGCCGACACGCTTGCAGTGCCGATAAAACCCCATAAAAAATTATATGCGGAACGCTTACGCGGATAAAACCTTGAAGCGGCGCATACTTTGTACATAATATGAGAGTAACGGGTAAAAAGTTACAATATGAATGCCGTTGTCAAAAAAAAATTGACGGCGGCAATATAATATTTCAGTTAAAAACGGTGTTTTTGATGATATTGTAGTATTTTTGGTAATTCATTTCCCTAAAAATTCCGAGCGTTTCCTTGTTCAATTCTATACCTTCGGCTATTAGTTTGGCTTCCGAAATAAGCTCCTTGTCGATTTTTACGGCGTAGTTATTGAGATTTTCAAACGAGCCGCTCTGCTTTTCGCCGAGAAAATTGCCGCCGCCGCGCATATCGAAATCTCTCTCCGATACGGCGAATCCGTCGCCGCACTCCGCAAGAACCGTCAGTCTGGCGTTGTCATCCTTAGTTGTGTGCAAAAAACAATAGGATTTTTCCGTTCCGCGCCCGACGCGTCCGCGCAATTGATGCAGGGCGGCAAGCCCGTAATTTTCGGCATTCATGACCGCCATGACGGAGGCGTTTTTTACGTCTATTCCGACCTCTATGACCGTAGTGCATATCAGCACGGATATCGAGCCGCCGTTAAAGCCGTCCATGACGGCTTGCTTATCTGCCTTTAACGATTTGCCGTGCAAAACCGCTATATCGATATCATTAAAAAGCCCTTCTTTCAGCTCTTTGTACAAGGCTTTGACGGTATCGGTTTCCACGCCTTCGGCATCTTCTATACGCGGCGCGACAATATATGCCTGCCGTCCCGAAACGGCCCTTTCTCTGATGTACGCAAACATATCGTTCCGCTTATAATCGGGAACGATTTTTGTCGATATCATATCGTCTATCCTGCTGCGCCGCTCTATCACAGATACGTCTAATTCGGAGAGAAGCGCGAGAGATAATGCACGCGGTATAGGTGTCGCACTCAGCGTCAAGACGTCGGCTTCGGAAGCTTTTTTGATAATAGCGTCCTTTTCCTTTACACCGAAGCGGTGTTGCTCGTCTATTATCACAAGTCTGAGATTACCGTATATCACGTTTTCCGAAAAAAGCGAATGCGTGCCGATAATCAATTGCGCTTCTCCGCTTTTTATCGCTTCCGTGACGTATTTTTTTTCGCTTGCGGCGCAAGCGGCCGTCAGTATAACCACCTTTATTCCGAGTCCGCCCAATAGCTCCGACGCAGCCTTGTAATGCTGCCGCGCCAAAAGCTCCGTCGGTGCGATAAAGGCGCATTGACTGCCCGACCCGATAGCAAAATACGCCGCCGCAAAAGCCACCGCCGTCTTGCCCGAACCGACGTCCCCCATCAAAAGCCTGTTCATATACGCGCCGCCCGTCATATCGCCGATAATATCGTCCAAAGCTTTTTTTTGAGAAACGGTGAGAGCGAAGGGCAGAGCGGAAAAATATCCTTTTAAAATGTCCTTATCGGCTTTATAAAAGGTTCTTCTCTTATTAAACTGTCTTTTTAACGCTTTGTAGGTAAAAATCAGCCTGACAAAATCTTCCGTAGCTATCTGCCTTTGCGCCGCAAAAGCGTCGTCGACGCCGTCGGGCAGATGAGCGTTTT
>JAITOU010000010.1 GCA_031289755.1 Clostridiales bacterium
TAAAAATATGCAAAAAACACATAACCGACGGTCATTATGACAAATCTGATTATGACGACGTAGTTTATAAAGATAAACGGAAATTTTATAAATAAAATCCCGAATAAAGCCGCGATGAGATTTGCCGCCGTCGCAAATAATTCTAAATAAAGCGACGCGTAGGCTTTATCAAATTTTATTCCGTATTTAAAGGTGGTAAAATTTAAAATCATTCTGCACGCAAAGAAGATTAGCGCGGCATTGAGATACGCGGTGACAAGCATATATATGTACACTCCGGCGGTATCGAGAGTTTGAATAAATTCCGCCGACGAGGCAATTACCGCCGCCGTATAGGCGTCCGCTCTCAAAAGAAAAAAATCTCCCAAAAAAAACGATAAACCGAAAAGCGCAAAGACAATAGCCGGATGCACCTTTTTTAATTTTTCTATAATTTTTTTGATTTTTTGAGACATGATACCTCTTTTGCCGACGACCGAAGTCATATTGTCAATAAATAAGAAAAGGATAATTCCAAAGCGGCTTTTTCGCTCAATGCTCCGCTCTTGAATAAATATTCGTTTAAAGCGAGATTGTCTACGATTTTTTTGACTTTGAGCTTGGTAAAATTTGCCGACAAGCGGCGCGCCAACGTTATCGGATATTCCTTTGCCTTAAAAAGCGCCGCCAGCTCTCCGTCGCTCAAATCCGACAACATCGTGTGCAATATCCTACGGAATTGCGACGTTATCATCGACAACAAAAATGCCGGAGCTTCGCCTCTGCCGATAAGTATATTATAAATCCTGACGGAATTTTTATTATCCTTTTTTGCAAGATAATTTGTCAGCTCAAACACCTGAAACTCCGTATCGGGAGCGACACATTCAGTCACGTCACTATCCCTTACAATCCTTCCGGACGCATAAGACGTAAGCTTCTCCGCTTCGACATGGATTTTCATCATGTCCGTTCCGCAGTATTTTATGAGAAGCGACGCCGCCGACGGCTCTATGTCGTAGCCCTTTGCCGTAAGCAGATTTTTGAGCCACCTTGCGACAAAGCCTTCGCCCGGAAAATCACAGACGACAATTTGGGCGTATTTTTCGAGAAATTTGAACAAGGACGCGCCGTCGTCTATGACGAGAACGGTCGCCGCACACGGATTTTTTGCGTATTCCGCCAAAAGCGTCTTGTCGGCTTCGGCGAGCTTGCCGCCGTAAGCCGCTCTAAAATATATGACCTTTTTGCTCTCAAAAAAAGAAAACGTGTCCGCCGCAGATACGATGTCCGATACCTTTGCGTCCTCTTCAAATCTGATATAATCTATATCGAAGGACTCCGACGGAAGAATGCTCTTGATTTTTTTTATAACACCGTCTTTGAGATATGCGTCGCCGCCTCTCAATATATACAACGGATATAATTCTTTCACATCAAATTCAAGCGCGTTCATTTGACCTCTGTATTGTAATTCTAAATGATATTATATCATTTTAATATTTTTAAGTAAAGAAAACACCGCGTAAATTAGATAAAATTTTACGCCGCGTCTTTTTTGCTGTAAAACGCATTCTTATACGCGTGTATTTGATGTACGGTTTTAAATTTGATACCTTTTATTTTCTCCAAAAACAAAAAAACAAACAAAACTTACCCCAAATAAATTGACAATCTTTCCGCTATGAGATATACTATATTTCGCTGAAAATTAATTTTATACAGACATCAAAACCAATGCCCCTACCGCCCCACAATTTTATATGCGCTTGTAGCTCAGTTGGATAGAGCGTTCGGCTACGAACCGTAAGGTCGGGGATTCGAGTTCCTCCAGGCGCACCAAATACGGTATTTTTACCGCAAAAGAACACTTATATATAGCGTTCTTTTTTATTTTCCGTTTATCCCCTTTTTTGCATTGTCAAAAAACAAGAAACACACCTGCTTTGTCGGTGTGTTTCTGATTTTATTCGTCCGATATCGGATTATTCGGAATGAAATTTTTAAACATTTCATTCCATACACCCATGCTTTTTAATTCGCTCTCGGCTAACAGCTTCGCCATACCTTCCGTCTTGCTTTCCAAACGCGAGCTATACTTGGCTTTTATGTCGTAGTCCTTCAAGGCGGCATAATAGCGACTTCTTTCTTCATACCTGACATCAATCGGCAATAAGCCGGTGTATATCATTTCATAAATCAACAAAAGCCTGCCCGTTCTTCCGTTTCCGTCTATAAAAGGATGTATTTTTTCAAACTCGATATGATGCCGTGCAAGGTTATTAAAAAGACTATACCAATCCGGCGCAACATCATTTTCCTTTATGCTCTTATTAACTTCCATATCCTTTTGAATTGCTTCCGCATATTCTTTCATTTTATCGGAAACCAAATCCGCAGGACAAGGCGTAAAAGTAATATTAAACATATCTCCGATATAAACCTGTTCTTGCCTATATTGTCCGGCGTTTTCTTGTCCCGAAAGTATGAATTGATGTATTTTTTTTATTAAAGCTTCACTAATCGCTTGATTGTTTTTTAACGCCGCGTAAAGAAAATCAAACCCCTTCTTGTATCCGACAATCTCTTGATGTTCCTCAAAACTTCTCGCGCTCGACGTCACGCCTTCCTTTAATAATAAGCGCGTTTCATCGTATGTAAAAGAATTTCCCTCGATAGCATTTGAATTGTGGCTTGCCGATATTGAAAACTCCTCTAAATACCGTTTAACGGCATCCGAATTTAGAGGGCGCATACTCTTCATAATCTTGTAATGCCTATCTATCTCGTTTATTATATCTTGGTATTTTGCTTGCGTTTCCGTTGGCGTTGACATATATTTTGCCGCCTTTCAGTTTTTTTGTAATTGATACTTAGGCAACACTGCGTAAATCAGATAAAATTTTAAGCTTAAAATTTTATCTGATTAATGCGGTGTTGCCTTAATTATAATACATAATATCGATAATATCAAATGATTTTTCTACTGCTATCCGATAAGCTTCTCTGCACCTTGCCTGCAAAGTATCGGACTGTTAGGCAATGCAACGCAGGCAGGCGCAACAAAGAGACAAAATATGCCGACAGTGCGTAACGTCCACACACGCAATAGATTCCCCCCGATATTTTTTCGGAATATGCTTCCGATTTTAACGGTTTATCTTTCCTTCAAAAAAGCCTTTAAACAATTCATTCGTGCTTCAAACTCATATCGAGTCAGTACGGTTTCTTTTTTATTCTCTGCGCCGATTGAATGTAAAATATAAATCTCAGGACACGCGATTATTGCATTCCTATACGGAGGATTTTGAATTGCGCCGATATACAGCTCATCAAGAAAATTATCATAGTCATTGCTATTTCTGACAATTTCCTTGCCTTGCCAAAACAAAAGCCCCGTTTCTTTCCAATCATATTCAGAAAGACAACCTGCATTTTTCGCATCGATTCAGCTATATGTCAGAATAATATCTTGTTTATCTATATCCTTAAACTTTAAGCATTGCAAAACAGCTTCTATACTCCGCGCCTTTTTACCTTTAAAAATAAATTCATAGGGAAACAAATTAGACAGACACCTTGAAAAAGGATTATTTAACTTATATCCGACATTTATCCATTTGTCCGTTATCGCCGTTGTATTATCGTCTTTATCCTTAACAAGTAAATCTACGCAATAAATCTCAAGCCCCTTAGCTTCCAACGCAAGCTGCCGAAATTTGAAATTATTTTTAAAGTCCTTAAATGCGCTTAATTCTTCTTGTATTTCACCGTACAATTTACCCATAAAACCTGCTTCCTGTTAAATATTATAGCATAAGATTTATGGCGCGTCAACGGGAAATCACAGCTGCGCCGAAACAACGCCGTTATATCTCTTAAAAAAGATAAATACCGCGACTGCGGCAATCGCGCTTGCCGCTATTCCCGCAAGCGGAAAAGAAATCCATATCGTCGCCGCTCCCGACAGTTCGGCAAAAAGAAGAGCCAAAGGCGGAACAAAAATGAAGCTCGCGGCAAACATCAAAACGGCGGCAAATCTCTTGCCGGTCGATTGCAAAAGCACTCCGGTTGCCGACGGCAAAAACATAAAAGGCAGTGCGGCGGCTATCCATCTGAGCGTAGGTACTCCGGCATCGAGAAGCGCGTTATCCGACGTCAAGATTTTCAATAAAATTCGCGGCGCAAATTCGCAAATTATCAGCGGCACGACGGCGGCGGCAAACGAAAACAGCACGGTATATTTCATAGCGTTTTTTACACGCTCCGGCTTGCCCGCTCCGTAATTGTAGCCGGCTATCGGCTGCAAGGCTTGCGTAATAGCCGTAAACGGTACTATGCAAAACATAAAAATTTTACTGACGATACCGTATATTATTTGAAGCTCGCCGCCGCCGACCTCCTTAAATACGTTATTCAAGAGAGCCATGCCTACGGCAATCGAGCCGTTTTGAACAAGCGAAGGCAAGCCGGTAGTCAAGATGTCGCCGAGCGTTTTGCCGCTCCACCGTGCGCCTTTAAAATCTAACGACGAAAATTTAAAAAAGAAAAGCATAGCGGTGATAACGCTCGTCGCCTGGCACGCAACCGTAGCGTATGCCGCACCTTTAACGCCAAGCTTAAAACCGAAAATCAAAACTGCGTCTAAAATTATATTTACCGAAATAGGAATTACCCATTGAAGCAGAGCGAAAAGCATTTTGCCTTCCGCACGCATCACGGACGAAAAGCCTGTGGAAAAAACATTGCCTATCAAAAGTATCGTCAAATATTGCTTCGCATATATTTTTAGATTGTCCGCCGTACCCAAAAGCTTTAAAAGCGGGTCGATAAAAATCAGTCCGAGCGCGGTAATGACAAGCGCGGCAGTCCAAAAAGCAACCGCCGCACCAAAGACCGTTTCGCCGGCTTTTTTCGCGTCGTTTTTGCCGAGCAGCCGTGAAACCAAAACCGCCGCGCCGCCGCCTACCGTCGCGGCGATTGCGCCTTGCAATACCGTAAACGGCAATACCGAAGTGATACCGCCGAGCGCCTCCGCACTTATTCCGCGCCCGATAAAAACCGCATCGGTCAGCATATATACGCTATTTAAGGCAAGCGCGATAAAGGCAGTCAACGAATAGCTCAGTATCAGACGCGGAATGCTTTTTTGCTCTAAATCTTTGAGCTTATCTCCTTTCATTTTGACAACCTTTTTAATGCCGAAAACGCAATTTTCGCGAATAGCTTATAAACGAAAGTGCCGGACAAATATGTGAGGTCAAAAAATTTTCCGAAGCCCTTAAAGCGCGAAAAACGCTCCGTATACATTATTACGGCAAGATATGCCTTCATAAGGTTGTAACGGATTTCCGCTTCCTTGCCCATAATTATCGGCGCGTCGGCATGGCGGTTGTAGAGTGAAACAATGCTTTTTTTCGCAAAGGTTTTTAATGTTTCGGGCATTATAAAGTCGCCTATCGGGTCGCCCCAAAAGCCGCGTTCAAGGTCAAGAACGGCAAGCCGTATTCCGCTCGGCGTTCTCTCGCAGAAGAGATTCATCGAATGCAAATCAAAATTTACCAATGCGCACGGCACGTCTTTTAACGCAAAACTAAGCTTGTCTATGTATGTCAGCAGTTTTTGACCGACCCTGCATTTTTTGCCGTAAAAAGCCGCGTCGTCTATCAGTATTTGAGTCATGCGCTTCAAACCGTCTTGCCAATTATCCGAAAGCCCCGCTTGCTCATAACCGTAGCCTACGCCTTTTATTTTGTGAAATTCCGACAAAATCCACGCCCATTGTTCGTTGGCTTCGCTCCTTTCAAGGGGCGTTAGCTTCGCCTTATCAAGCCGTTCCCCGTCTAAAAAATCAATAATAAAATATGCGGTGGGGATAAGCCTTTCGCTAAAATCAGCAAAGATTATTTTTGGCGTTTTAACGTCGGTTCGCTCGTTTAGCAAGCTGTAAAAGCTTACTTCCGACGCCATAATATTTCGCTCATGGGTCAAAACCTTTACGCTTTTTTCCGGAGCTATTTTGATAACGTATCTCTTGCCGTCCTTGCCGACCGCCGAAAAAACGCTGTTATAGCAGCCGTCCGAAAGCTCCTTTATATCGCTTACCGCGCCTATCTCCGCAGCCTTAAAAGCGGCTCTTATTTGGTCGTCCGTCACTTTAAATTTTGTTACACTCTTCATATTGTCACCTCGCTTGATGCCGACGTTTAAAGTAATGTCGTTAGATATGAGTATATTATATTTTGAATATTTTTTGTGTATATAAAATTAATTTTTTATATTTTTACAACCCAATAATATCTCGGTACTTTGCCGGCGTTTTCATCGGCTCTCTTTTCGCTTTTTTTGACTCTTATTCTATCTTTTATGATTTAATTATAATACACAATATCGAGAATATCAAGTATTTTTTTTACTGCGCCTAAGTCTTATAAAATAAGAATATTTTTTGTACGGAATTTAAAAGCTTGACATAAATAGTTTTTAACTTTTTACAAACAAGAAAAATCTAATAGCACAAGAATTTTATATAAAATTCTGCTACGCCAAAAATGCGGAGCAAATGCTCCGCAAACGATTGTTTTAATTCATTTAATAGCTTCTCAAATCAAACTTCCGCGCTTATATTGACGGACACGGGGACGACGGAGAAACCGTGTTCTTTGAAGTATTGCAGAATGCGCGGCAGAGCTTCTAAGGTATGCGCCGTCGGGTGCATGAGAATAAGGTCGCCGTTTTTCATGTTTTTTGTGGCGCGTCCAAATGTCAGGTCGGGATTTTTGTCGCGCCAATCTATCGTGTCCTTGCTCCACATTATGACATCGTATTTTAGCTCTGCGGCGGCTTTAAACATTTCTCCGCCGAGAGAACCTGACGGCGGCGCAAAAAGGCGAGTTTTAAATCCGCATATCGCTTCTATCAGCCGCTCCGTCATGACTATTTCATCATAATTCTCTTTGTAACCGAGCTTGGCGGCATCCTTGTGATTGTAGCCGTGATTTGCCAACTCGTGTCCTCTCTCATATATATTTTTAATTAAATCGGGATTTCTCTTCGCAAATATTCCGCCGACAAAAAAAGTCGCTTTCGCTTCATAGCGTTCGCAAACTTCCATTATCGGCACAATGTATTCCGCGCCTTCGTAAACATTTATCATCAGCGACACATACGGCTTTTCTCCGTTGCCCCTATAATACGCCCGATTATTTCCTGCCGCCGCCGCCGCGCCACCCGTCAACGCCGCCGCAAAAAGCGCAAGCACCACAAAAAATATGATAATATTGCCCGCCGTTCTCATACTTATATCTTTCATTTCCCATACCTGCCGAATAGTCTAATTTTAAATAAGCATAATTTATGTAATATTCTATGCGCCCACACCCCCAAAAATGAAAGCCCCGATAAATTTGCAAAAAACAAAAAAGCGACGGATAAATATGTATCATCGCTTTAAGAATATAAACAAAATTACGCAGCTGTGCCTTACCTTTATTATTTTCCCCGTCACAAATTCGGCGTTATTGTTTTTTGTAAACGTCAATAAGCGAATCGAAGTCGTATAAGGCATAATAATACTCTTGTGCTGAATGCGCTACGCTTGTAAATTGGTTTAAAAGGATTTCGCCGGCTTGCGGAAAATATTGTGAGCAAAGCTCGGCAGCTTTTCTATTTAATTCCATTAGAGAGTGTTGTCCGATGATTGACCACATCGAACAAATAAGAATATTTCTTTTGTGTTTTAATTCGTTTTGTTTCATAACGCAATCCTTTACGAGAATTTATCGTAAAACCATTATATACGAGAATTGTTCGTGAGTCAAGTATTTTACGAAAATTTTTAGTATAATCTAATTATGGAAATCGGCGATAAAATAAAAGACCTTAGAAAAGAAAAAAAAATGTCTCAAACAGATTTAGGAAAAATCCTAAACACATCGCAAGATACGATATCGTTATGGGAAAAAAATATCAGTAAACCTGATATCGATACTGTGAAAGAATTATGCGTTTTATTCAATATAACGTCCGATTATCTTTTAGGTTTAGAAGATGAAGGCGGAACGAAAATAAGCATTTCAAAAAAGTTTTGACGATGATATATAACCTTACTTGCCCGAAAATCATTGTTTTCGGGCAATTTTATTTTTTGATTATCTATTACATGCCATCAATGCCTATAATAAAACCCATTTAAAATTCATTTGTTCAGAATTAACCTAAAAATTTTCACAATGAAATCATCTCTTAAAACAAAATTTATCACCGCATTATATTGAAAAATTTTCATTTTGGTTGTATAATTAAATACATGGTACTGCTAAACAACGTAACTAAAATTTATGAAAGCGGTTCGGCAAAGACTGCGGCTTTGACGGACGTCAATTTGTCCTTTCCGTCAAAAGGGCTGGTTTTTATATTGGGAAAATCCGGCTCTGGTAAATCCACGCTTTTGAATGTAATCGCGGGGCTTGACGGCGCGACGGGCGGAGAAATCTTTATTGACGGAGCAAGGCTCGGGAGCGATATACGGATAGACGATTACAGGAATAACACGGTCGGCTTTGTCTTTCAAGAATTTAATCTCAACAAAAGCCTTAACGTCGAACAAAATATATTGCTGTCGGAACGCTTAAAAAATCGTCCCGCCGACACGCAAAAAGCGGCGCAGGCTCTCGATACCGTCGGTCTGAGCGGCAAAGCCAAAAAGAAAATCAATCAGCTATCGGGCGGCGAACAACAGCGCACCGCCATAGCGAGAGCTCTTATCAAAGACCCGAAAATCATATTTGCCGACGAACCGACGGGCAAACTCGACGAAGCCAACGGAGAAATAGTTTTTGGACTTTTAAAAGAATTGTCCGCAAAAATCCTTGTCATAGCCGTGTCGCACGACAAAGAAAGCGCAGAAAAATACGCCGACCGCATTATCAGATTGTCCGACGGACGCATCGTGTCGGATACTGTTAGAAACAAGGATTTTATCGAAGCAATCACCGTCTGTCAAGATACGGTCACCTTGCCTTACGGCAAAAAATTTTCACCGCAGGACGCCGAAGTCTTAAACGCCAACAAAGACAAGTCCGTAACGATATCCAAAGCGGAAAAATTTGTCGCAATACAAGACGGCGGAATGCCCGAAAGCACGCCCGCCGAAGAAGCCGTGCAAGTCGCTTCTATCGATAATGCCGCTTCAAAAAGACGCTCAAAGTCATTAAAAAACAAAGACGCGGTATATCTCGCTCTCAAAAATCTTTTTTCGAGAAAGATAAAGACCGTCGCGTCGATTGCGATATGCGTCATTATGTTCGCCGTTTTCGGATTGTCCGCGATTATTATTTCTTATAACGAATATCAGGCTAATGCCCGAACCTTTATAAAAAACAACGAAGGTGAAATAATTATTTATCAAGGCGCATACAACGAATGGGGCGGACTTATCCAAAAAAGCGGCAAAAGATTCAAGACGCCGCAGCCGCGCATTTACAAAGCGAGTATCCCGACGGATATATCGAGATTTTCCGTCTAAACGGCTACGACTTCCCGTCCGCCTTTGCCGGCTCGTCGGCGGATTCCGTCAAAAGCCTTGGCGGCGTGTACGAAATAGACGAAAACACTCTTGAAACTATGGGCTTTTCGCTCATGGATTTGGCGGACAAACCTAATATTTTTGCCGGTTATCTTCCAATGCCGGACGGCGGAGCGGCTTCGCCGAACGCAAGCTTTTTTGAAACTCTCGACATATCAAAGCCCTTGCCTGCCGACGCGCATCTCATTCCGGAGTTGCAAAATATTACGGGAATAAATTTTGCATCAAATTTTGGCGAGCTGCTGTACTTGCTCGGATACTTCGAGCCGACGCTTTCGCTCGACAGCCGATTCCCCTTGACCGGCTCACCCGTCGCCGGAAGCGGTTACGGCGAAGAGTTAAACGAGGTCGTCATCACCGATTTTCTCGCCTATGTCATTATCCGTCAGCTCGCGGAAGCACTTCCGCCGCAATACGGCTTCTCGATTCCGTCGGGCGGCGACGCTTTAAAGGCTTTTTTAAACGGCGGCTTCGAGGCAAGCCTTGTCCGATATTTTAACGTCATTAATGCCGCCGACCGTTCGAGCAATCTGCGCATAACCGGAGTAATCGATACGGGCTACAAAGAAAAATTCTTCGATTATCTCAACGTCTCGACCGCGACGTTGAGCGCGGAATATTTGAAATACGTTTATTATGCGGAAAATTATTATCTGATGCTCTATTCCGGCGGCGGCTTTGCAAAGAGCTGCTACAAAGACCGATTGGTCACAAATCTTTATCATTATTCGACTGCAAACGACGGGATTCTACCCGCCTATCTCGCGTCAAACTCCGTCAAATTTGCGGATAATTATCATTATTCAGGTCAGCCTAATTCAAAAGAAATTATCATGACCGAAAACGCTTTCCGCTATGAATTCGGTTTCGATTTTGCCGCAAGACCGGAAATATATTATATAAATAAGTCGGTAGACAATGTCGATTTAAACGGCTACAAGGTCGTCGGCGTCATAGACAACAGCACGACCGAAAATCTTTTTAAAACTTCCTTCGGCATTATCGTCGCGCAAAGCGATTTTGAATATTTGATTGACAGCCTGTCTTACCGAATAGGCATTCGTATGTCGATAAAAAACAGTGAAGCATACGCTTTATTTGATTTTATGGAAGATAATTTACTCTGTTACGCTTCGGTATATTCGACAATCACCTTTCGCGCCGCGCCCACTATCAAAAACCTGCGTTCGGTCTTTTTGCCTATCGCCGCGATAATAGCCTTGATATCTGTTGTCACTCTCGCAATGTTTTTGATAACGGCGGTGACAAAAAAACAAAAGGATATAGGCGTCATGAAGGCTCTCGGCATGAAAACGCGCGACGTAATCAAGGTGTATCTCATCGAAAGCGCGTTTACCCTGTTGTCCGTTCTCATTTTTTCGTCGATAGCCGTCTATCTCTTTTTTGCCGCTGCCGACTCTATCCTGACGCACGACCTTCAACGCTATCTTCAAGGCGAATTAGTCAAGCAGATAACGGTTTTGTACATAACGGCGATGCCTTTTGTCATAAACGCCGCAGCTATAATCCTTATCGGAATCGCGTCTATCATATATCCGACCGTAAAGATTTCCAAAATGTCGCCGGCAGAAGCCATAAGAAAAGACCTTTAAACCGTCATCAAAAACTCTTCAAAGCGGAGAAAATCTAAATGATAGCCCTAAAAGACATCACAAAAATATACAATAAAGGCAAAAAAAACGAGTTTAAAGCATTAGACGGCGTTTCTTTGGAGCTGCCCGACAAGGGGCTTGTTTTTGTCGCCGGCAAAAGCGGCTGCGGCAAAACCACTCTGCTGAATATTATCGGTATGCTCGACAAGCCCGACGGCGGAGAGGTAATTATAGACGGCAAAAATTCCTTTTCCGATGCGGAAGCCGACGGCTACCGCAACAAATACATAGGCATAATCTTTCAGGATTTCAATCTCCTGTCCGACTTTGACGTAATCCAAAACGTACGGCTTGCGCGTGAAATAAACCGCAAGACTTTAAGCTGCGAGGAAGCGGACAAAATCCTTGCCGACGTTGGGCTTACGGGCTTGGAAAACCGCGCAATCAGCCAACTTTCGGGCGGAGAAAAACAGCGCGTCGCAATAGCCAGAACACTGACAAAAAATCCTAAGATTGTCCTTGCCGACGAACCGACGGGCAATCTCGACCAAAAAAACGGCGTAATAATCTTTGATATATTAAAAAATCTTTCAAAGGATAAGCTTGTAATAGTAATAACGCACGACCGCGAAAATGCGGAAAAATATGCGGACAGAATCATCAGAATGTCCGACGGCAAGATAGCCGAAGACGTTGTAAAAAACGACGCTTATATAAGGCGCGTTGTAAACGGCAAAGAAAAGCTGACCATTTACCGCGACGCTCAAATCAACGACAAGCTCGCGTCATTCTTAAATACACGCGGAGAAAAAAACATCGGGCTGTCCGAAGAAAGGCAATTTAATTCCGCCGATATCCAAGCTCTCCCATTATCGGAAGCACGTTACACTCCGTCGGACAAAACGAAATTACCCTTTAAAACCCTTTCAAAATTAGCCGTTTCAAAAATCAAACGGCAAAAAATAAAATTTACCGTATCGCTTTTGATTATCGTCATATCCCTGACGGTCTTCGGTGTTTCGAGTGTTTTTGCCGAATACGATATCGGAACGGTCAGCGCGGAAAATTTTGAAAGATATGACGAAACCGGCGTGTTGATAATGAAAGCCGTAGAATTGCCGCCTTTCGGTTATGTCTATAGAGAATACGGACGCGATATGTATGCGTCCGACCGTGAAAAGCTGCTTCAAAATAAACATATCGATTATTTAGACGAATATTATTACCTATCATCTTATTATCTTATGTTCAACGATATCGATACGGGTTCGGATTGGATGTATACGAACGTATGCGGATATTTCGAGACTGCGGCGGAGCATATCGCCGACTACGGTTATTCCGTTATCGGCGAATTTCCTACCGACAATACACGCGGCGCGGACGGATATTTCAGCGCGGCAATAACCGATTACACCGCCTATATGATAGAAATCTTCGGTGCGAAAACCGTCGGCGGCGAAAGCCTTGCCGGACTCGAAGCCGAAGCCTTGATAGGCAAAACCGTCGATTTCGGCAACGACGGCATATATATTTCCGCAATTATCGATACCGATTATGAGCGGTATATAGAATACTTCGGTATAAAATATTCAGACCTCGACGGCGAAACGGCAAATATATTGGACTATTTGACCTATTATTCGCGCTATTACAACAGCCTTTATATGCCGATAGGCGTACACGAAACATTTTTTAAGGAAATAATGCTCGAAGGAAGCAATCAATTATTTTCTATGACGCGGTTTCAAGAAATATGCGAAAACCCCGACAATATGCTTAACGCTCCGCGCATAACGTGGTCCGACGCAAAGGCTTCTCATAAGGTCTTGAACGACGGAGAGCTTTTGGTGTCGGAAATGTTTTTTTCCGCCAAATTCGGCGAGAAATTTTCTCCCGAAAAGGAATATGAATATACTTATATACGCTATTCCAGAGGTTTGACGGGCTATACTCCCGGAACATATAAGGTTGCCGGAGTATTTTCGGGCATCGATACAAACCATGCCGGAGCATATGTCTACTCCGCTGTGATGACTCAAAGCGATTTTTTGAAGGCGGCAAATACAAATCCTTTGGTCGTCGGGTATCATACAAGGCTTCCCGACGGCAAGGCGGCGCAGGCGGAGCTTGTAAATTTTCTCGACGACAACGTGTATTTTCACCAAAATATACTGTCTATTGTGACCTATTCGGTGTATAACGACCTATCGGTTTACAAGACCGTCTTTATGTATGTAAGTATAGTTCTCGCCGTCGTTTGTATGCTTTTTATCACCGACTTTATGCTGTCGAATATCAAAGACCGCCAAAGCGAAATAGGCGTCCTGCGCGCTATGGGCGTGCGCGGCGCGGATATCTCTATAATATTCCTTTTGCAGGCGGCGATAGTCCTTGCCGTCGGCATACCGCTTTGCTCGCTCTTTATATGCGGAATGACCGGTCTTTTAAACGGAATTTTATACAACTTCTTTTGGAGTACGCTCCAAACCGAGCTTGTCAATCACGTTGCGCTGCTGACGCTTACCTTTAAACCGTTTTACATCACCTTTATCTTGATGGCGGCGATACTTTTGCTCTCGGCGGTTTTCCCGACATATCGGTTAAACAAGATGAAACCGATAGATTGTATAAGAAATTAATATCATTGCAAGGCTAAAACAATGCTGAAAAAAATCTAAAAAACTTGGAAGTAATATGAATAATACAAAAAGCGCGTTACTCGCGTTACTCGAAAAAAACAGCGATAAAAGTCTTTCCGGCGAAGAAATAGCCGGTCAATTAGGCGTTTCGCGCACGGCGGTGTGGAAGGCCGTAAAATCGCTCGAAAAAGACGGCTACGGTATAAACGCCGTCCAAAACAGAGGTTACCGCCTGACGGAAGACAACAACATTTTATCGGTCGAAGGGATAATCCCTTATCTCAAAGACGGAATTTGCGCCGAAAAAATATCCGTATACGGCTCTTTGGATTCGACAAACAAGACTGCTAAGGAAGCGGCGATAAACGGCGGCGGACACGGTACGGTCATCATCGCCGACTCTCAAAACTTCGGCAAAGGCAGGAATGGCAAAGCTTTCTTTTCGCCGCCGCTCTGCGGTCTGTACATGAGCTTTATACTCTCGCCGGAGCTTTACAACTTTCCCGAAATAACGGGTTTTACCGTAGCGGCAGCCGCGGCGGTATGCTTGGCGATAAAATCGGTATGCGGCGTCGAATGCTCTATCAAGCGCGTCAACGACATACTCATAGACGGCAAAAAGATATGCGGCATCTTGACCGAAGCCGTAAGCGACCTTGAATCGGGTGCGACCGAATGGGTCGTCGCCGGAATAGGCATAAACGTCTTTGCAAGCGAATTTCCCGAAGAAATCAAAAACGTCGCTTCGTCCGTCTTTTTAAATAAGCCCTCCAAAAACATCAGAAACCTTCTCGCGGCGGAGATAATAAATCTTTTACTGACTGCGCCTGCGGACGCGGAATTTTATGCGAGAATGCAGTCAGAATACGATAAACGTCTGATAAACGGCGGAATTTAATAAATGATTTTTTATCAAATGAGAGTACTCTGTACCGCATAGTATTCTAAAATACCGTACTTTACATCTTTTGCGCCGCGCTTAGCGGCTTGTATTGACTTTTCGTCCGGCTTGGCGTATAATAGATATATAAAATTTGTATAAGGTCGCTTTATTCGGCAAAATATAATCGGAGCAAAAAATGGATTATTACCATGAAAAACAAAAGGAAGGATTAAAAAAGTTAAAGCTTTTGACGGGTGAGCTTCCGCGTTTTGCGTCGGAGTTTTTTGTCGGTATAGCCGACAGGACTTCGATATTGACGAGAATAAATTACGCCTACGACCTGAGAATTTTTTTTGATTATCTAAAAAACGAGGTTTTCAAAAAGGACGTCCCGTCTATCACGCTTGCCGATTTGGACGCGCTGTCGGTCACCGACATCGAAGCCTATCTGCAATATCTCAGCATATACGAATTTCGCGACAACGAAAACATCAATCAAGAACGCGGCAAAGCGCGCAAGCTTTCCACCCTGCGTTCCTTTTTTAAATACTTTTTCAACAAAGAAAAGCTGACGGCAAACACCGCTTCTAAGGTTTCCCTGCCAAAGCTGCACGAAAAAGGCATCATTCGCTTGGACGTAGACGAGATAGCAAGCCTTTTAAACGAAGTCGAATCGGGCGCAAATCTGACAAAAAAGCAAAAGGATTACCACGCAAAATACTATAAGCGCGATTTGGCTATGCTCACCTTGTTTTTGGGAACGGGCATTCGTATATCCGAATGCGTCGGCTTGAATATAAACGATATAGATTTCAGAAATTATTCCTTTAAGATAACGCGAAAGGGCGGCAATCAAGCCATTCTATATTTTTCGGACGAAGTGGCGGACGCGCTTTCGGTATATTTGGACGAGCGTGTCGAGATAGAGACGGCGCAAGACGAAGAAGCGCTCTTTCTCTCCGCTCAAAACCGCCGAATCGGCGTGCGCGCCGTCGAAAATCTGGTTCAAAAATACAGCCGCATAATTACGCCGTTAAAAAACATAACGCCCCATAAGCTCCGTAGCACCTACGGCACTGCCCTTTACCGCGAAACAAACGACATCTACGTCGTCGCCGAAGTACTCGGTCACAGAGATGTAAACACGACCAAAAAGCATTATGCGGCGATGAGCGAGGACGTCAGACGCGACGCCGCCGGAAAAGTCAAATTGCGCGACAAAGATTAATACGCTTTCCCCGACCAAAACGATTAAATGTTTTTGAAGTTATTCGACAAATTATTTTGTTTTAGTATCCTATAATATATTATTTTCAAGAATATTCTACAATATATTGTATTATCTGTTGACTTTAATCACGATTTATAGTAAAATTAATTTAAAAATAGAAAGGAGCGGATAAAAGGTATGGATTCTATTCATGGTGAATTTTTTAGAAGTAATGTCACGTCAATTATACTTCGTTCACTCTATGAAGAAGACCGTTACGGCTACGATATCTTAAAAGAAATCGACAGAAAAAGCCAGGGCACTTATAATATAAAACAAGCCACCCTATATAGCTGTCTGAAACGGCTGGAAAAAAGCGGTCTTATAAAAGCGTTTTGGGGCGAAATTTCAGGAGGCGGACGCCGCCGTTATTACACCCTAACCGAAAGGGGACGCGATTTTTTGAGCAAAAACAAACTCGAATACGAATATTCACGGACATTATTAGACAAGTTACTTTCCGACGAAAACTACGACCTAAACAAAGAGCCGCCTTTTGACGTCAACGAGCTTAGGCCGCTCAACCGAAGACTCGAAGGCGAACCGGTCAAAAAGAGCGTTGCCAAACCAAAAGCTCTTCTATCCGAGCCGACAACAAGTCAAGAGAGCTTTGTGGCGTTCACCGAAAACACCGTCGTCACAAAATCCGTCGAGACCGTCGTCGTCAAGCCCGTAGAGAATATTACCGTCAAGCCCGTAGAGACCGAAGTCAAGGACGCGCCTGCGGCTATCACAGCCCCTGCGGCAAAGCCCGAAGCCGAAGTCAAGCAGCAGACTTCCCTATTTGACGCGGCAGCCGACTCCGAGCCGGCAAGCGTCTACACAAATATTACATACAATACCGCTATCAATTTTAGCGAACAAAAAGTCAACGCCCGTCAGCAGGACGAGGAATATAATAAAGATTACAGAGCTACCCTTGCCCAAAAAGAAAGCGATGCAAACAGATTATACGACGTCGTATACGCGCCGCCTTTCTCTATCTCCGGAATGAGAGAAGCTTTGGCAAAGGAAGCTCCCCCACCGCCGCCTCCTCCACCGCCGCCGCCGCCAACGATTGACAAAAGCAATTTGCTTTATAGCTATACCGTCAGCGAAGAAGACGCCTTCTCTGCGGACGAGAGAAAAGAAAACGCTTTCAAAAGACTCGGCATGGGCAAATACAGCAATGCGCAATACATCGAAAAGGACACGGCAAAAAAGCCGGAGCCGCTACTCCGCCCCCAAAGAACGGTGACCGATGACGCGCCGTCGGCTTTTAGCCCGACACCGGCACCGCTAAACTACACGGCGAACAATAACAATTCTTTTTCTTCCGGCGGTTTCACCGATAAGGTTACCGACTTTTTGGACGAAAACGAATTGAATTTTCAAAAGTTTGAAAAATACGACGCCGGCAACGATAAAGATGTAAATTACCGCAGCGTATTTACCGAAGAAATATTATCAAAACGTGCGGACGGAGCTTCCGCAGCCGATGACTATGCCGAAGAATTTAACGACGGCGATATCGCCCTTGACGGACAGCCCGTATATTTTAACGACGTCAAAAACAAACTGATTAACGAAGGCTACGAGGTCAAAGCCTACAACAGAGCCAACACTTCGGAGTTTTATGCAAAGAGCTATATTTTTAGCAGAAAGCTCAATTTGCATACATATCTCGCCGCTTGGGCCGTTTGGTTTGCGGAATTGACCATTCTTTGGGTAAGCTTCAACAGCTTTTTCCAAATCAGTACGCCCGTATTTCTATCCTTCTTCTTTGTGCCTGCCGTCGTTCCCCTGTACTTTGCCGTAATGTATTTCTCAAATCCCGACAAGAGAATCAAAGACGATTTTGACATAAGGCGCGCCTTAAAAAACAATGCCATTATCGCAATCGTTTTGTTGATACTCATAGCGGTAATATCAATCTTATTTCTCGGAGCGTTTGACAAAACCGACCCGACAGCTCCGCTGACAATTCTCTTACCGGCTATACTCTTTTCTAACATTCCGCTCAGTGCATACTTGTACGAAAGATTGAGAAGAACGCGAAGATACAATTTAAACTAAAAAAATACAAACAAAGACGGCAATTATGCGGTAAGCATAGACATTGCCGTCTTTATTTTATTATGTTGCATTATCGGCAGCACCGTTTCGTGTAACGGTCTAAGCCCGAATCAAAATCTTTTAAAGAATGATAATACTCTTGTGCAAAATGAGCGACATACTTAATTTGTTGTAAAAAAAATTCATCGGCTTGCGGAAAGTATTGCAAGCAAATTTCAACGGCTTTATCTTTCAAATCATGCAAAGGATACTGCCCGACAATAGCCCAAACGGAACAAATTATTTTATCACGTTTCTCTTTTAATTCGTTTTGTTTCATAGACCAACCCTCTTTAATAGATTTATTTATAAAAATATTGTACTACAAAGCGATATAAAACACTTAATAAACACCGTTTCGGTGTGAACGAGAATAAAATAGAGAAATATAATTTCTTTTAAAGCATTGTAGCCTATCTATACAAAGCCTGTCAAGCGTTTTGTAGCATTAAGTTACAAATAATTTATTTTATTTAGCTTTATGTTACAATGACAATATGAGTATCTTTTCAAACAGATTAAAAGAATTAAGAATGTATCACGGAATGACACTGCAACAAATTGCAAAATTGGTAAATGTCAGCCATGTTTCCTATTTACATTGGGAACAAGGAAAAACCGAACCGAGTATATCGACCATTCTTCTCCTTTGCAATATTTTTAACGTATCTGCGGACTATTTGCTCGGTCTCGAAAACGAGGACGGAACAAGAAAATATAAATTAAACTAACAAATAAAGATGACCATTCAGACGGGCGGATATTGAATCCGCCCCTACGCTATGGATAATTTTCATATTAGGTATACCGTAGGGGCGGATTCCATATCCGCCCGTTTATGAATTTCATAGCCGCCCGCATTATTCAATGATTAAATGAACGTCAATAAGCAAAGGGATAAAAAATTGTCAAAGCCGTCACGTTACCGCAGATTTTCAATCCCGGTTTAAAATATACGGAAGCTTCGGGGGGCTTAAAAAACTTACCTATTTTTGAGAAATTATGTCCGATATCAGACGTTACGTCTTCGTACAGCGTATTGATTTTTTTGAAACCGCCGTCATAAAACTCGATATAAAATTCTGCATGAACAATATTCACGGCTCTCATGTGCATTCCGAAGACGATAGCGGTACGGTTTTTTAGCTCCGCAAAGGGTTCATAAAAAAGCGACGTTTCCGAACTCTGCTCCTTGTCCGTCAAGGTCAGACTGCACGTCCGCGCTCCCGATATCGTCAATTCGTCGTATGTAAAAACGCCGTCTTGGTCTATATAATACATCGGCGCATCGTCCGCGCTCACCAAAAAATTCGGATTAAGAAGTAAATTGTACAATTATTCACCTCTGCCGGTTATTTTTAAAGCAACACTTATATGCGGTGTTGCCTTAAATAGTATATTTATAAAATGCGTCGGTTATACCGTTAAATATAAAACCTTTAAAAACCTTTGATTTTGGCTCTTTTAACCCTTCAAACCGTTATTTTTTGACTTCCTGCGAAAGCAGTACGATAAATTCAGTTCCCTTGCCTTCTTCGCTGACAAACGAGATATTACCGTTAAATTTGTCGATAATTTTTTTGGTTATCGAAAGACCAAGACCGTTGCTGCCTTGATTGCGCGACTTGTCGCCGACAAAAAATTGGTCAAAGACTTTATCCTGCATCTCTTTTTTTATGCCGATACCGTTGTCCTTGACTGAAAACGTGATGTTTTTGCCTTCGGTGAGCTTGATTTCGATTTTTCCGTTTTGTCCAGTATATTTTATCGCGTTGGATATGAGATTTAGACAAACGATATACATAAGCTCTTCGTTGCCCCTGTATTCGATATTGTCAAGGTCAACGACCATTTCGATATTTTTTTCTTCCCATTCCTTCTGTATCAGCAGTATAATCCGCTTTATCTGTTCGTCAAGGCGAAAGGTGTCCGTTTGCCTTATAATGTTTGGGCTTTCAAGCTCCGATAATTGAAGTAAATCCTTAGACAGCTTGTGCAGACGTTCCGCTTCGTTGACGATTATCTCCGAATATTCCTTCCTTTCCGAATCGCTTATATTGTTTCTTTGCAATAGCTTGGCATAGCCCTTTAAGGAAGTAATAGGCGTTTTAAATTCGTGCGAAACGTTATTGACAAATTCACGGCTCAAATATTGATTGGCGCGGAGAGCTTTGAGCATGATGTTAAAGCTGTCGGTCAATTCGCTCAATTCGTCGTCGGCAAAATCGTTTATATCAAAATCAAAATTTCCTTTGGCAATGATTTTTGTCGCGTCGGATATCTTTTTGATACGGCGTATGACGATGTATTCGGTGGCAAAAGCAAACAAAACCAAAATCAAAAAAGCTATCAGCATAATGAATAAGAAAAGCATATCCTTGTTTAAAGTGATACTTTCCTGATTATTCATAAATAATCGCAAAAAGAAACTCGAAGACAAGGACACGAGAAATAAGATTATAAAAAGCGATAATATCAGCTTTGCCGTTAATTTTTTCATACAAAACTTACCCGTTTATCTAATGTCGGTCGCGGTACAATGTACCGGATTTATTTTTTGATAACGCCCTTGTAGCCCAAGCCGCGTATCGTGACTATCTCGAAGTCGTTTATGCCGCTAAGCTTTTCTCTTATCCTTTTGATGTGAACGTCTACGGTGCGGTCGTCGCTTTCGCTGTCGTAGCCCCATATCTCATCCATGAGCTGCATTCTCGTAAAGATTCGGTCGGGCGTGGAAATCAGCTTGAACATCAGCTGGAATTCTTTTTTGGGCATTTCTATAATGTCACTGCCCGATGTGACGGTGAGATTTTCGTAGTTTATGACGACATTGTTGATTTTGATTACCTTGTCCATAGCGTTTTTGCTGCGGCGCATGAGTGCCTGCACTCTGAGCATCATTTCGTCCATGTCTATGGGCTTGACCATATAATCGTCCGCGCCGCTCTGAAAGCCTTCCTTTTTGTCGTCAAGGCTGCCCTTAGCCGTCAGTAAGAGTATAGGAACGTCTTTGTTGCTTTTGCGTATCTGCGCGCACATAGCAGTACCGCTAAGCTTGGGCATCATTATGTCCGTGATAACCATATCAAAAAACTCACTGTTAAACTTTTCAAGCCCTTCCGCACCGTCGGATGCTTCCGTTACCGAATAGTTTTCGTTTTTTAAATAATTGGCGATAAGCTTGCGAATGTTTTTGTCGTCTTCGGTCACAAGTATTTTAAACATATCTTCCCTTAAATTATAATTTTTTTACTTGATAGCTCGTATATTCTTAAATTTTAAATTGCGAATGCGAACTGGAAATTAAAAAATATACAAACGTCTAAAATCCGCTAAAATTTGCTCGGCGTTTAGATTTTTGACAAGTCTATTATACAATATTATCGCGGATTACACAACGGATAAAGTGAAAAAAATCATAAAATGTCGCGATTGACCGCAAAAAACGGCGGCTTTAATGTATCCTTGCGTCCGCCGTTTATTTGCCCGATATGCCGTAGGCATACCGCCTCAGGGTTATTTTTCCGTTAATCTGTCCTAAGAGCCTCCACCGGGTCTTTCTTCGCCGCCATTCTGCTCGGTATAAAGCCCGCGATGAGCGTAAGCCCCATGCTTACCGCTATCAAAATCAACCCCGTAAAGAACGGCAGGCTGGCTATATGCTCCACGCCGACAAGAGCTTTGATGATAAGGTTGATAGGCAGCGACAAAAGCAAGGTCATGAGTATGGCAAAAGCTCCTGCGGCAAAGCCGATAATGAGCGTTTCGGCGTTAAAGACTCTCGATATATCCTTTTTCCTTGCGCCTATACTGCGTAATATTCCTATTTCCTTTGTCCGCTCGACAACGGAAACGTAGGTTATAATGCCTATCATTATCGACGATACTACGAGAGAGATTGCCGCAAACGCCATTAAGATGACCGCAATCGTATCTATCAAGGTATCGACCGCACCCAAAATCATTCCCGCCAAATCGGTAAAGACGACTTGCTCCGCTTCGGGCCTTCCGTCATTGTAAGCGGCGAGATAATCGATGATAGCTTCCTTTGCCGCAAAGTCCTTTGGGTATATGCCGATAGACGACGGCATTTTTATCGCGCCCAAAAACCTTAGGGCATTCTCTTGCGTTCCCACTGCCGCCGTAAAGGGAACGCCCGTGAGTACGTCGTTAACGGCGTCAAGCCTTTGAGCGTCGGCGACAATCGAGCTTGCGCAATCGGCTAATACAGCGTCCGTCAAAGCCTTTGTGTAGCCTATTCCCGTCGATAAAATATCGCTTGTCGCGTTTTCTTTGACGCGGACAATTCCGACGATTTTTAGAGTGATGTTGGTAGGGTCGTCGTACACAGTGCCGTCGTGTATGTCGTTTTTCTTGTATTTTCCGGTTGCATCGGGCGTCGTTGCATAATAAGCGTCGTTTTTGACGACCTTAAATTCGTGTCCTAATAATTCGTTAAAGCTATATTCCGCCGCAGTGCCGAGTCCTAACGTCGTCATAATCGTCGGACGGATATTGTTAGAGGAATCGACTACAAGTATGACGTCGTTTATAGACGACGGATAACCTGCGTCACCGCCAGAATAAGCTAAGATATCGTATTGTTTTAACAAAAATTCTTTATTGTCGGGTATCTCAAAAAAATTCGACGTGCTAAGTAACGGATTGCTCCCCGTCGATTGAGCTACTTCGCCGTAATTTGTGCCGTTTTTGTACAAAACGTTCATTTTATACAGATAAGAAAACATCGTGGCGGTATATAATTCAGAGTCAAGCGCGTTGATATAATCTAAATATTCCTGATTAAACTTATTTTGGTGGTTATTTGTCACGGGCGCTTTTGAATATATCTTGTCGCCGTCCGGATAGAGATTTTGGTCGCGTCCCGCCATAGGGTTCATGCCGAGTCCGATAGACATTGCAGAGCCTTCCGCTACGGTCAAGGGGTATTCCGCCATCGAGCCTTCTTGAAGATTGTTGATAAACGCCGTCATGCCGGCGTTGATTGCGAGTATCAGAGCTATACCGATTATGCCGATACTTCCGGCGACCGATACGAGTATCGTGCGCATTTTCTTTGTCTTTAAGTTGTTGAAGCTGAGTTTTATCGCCGTCAAAAATGACATCGAAGTATTCTTGCCGTTGGAATACTTGTCGTTTGCGGAGTTTTGAGAATACTCTGCGTCGTTTCTTTCGGGTTTTGTGTCGCTTACGACACGTCCGTCCTTTAAGCTGACTATTCTTGTCGCATATTTTTCGGCAATTTCTTCGTTGTGCGTCACCATTATGACAAGCTTATCCTTGCTGATTTCTTGCAGGATATTCATAATTTGTTCGCTTGTCGCGCTGTCCAACGCGCCGGTAGGCTCGTCCGCGAGAAGTATTTTGGGATTATTGACAAGAGCTCTGGCGATAGCGACTCTCTGCATTTGTCCGCCCGATAATTGATTCGGCTTTTTATTTGCTTGGTCGTCTAAGCCGACGCTCCTTAAACTCTCCAAAGCGCGTCTTTTCCTCTCGGCGGCATCTACGCCGGAGAGAGTGAGCGCAATCTCGACGTTTGCGAGTACCGATAAATGCGATATTAGATTATAGCTCTGAAAGACAAAGCCTATCGTATTGTTTCGGTATGTATCCCAATCGCCGTCCGAAAAACCCTTTGTGGATTTGTCGTTTATCAAAAGGTCGCCGGAATTGTATCTGTCCAAACCGCCTATGATATTGAGCATAGTTGTCTTGCCGCAACCCGACGGACCGAGTATGGCTACAAAATCGTTTTTGTTAAAATTTATCGATACGTCTCTCAGCGCGTGCACCGTGTTGTCGCCGGACAAATAATCCTTATTAATATTTTGAAGTGTCAGCATAATATCAATCTCCTTATCTTGCAATACATTCATATTAATTAATAAATATGTATTTTACATGAATTAAGTGTAAACATCGTGTAAACAAAATAAATTTTAATTGACGGGAAGCCGCCGACTCGCATCACGTCATTCGGTTTGCGCGGTAATAAAATCGCCATAAATAAAAAGCTGCGGAGTTTAAAACAACTCCGCAGCTTATAAAATTTTTGTTTTGTAGGGCATAAAGTAAAATTTAGTGAAATCGGCTAACGCCGGTGAAGTTTTCGCTTACGCTCAAGTGAAATTGAAACTCCGTTTCAGTGAAATTAAATTTGCCGCATAGATGACAGTCGATTTCACTTGCCGTAAGGCAAATTTAGTATATGATTACAATAACTGCGGCGACCGCCGCAATTTCACTCGGCTTTGCCGAACTTCACTGACACAGTCAATTTCACTTGCCGTAAGGCAAATTTAGTTAATATTCCTTGCAAATTATGGTGGAGACAACAGGGCTCGAACCTGTGACCCCTTGCGTGTGGAGCAAGTGCTCTCCCGACTGAGCTATGCCTCCGGGACAATATATTGCTTCGGTGTATTGACGGGCGAATATGACATCCGCCCATACAATGCCGCCGTTGGTATTCATAATAATTTTGCCGCTATCAGGTAAGCGTCGTCTTGCGTTCCGCTCTCTATAATACGGTTAAATTTCTCCGGTTTTTTGCCGACTTAATAATTCGGCTCGACCACTTCGACGATTTTGACATTCAAACCTTTGCAGACTCTTTCGGCAAGTGCTTTTGTGCCTAATAATTCGGTTTTTGTGTGACTGCCGCACATGAGATTGATTTGTGCAAATTTTGCGTAGAGCTGCGAATACAGACCGTATTCGCCGGTCAGATACAAATCGCATCTTTCGTCAATGGCGGCGGTAATGTTCCCGATATCGTTGCCGGCTCCCGTCACAATGCACACGGTTTGGACGTCTAAGTCGTTATTTTTGAAAGTCCTTATCTTTTCACCCAAAAGCTTTTCGGCTTTTTTTTGAAATTCGGCAAGCGATTGAGCTTTTTTGAATTTTGCAACGACACCGAGCGAATAAATTCCTTGACTTATGACACTTTTTGTAATTATAAGCCCCAACGAATTTGCCAAAGTGTGAGCCGTGCCAAAATCGGCGTCGTCTAACGGCAAATGAAAAAATGCGTGATTGATTCGGTTCTTTTTGAGCAGCCGATAGCATTCTTCGTAGAAGCCGGGTATAAAGCTCCAAGCGTCATGATGCGTTATCAAAATTTCCGCGCCGATTTTTGCCGCGCCGTTTATGACGTCGGGAGTTAAATTGGTCGCGTACGCTACGGTCTTGATATTCCTATCATAATTAAACCGTATAGCCGACTCGCCGTCAACCGACAGCTTTTCGGCAGCAAAAGAATTTATCAAATTCTTGTTAATCTCATCTAATGTTCTATTCATAATCTCTCTACTATTTCCTACACAAATAAATTTTGGAATGGTCGGAGTGGCGGGACTTGAACCCGCGGCCTCTTGGTCCCGAACCAAGCACGCTACCAAACTGCGCTACGCCCCGAAAAATCATAGTTATTATATCATAAACGTTCGTTTAATACAAGTTTTTTTTATCACATCACAAAAAAATAAAAGCATAGTATTCCAAAAAATGACTATTTTGAGAGTACTACGCCTATGATATTACTTAAATTAAATTATTTTCTTACGATAGGCTATTCCTAAAACCTAAACACCGAGCAAATTTTAGCGGATTTTTATCATTGTCAAGGCGCATTTGACGATGTGCGGCATTGCCGTATTAGTAAAATGCAACGATGTATATGACAAAAAGACGCAAAATTTGTCGGCGGATATGGTTTTAGGATAGTCTAATATATGCCGATTATTTCTCTTTTGTTCGCGCTTTGAAGATAAGCGCAAAAATAAATCCGAATAAAATCGCCGCGCTTATCCCCATAGCCGCCCCCGACATACCGCCGGTTATTATGCCGATTACGCCAAATTCTTCCACCGCCTCGAATGCCCCCTTGACAAGGACGCTACCGAAGCCGCTTATCGGAACGGTCGCGCCCGAACCGCCAAACTCCACAAGATATTTGTACAGCCCGAGTATTTCAAATAAACCGCCGAGCAGCATAAAAAATACGAGTATTCTCGACGTCGTTATTTTGGTATGGTTTATCAAAATTTGCCCTATAAGACATATCGCTCCGCCGACGGCAAAAACCTTTAAATATTCAATCAAATATTCCGAAAACATAATAAATTTCCTTATAAAAGCCTTTAAGCTAAGGCTGCGCTTTATATCTCAAATCGATAATTATAGGTATAGGTAACAACCCTGCGGTTGAGCCTTATGCCTTATAATACTTCGATAGATATTGCGTGTGCGATACCCGGTATGCTTTCGCCCTGTTCGGACGATGTCTTGGACAGCAACGCGCCCGTCGGTACGAGTAATACCTTATTTAAATGTCCGCTTGACATTTGCTTATATATAAAGGACGCGAATACCGAGCTGCTGCACCCGGCTCCGCTCCCCCCTTGAAAGGTTTCCTGCTCGTCTTTAAATATCATCGCGCCGCAATCGTTAAAGGTTTCGGGCAGGTCAAGCCCCTTTTCCTTTAAAAGATAGCGCGTCATGTCGCGTCCGTATTTGCCCAAATCGCCCGTCAGGATTAGGTCATAATACGACGGTTCTCTGCCCGACTCTTTAAAATGCGTATAAAGACACTCGCAAGCGGCGGGAGCCATTGCCGCGCCCATATTGTTGACATCGGTTATTCCGAGGTCGGTTATTTTGCCCACCGTACCGCCGGTAATGCGCGGAGCTCCGCTCTTGCCCGTCTTTGCAATAACAACCGCGCCCGCTCCCGTCACCGTCCACTGCGCCGCAGGCGGCCGCTGGTTGCCGAGTTCGAGCGGATAGCGGTATTGCCTTTCCGCCGAAGAAAAATGACTGCTCGTCGAACACAGCAGCTTGTCCATGAAGCCGCCGCATATCAGCATACTACCGACGAGAGCGGCTTCGCCGAAGGTAGCGCAGGCACTGTACAGCCCCAGATACATGGCATCGTGTCCGCGTGCCGAAAAGCTCGAAGCCGTTATTTGATTTGAAATGTCGCCGCTGATTATTGTATCGATATCCTTAAAGGTCAAGCCGGCTTTGTTGACGGCGTTTTCCATAGCGGTTTTGTGCATTTTGCATTCGGCTTTCTCATACGACTTTTCCTCAAACGTGTCGTTTTCTAAACGAAGGTCATAATAATCTCCGAAATTGCCTTCCGCTTCCTTCGGGCCGACGACGCTGTACGCGCCGATTATATAAGGCGGATTGTCAAAAATATAAGTTTGATTTCCTTTTCTCTGCATGACGTTTATCTACCTTTCGATTGATTTTTTGCGGTTATTTTATTTGATTATAAACGACTAACCTATTATCAGCAATTTTACAAGTCCTGCGACGCACGACAAGGCTATCCCAAAGACTATCACGGGTCCGGCTATCGTAAACATCTGCGCGCATATTCCAAAGACCACGCCTTCGCGGTTATGCTCTATCGCCGACGATACGATAGAATTTGCAAAGCCCGTTATCGGCACTATCGACCCGGCTCCGGCTTTGCGTCCGAGCTTGTCATAAAGCCCCAGCGCCGTAAAAAACGAACCTAAAAAAATCATCGACATCGTAGCGAGTGCGCTCAATTGCACGGCGGTCAGATTGAAGTATTTGTCTATTATATCCTTTATAGCTTCCCCGACACAGCAAATCAATCCGCCCACTACAAAAGCCCACAGCATAGTTTTGAGCTTGCGTGTTTTCGGCGACGTTTTCTTTACAAATTCCGGATAGGTGTTTTTATCCATTGCGCAAATCTCCCGTTTTAATGACGGCGGTATTTTCACCGTTCAAATCGCCGCTTTTTACCTTTTCGCCGCCCTTTATCGGAAAATATGTTTCCCTGTCCTCTGCGTTGTTTATAATATCCAAAAATTCCATACCTATATTTTGGATAAGAAAAATCTTTTTATACAATAAATTTCGGAAATAAATTCGGCAGGAGGAAAAAACTCCGAGCTTCATGCAAGCCGCCCGACAGCGTATTAATGCGGTGCAGTCCCCAAAGGAACTATCACTTCCACATGATATTTCCCTTCGTTTTTTAACGGAATTCTGTTGTCGTTTTTGATTTCCGCGCCGTTTATGATAAATTTACCCGTTGCGGCTTTTTTTATTTCGATGTCGTACACGGCGTTTTTGTGCCGATATTCCGCACGGCATGAATTCATTGCCGACGGCAGGTTCGGTTTGATTACGAGATTGCCGTTTTCCATAGTTATGCCGAGCAAATCTTCTAAGATTACACGGTACATTAGCCCGGCACTTCCCGTATACCAGCTCCAACCCGCGCGCCCCGACGCCGAAACGTCTGCGGCTACCACATACGGCTCTCCGAGATATTTTTCAGACTTATCTCCCGACATTATTTCGGCAGGATTGACCGTGCGGAGTATTTTGTAAGCTTCGTCCGCGCGTCCCGACTTAAAAAGCGCGGAGATATACCACATTACGGCGTGCGTATATTGACCGCCGTTTTCTCTGACGCCCGACGGATAAGACGATATATAGCCGTAAAATTTTTCGCCGTTAAACGGTGGGTCAAAGAGCTTGACAATGCCGCGCTCATAATCCACAAGCTCTCTCGCCGTATCGAGCGCACGCTCCGTCATCGCCTTAGGAGCTATCCCGGTCATCGCCGCCCAGCTTTGGCATATCAGGTCTATTCTGCAATACTTTGCAAATTTACTGCCTATCCATTCGCCGTCGTCGGTGTATGCACGCATAAAGCGGTCGTTCTCGAAGGCGTGCTTTATCACCGCTTCTTTCAATTTGATTTCGTCTTTGACATACTTCAAACGGTCGTCGTGCTTTGAGAGATTCTTGTACATCGTCAATACCCGATATGCAAAAATCGACAGCCAGACGCTCTCTCCGCGCCCTTTTGCGCCTACGTTGTCGAGAGCGTCGTTCCAATCGCCGGTGCCGATTAAGAGAAGGTCATGCGCGCCGTATTTGAGCGTACCGTATATAGCCCTTTCTATATGCTCCGACAAAGCTCCCTTTTTGGGCGCATCTTCCGGGCTTTCCAAACGGCTATGCTCGTAGCCCAAGAGCGGCGGCGATTTTAGATAGGATATTTCTTCGGACAGTACGGAATAATCGCCCGTAGCGTTTATATAGAAAAACGCCGTATAAGGCAAGAAGAGCTTGTCGTCCGATATCTTTGTCCGCACCCCAAATCTCGGTGCGTGCCACCAATGCATGACGTCGCCCTCCGTATACTGCCTTGACGCCGACAATAAAATATGACGCCTTACCGCCGACGGGTCGCCGTATACGAGCGCGGTCATGTCTTGGAGCTGGTCACGGAAGCCCGTCGCGCCGCCTGCCTGATAAAAGCCGCATTTGCCGTTGAGCCTTGACGCCACGACCTGATACATCAGCCGATGATTAAACATCATATCAAGATATTTATCGCCCGTATCGATTTTTATCTTATTCAAGCCGCCGAAGTAATTCATCACGTTTGCGAGTTCGGCGTCGATGTTGTACGGCTCGATACCGTTGATTGCAGCTTCCGATTTTGCCAGGACAAAGAAAAATTTCTTACGGCAATCGGGCTTTAAACGAAACGAGTATTTTGCCGCCATAGCGTCAACCGCCGTTTCGGCGTCATAGACGGCTTCGGTGTCCGCACGGTAGCCTTCGCGGCACAATATCCGCCGTCTGTCCTTGATGATTTCGCCGCCAAAAATCTTTAATACCGCCGTCTGTCCGTTGACGTGATTGTCTGCATATACCGCGTCGCCGCCGTAGCGGTATGACAATGCGCCGGAGCTTTCTTTATAGCCGAGAGCGGGAGCTATGTCCGTAAATAAGGTCATGTCGAGCGGCTTTTGGGAATTGTTTTCTATTTCCGCTTCAAAAACCTTTGCGTAGCCGTCCGCTATCATATACTCCTTTAAGACCGTAGAGTATTCTCCGAAGCGATTGACAAAGACCGTCATGCCGTTGATGTGTTCGGTAAAGCTTCCGCCTTTGTTTATTCGGTAAGGACTGCAACCGTCGCGGGCAATAAAGACCGCTTCGGACGGCGTATCGGACACGGGGTCGTTGTACGACACGCTGACCTTGTTTTCTCTCGAATTGTCAAAAAAAGTAAAGCCGCCGCCGTTGTCCGTCACGACAAAGCCGCCGTATTTGAGCGCGACGACGTTTGAATAAGGCAGCCCCGTACGCCCCTGTACGACATAGCTTCCTTCATCGGTAAAATATCCCGCGCCGCTGACAAAATACGGCTTCTTTTGCGGATATATTCCCGACAAAACCGCGCCCGATTGCTCTCCGCCGCCGTCCTTAACGGCGTTTATATATGCAGCCCTTTTTTGCTCGTCAGTACGGGCTTTGCTACGGAGATTGAAATTCAAAAAAGCGTTTTCGGCGATAAAGGCTTCTATCTCACCTTCGTCTAAGACGCATACCGACGCGCCGAAGTCCTTGACATACCGCCTTATTATTTGCTTTATAGGGTCATGGTAGACGTCGAAGCGCGGCTCGGATATCAGAAGCTTGACCTTGACGGCGGCATTCTTCATGATATTAAAGACCTTTAAGACCGATATCAAATACTCTTCGTCGCGGTCGCCCGAATGCTTGTAATAGAGTATTTTGTATTCAAAATTGCCCGAATAATTTCTGTATATCTCAAAAAACCTATCGGACGACGATATTGTTTTTTTCTTGCCGCCGCATAAGCTTCCGTCTATAACGGCAGGCAAAATATCCGTCAAGATACCGCATTCGGCGTCGTTCAAAACGGTCAGCTTGTCCTGCCAAACTATGTCGGGCGATTCGGTTATGAGCTTGTCAAAAACGAGAGTCTTCGCCCTTTTTAAAGCGGCGTTTAATTCGTCCTCCGAATGCGCCGCAGTAATTATGACGGAAAATTCTTTCCTTTCGTTTTTTTTGAGCGTCATCTCCGATACAAAGCCGAAACACGGCTCGGTCATATCTCCCGTGCTTTCGGAGCGTGCGCCGCCCTTTAATATATCCGGCTCGGACAAGTTTTTTTTGCGTCCGATAAAATTATAACGGTTAAATTCAGGCGAAACGTCCGCGCCCTTTACAAGCATGGCGGCATAATAATTTTTGTCGTCCTTGTATATTTTCTTTCGCTTGACGACAAAGCAATTCGGGTCGGCTTGTCCGACGCTGACAAACATATTGTAAAAGGTCTTATGGCTTTGATAAGCGTTATAATCCCCCAGCACTATATCGCCCCCAAAAAAATACACCTTATACTTTTTTGGCTCGCCGCTGTTTTCTATCGAAAAGGTGTGGATTTCTCCGTTAAAGCCTGCCGGCACTCTCACGGTATGGACACAAGCTCGCTTTGTCTCCGTATAGACGCACTTATCGCGAAAAAATTCCGCCGTATGAGCGTCCGGCTCTTTAAAGAGCGGCGCGTAGGTCGGCGAAAAAATCTCGCCGCTTCCGTCCGCCGCATAAAAATATTTGCCGTGCGCATCGTTTATCGCTTCCGGCTCTTTTGTCACATGGATATTTCCGTATACGGAATAGCCGCGCCCCGAATCGTCGGCTACGACACTGTAATTACCGTTTGAAAGTACGTTATACACCGGCAAGGCGTGCGGCTTGTCAAAAAAGTAGCTGCGGCTTTGGTTAGCGCGAATATCGGCGAAGACGTTTCGCTTGACCGACTTTGACGGCTTTGATACAAGCTTCCGCTCGGCTAAGAGATGACGTCCCGACGCGACGCGTCCGTCTCTCATAAACAGCGTGCAAAAAACGTCGTCAAAAAGATAGTTCGTAACGGAACACATAATCATGCCCTGATGATGAGCCATATATGACGCAACCGTCTTATTTTCCGAAAAATCCATCGCTTCAAAATAACCGTATTCGCCCGTCATGTTTTTTTCGCCGAGCCGTTTTAGATTGTCAATCGCCCTATCCTTTAAATATTTGAGCGACAAAAAACTGCTGTACGGTGAAATTACGCATTGATTAGAACGGGATTTTAAGGACAGGATATTTACGCCGAAGGCGGTGTATTGATACTTCATGTTTTCGTCAAATCGGTAATATCCGCTCTCCGAAAGCCCGAAAACGCCGTTACAGCGTGTGTTTTTCTGAACCTTAGCCGCATTGCGCGAGGATTTGAGCAGCAAAGAATGCTCGGGCGGCTTCAAAAAAATATCCGCCATAAGGTATTCAAACATCGTGCCGCTCCACGAATAGAGGGTATTGCCGTAAGGCTTCGCCGCCTTTCTGCTCAATTTAAACCAGCACGGAAGAGAATTGACAGTTCCGAGATAGGACAAAAGTCTGGATTCCGACGCCAACAGGTCGTAATGCGCCGTAAATTTTTTTGTATTATCCGCCTCATGACCGATATAAAATAAATTGCGTTTAAAATCATACAAAGCAGAAAAATTGCATTCTTCTATCATCTGCTTGACGCGCTTATATAAGCCGCCGCATCGCTCTTTGAGCGCGCCTTCGCCGCACCCTGCGGCATTCACGTCCAAAAATTCCTTTAAGACCGTCAAGGCGGAAATAAAATTTGCGCTGTCTACACTCGACACAAAAAAAGACGGTAGGACCGCGCCGGTATCGATATCGTACCAATTAAATAAATGTCCGTGATATTTGTCTAACCTTTCGACGGCGGCTATTATTTTTTCCGCTTCCGTCACGACCTTTTCAAAAGCCGTCATGTCCTTGATTTTGCCGCTCAATACGTCGTTCTTATTCTCCGCGCCGCTCCGCCTTCCGTCGTAGCCTTCGAGAAAATATCCGGCTATCAAGGCGAGAAGCGAAAAGCCGATATTTGTCGGCGAAGTATTCTCCGAGCGTCCGAGATAAGGCGATTTTTGAAAATTGTCGCATATAAGCGGATTTTCGGTCAGATTTTCCTCAAAAAATCTATATGTTTTTTGGGCGGCATTCAATAAAAATTCTTGATTTTTGAGCGAAACGGGCGCGTCGGTTTTGCCGCCTTCGCCGTTGTAGGTATACACCCAAAAGACGGCGAGGTAGACAAACGCCGCACACATCAAAATAAGCGAGCCGTTTAAAAAATAATCGGCGACGCCCAAAGCAGTCATCACAAAAAACGACGGAGCGGCGTAAGGCAAAGCATTTTTTATCCTTCCGTTTTGAGTATGATAAAAGGTTTTCCATTCGAGTATTTTTTGGGGTCTAAACCATAAATGAAATAACGCCTTGCAATATACGGCTATTCCGTTCACGGCAAAAAAAGGAAGCATCAAAAGCTCCGCCGCCGCCGTAAGCCACGCCGCCGCCGAATCCTTTATCCTGTAAGCCATGCGCTTATGCGGAATAAAAAGCTCCCTTACCGTGCTTAATGCACTGCCGATAAAGACTGAAAAAAGCACAATAAGCGCGGTATTCAAGAGCAGCCGCGCCGCCCCGAAATACGCAAGCATAATAAGCGCAAATACACAAAAGGCATATAATATTCCGACCGCGTTGACGGCGATAACCGTCTTGTAAAGAAGCGAAATTTTTAGCTTTATGCCTTTGCCGTCGCGGCTTTTTTGGCGGTTTTTCAAAAAAATTAACAACAAAATGTCGCCCTTTGACCACCTGTTCATGCGCTCCGTATCTCCGCAAAAATCCTTCGGCGCGTCTTCAAATACGGCTATACCGCTCGATGACGTGCTTAAAACAGCCCCTTCTATAATGTCATGGCTCAATACCCTGTTTTCGGGCAGCTTGCCGTAGAGCTTGTCATAAAGGCTCGAAACGCGTACTATACCTTTGCCTGTAAATATTTCCGTGCCGAAAATTCTGTAAAATAACCCCGAATAATACGGATAGCTTTCTATTCCCGACTGTCCTTCAAACCGCCGCGAATAGCGTGTCGTCAGGCTGTACATATTGTATTTTGCACCGAGCGTCATCAAATCGTATTTTTTGTTGAGCGGATGAATGATAGCGTTGACAAGTCCCGTTATGCTGTCGGGAAGCAATTCGTTGTCGTCGTCCAAAAATATAAAATACTTGACCGCACCGCAAGCAACGGGACGCTTTATCAAAACAAAGCCGCCGCCGTCGTTCTCCGCCATATACCGAGTCAATTCCATGACTGCTCCGCGTTTTCTTTCATGCCCCGAATAGCGTCCGAAATGTAACGTCCTTTTGCGGACAAAGAAGCTCAATTCTCCGTCATACTCCTTTATCGCCTTTAACAAAGGCGCGTCGGCTTCGTCCGATTCCTTGTCGGACGGCGCAAAATCTATCAGCAAAGCATATTCGGTGTTTTTGCCGTCGTTGGCGGCTTTGACTATCAGGGCTTTGCGGCAGGCTTCATTTAATTGTTTTTTGGAAGTGATATACTCGGATATCACAACCATAGCTTTATCTTCCGCACCGACGGTCGGAAAATCCATTCTGAAAACCGTTTTGTCGCGGCGAAAAAAGCCCAATAAATAATTGACGAGAAAAAACGCCGTCCTGACAAACATTAAGAAAAACAGCGGAGCAAAAACCGCCTTTGTCAAAAAAACCGCCGCCGTGCCGAGCAAAGCCGCCAAACAGAAGACGGCGGCGGCATACAAGCCGCAGCCTTGCGCGCTTCTGTCCTTTAATGGTATATATTTTTCCTTTGCGATAGCGCGGAGCAAATCACGCGGATAATAAAAGAGCAATTCTCCGAAATATCTCTTATAGACGTCGGCTTGCCGCATGAGCTTGTCATAAAAGGTCAGCGGATTTTTACCCGATTTTTTTGCCAAAAGACTTATCTGCTTCAAATAAGCTATTTTTGTGGCGGTGTCGCTGTTTTTGTATATCTCGTCGCCCGACAATTTGCGGTGAAGCGCGGAAAAGCCGAGAATAGTTTCATGTCCGTAATTGTCCTTTTCCAAAAGGTACGAAATCAAAGACGCGGTATGCGCGTCCGATTCTGCGAGTCCCGCGCGGAAGATATAATTTACGCCGTCATAATCGACGCCGTTTTTTTGGAGATACGACATTATCTCTTCGCTATCGTTTGCGTTGTTGTCGAATAAAAAATACAGATAACAATTTGACTGCAAAAGCCCCGTATCGATACGCGGCTTTTTTGCCGCTTGATATGCGCGGTTTAAGAGCAGTACGCGCTTTGCCATTTTCTCTATTCGCTCAAAGACAGCATAAGAAAAAGCTTCCTTTAAGAGCAACACCTCGTCTACCGACAGCGAATTGAGCGCGGTATAGGCATAGATTCCTTTTTTTATCCTGTCAAAGGTAAGCGTATCTACCGAGCCGTCTATAATGAGTCCGGCAAGACGGACGAGCAGCGGCTTCCCTTCGATATTTTTTAATGCCGTAAGACCGCGAAAGTCGCCTATCGAGCTTAAAATGTAATAATTGTCGTATATCCATTTTTCAAATTCATAGACCTTATGCCCCGCGCCGATTTTTTTTCTTATGACGGAATACGCCGTATGTACGGCTCCCGTCATGCGGCGCGGCACAAAATAACCGCCTTCGGGGGCATTTTTGACCTCCGCCGCAAACATCTCTATGCTTTCTTTATATTTTTTTTCGTCCAAAGTCGTACCCGAATCCGACACGATACCGGCTTTATTTGCTTTAACTCTATTATATATCGGTATGCACAGCCCCAAAAGCAAGCCTGCTACAAATACCGCCGCAACAATCCAAAACATAACCGCCTCTATCAAAAACGCCGACTTGCGTTAAGAAAGTCATCGTTTCCTATCAGCCGCACGGTCAAAAAATCCGCTTGCGGCTTGGTGAATTATTGACTAAAAAAAAACTAATATACTTACCGTGAAAAGGCATGAAATACATTTGGCGAATATTTTTTCCGTTTATAAAAATAATATTACCAATTGAAAAGGAGAAAAAAATGCTTTATTACAATCCCGACATCCTTATAAACAATCTTGCGTCGTCCTTTATCGAAGCGGCGGCAAACGCCGAAGAAACGGTCACCTACAAAACGACCTACGACAAAAACGGAATGATGAGCTTTTACCGCGACAAATACACTATCGACGGCAAAGACGCGCACGGCTCTACGGTAAGAGAATCCTTTACCTTTGATTTGAAAAACGGAAAAAAACTCAATCTGGAATATTTTATCAACAAACAGCCGAGAAAAAACCTAAAAGACACCGACGGAGCGTATGCCGCCGTCAAAGAAAAGCTAATCGCCCTTGCGGAGCAAAAAAGCAAAGAAACGCCAGGTATATATTTTGACGATTATCAACGGCTAATCGCACAAAAATTCAATCCCGATAATTTTTATCTGACCGAAAACGGTATAGTAATATATTTTCAGCAATACGACATCGCGCCGTATTCTACCGGAATAGTCGAATTTAATATCGGACGGTGACAATTTCGACAACAATCCGAATATTTTGCGGCAAATATTTTCCGATAAGTAAATATATTAAAATATTTCTCTTGCGTTATATGCCCCTTATCTGATATAATATATCCGACTTGTTTAATAATATATCGTGAATTATAGTGTCAAAGAGGATTGAAATGTACTTCAACTTTCATATACCGACAAAAATCATTTTTAAAAACGATGCCGTCGAAGATATATCAAACCAAAAATTACCGGGAATAAAAGCCCTGATAGTCACCGGCGGAACGTCTGTAAAAAAATACGGTTATCTCGACCGTCTTACCTACGAGCTAAAACAAAACCGCATCTCTTATGTCATTTACGACAAAATCACTCCGAACCCTTTTAAGTCGGCGGTTCAAGAAGCCACCGAGCTTGCCAAGCTCGAAAAGTGCGATTTTGTCATAGGACTCGGCGGCGGCAGCGTTATGGACAGCGCAAAAAGCATAGCCCTGCTGTACAAAAACGGCGGCGACCTTTGGGACTACGTCGGCGGCGGCACAGGCAAAGCCATGCCGGTCAGGAACGGCGCACTCCCTATCGTTACCGTATCGACTACGGCGGCAACCGGCTCGGAGGTCAATCCCTTTGCCGTCATCACAAAGGAAATCACCTGCGAAAAAGCCGGACTCGGCAACGAATGCCTTTATCCGGCGATTAGCTTTATCGACCCTAAGCTTACGGTATCAATTCCGGGAGAGCTTACGGCGTTTCACGGATTTGACATTCTGACACACGCGGCGGAAGCCTATATCAATAAGAACGCAAATCCCCTAAGCGATATGCTTGCCCTTAAAAGCATTGCTCTCGTCGCCGAATATCTCCCCAAAGCCGTCGAAAACGGCGAAAATCTCGAAGCACGCAGAAATCTTTCTTATGCGAATATTTTGTCGGGCTTTGTCGAAAGCCTGTCCGGCTGTACGTCGGAGCATTCTCTCGAACACGCTTTGAGCGCATATCACCAAAATCTGCCGCACGGAGCAGGTCTTGCCTTCCTTGCGGAAGATTATTTCAATTACTTTTTGAATATTTGTCCCGAAAGAATAAAGGATTTGTCGGTAGCCGCAGGCTATTACAACAGCGCGGAAGGCTTTATCGAATTTTTGAATGCGCTCAAAAAGAAGTGCTTTATCGACAATGTCGATTACAAAAAATACGGACTGAACAAAAACATGATTTTGATATACACAAAAAACGCCATAGACGTCATGGGCAATCTCTTCAAAAACGACCGCAAGACGCTCGACTTCAAGGACGTCATGAAAATCTACAACTGCTGCTTTATGCAGGGCGTCCTGATTCCCAAAAATCAAACGGGAGAACAAATAAAATTTAACGATATAGTGTAAACGGCACGGTTTTATAAAAAAACGAACGGCTTGAATTTATTTGAGCCGTTCGTTTGTTTTTAAAAATTAAAACTAGTAATTATCAAAGACAATTCTCTCATCAAGTGCTTTTGCCGCTTAGTTTCCATTTTCCTTTTTTGTAGCTATAAAGAAAATTCCGATGATAAGAAAGATACCGCCGACTGCCGATACAACCCATATCCATGTGCGGTTCGGCGGATTGCCGTCCGGCGGATAGTCGTCGGACTCGACAACACCCGATACCGTGATATTTACGTCTGCATCAATCGAATCGATAATATACCAACCGTCCGCATAAGGCGTAAGAATAGTTGCGCCGTTTCTGACGAGCATATTAGCTCCGCTGTATCCCTTCTCGATTGTGATTTTGAATCTTATGATTTCACCTTCAAAAACCGTCGTCACCGCGCCGCCGTCAAACTCGATAAAATAACCGTCACCGACCGATGCCGTAACGGCAAAAATGCCGACCCACCTTGCATACAAGTTGATTCCGTTAAGGGGCATAGTGGTAAAATTATACCGATTGTCAAATGTTCCGTTATCGGTATACCATCCGCCAAAGATAAAGCCGGGCTTATCGGGGGCAAGCGGCGGCACTATGGTTGCACCGTAATCCGCCGTTATCGGCAGTACCGTACTGCCGCCGTTAGAATCAAAGGTAATTGTATACGGTAAAGCCGTCCAATGCGCATAATAAGTTACTTTTGCAGTAATGATTGTTGACGGCGTCACAGGCGTGCCGCCCAATATCGAAGTCCACCAACCGTCAAAGATATAGCCTTCGCGTGCGTTTGTCGTCGGCAATGCTCCGACAGGCATATTCTTGTTGACCAAACGGGTAAGCTCACTCCCCGAACCGCCGTTATAATTAAATGTCACCAAATGTTCGAGAGTCTCGGTCCAATGCGCAAAGTAAGTCACATTACCGCTTATCACCGTGTTTTTGTCAAGCTCGGTGCCGCCGCTCAATTGAGTCCACCAACCGGCAAAGATGTAATCGGCTCTTTCGTAAGGGTCCGGCAATTCGCCAAGCGGCGTCCCCTTGTCGACATAACGCTCGGCCTCCGCGCCGTCGCCGCCGTTATAGTCGAAGGTCACCTTCCAACAATTATTAACGTCCTGCCAACGCGCCCAAATATCAAACGGCGACGAATTGATTATCGTATTTGCCGTTACTTCCGTGCCGCCCGATTGCGCCGTGAACCAGCCCAAGAAAATATATCCAGCCTTTGTCGGAGTTGCGAGTAATCCCCCGAGTGCCGAGCCGGACTGCAATCTCACCCATGTCATCGAGCCGTTATCAACATGAATAAAAACGTTGCATATTATCGATGAAGTATATTGAGCATAAATAGTTATGTTGGCTGTAATTATCGTGCTTTCTGTCATCGGTGTGCCGCCCGATTGCGCATCGAACCAGCCGTTAAAGGTATACCCCGACCGAACGTTAGGCGTCGGCAGTGTGCCGATGGCAGTGTTTTTATCCACAGACCGATTTGCTTCGTTTCCCGAGCCGCCGTTATAATTAAAGGTAACGACTACGACCGTACCGGTAGGATAATATGCCATTGTTCCGACCTTGCTTGCTTTTGTGACGCTTCCGCTAACAATAAGATAGGCAATGGCTTTTACCGTAGTTTTTGCAGAAATCGGAATTTGCGCCGTATACTTCGTGCTGTTTATATTCGGCTCCGTTCCGTCAAGCGTATAGTGAATTTCGGTCGCCCCCGCACAGCTTAAAGTCAAATTAAAAGGTGAAGAAAATTCGGCGGTCGTTTCGCTAAACACCACGTCGGGCAAGGTTTCATCTATAATTTTTGATAAATTGACAATGCCGCACCCGAAAGGTCGATTATACGGAGATGAACCAAGCGGTGCAACCGAATCGTAAAGCAGAGTTTCGAGCCGGCTCGGCGTCAAATTTCTGTTCGGATTTGAATATATCAACGCTATTGCGGCGGCGACGTGCGGAGTCGCCATAGACGTTCCGCTATACATTATATATCCGCCGCCTGCTTGCGCGCTTTTTATATTTACTCCTGGTGCGGCTATGTCGACAACCGTCCCCCAATTTGAAAAGTCGGCGCGGTCGTTACTTGAATCGCTCGCCGCCACCGTTATGACCGCAGGGACATTTGCAGGGGTGAAGCCTGCGGCGTCCGCATCGCTGTTACCTGCGGCGACAACGGAAGAGATACCCTTTGCAACCGCATTGTTCACCGTGCTTGAATACACGGACGAAGGCCCTTCGCCGCCAAAGCTCATATTCATAGCATAAATATTTACGCCCTGGTCTTTCAGATTCATTACATAGTTTACGCCTTGAATAATTGACGTCGACGTTCCTTCGCCTTTGTCATTCATGACCTTTATCGGCAAAACCTTGACATTGGCAAAATTTAGATTTATTATAATACCCGAAACGTGAGTACCGTGTCCGCCGCCGTCTTGGAAGCTTGTTCCCGTTTGACTCGAAAAGTTTTTACCGCCGTCCGCAATGCGTCCGGTAAATAATTCGTGATTGCTGTCAATGCCGGTATCGAGTACGGCTATCACGACGTCGCGCAGATTTGACTGCCCGATAACTCTCGATAAATAATCGGCATAATCCGGAACGTCCATATTAGCCGCACCCCAAGACAAATATCCCGACGGAACGGCATTCGTTGCCGCCGGAGCTTCTTCCAAATCCTGCGTGGTATATATCAGGTCAGGCTCCGCCCATACGACGTATGACAATGCTTCATAATACTCGCAGGCTTCCGCCGCTTGCTTTTCGGTCTCGTATTGAAAGATATGAAGGTCGTCATAACCGTCTGCAACGGCTATCGCACCTTGTGTATCGATGTTTTCTTCGGCTGATTTTACAATCAGTCTTTTTGTTTGGAACGGATTAGAGAGCGTAACGGAAGTATCGCTGCTTGTCACCGAATAACCCAGCGTTTTGGATATGTCGACAAGCGGAAGATACACAACACCGTTTATTTTGGATATATGCTGCGGCAAAACGACAATGTCACCGTTATCCGCAAATATCATATTGTCGTTGACGCTCATTTCAATTGTGTAAATATTACCTATAATCGTCATCTCGTCGGCGTCGAACGAAACACCCGAACCGGTCCTTCGAGTAAAAATGTCGGTCGGAATCATATAGGTATCGTTTTGTATGTAAAGGTCGCTTTTTATATCGAATTGATAGCGTTCCGGTGCGCCCGCATCGTACTCGCGGATAATCCGGGTTGCTTCATTTGAAAAAGCGTCAAACGTCTCCGTTCCCGTATATGCTTTACCGAAGCTCTCAACCGAAAATACGGATAGACCGAAGAAACATATCATCATTATTGCGGTCATTAGCAGTACAAAAGTGCGTTTTAAAGATAATATAATTTTCATTTTATTAGTATCACTCCGAATGTTATTATAAATTATACCGTTAATATAATATCACAAAATATTTCATTATGTCAATACTAAAACGCAGCTCAAAACGTCTCATTTTTATAAAAAAAAATTAAAAACCGCTAAAACAAAAAACAACGAATGCCCGATGGTCGGATATCCGTTGTTTTTGTTGTTGATTATTTATTTACTTTTGCCTGACGCTATGCGTTCCAGACTATAATAGCGGAGCTATGTTCATTCCAAGAACTGCTCCACCCAGCAGGCGCGGAAGTGCGTCCTTTTATATTGATAGTCTGACTTGCCGTCCAACCGTAGAAAGCAAAACTCGCGATACTCGTCATGAGTACATAGGGGTAAACCTATTATATATTTGAGTTAATAAACCTATAAATAATGTTGATTTTGTGCTCTATCACGTCGTCAATCCGCTCGGTGCCGATTTCTATCCGCTCTATCAGTCCGGTAAGCATTTCCGCCGTTAAGATAGGGCTTTCGGCATAAGCGATTGCAAGAGTTTTTAATTTTTTCAACCGCGTTTCGTAATCGTCCGTCTTTTCGAGTTCGGCGTTCACTATTGCCAACCGCTCGTTCAAAGTCTTTTGCTCCGTCTGATAGC
>JAITOU010000026.1 GCA_031289755.1 Clostridiales bacterium
CAACGAAAAAGATAAGTGATTTTTTGAGTTTTTCTATTCTGATACTTTACGCGTGGTCAATTCAATATTCATATTGTTTCCATTGTCGGATTTTGCAATTGTAAATCGGAACGGCGGACAATCGTCCGCCGTTCATTATTGGACGGGGTTGACTTTTCCCAAAAACCGTACGGTATTTTTTTGTCAAACCGCTTGTCACTTTGTGGGCTTATATGATATAATGAAATAATGAGAAACGCGGAATTTTTGTTTAACGGGGGAGATTTGGACGCCGCAGTGATTTTGGGCGGAGTCAATAAGCTTTATTTCACGGATTTTGTCAGCGAAAATTCATGCCTTTTGATTTTTAAGGACAAGAGCTTTTTTTTGCTCGATAAAAGGTATACCGAAGCGGCGGCGGAGCAATTCGGGGCTTGTAAGAATATCGGGATAATCGATATCACGAGCGGAAATTTTTTTGCCGTAGCCGGAGAGCTTTTGAATGAACGCCGCGCCGAAAAGGTCGGATTTGAAAACCGTACCGTTTCGTATGAGAATTATGAAAGCTTGGAAACTCTCTGCGGCGCGCTTATTCCGATAAGCGCAAGGATAGAAGCTTCAAGGTGCGTCAAGGACGGCGAAGAATTGTCGCGTATGGCATATGCCGCCAAAATAGCCGGAGATGCCTATACGTCCGTCTTAAAATTGTTAAAAGAGGGAATAACGGAAAAGGACGTAGCCGACGAGCTGATATATTTTATGAGAAGGGCGGGGGCTTCGGGAGTTTCGTTCGACCCGATAGTGGCGTTCGATGCGAACACGAGCCGACCGCACCACTTGTACGGCGCGCAAAAGCTCAAAAACAATTCCGTAGTCACGGTAGACTTGGGCGCGGTTTACAAAGGATATTGTTCCGATATGACACGTTCGTTTGTCTTCGGACGGCGCGCGCCCCAAAAGTATTCCGAAATATACGCTGCCGTCTTAAAGGCGCAAACGGAAGCTTTGAGTTTTTTGAAAGTCGGAGCGGACACAAGGGACGCCGACGGCGTGGCGAGAGCGGTCATAGAAAAGAGCGGGTACGGACGGTTTTTTACCCATTCGCTGGGGCATTCGGTAGGGCTTGAAATACACGAAGAGCCGAGATTGTCCGCAAAAGGCGGCGTCGCGCTAAATCATGGCAACGTCGTGACCGTCGAGCCGGGAATATATATCGAAGGGCTATTCGGCGTAAGGATAGAGGATATGGTCGCGGTGACGGACGGCGGTATAGTAAATTTTTGCGATACGCCTAAGGAATTGCTTTACATATAGACGTCATGCGCACGTTATATTATGCAAGAAAAACAACAATCAAATCTGATAAGTATTTTTATATATCCGAATAACGGACATACCACACGGAGGAACAAAAAATGGGATTTTTAACGGCAAGTGATTTTAGAAAGGGAAATACCTTTGAAATGGACGGTAACGTCATGGTTATCGTCGATTTTCAACACGTCAAACCGGGTAAGGGAGCGGCTTTTGTCAGAGCAAAAATCAAAAACGTCATAACCGGAAGCATTATCGAGCGCACCTTTAATACGGCGGATAAATTTGAGCTGGCTGTCATCGAGAGAAAGGAAATGCAGTATTTGTATTCTGACGGCGACCTTTATTATTTTATGGACCCCGAAAACTACGAACAGACGCCTTTAAATCAGGCGCAAGTCGAGAACGCACTTTATTTTATCAAAGAAAACACAAACGCGACAATTTCGTTTTTTAAGGGTGCGGCGTTTTTGGTCGAACCGCCGAATTTTGTCGAATTGGAAATAATCTCCTGCGAACCGGGCGCAAAAGGCGACACCGTGACAAATTCCACCAAACCCGCCACTCTCGAAACCGGTCTTGTCATCAACGTGCCGATGTTTGTCAATCAAGGCGACGTCATCAAAATCGATACGAGAGACGGCGGCGAGTATATGAGCAGGGTGTAAAGGGCTTTAAAGGGCGTTTTGTGGGGCAATGCAAATACATAGTTTTTGCATTGCGTTTTAGTTGCTTGTGATTCTGCCTGAGTTAAAATACAAAATATACATAAATTCAAAAAGTTGTTCAAAAAACGTATAAAAAGATTGAAAAATTTTCATAAAATCTTGACATTTTTTTAAATACGGTGTATTATACTATTAGTGGCCGACCAAGGCATGCTTGCGGGGCGCTTTGGCGAAACATGTTCGGGAGAAATCCCGGACATGTTTTTTTTATAAGGAACGTATGATTGAATTTAAAACATATGATGAGCAAATTGATATTCTTATTGGGCGCGGCATGATTATTGACGACAGAGAAATTACCAAATTATTTTTGGAAAAAAATAATTATTATAATGTCATAAATGCTTATAAAGATATTTTTTTAGATAAAGCTTATTATCCCGATAAATATCTTCCCGAAACTTCCTTTGAGCATATAAAAATATTATGGTTTTTTGATAAGCAATTAAGTCATGAAATTTTTAGATATACTACGATTGTCGAAAGGACGCTGAAATCCAAAATTGCCTATGTGATATCACGAAAATTCGGTACAAAGGAAGATGATTATCTTAATATACATAATTTTAACGAAAAACACAAACACGGCGCAGAAGAGCTTATTAAAAATATTTATATTGCAATAGACAAAAGCCTTAAACAAAAAAATGAAATGATTTGCCATTATCGCAAACAACATAGCTTTATACCTTTTTGGGTTCTTGTCAATGTTTTATCTTTTAACGAAATCAGTAAATTTTATCGATATTTGCGTGACGATATACAGATAAATATTGCCCAAGAATTATCTGCTCTTTTAGATAAAAAGCTTTTCCCTAAAAACATAATAGATAATGTAAAGATTATAAATTTGTTTAGAAATTTATGCGCTCATGACCAACGAACCTTTGATTTTAATGCTTTTGCTGGAATCTCTCCGGCACACCCGATAAATATTCATTGTAATAAAACAGATATTGCCGATAAGCTTTTCGCTTTAGTTTGTAGTTTTTATAATGTTCTTGATAAAAAGGCTTTTAATGAATTTGCAACGATGTTAAATGATTTATGGAATGAATTAGAATCGGGTCTTCCTGATAATAATATTTTGACAATTTATAAAAAAGCCGGTTTTCCGTCAAATTGGAGAAATATCTTGAGCATGAAATAACAATAAATTTAAATAAGTAAGAGGTTATTATGATTATTATTAAGAACGAGAAAAACTATTCCGTTTTTGAAACGAAAACAAAATGGAAAATCAGTATTGTAAAAACCGAATTGTCTATTGATTACAATATAAGCAAAAAAGATATACCAACGTTTGAAGCGTTAAAAGAATACATTTTGAGCGAGGATATTTTCTAATGAGAACAGAAGCGCAAAGGGAAGCCGACAAGCGATATCAAAAGAAAAAAAGAGCGTCCGGGAGCGTTGCGCAATTTAATGTTACGTTACCGGCGGCAGAAGCAAAAGAGATAAGCGAAGCGATAAAAGAAGCCGGCATGACGCAGCCGGAATTTATAAGAAAAGCGTATGAGATTATATTCAAAGAAAAACTTTGAAATTTTTAAAATACTTTAGAAAATATAGCGCAAGCGTTAGAAGATAAAATATCAATCACGACAAAAACAGAATAAAGTAGAACAAAAAAAGGAACTACCGTCACAAGCTTGGCGACCGACCGATAGCTCCACCACCACCCGACAAGGTGTCAAAGTAGTATAAATAATACCGCTTTTAAATGACCTTGGGCGATGAAAAAATTAAAGTTGGAGGTAAGACAATGACAAAAAGCAAAATGACATCACTTATATTTATTGGGTTGCTGTTTATATGGTTTTTGTTTGATATGACGGGTTTATCATTTGGAAACGTTTCATTGGTAGCTTCGTGTTTTATAGATGAACCGATTGATTTTATTTTCTTTTTAATTTTTGCTGTGGCGATATTCTTATTTATTTGGCGTGAAAAAATCGGCAAGTGGGTTATTTTTGCATTTTTGTTGTGTTGGCTGTGTATACAGGGTGCTATATATTTCCGTAATGATTATAGTGGGTATTATTTATATTTTGCGGAAGCAAATACGCATAGAATTTTTACCGAAAACGCATATTTTCTTATAAAAGATACCTACCATTTAATATTGGATATACTCATATTATCTGCTTTTATTAGTGTTGCCGTATTTTTGATTTTGACACGAAAGCATAAGAAAAATACATAATACTTGTTTTTTATTTGTTATTCTTTTTTGTATGTTAAACTCTTAATAGTTATACCCCATAAGGGGGGGGGATTCACTATCAAACCATAGATGAAAAGGATTATATTTGTTTGACGGATTTAGCACGGTTAAAAACGCCGTCTTTTATCTCAAAAATCCATTCGGTTTTAGTGTGATTTTAAACGCGAAACAGTATAAAATTGTTGACAAAACGAACAATTTGATAGTATTATATTATAGTAAAGCTTTACCTTGACGGCATAAAAACAGCCGACGACGGCTACGAAGTTGGGTACGCCGCTCGTTTGAGCGGAGAAAGATTTTTGAGCAAAAAAACATATTTTTTATTTGACGATATCAAAATATTGATTTTTTAAAAGAGGATTATTATGATTGACCTTGTAATCAAAATAGGCTCTATGGCGCTTATTAACAAGGATTATAACGATATAAACTACAATATTTTTGCAAGACTGTCAAGGGAGCTTAGACCGGGCTATGCTTTGGTTTCGAGCGGAGCGACGGAGATAGGAAGGCTCGATTTTATCAAACGGAACGGAACGGAGCTTGCCGAAAACGGCGATTACGAAAAGGCAAAAACCGACTATGCGGCACAGGGGCAGTCGGTATTAATGCAAAATTATCGGCAGTTTGTAGACAGCAAATACAGCTTGCGGCAAATTCTCGTAGAGCATCAGCATTTTAACGACGCGGACAAGAGAGAGCATTTGAAAGAAATGCTGTTGAGATGCTCCGTTCAAAACGCAATACCTATCATCAACTATAACGACGCCGTTTCCGAAGAGGAAAACCGCAAAATGGAAATACAGGCGCGGAGAAGCATCGGACAAAAAGTAGTGGAATGCGTCGATAACGACGAAACGGCGGCGCAGGTAGCCTGCCTTTTAAATTGCAAGACCTTGCTCATACTGACAAGCACCGACGGCATATACAAGAATGCCGCAGATTCTTCTACGATAGTCAAAGAAGTGAAGTCAAGCGACCCGAACGAGCTTCTCGTCAAGGTTTGCGAATTGCAAAAAAGCTGCGTCGGGGCAAACAGGCGCGGCGCGTTCGGAGCTTTGGCTAAGCTGGAATATATCAAAGAGCCGCTCAGACAGGGAATAAAGGTCATTATATCCAACAGCGCGTTTAAAATAGAAGATATCTTGTCCGGCGTCGCGAGAAGCACCGTGTTTGAAGTGAAGTGAGCTTGCGGCTCGTTCGTAATAAAAGATAAATTTTAGCAAAATATGATAAGGACACCGAACGGTGTCCTTTAATTTTATTAAGGTCTTTGTTTGCGTATCACATTATAAACGCCTTTGTTTCCATTATTCATTTTCGTATCCGTCAAGCGGTGAAAGAAGGCATATTCAAATATGTGTGAGTATGTTGACGGCGGTAAGGCGGCTATTTTTTAGAGATTTTTCGCGAAGCCGACCGAAGTTAGAGTGACATCAACGAGTGTCGGTTTAGCAAAAGGACTTAATACGGTAGACGGCGCACACATCTAAGCCCAATCTTTTATGCGTATGCGGCTCGTTATAAACCGCTTACATAGCTCTGCTATGCTACGCCCGAACCGCATACACAAAAATCTTGAACTTATCCGTGCGCGCCGTCTACCGTATTAAGTCCGAAAAGCAAAAAGAGCGTCTTAGCGCGGTGTTTCCGGTAGCCTATCTGACAAGGCATCTTTGTTGGTCGGTTAGGAGCATGGCGATGACCGTCGTTATTAATATTATGCTTTCGCTGCCTTTTATTTCTCCGTCACGCGAAAACAATATGAGCATTATAAGTATCAGGATGAAATAATTTGAATTATTGTTAAACATTATATCGCCTCCGATTTTTATGCGGAGTCAATCCGCGTTTAATGCGGGGCGGTTAAAAATTCGCCTTTTGCAGGTCGCACGAATAAACTCTATTTTAAATTATGAGATATTACACGCAATTATGACAAATAAAATCAACAATAAACTTATATCGCTTGAAAATATATCGTATTTATGATAGAATATACGACGAATAGAGTCGATGCTTTGAATAATGTCGTCAGCTTAGCGCGGTCTTTTTTCGTCCGTTTTTGAGAATTACAGTGTAAATACAAAGACGTCGGGAATTTAAATAATCGGGCTTTAAATGGAGTGTTTTTTATGGCTTACAAAAAACCGTTTAAAAAAACCAGAGTAAATTATAATCCGCCTTATGATAAGGAGCTTTTGAATACGCCGGTGACGGAGCTGCAAATAAGCGAACCGTTGAAGGAAATTCTTGTCAACGGATTTGTCAAGGACATTTACGCCGTTGTCAAGCGCAGTGAACGTGAAATTTTCGGCATAAAGTTTTTTAACAAAAAGCATCTTATCGAATTAAAAAAGGCTTTGGCTCTCTTAAACGTAGAATTTAGAAAGGAAGAACCTGCCGAAGTCAAGCCGGACGGCGCGCCGTCCGAAATCAACGCGGAGCGAAACGGTACGGAGCGCAACGGCGCGGTAAACGCAGACAGACCAAAGAATGAAACAAATAACAGAACGAACGCCTTTAAAAACGACAGGGGCAATGCGGTGAACGGCGGACGTGAGCGCGTGCCTAACGACAGACGCGGACAAGACGACAGGCGACAGGACGACAGGCGGCAGGACGACAGGCGGCAAGACGGCGGAAGGGTAACCGACCGCGACAATTTGCGCGGACGTCCCGTGCGTCAGCAAGAGCCTGAGCCGCCAAAAAAGACCGGACCGCTTACCGAAGCCGATTGGAAAAAATATACGCGCAACGGCAGATGGGGCTACATAGACCCGTCGACAAATCAGATAAAGATACAGCCGGTGTACGACGAGGTTTTTGCCTTTAAGGAAGGCTTGGCGTGCGTTGAAAAAAACGAGCTTTTCGGATATATTGACATCTCGAATAACGTCGTCATACCGTTTGAATTTGAGCTTGCTATGAGCTTTAAGGACGGGCTTGCCTGCGTGACAAAAAACAACAAGACGGGCTTTATCGACAAAGAAGGCGGTATCGTGATAGATTTCCGCTTTGACGCCGCAATGCCCTTCGAGGACGGCACTGCAAGAGTCAAGGAGAGCGGCAAATGGTTGGAGATAGATCGCAGCGGACAAACCTTAAAAATATATTAGACGGATTTTGACTCTTTTCGCGCCTGACTGCGTTGCTTTTTCCTAACGTAGCGTAGGCTACGCGTCGTCAAAATCGCCTTGTCAGTCACAAAAACAGCCTAAAATCCTTTGACTCTTTTCGCGCCTGACTGCGTTGCTTTTTCCTAATATAGTACATTGAATTATTCCCTAAAACAAAGGAGCATTATGTCGGTTTCTCTTTACAGAAATTTCCGTCCGTCGGCTTTTAAAGACGTTGTGGGGCAGGAGCATATCGTGAGAACGCTCGTCAATCAGATAAAGACGGGCAATATCAGTCATGCTTATATATTCACGGGAACAAGGGGAACGGGCAAGACTACGACGGCAAAAATATTTGCACGAGCCGTAAATTGTTTGAAGCCGATAGACGGGTCGCCTTGCGGCAAATGCGCCGTGTGTCTGAGCGGCGCGGACGGCATAGATATAATCGAGCTTGACGGCGCAAGCAACAACGGTGTGGACGAGATAAGAGCGTTGCGCGACAACAGCAATTTTCCGCCGGTCAATTCCAAATACAAGGTTTACATCATAGACGAAGTGCATATGCTGTCCATAAACGCTTTTAACGCGCTTTTAAAGACGCTCGAAGAACCGCCGGCGCATATGATATTTATACTTGCGACGACGGAAATTCATAAAGTACCGCAGACGGTTTTGTCGCGCTGCATGAGATTTGATTTTCGATTAGTGCCGACCGACATCATAGCCGACAGAATAAGCAAGATATTCGGTGAGCTTAAAGTCAAATGCGAAAAGGAAGCCGCTTATGCTCTTGCCAAGCTCGGAGAAGGGAGCGTGAGAGACGCGCTGTCGTATGCGGATATCGCTCTTGCATATTCGGGCGGCGACGTGACGTACAGAAACGTCCTTGACGCGCTCATGGTCAGTCCGCCCGACGCATATATTCCGCTTGCGGACGATATATTGTCGGGGAATATAAGGGGCGCGTTGTCCGAAACGGACAGAATGCTCGGGACAAATTCTAATGTCAATATCATAAGGCGTGAGCTTTGCGATTTTTTTAGAAATCTCATATTTATAAGGGCGTCGGACGGCGCGTCGGTCAATGTGACAAAGGACCTTTTTGACGCCATGAAGCCGCTCGCCGAAAGATACGACCCCAAGCTTCTATACCGTGCGCTCGACATCTTTGCCAAGCTCGAATCGGATATGAGATACTCGTCTAATCCGAGAATTCTTCTCGAATCGGCGGTGATAAAGGCGGCGGACAGTCTGACGGAGACCGACGAATCGGGACTTGTCATCAGAATCAAAAATCTCGAAAACCGTCTTGCGGGCTTATCCGACGCAGGCGAAGGCTTAAAAAAAAACGTGATTAACGCCGCAACGCAAGAAAAGAACGCTACTAATGATGCGGCGGACAAAAAAGACCTTTCAAAAACCCGAACACAAAACATCGCGGAAAGCGGTATACAAGCGGATGCCGCCGCAAACGCGGCAAGCGGTATACAAGCGGACGCCGCCGCAAACGCAGCAAGCGGAATAGAAGCGGCAAGTCATGAGAATAAACCGCACGCTTATCCCGAAGCGCGCGTTTTGCTCGGAAAGGTGATAAATACTTTTAGAAAGCGCGGACTTTTTCAGCTCTATACCTCGTTTTTGAACGTATATGACGCGGAAATAAACGGAAATGAGCTTCTGGTATTTTTTACCGACGATGCGGATTATAATTCCTTTTCGATAGTGAGCAACAAGACCGCCGCACAGGAGATATTGAACGAATCGGAAGCTTCGCTCAAAATAAAAGCGGTATTAAAAAAGACAAACGGACAAAACGTACAGGAAGAGACGGAAAGACTTAAAGAATTATTTGACGGAAATTTTAAAACAAAATCATAGGAGGCACGGGGTATGGCAAAATTCGGAGGCTTCGGCGGCGGCAATATGCAGCAGCAGCTCATGAAGCAGGCTCAAAAAATGCAGGAAGATATGCAAAAGGCTCAGGAGGAGCTTGAAGAAACGGAGATAACCGCAGAAGCCGGCGGCGGTCTTGTGGAAGTAGTTATTACCGGCAAAAAGAAGCTTGTCAGTATCAAAATCAAGCCGGAGGTCGTCGATAAGGACGATGTGGAAATGCTCGAAGACTTGATTATCGCCGCTATCAACGACGCGTACAAAACCGCAGACGAAGAAGCGGAAAGAGTTATGGGTCCGCTCGCAGGCGGCTTGGGTGGTTTATTTTGAGAGATATAGACAGTATAGCCAAGCTTGCGGGGTGCTTTGCCAAAATGCCCGGCGTCGGCAAAAAAACTGCCGGACGCTATGCTTACGCGGTCATCAATATGCCCCGTGACGAAGCCGAAGAATTTTCTTCGGCAATTTTGGACGTCAAGGATAAGGTGCGGTTCTGCAAAACGTGCGGCAATTTTACCGACGAAGACGAATGCGAAATCTGCCGCAGGCGCGACGGCTCGGTCATTCTCGTGGTCAAAGAACCTAAGGACGTAACGGCGATAGAAAAGGTTCGGGAATATAGCGGCGTGTATCATATCCTTCACGGCGTGATAGACCCGAACAACAATATCGGCCCTGACGATATAAAGATAAAGGAATTACTCGTGCGCTTAGACGGTGTAAGCGAAGTGATTGTCGCGACAAATCCCGACCTGCTCGGCGAAGCTACCGCCATGTATATAGCCAAGCTCTTAAAGCCTTTCGGGGTCAAGGTGACGCGTATCGCTCACGGCTTGCCCGTCGGCTCGGAGATAGAGTATGCCGATGAAATGACCTTGTCGAGAGCCTTGTCCGACCGTCGGACGATGTGACGGGCAAGGGCGTTATAGCGTATGTAACGGTTGGGACATTTAACAAAATTTGCGTTTGGTACTTGACATTTTTTTATACCGGTAGTACAATTAGACAAAATAGATTAAGTGTCTAAAATTTGCGGCGCACATATCAACCGAAAATTTGCACGGAATCCTTGATGCGGGTTTTTCTCATTCTTTATTTTCATTCTTTTTGCAGCTTTGTACATCGGCGTTTATGCCGTCTGTGTTTTCCGTAGGGTTGTTTTGCGGAGAAGCTTTGCAGCGCGGAATTGCGGCGGATAGGGAGAAATACATCGTATTTTTGTACAAAACAAAATATTTCGACAAAATCTTATCTGCTTTGATAAATTATGTTATCAAAATTACGGGTTTTGTGTTTTAGAATGGTTTAGGGGAGCAAAAAAATTTTTGCCGTACTAAATCGGTCGGTGACTCTCATAAGTTAAAATGAGGGAAAAAATGTTTGTCACCGTCAATTTAAAAAAAATCTTAAAAACGTCGGCGTTTGCGGCGGCTCTCGCTGTGAGCGTCATAATGCTCGGACATCCGGCGATAATGGCGGCGTATGCCGGATACTCGATGCGCAGAGTGCCGGTGTACAGTGTGGAGACCGAAAAGCGGCAAATATGTCTTACCTTTGACGCGGCATGGGGAGCGGACAAGACTGCGGGAATCGTCGAGATATTAAAAAAGAACGGAATAAGCGCGACATTCTTTTTGACCGGCTTCTGGATAGACAAATTTCCCGAAGAGGTAAAGCTGTTGGACGAAGCCGGTATCGAGATAGGCAACCACAGCGAGAACCACCCCGACATGGCAAAGCTTTCCGCAGGGCAGATAAAGGAAGAATTGGAATCGGTCAACCGAAAGCTAAAAGCCTTAACGGGAAAGGACGTAAAGTATTTCAGACCGCCTTTCGGGAGCTACAACGACAGGCTGATATCGACGGCGGAGAGTATGGGGCTGACGGTCGTTCAGTGGGACGTGGACAGTTTAGATTGGAAGGACACAAAGTCGTCCACGATTGTCAACAGAGTGATATCAAAGGTCAAGAACGGTTCTATACTGCTTTTTCACAACAACAGCGAGTGCGTCTTGGACGCCGTAGGCATAATAATTCCGCTTTTAAAAAATAAGGGGTATACCTTTGCGACGGTAGGCGAAACGGTGTACGGGGAAAATTATTACATAGACCATACCGGGCGGCAACGCCCTAATATATAGGTCAAGCCCAAAACGACGCCGTTATGGCGGCGCGGGGAAGAGAGATAAAGCAACCTAATGATAAAAGCTACCGAATAACCGTATACAGATATTAATCGCAAACAAGCCGGTCCAAAAAACCGGAGCGGATTTTTTAATCCGATAAAAACATATAAGAACGTATGGAGGACACTATGAATTATGAACAGATGAGTAACAATGCGCTTCATTTGCGCGGAGTTGTCGATTCGGAACCGAAATTCAGTCATGAAGTTATGGGCGAAGGCTTTTATGAAATCAATCTCAAAGTAAAAAGATTGTCGGAGCAGTACGATATTTTGCCCGTTACCGTTTCGGAACGGCTTCTCGACGACAACGATGCCGGACTCGGCAGGGAGATAAGCGTCTTCGGGCAATTCCGCAGCTACAACAAGACTGAGGACGAAAAGAGCCGTCTTATGCTCACCGTGTTTGTAAGAGAGATAGCCGAAGCCGACGAGAAGCAGAACCCGAACGTCATAACGCTCACGGGCTATCTATGCAAGCCGCCCGTTTACCGCACTACCCCCTTTAACCGCGAGATAGCCGATATGCTCGTAGCCGTCAACCGCGCTTACAACAAATCCGATTATATACCTTGCATAGCGTGGGGCAGAAATGCGCGCTTTGTAAAAAATCTTTCCGTCGGCGAAAAATTGACGGTAAGCGGCAGAATACAGAGCCGCGAATATCAAAAGAACATGGACGGCGTAATCGTTGCAAAAACGGCTTATGAAGTGTCCGTAAATAAGATTTTTTTGAATGACAGAGACGCGCAGGACGCGTGGTATCTGCAAGGGTGCAATACGCAGCAACAATAAGCAACGCGGTAGATAAGGGCATACGCATTTTGATGTGTATGTCCTTATCTCGCATAATTGACGGTAAGCGGCGTATAATATACCATGCTAAAATCATTTAAAAATGCCGCATTGTATATAAGCGCGATAATAGGCGCGGGATTTGCGACGGGCAGCGAGATAGCGCTGTTTTTTGGGGAGCAGAGTATCGTGATAATTTTGCTTGCCGGAATCATGCTCGGAAGCTTTGCCGGAGCTTTCCTACGCATCGGCAATATCATATACGCCGAGAAGCCGCAAGGGGAAGCTTTTGATTTTTTTGATATATTTCCGGGTAAGAGCGCCGCTTTTTTGAGAGCGGTTTTTTTGATTGCTTCGTTTGTGACGCTGGCGGCTATGACGGCAGGGGCGGAGAGAATCTTTGAAACGGTCTTTAAAATCAAATATGCCGGAGTAATAAGCCTTATTCCCGCCGTCCTTTGCGGACTGCTCAATATAGACAAAATCAAGTCGCTGTTTTCGGCATTGGTGGCGGTGACGGTCGCGCTGATATTTTATTTGTATGTCAACAGCGTAGGAGCGGCGGCTTTTGACGGCGGCGGACACAATATTCTCAAAGCGGTGGCTTATGTGTCTATGAACGTCTTTTTGGGCGGCTACCTGATAGTCAAAAAGGAAAAATCGGATAAAAAAGAAATAATCCTTACGGCGGTTTTTTCCGCATTGATACTGACCGCTTTGCTCGTGATGATATACGGTATAAACGGGGGAAGCACTCACGAAATGCCCGTGATAGAAGCGGCTGCGGCGGCAGGCAGAGAAAGGATTGCAGCAGGCATAGTTTTGTTATCGATATTCTCGACAATGATATCGACGGCTAAAACCTTGTTTAACCGACTGCTCAAAAAGCAGGGGAAGTTTTTGGCGGCACTATCGCTCGTCGCATCGGCTTTTTTTGTCAGTCTTGCCGGATTTAAAAATATCGTCGATTATGCTTATCCTGTCATTAGTCTTTTTAGCTCGGTCTTTACGGCATTGACGATTATCTTCTTGGTAAAGCACGGAAAAGCCAAAAAACAGAGTTTTTTTGCTCAAAAAAAAATTGTAAAAAGTTCTCAAATTGTTGATTAAAACGCCGAAAAGACAGTTTTTTAACCGAAATTTTTACCTTTCTCAAAATATCTCAAAATATCTTTGCATATCGCGGCGGCATTATGGTATAATGTTTGTGTCGCTTCGGTCAAGAAACGCCGCTCAGGGGAAAGCTCTCCGATAAGCCGGTATTCCGCAGTGATAAATTCAAAAAGGAAAAAGCTTATGAAAAAGATTATACTTACGGTCGCACTGCTTATACTGTCCGTCTTTGTATTGGCGGCGTGTACGCAGCAAAAGGCGATATCCGATTCGCTCAAACGTGGTTGGGATGTAAATCTCCAAACGCTCAAATATGACATTTTTGAAACCGAGCAAGAGAACGGTGCGGATATCAAACGGCTCATCGGCGAAATGTCAGTCACTATGCAACGCTTTGACAAAACCGACGTCAAAATAAACGACAAGGAATTGAAAGGTTTTAGCGGCTACAAAACGTCGTACTTTATAACTATGTCGGACGGCGGTAAAGCTGTCGAGATAGACTCGCAAGCAATCTTTGCCGGGACAAAAATGAAGCCGCAGTATTCGTATAAGAGCGTCACGGTAGACGGTACGCTGTTGTATGAGATAACGGCGGCTTATACCGCCAAAAATTATGAGTATTCCCTTACACAAAACGGTGAAACGCCCAAAAGCGGTAAAATCAAACTCAAAGGAACATATTTTGACAACGAGATGATTTTTGCGCTCTTGCGGACTTGTCCGCTCGAAGATAGGGGAAGCAGCTTTGATTTTGCTTTCAGCGTTCCGAGTGTTTTGGACGACACTTCGGGCTTTGTCGATATGAAAATCGTCAACGCCGAAGGAAGCAGCGTGAAGTATAAGAGAGAAGACAGAACCGAAAAAGACGGCTATACGGACGCGGATTTTGTAATCGGCGTCGATGACGCTTTGCATTTCAAATACGTTCCTGCGCAAGACCTTGATTATAATGGCATGACGGAAATGTTTTATGCAAAGACTAACGACTTGCTTTTTGACAAAAAAGAAACCTATATTCCCGTGTATATCAAACAAAACAATATAGAATATATCTTTTACCAAGCGGAAGAAACAAAATAGATAACTCATACAAAGACGGCATTCGGCTTTTGTTAAAAGCCGAATTTGCCGGTATAGAACCGCACAAAACCGTATGTACCCGTAGCTCAGCGGATTAGAGTGTCAGACTCCGACTCTGAAGGCCGAAGGTTCAAATCCTTTCGGGTACACCAAATAACCCGACGTTATTATGATAGACGTCGGGTTTTTTTATGTGCCGCAATGTGATATTTGTTTTTGAATCGGCAAGAAATAACATGAGCGGCGGCGCAAAAATTTGTTTTTTGACGGTACTATACCGTGCAAATCGTTGTTTTTTTGCTTTTTTAAATCATTATTAAACGGAGTAAACGGTGTGCCATTGTCCGACAGGCAATATTTCAAAACCGAATTTTTTTAAATCTGACGGGTTTGTTTGATAATGCGACATATCGTCGATGTGAACGGGTATTACCAAACCAAGATTAAGCGTTTGCCTGTATTTGTCCAACATAGGGGCTGACATAGTTAGCGGTCCGCCAAACTTGTTATTGCTTACTTCACCTAAGTTAGCAACGGTCAAATCAATTTTGGGGTAGGCAGCCGTCAAAAAATCAACGACGTCTTTGTGGTAAACGGTATCGGACGTAAAATAAATAGTAAACGTACTTTCTTGATTTTGGATTTCGACTATATAGCCGTTGACTGCGCCGGCTAATTTTCGCATTAACAAATTGTTCCCGTGATAAGCTGGAACGGCTATAATAGTCACGGCACAATCGTCAAAAAGGAATTTTTTTGATTGTCCCCAAGAAAGCGGATTTTGATTATATCCTTTAAAGCTATCGGTATAGTTTGGATGAAAAACAACAGGGATATCTTTATCAATTTTTTTAATGCCGAAGCTATCGCAATGGTCGGCGTGCATATGGGTTATCAGCCAAAGCTTGATATCTTTGAATGTGCCGTCGTCATACGTCGGACTGCGCATTCTTTTTGAATCAAACGACTTAAATGACACGACTTCACCTTGCGGACATAATGACGGGTCTATTGCGATTTTTATTGATTCATTTATACGGATTAAGCACGTCGCAAGACCGACATGAAAAAAACTAATTTCCAAAATTCTTATCCTTTTAAATAGCCGCTAAATGTAAAAACGGATTAGCGGCTTGCGATAATTTGAGGACGGTTAGAATTGTGATTGAAGCAAAAAATATTTAATTTACAATATAAAAAAACACATTATTTATTTTCGTTATCGTCGGACGGGCTTGACAGAGCGGCGGCTTTTTTTTCTTCGTATTGACCGATAAATCTGTTTATCAGATATGTCGCGGCGACGATTAGCACGATGACGATAAAAATCGCGAGCATTCCTTTCCAAAATATTTCAAGAGATTTTTTTATATTTTCTACATAGTTTTCGGAGACGGCGAAAAGTACGGAAGTCATAGACATCAAGCCGTTTATCAGATACAACATATTTTTTCTCCTTGTTTTGAGTTTTGGTTTTTATTTTGATTTAGACTGCTTTTTTAAGGTGTTTTGAAAGGCTTTAAAGAAGCGAAACGCCCGTATTGCCCTTTAAATTGGGTTGTGGGGCGCGAAACGCTTTTATCGAGCTTGCGGGTTAGCCGAGAACTAAGGCGATTATCAGACCGCCGACAATCGCCGAAGCGACTTGTCCGGAGACGTTTGCTCCGACCGCGTGCATAAGGAGATAATTTGTCGGGTCTTCCTTTCTGCCGAGCTTGTGGACGACTCTCGCCGACATAGGGAAGGCGGAAATACCCGCCGCGCCTATCATCGGATTGATTTTTTTCTTTAAAAAGAGATTCATGACGTCGGCGAAGAGTACGCCGCCTATCGTGTCAAAGATAAAGGCGAAAAGTCCGAGACCGACTATCATGAGCGTTTCCAGAGAGAGAAAAGCTTCGGCACGCATTTGTGACGCGATGGTTATTCCGAGCAGTAAGGTGATGAGATTTACAAGTTCGTTTTGAGCGGTTTTGGAAAGCTGGTTCAAAACGCCGCATTCTCTCAATAGATTGCCGAACATGAGAAAGCCGATAAGAGCAAGACTCTTAGGCGCGATAAGTCCGGAGATGAGCGTGATGACGATAGGGAATAATATCCTGACGGTCTTAGATACGGGCTTGATTATCTGGTCGTCCATTCTTATCAGCCGTTGTTTTTTTGTAGTGACGAGCTTGATGACGGGCGGCTGTATGATAGGCACGAGAGCCATGTAAGAATAGGCGACGATTGTGATAGCGCCGAGATAATTACTGCCGAGAGCCCGTGCTACGAGTATCGACGTCGGTCCGTCGGCTGCTCCGATTATGCCGATTGACGCGGCGTCGCCTATTTCAAAGACGCCGGTCAGGGAAGCGAAGAGTATAGTAATAAAGATACCGAGTTGGGCAAAGCCGCCGAGCAGCATAAGCTTTGGATTTGATATGAGCGGTCCGAAATCTATCATTGCGCCTATGCCGATAAAGAGCAGGATAGGCATGGCTTCGGATGTGTTGACTCCTACTTCAAAGAGCCAATCCAAAATGCCGGGCGTTATGATAGTGCCGTCCGCCGCGACTTCGTTTAGGACGTTTGTAAGCGGCATATTGACGAGTATGCAGCCTAACCCGATAGGGAGAAGGAGCATAGGCTCCATGTCGCGCTTGATGGCGAGATAGATGAGAATGAAGCCGATGAGCCACATAACAGGCTCTTTCCAGGACAGTCCGTTAATTCCTTCAAATAAAAAGTCCATTTTTTGTGCGGTATAATATCCTTGTATTAACCGGTTGCGGCGGTCTGTGATATTATATCCTTAGTTCTTTAAAATGTCGTTGTTTTCCGTTTCTTGATTTTTTAGAAGCTCGTTGTATATTTTTTCTTCGTTATATGTAAGGTACTTTTTGATTTTTTCGATATTGCGCGGCATGACCGCGTAATGGGTGACCTTGTGGGTGGGGAGCGAGAGAGCCAATCTTTTTATCTCATTGCCGACTTGCTTGATGAGCTTTTCTTCGGCTTCCGAATCTTCAAGGTCGGTATCGAAGGCGATAGGCGTTCCTACGCACACGATGTCTAAGGCTTTGCAGCAATACACCGGCACTGCGTAAGGGGCTTTGCCGATGTGTTTACGGCAAATTCCGAAGGTCTTAAACGCGCCCTTTTGTATAGTGTCCATATATTCGTTGTCGGGGTCGGGGATAAGCGAATCGGGAAAAATAACGACGTCGAGTCCTTCTTTGAGCGTTTCAATGGTCTTTGCAAAGGTGGTCTTGACGCGTATATCTCTGTATACGGGAATAACTCCGGAAGCCTTAAAGATACCGCACATTACGGGCGCCATGAGATAGGAAAGGACGCGGCAGAGCGGAAAGAGCTTCTCGGCATTAGGAAAAATCGTCTTCATTATCTGGTCGGGCGCGGTTTTTAGGGAAAGCATATTTGCGCTTGACCACGCTCTAAAACTCCTTTCCGCCGAAAAAAGCATAGCCATAGGACCGTAATCGTTGGCATGATTAGCGATAAAGATGACCGGCTCTGACGGTATGGGAGCTTCCCTTATCACCTTAGGACGCTTAAAAGGCTTTGACAAAAAGAAAAGCGTCTTAAATATAAGGTGGGGTCTGCGTACCTTTGAATAGGGTTTTGTAGGAGAATAGTATTTTTTCATACATTTCCTCATTCGCACAACCGGGCGGTTGCCGACCGATTTTGCCGCGATAGGGCATTAATGCCGTCCTGCGTTTGTTGCCGGCAAATAACCGAAGTGCCGGATTGTACGGATGCGCCGCGTGATTTTGGCAACATCCTTGTTCGGAAATAGTATATATTTTATCGGGGAAAAAGTCAAGAAAAATGCCTGATTTTTGTGGTATACTATAAGGGACGTCCTGCCAATATTTACCTATTTAAGTATAGGGTGATTTTAAAGAAAAATTATGTCGACTATATAAGGATAGAAAAGGATAATTGTACGAAATAAAAGCAAGGTGTATTATATATAGAATAGGGAATAGAGAAACGGAGCGTTTTAAGTAATAAAAACGAGGTATAGAAGCATTGAAATCATAAATAACGGTATTATACGGAATACGGAAGATTTGACAACATGATATAATGATGTAAAAGGATAACGATATTGATTATATAGTGATTAAAAGAATAACCGTACTAACTATATAATTTATTAAAAAGAATAACTATACGAAAATAGAAGCAAGGTATTATATAGAATATGGAATGGACACACTGAGCGTTTTTGAGTAAGAAAACGCGGTATAGAAGCATTGAAATCATAAATAAGGAGTATTATATGGAATACAGAAGATTTGACAATATGATTATCGCGAGAATAGACAAGGGCGAAGAGATTTTGTCCGTCATAACAAAGATAATTGAAAAAGAAAACATAAAGCTCGGCAGCGTATCGGCTGTCGGTGCGATAAACTATCTCAAAGCCGGATTGTTCGAGCCGAAAGAAAAGAATTACTTAGTCAATGTTTTTGAGAAGGATATGGAGATAGTTTCTTTTATAGGCAATATAACGGCGATGAACGGCAAACCGTATATTCATGTCCATATCGCCGCCGCCGATTCGGTGGGAAAAACCGTCGGCGGTCATCTGAGCGCGGCTGTCGTGAGTCTTACGGCAGAGATGATTATCAATATATACAACGGGGAAGTAGGACGCGCTTTTGACGGAGATATAGGACTAAATCTTTTGAAGTTTTAGAGCGGCGAAAACATAGTAAAATAAGAAACGACGCGGTATAGACCCTTTTTTATTGTAAATCGGGCGTTTGGGAATCAAAGAAAAGATAAGAAAGTATCGGGAAGAGATACTTTCTTTTTTATTGTGCGGAATAGAGCGTCATAAAGACAGGGGAAGATAGGAAACGATGGTTTTTTTATTGTGCGGAATAAAAAGCTGTAAAATCAAAGAAAAGATAAGAAACTACATTTTCATTGTGCAGAAGATAGCCTTGTAAAAGTAGGGGATATATTTTTTTCGCACGGTATAGTGCTGTCAAGAATACGGTTTTAGCTTTCTTACAAATATGGAATAAGGTTTGCGGTTTTGAGTAAGCGGTTTTGAGTAAACCGATTAGCGATTGGGCCATAGCCCTTTTTATCTCAATGGGGCAAGTTGGGTCGCGCGCGTATGCGCGTGTTTGTGTGTGGGAATTATTCCGTTTTTTTTTAAGGGACGGTTCGGGGCGGGGGATTCGGCGGAATAGGGCTTATAGAGTTTCGTTTTATGAAATGGTTCATGTGTTGGTATGGTTAAGACGCTTCTATACCGTCGAGAACGCGAAAAACACGTGTCTTTTTTGCTATCTCTTGTGTCTATTTGCGCGGTAAAACACAAAAAAGGTGCATGCACGGTCAAAAAAATCAATATTTTTTACTTTTTTTGTTATTTTATGCTTGCAATAATGTGAAAAACAATATATAATTAAAATAAATTATAATACTAAACTTGTATTCTAATATTCGAGTTTGGAAGTATAGAGCTTTGTCCTTATTATTTTTTACCGGAGGTATACGCATTATAGGATTTTGAGCGAAAATAAATTATCATTTGAACCACCGACGGCGTCGGACTTGAAAATCGATATTAAAACGGCACACAGCACCAAGGTTTACTTTGACTTGCCGAATACGGTTGTGTATATACAACGACGGTTTTTAATTCGGGGAATAGACGCGGCGGAGAGAATGATGTTGATATATAAAATTTTAAATGTTTAGGAGAAATTTAAAATGATTAAAAGAAGGTATGTGTTAGCTTTTCTTTTCTTGGCCTTAGCTATTGCGGGCATCGCCGTCGAAATTATTCTTGTAGCGACGGGAGATATCGAGTATTTATCGCATATGTCGGTTATTACCGGTATCCTTATCGAATTGTGGCTTTTGATAGCCTCATTAGGTATTATTTTTGGGTACAAAAGATTTAAAGGCACTTTGGGGATTATAGGAGCGAGAGTTCAAGGTGCGCTGTCTACTTATGCAATCGGTGTGGCGTTGGTGTTTTGGTTTGCGCTTGCCGGTCGTATCGCCCCTTTTAACAATGACGTTTGGATAACCGGCTTCGTCGGTTTCGCAAATATATTAAATAACGCAATATTGCCGTTGTTCATGTTATTCGTATGGATATTCTTTCCTATCGACAAAAAACGTCCTAAGAAGAGCGACCCTGTTTTTTGGTTGATACCGCTGTATGTGTACTTTTTCGTGCTTATCATAATCGGTATGAATACAAATTGGTTTCCTTATGCTTTCTTAGACCCGAATTGGGCTTTTGGCTTGATAGGCGGAGACGTTATACTTACACTGCTTTTGGCTCTTGCGGTTACCGCCGCGCTTGCCGCAGTCTTTTATTACGTCGGTAAGCTTCTTGTGCTTTTGCGCATCAGACAGCTTGACGGAAAGGAGAGAACGTCTACGGCGGAGCTTTTGCTTATCGACGAATCTATGGGAAATCTCTTCTCACGCGGTTCTGCGGCAGGCGAAAAGGTCAAGAAGACCAGAGTCAAGAAAGACAGAGAAATTTTTGGTAACGGTTACGACGGAGAGGATTTAGACAAAATCGTCAACCTTTACAAAAAGCCGGCGGACGAAGGGGATGCCTATGCTCAGCTCGTTTGGGGTGTTGTAAACGAGAAGGGTCTCGGAATCCCGCAGGATTATGTTCAGGCGGCGTATTGGTACGCGACGTCTGCCGAAGGCAACAATTCCGACGGACAAAACAATTTGGGCGTGCTTTACGAAAAAGGCTTGGGTGTTACGCAGGATTACGACAAATCCGCAGGTCTTTACAGAAGTGCCGCCGCAAAGGGCAATGCAAACGCACAGTACAATTTGGGCAGAGCCTATTACAACGGCTGGGGTGTTCCGCAGGACTACGAAAGGGCGGCGGAATGGTATAAAAAATCAGCCGACCAAGGCAACGCAAAGGCTCAGAACAATCTTGCAGATTGCTGTGAAAAGGGCTTGGGCGTAGAAAAAGACACGGTTTTGGCGGAAAGACTTCGCAAGAGAGCCGGAGAGAAAGACCCGATTTTTGCGAACGAACACATCATCTGCTACGAAGCGGCGGCATATCCCGATAACGACGATGTATTTAGCCGCGCTTACGAGACATATTCAAAGCCTGCCGAAGAAGGCAATGCGGACGCTCAGCTCATACTCGGCGTTGCAAACGAAAAAGGTTTGGGCGTCCCGAAGGATGCGGGACAAGCGGCTTATTGGTACGCTAAGGCAGCCAAACAGGGCAATCCCGATGCTCAAAACAATTTAGGCGTATTGTACAACAGGGGTGAAGGCGTCCAAAAAGACGACGCTAAGGCGGCTAAGTGGTACGATAAGGCGATAGCGCAAGACGATGCCAATGCGGAATACAATGCGGCGAACGGTTATTACAACGGCAAGGGCGTAGAAAAAGACTACGCGAAAGCCCTTGACCTGTATACAAAGGCGGCCGAGCAGGGTAATTCCGACGCGCAAAACAATTTGGCTTATATGTACGAAAAAGGCTACGGCACGCCGCAAGACTTGGAAAAAGCTAAATATTGGTATGCGAGAGCCGCAGAGCAGGGCAATGAAAATACCCTTAAAAGCTTAGGTATGTCTTATAAACCGTCGGAATATCCGCTTTATATCGGTTATACCGACAGCGTGAACGGCAATAAAAATGCCTATCAGAGATTGGTGGACGACGAAGCGATAGCGGCGAGAGAAGCCAAAGCGGTAGAAGACGCACGCAAAGCGGCTAAGGAAGCCGAAGAAAGATACAGGGCTATAAAGGCAGAAGAAGAAGCGGCAAAGAAAGAAGGCAGAGAGCCGGTTTATAGCCGCGAAGACATCGAGAAGGCTTACAGAGCCTTTAAGGATGCGGAAGAAGCTTATTTGCAGGCTAAGGCAATCGAAGAAGCTTACAGAGAAGCGAGAAACGCCGAAATGGCAAAGATGGAAGCCAAGATTACCGAAGACACTTACAAAGCGGCAAAGGCTGCCGAAGAAGCTAAGGCGGCGCAAGAAAGAGCCGAAGCCGCAGCGGCAAGAGCGTCCGAAGATGCGAGATACGCCAAAAACGCCAAAGACGCTGCCGACGAAGCCGCGAGAAAGGCGGCGGAAGAAACCGCAAGAAAGGCAGAGGAAGAAGCTAAGGGCAAGAAAAAAGTTGTTGACGATGATGACGACGACGAGTATTCTTCCGTCGAAAGCTTCTCTATCCTTTCGGGCGAGGGCAAGAAGGGCGGCGAAGAAGGCGACGAAACTCCGGTTATGGACATTCCTGACGGATATGTCTATCAGGACGGCTGGTATTATGTAAGCGAGACGGGAGAGCGTGTGGAATTCACGGGTATCCGCGACGACTTCTATACCAATCTGCCCGACGAGCTAAAACCCGAATTTAAAGATTTGTTTGTAGACGGCAGAAGAATCAACATTCCGAGATTTCCGTTCTATGTAATCGACGGCGACAACACGATGTTTTTCAGACTTGTGTTCACCTACATTACGAGATATAGAAAGGTCATTTCCATAGAATTACTCGACATTCTGTACAGCTATCTTGTCGACAAATTTACCGGCAATTACAGCATCGTCGCAAAAATTAACGACAAGCTCATAAGGATATATTTTGCAAGACGCAAAGAGCCGGGAGTGCAGGACAAATGCGAAGCTAAATGCCGCGAGGATATCGAATACAATCTCAAAAATGTATCCGATTATCCGTCAAATCTGTATTCATTCAAACGACTTGTAATGATTTTGGAACGTCAGGACAATCTCTACGAAGCACGCGATTATTGCAAAAAAGCACTTGAACTCGGTCTTGTAGACGGAACAAAGGCGGGATATCCGGGCAGACTCGAAAGAATCGAGAGAAGAATAGCGGAAGAAGAGGCGGTTAAATCTCTTAGATTGTAAGAGAAATACCGTGTAAATCAGATAAAGCGGGCTGTTTTTTGATAAAACAGTCTGCTTTTTTTTGACGTTTTTATTCAATATGTGCGTTTTTTACTTTACAATCGGCGCATAATCATATATAATAAATTAGCAAAATTTTTAAGCAATTTTTTGCGGTAGGTCTTTTTTTTAAGACCGAAACATCCTTATTCGGATTTTGAAAACCGAAGCACAGCGTCAAAGCTTGTGCGTATGAGGATAAGTCCGAATCAATTGACCAAAAGGAGGTAAGAAAATGAATAAATACGAAGTATTGTATATTATTCAGAACGAGCTTAGTGACGAGCAAAAGACGGCGTTGATTGATAAATTTAAAGCAATCATCGAAACGTCGGGGGGAACGGTTGAGTCGTTGGATAAGTGGGGCGCAAAAAAATACGCCTACACTATCGACCACAAGACCGAAGGATATTATGTCCTTATGAATTTTTCTTCCGAACCGTCTGTCCCTCATGAATTAGAGAGACAAATGCAAATCACCGAAGGTTTCGTCCGAAAGATGATAATCAAAAAATAAAGAGGCAGAGAACAATATGAATAAAGTATGCTTAGTGGGCAACCTTACAAAAGACCCGGAATTATCCACAACGACATCGGGAATATCTATTTGCCGGTTTACGTTGGCGGTTCAAAGGCGTTTTCAGAGCGCGGACGGAACACGGGAAGCTGATTTTTTGCCTATCATAGTTTGGAGAGCGCAAGCCGAAAACTGTGCCAAATATCTCAAAAAGGGAAACAAAGCCGCCGTTGTCGGTACGATTCAAACAAGGTCGTACGACGCTCAGGACGGCACTAAGAGATATGTCACGGAGATAATCGCCGACGAAGTGCAGTTTTTGAGTGCGAGAGAGAGCATAGCCGAGCAATCGGCAGGCGACGAATATGAGCCGCTCCCAAAATACGAGAAAAACGAGAGAAAAGCCGAGTTAAAACCGGTAGACGAAGATTTGCCGTTTTAAAAAAAACGGCTTACATTAATTGAATTTTGTTTTGCGGTCAAAAGGGTGACGGATTGCGCCGTCCTGCCGCAAATATTTTATGGAGGATAACAATGAGTGATAATAGCGTAAAACGTCCGATGAAACGCATTCCTAAGAAAAAGGTTTGTGTCTTCTGCGTCGAAAAAACCGACGAAGCGGACTATAAAGACGTTGGCAAGCTTAAAAAGTTTGTAACGGAAAAGGGTAAGATGATGCCGAGAAGAATGACCGGCGTCTGCGCGAAGCATCAGCGTATGCTTGCCGAATCTATCAAACGCGCCAGAATAATGGCATTACTGCCTTTTAAGGGCGAATAAGTTTTTTGCAATGACAAAAAAATAAAAAATAGGCGTTAGCGGTTTTGTACGGAAGTACGGAACGCTAACGCTTTTTTTTGTTTTTTAAAATCAAGATTTTGTAAGATATATTTACAAATCAGGAGCAGGCAATTAAGGGCTTTTATGATGTTTTGAAAGGGGAGTGGGGAAAAGCTTTTTTTAAAAGTTTGCCCCACATTCTTTATTATAGAGAAATAAATTTCTTGAAATTATCTATTTCCATTATTTTTTTATATCGTTGATTATATTTTGGATATGTGTTGTTTGAAGCTCGGTAAGACCTGAAATTTCTAAAAATTCTCTGTTGTCTAATCCCAAAAGAAAATCCGCGCTTACCGAAAAAAATTTTGTCAGTCTAATGAGCATTTCAATCGACGGCATGACATTATCATTTTCCCAATTTGAAACACATTGCTTGCTCACGCCTAATTTGTTGGCAAGCTCGACTTGACTTATTCCGCAAGCGATTCTCATTTCTTTTATTTTTTCATTCAACATAAGCCCTCATTCGATAAAATGTTTCAAAAAATCAATTATTACAATACAATTATATAAAAACAATTGACATTTATAAAAATACTATTGTATATTAATTATGGACAATAATAATCATAGATATCAAAAACGACTTTGGAGATTTATTATGGGCGAAAAAGAAAGATTGGCAAGTTTTTTATGCGGCGAAAGCGTATATGAAATAGAAGGCGTAAAGGACACGGAATATCCCGTTGAATTAAATGCCTTCGTAATCGTCATGGACGACGGCAGTAAGTACATCGTAGAAGTCAACGAATATTCGGACGAAAAATACTGACCGTAGAGCTATGTTTTCTTAAACAAAAAAATATTCGGTCTTGAATTTGTAACAAAGATATGTTATAATCTATTAGACGCATAAAAATCAAACCGAATCGGCGTTATTTTAGGGAAAAGGAAGACAAAATATGATAAAAACGAAGTTTTATATGTCGTATGTTTTGGGGTCGGCGGCTTTTGCGCTTTCGCTCGTGTTGCTTGTGGGGATTTTGCTGTTAAATCCTATCGAAACGGCGTTGTTTTGGGGGCGTTCGGCTCTCGGCACTATCAATATCACTATGTATTTGACCGTCATAGCCGCTTATCTTGCTTATTTGCTCCGTCCGCGCTTGACAAAACAAATCAAAGAATTTACCGATATTTTGCTCTTTGCTTCGATTTTTTCCGCGCTGATTACCGCGATATTTACGAGCGGTTCAAATCAAGAAAGCTGGTTTCTTGCTTTGAATTGGTTCATTGTCAATCACGGTTATATGTTCGGGTTGATAATCGGGCTTTCTATCGCGAGCATTATGGGTACTTTTCAGATTTTTACCGCGTCTTACGGACGCGCTTATTTAAAGGAAAAGGGCGGCAAGCCGAACGTCTTTGCTTTGGCAGCCTTTATCGCGTTCTTTGCCGTCTTTGCGATAGGCTTTCTCTTTGTTTGGCGGTACGGCTCGCATATAGCGTTGCTGTCCTTAATCTTTGTTTGCGCGCTGGTCTTTGCCGTCTTTGCTTTTGTGTTTTGGCTGTCGCGCAGTCCGTCATTCTTAAATTCCCATGCCGCAGAGCGTTTTGCTTCCTTTGCGCCTAAGACCGAAGGGGAAGTGTCGGAGCTTTATGCTAAGCAATACGGCGGCAAAAGGCTTTCGGCGGCTTCTTCGCGCATCTTTGGACGCGCGGGATATGCGCCGTCAAAAAAGGATTTACGCGCATTGAGGGCGGCGGTGTTTTTCTTAATTTTGTTTGCCGCCGTCGGCGTGTACGGACTAATCGATAAAACGGAAATCCTTTTCTTTCCGGGCGCGCCTGTTCCGGGGACGGTCAGACGCTTTCAAATCGCCGCTATTGCCGCCGCGCTGATTTTTTTGGTCGCGCTCATGCTGGGGTCAAAGTCCGAGCTTGGCGGAGTAAGAAAAAATATTTTGACCGAAAAGGGCGTCAAAAGTGTATTTAACGGTTATCCGTTCCTGCATTGTATCAAGTCGGTCTTTGAGATATTTGCTTTGGCAATGTCGGTTTATTATTTTTGTATAGTCATTTATCTGCCTGATATGTTGATGAAGGAGTTGGCTTTTGCGATTTTGGGTGCGGCGGTGTATTTTATAGTCGTCAGGCGCGCCAAAAAAAGCGGCAAGGGCGACCGTTCGGATATTGCCGCAAAGGGCGTTTATCTTTTTGCATTCTTAATCTTTGTCGTTTGCGTCGCATTGCTGCTTGACGACAATCTCAAAAACGGCGTCGCTAACGACGAACGTCTTGTATTGCCGCAGGACAATTTTCCGTTCAAATTTATCCATTCGATTTGGCATACGGCAATGATGGGTATCGTCATAGGCGTACTGCTTGCGGATAAGATATATTACGGCTTTGCGCGTGCGGAAAGCTTTTCGACGCGTTCGGGACGCGCCGCCGGAATTTCCTTTGCGGTATTCGTCATAGGCTTGATAACGGTCGGCTTCGGACACGCTATCGTTCTCTTAAACGGAGCGGGCGACTGGCCGCCGACGTACGGATTTAAGGTTTTTGATATTCCTTTCGGAAAATTCTTTACGGTCGCTTTCGGGCTTATGTTCGTTGCGGCTGTCGTGATAGAGCTTCTTTCGGGAATAGCTATTTTAAAAACACCGCGCAGCGCAGTAGGCGTTGCGGCGGCTTCTAACGCGCCGCCGTTGAAGCCGTTGCTGTCCGCTTCGGCAAAGCCTAAGGCGGTCGCTAAAAGGCGTCCTGCCGCACGCGCGGCGGCGGCGTTGATAGCGGCGGCGTTGATAGTATCGTCAGTGCCGCTTGCGTCGTTTTTTGTGACGTCGGAGCTTTCGCGTGAAATCGTCGCGGAAGGGGACGGCTATTACATATGGACGACTGATTCATACGAAAAGGTCATGCCGCAGGCTTATATCAGCAAAAAAGGCTCTAAACGCGTAGACGCCGCATCTATCAGCGTCGCAAAAAACGAGTACGGCAGCTTGCAATTTATTTGGCGAACCGAAACCGACGTCGAGAATCTTAACGCGACCGTCACTATATCCGAAAAAGGCGGAAGCGCGGTGATATCCGACGCCGCTTTGCGGTTGGCGGAAAACCTTTACGTCGATACCTATCCCGAGATTCTCGCACCGATTGACGGTCAGACTATCAAGAAAGGCGAAAACACTTCGGTTTGGTTCAGCTTCTTTACCGACTATTATCAGCAAGCCGGAGATTATCTCGCGGAGCTTGATTTTAGCTTCGTGACGGACGGCAAGCCCGGCAATCAAAAGGTTTACGTCAATATCGAGGTAGCGCCTTACGCACTCCCAAAAAACTCGCATTACTTCTTTGTGTTGCCTTGGGACGAAACGGATTTTACAAACGGATTTTATGCTAAATACAGACAATTCCAAAACGGCGGTAAGCTCATAGACGGGCTTGCAAACCGTTCGCTTTGGTATGACGGCGTAAGCGGTTCGTGGGATTATACAAGACCGCTTAGTCAAAGCGTGATAGACAGCACCTATAAGAATTGGGGCATTGTCGTCGCGACGGGAATGGATTTGTGGAACGCATGGGCGGATATCGCCGTTGCCGAATTGAATGCAGGCCGTCCGGCAATCATGCTCGATTATTTGACGGTGATAGCTTCCGTCGACGGAATACGCAACCCGGCTAATTGGACGGGCGAGACTTGGAACGGCAGCGCGTGGGAAGCGGAAGGGGAGCAGACTATTTATTCCTATTACTATTTTCTCAATGAATTTTTGCTGTCTAAGCAGGTCAATGCGCAGGAAACGCTTGCCGACAGAACGCTCTTAAAATGGAAGGACGAATGGGACCAGCCGCAATTCTTCCCAAGCTCTCCGACGGGCAGGACTCTCGGACGCAAAGAGACTTACGAAATCTACAAATTGGAGCTGAGCGTAATGAACCGTGCGCGTGACGCCGCCGTAACGGCTGCCGGAGCTTCGGGCGGATTGTCGTATCTCGCTAACGTCAATCCTGTTGCGGAGAATATGGAAATACTCTTTGACTATTTTGATATCTATTGTCCGCTGTCTTATACTATTACGGACGAATTAGTGAGTTATTGTCACGAACGCGGCAAGACTGTATGGCTCTATACCTGCGTTCAACCGTTTTTGCCTTACGCAAATCAATTCGGCTACAATCAGCTTATGGACACCCACATCACGCAATGGCAGCTCTATCAAACGCGTACGGAAGGGTATTGGCTGTGGAAATCCGACTTAGATGAAAATACAAATTTCTTTTACGGCTTTAACGGTTATCTCGACGGAATCTTTATCTATTACGAAAACGGCGAGAAACCCGATACGATAACGGCGGGTTCGTTCATGACGGGTATTCGTTTTGAAACGGCTACGGAAAGCATAGAAGAAGTAGAATACTTTATCATGCTCGAAAACATATTGGTAGACTTAAAGAAAAACGGCAACTTGTCCGCAAAGGACGCCGACGCCCTAATCAAGGAATTGCAAAAGAGAGTTTCTTCCTGTGTGAAATCGGTATCGGATTGGACAAAGAATCAGAAAAAAATGCGGCAAACAATAGAATGGACACGCACTACAATCGGCAGTCTATATTCACAGCATTACGCTTCGCGTCCCGGCTACTTCTCCGACGTTGTCGAAGGTAAGTGGAATACCGCCGTCAATCCTTTGGATTAAGGGAATAGGGAAAGCGGACTTTTTTGTGTCGGCAAAAAAATAACTAAAAGACGGCGTTAGCGGCTTAATGAAATATTTGCGCTAACGCCGTCTTTTTTTGTTTTTCTCAAATTTAGAATGGGAGCAAAGGGAATATCGCATAAATGAAATAAAATTTTAAGCAGTTTAGTCTTGACAAAGGACATTTAATGGAGTAAACTAATACTACTAAATCATGATTTACTAAATCATGATTTAGTAGTTTGTGCGGAGGTTTTGAAAATGAAGCAAGAAGGGATTAAGCCGTTTATAGGGCGCGAGAGCGAGTTGGCAAAATTGCAAGAGATTTACAATTCAACCGATTTTGAATTTGGCGTTGTTTACGGACGGCGCAGAATAGGCAAGTCTACTCTGTTAAAAAAGTTTGCGGAAGGGAAATCCGCAATTTATCTTGTGGCAAACGAAAAAAAGTTGGAAATGAACCTTGAAGCCTTTGCAAAGATAATCGGTGAAAAGCTGAGTTTATCTCATCTGAAATTCAAATCGTTTTCGGATATGATGGAATTTCTTTTTGAGAATGTCAATTCAAAAACGATTGTAATTATCGATGAGTTTACTTATCTTGTCGCCGTAGACAAAGCCGTATTAAGCGAGCTTCAAAATGCCGTAGACAAATATAAGGAGCAATCGAGCTTGAAGCTCGTCATATCGGGCAGTCATGTCGGCATGGTAGAGGATATGCTTGCATACAAAAAGCCGCTTTATGCGCGCAAAACATTTTCGATAAATCTCAAAGAGTTTGACTACTATGAAGCGGCTTTATTTTATCCGCGCTATTCATACGAAGATAAAATTCGTGCCTATGCGATATGCGGCGGAGTGCCGTACTATTTGTCGCTAATAGACGATGCAAAAACTTTGGAACAAAATATCATTTCAATTTTTATCGCACCCCACGCTTATTTGGAGAATGAATTAGACTTTTTGTTCCAAACCGAATTTAGGAATAAGGTCAATTATGCGTCTATTCTCCAAGTCGTTGCGAACGGAAAAACAAAGTTGAACGAAATCAGTCAATTATCACACATTAACGATACGGCAAAGACATCTACCTATTTGAAACCGCTCATTGCGATGGGGCTTGTAGACAAAGAAAACGTTTTCGGGGACGGCAAGGGGACGCGCCGGACAATCTATAAGGTAAAAAATAATTTAGTGAATTTTGTATATACTTTTATAGAAGAAAATCAATCTGCCCGCGAATTGCTTGCGCCGACTGATTTCTATTCGATAATTGTTGCGCCGCGCCTTGACGAGTATGTGTCCTTTATCTTTGAAGATGTTTGCAAACAATTTATTTCACGCAGAAACAAACTGCCGATTGTCAAGGATAAAGTCTTAGAGATAGGTCGGTATTGGCTAAACGATAGCGTGACAAAAGCACAAATAGAAATAGATATTTGCACAAGGTCCGAAAAAGGGTATACCGTTTATGAGTGCAAATGGCAGAACACAAAAATAGATATTGCTACGATGGGAGAGCTTGAAGAAAAAGCAGGAAAGATTACGGAGTTTGAAGTGACGGCAGTCGGAGCTTTTTCGCGCAGCGGCTTTGAGAATGCCGTGCCGCAAAACTATCCGTTGACCTATACGCTAAACGAAATTTTTAATATTTAAATAAAGGTTGTTTTGGGCGCAAAAAAATGTGGGCTGACTTGTTCGGCTCGTTTTTTTTTGTTCGGAAACGGATATTGCGATATGCGGCTCAAAGCGTTTAAATGACAGTTTTTTCGGCGTTTAAAACGGCGGATTTGGAGAAGAAGAGCCGTAGTCGATTATGCAAAGAAAGGGAAGTCGGGCGAAAATTACAAATGAAAATTTACTGTTATTTCCGTCATGGATATGGTATAATATAAAAGAGTTAGGTCGGAGCAGGGTGAGAATCGGTTTCGGCTTAAAACAAATGATAAGGCTTGCAAGCCTTTAAGGATTTAAGGAAAATTGTAAATGGTCAGAAGTGAAGAATTAAAAAAGATTATTGCTCTTTGTGATTTTGTAGTGTCGTCCGATGAAACAAAAACCGATTGGACGACGGACTTCGCGCTTTTTGGATACGCGCTCTGTAAGCTTGACGCATATCTGAAAGAAGATAGATATTATATGTTTTTAAAATCGTTTTGCGACAGACATATAAAGGAAAAGCCGTATTTGGATAATATCGATTGTGCCGCGCCGTCGCTCGTCGTCTATGAGATGTACAAGAGAACGGGGAATGACGAATATCTTTCTCTCGTGAAAAGCGTTTTGAGCTTTTTGGAAAGACAATCCAAAACGTCCGGCGATGCCGTCAATCGCTTTAAAGGCTCGATGCTTCGGGCGTACTATACCGAAAATCTCATACCTTGCGCTTATCTGAGCTACATACGCGCAAAGGATTTGAACGACGAAGACGCCTTGCGCCAAGCTATCAGGCTGCCGAAGATTTATGCGGATTATCTCATGGACAAGAAGGACGATTTATTCGGTCATTCTTATTGGCCGGACGCCAAAATCCGCTTGCCTTTCGGACGGAACTATACCGGCAGAGATAACGCGCTGGCACTCTTTGCGTTGACGCTGATAGCGGAAGGGGAAGATTATATACACAAGGATATCAACGGGCTGATAATACGCTTGACGACGTCTTTTTTTAAATACCGCAATGTGGACGGCTCTTATAATTGGCTTTTTAAGAACAAAAGACGTTCCGAAACTACCGGCTTTATCACCGGCGGAAAGAGTGTGTATTTGGGTAGCGGAAGCCCGAAAAGTGAAGAAATCGGCGGTATAGAAACGTCAAATTTGCCTATAACGCATAGCGAAGGGCGTGCGCCGAAAGACGCGGCGATAGCCGCTTATTATGCCGCTTGCTGTCTCAAAAATTCGGCTGCCGGAATAATAGACGAAGGGTATGCGCAGGCGGGAAAGGATGCTTTTTTGAATGCGCTAAACAGTCTTGTCAACGAGAGCGGCGCGATATATCTGCCGGACGTTTCGCGCAAAGTGTTTTTGCAAAATATTATGCCGAATCTCTTTTCTAAAATAAATGCAAAGACAAGAAACAGCTTATACGGCGCGGCGGGATTGGTTTTTGCCGCATTGGAATATGACAAAAGAAGCGGTTTGTAATAGGTTTTGATATGTCTTTTTTGGAACGTGTAAAATCAAATATAATAACAAAACAGCTGATAAAGCCCGCGGAGACCGTAGCGGCTGCCGTTTCGGGCGGACAGGATTCGATGGCCTTGCTCTTTGCTCTCTCTGCCCTTAAAGACGATATAGGATTTGAGCTTATAGCCGTCAATGTCGAACACGGAATAAGGGGAGAAGAGTCGCTGAAAGACAGTCTTTTTGTGCGGAATTTTTGCGCGAAGCGCGGTATAGAACTGCACGAATTCTCTTTTGATATCCCTACGGAAGCGAAATATCAGAGCATAAGCGTGGAAGAATGCGCGAGAAATAAGCGATACGAAGCGTTCGCCGAACTGTTAAACGCGTCTAAATGCCAGAAAATCGCGCTTGCACATCATGCCGGAGACCAAGCGGAGACGATATTTATGCGCATATTAAGGGGAACGGGAGTCGCGGGACTTTCGGGAATGAGAGATATAAGAGACGGAGAGTATATACGACCCCTTCTCGATATAAGCAGGGGCGATATAGAGAGCTTTATATCCGATAATAATATCCCTTACGTCACCGATACGTCTAATGCGGACAACGAATATACGAGAAATTTTATAAGAAACGAAGTTTTTCCGCTCATAGCGACACGCTTTAAAGGCTTTGAAAACGCCCTGTTAAGGCTTGGAAAAAATGCCGGAGAAATGCAGTTTTACATCGAAAAACAGTCGAAATCGCACGGTATAGAACTGCGCGGAAGCACTGCGAAAGTGCCTGAGCAGGTGTTGGCGGAGTCCGTTTCGGCAAAGGCGGCGATAGATATTTGTTTCGGTTATCTTGGGGTTTTACGCGATGTGGAGAACAGGCATTCCGATGAAATCAAAAAACTTTTGATTGCCGCAAACGGTGCTTCTCTCGATATGCCGTTCGGCATAACTGCCGTAAGGGAATACGGATATATTACCTTTTACCGTGCAGATAGCGGCGCAGGATACCGCCGAGAGAGTGTAAAAATAGCCGATATTTTAAGTACGGGCGGCATTTACGGCGACGGTAACACGGAAATAAGCCTTAAAACCTTTGACGTTTCAGCCCTTGAAAACGGTTTTTTTGATGCCGTAAACGGCTCTAAGGGGCTTAAAAAACTCTATGCGGATATCGATAAGATATCTGACGGAGCGGTATTGAGATATCCGGAGAGCGGCGACGTTTTTAAGAAATTAGGCGGCGGCACAAAAAAGCTTTGCGATTATTTTACCGATTCTAAGACGGAAAAACGGCTGAGAAACGGTATACCGGTTATAGCTTACGGCAATAATATTCTGGCGGTGACAGGAAGGGAGATAAGCGATACCGTCAAGATAGACGAAACGACAAAATGGATTTTAGAGATAGAAATTCACATAAAAGGTTAGAAATAACGCGGTATAGAACCGCGTTTCCGCGTCAAATATACAATTAGCTTCTTTGTCAAACTAAGTGCGGAAAGTGTGCAGTTAATAAAAAGAGGGGAATCAAAAATGACGTCGGACAACGGTTTGAAACAGCTTGCGGAAATCTTTTATCCGAATCCCGTATATGCAGTAGGGGGTTGCGTACGCAACGCTCTTTTAAAAATGCCTGCCTACGATACCGACCTTTGCGGAGCTTTGACACCCGAAGACGTCTGTGCTTTGGCTGACAAAAAAAACGGCTTGAAAGCCGTTCCCGTCAATCCGAGAATAGGCACGCTCAAACTGTTATACGACGGCAAAAGTTACGAATATACGACCTTTCGCAAGGATAATTATGACATAAACGGCGGACATAGACCCTTAAATTCCGTTTTTACAAAGGATATAGAAACGGATGCGCGGCGCAGGGATTTCACGGTCAACGCCTTGTATTACGACATTTTAAACGATACGGTTATAGACCCCGTAGGCGGCTGTAAGGACTTGGAAAAGCGTGTTTTAAAGACTTGCGATAAAGCCGATATAACTCTTTCGCAGGACGGCTTGCGTCTCATGCGGTTGGTGCGTTTTGCCGCCGAATACGGCTTTGAAATCGATGCGGATACTTATTCTGCCGCCGAAAAAAACGCGGTTCTAATCTGCGGAATTTCGGGAGAACGCGTCAGGGGAGAGCTTTTGAAGATACTGTCGTCCGACAAGACCGCCGCTCTTCTCTTTGGAATAGACGGTGGATTTTCGCCGGAGAACGCCGACAAAATCGCTGAGTTTAACGGCGGGCCGCTCAGGGGACTTAGACTCTTTCTCGATATCGGTCTGGCAAAATATGTAATACCCGAATTAAACGATTGCTCCGGATTTGTACAGCCTAATAAATATCATAAATTCGACGTCTTTACGCATATAGCAAAAGCCGTTTGTTATTCGCCGTATGAGATAAGAACGGCGGCACTTTTTCACGATATAGGAAAGCCCGTGTGCTTTAAAGAAAACGGCAATATGTACCGTCATGCCGCATACGGTATGGCAATAGCAAAAAACCGTTTGGGGCAAAAGGGCTTGAAATTTCCCATAGCGGACATCAACCGCACACTCGGACTGATTTGTCACCATATGTTCGATATAGACGGAAAGGTGTCGGAGAGTAAGGTCAGGCTCTTTGTGCAGGAAAATTCAAATATCGTTCCCGACCTTATAGAATTGAAAAAAGCCGATTACAGAGCCAAGGGCGTCAACGATGACGAATGCTTTCCTGCGGTCAAAATGAACAAAATATATCAGGAGATGAAGCGTGAAGAAGTGCCATTCGCCGTCTCCGAATTAAAAATAAACGGCAATGATTTGAAGAGAAAGGGTTGCAAGGACAGTGAGATAGGAGAGACCTTAAAAGCCGTTTTGAAAGCGTGCGCAAACGATAGCGGAATGCTGAATGCGGAAGCGCAGCTCGAAGCGGCACTGAAACTTAGCAAGCATAAAAAAGACTGACGGTCGGAAACGACCCGATACGACGGTATAGGCCGATACAGAATGCTATAAACAGAAAAACAGCCTTAAAAAAGATTTGACGAAAAATAAAAAATATTTTCTCAAAACTATTTTTTATCCGGGTAAAATATTGTATAATATAGAAAAACGATTTTTATATGAAATTTACAAGGTCTAAAAAAACATGAGAATATTTATCGTATCAACGGGAGGTGCGTTATGAAAAAGGAAAAAATTATCAACAGAGAGTACTCGGACATTTATTACAACAGAGCCCTTATAGGCGTAAAGTCTTGTCTTTCGCCGACCATCGGATTGCTCATAATTCTTGCTGCCGCCGGTATCGCCGTGCTGTTTTTGCTGCCGGTTTTTTCGGGCGCGGAGCTGACGACGGGCACGATAATTGTCGCGGCGGTCTGCGGTGCGGCGATACTCGCGGCTCTTATCAGGATAGTTTTTTGGCTGGCTTATCCGCGCAAGCTGATTGCCGTCGAGCCGGGAAGGGTGATACTTTTTCCGGGCGGAAAAAGCGGACGCGAAAAGATTTTACCGTTGAGCGAAGTGTCGGTGATACGTCAAAACGATTGGTGGAGCTTGCTGTTTGTGTATAACAATTATAGCATAACTCTCGCTACAAAATACAACGGCTACCATAAATTGCGTTTTGTAAAATCTTCTCCGCAGGTCGTCGCTAAATTGAAGCAATTAAAATACAACAGACCGGTATGAAGCTCTTGCATATTAAAAAAACTCTTTAAACCGCAATTTTAAATAAGGTTGAAACGTGAGCGGTTTTTCGGAAAAATTTTATCGTCAAAATAAACGGCTCGCATTTAGAGCCGTTTATTTTGATTTTAAGGCGTGTTACGATTGTCTTGATTAGTTAATCAACCGTCCGTAACACCGCGCTGGCGCGTTCGGTTTTGCGGCTTGCCGTCGCTTTCGGCGCGGTGCGCCGACTTGTCCGAAGCCACTGTGTTTTTGAGAAAGAGCCGAAGGGAGAGTTTGAAAAAAAAATGATTTTACGGCAAAATTTTTTTTGCCGTTCAGCTTTTTTTGCGTCCGCGAAAATCCAATCGCGGCAATTTTTTTGTCAGCCGAAATTGTCGGCGGCAACGGCGGTCCGCACCGTAAAGATTTAAGGGGGAATAAAAATCCGACACGGCAAGATACTACCTTTGTATAGTTTTCAAAAAAAAATTTCTGTCGGACATGACTTAAAACCGCAGATTTTTGATTTTGAAAAATTGACGAAGGGAAGGACGCATGGCTTTAAAAATTTACATTACCGTCATAAATATCATTTCCGCATTGACGCTTTGTTTTGTTATTCCGATGCGGAGCGGCGGCGCGGAGCTTATGGGGCGATATGCGTATGCCGCAGAAATTCCTTGTCCGTCGCGGCTCTCCGTCGATTATTACGGCGAGAACCAAGCCTTTGCCGGAAGCGGCGAATACTTATATAATTATCGCGGCATTACATATTCGGAGAGCTTAAAGATAACCGAAGGCTTGACAAAAAGGGGCTACTCCGAAACCGAAGCCGTCTGTATGTTGTTCGACGGTCTCAAAGAAGATTTGGAAAAGTATAAAAAAATATACGCCGAAAAACGCATAAATTCCGACGTCATTTTTTATCCTGATGCCGAAAAAAAATTTGAATACACAAAAAGTGCCTGCGGCCGCCGCCTTGACGAAAAGAAATTTATCGACGCTATCAAGACTTATGCGGGTAAGAAAAAAGCAAGGGTGACTTTGTTCACCGAGAAAACCTTTCCCGAAGACACAAGGGAAAAATTGGAAAAAATCACCGTTCACCGTTCGGGCTTTTCCACAGGCTATGCAAATTCTAAGCAGAACAGAAAAGAAAACATCAAGCTGGCGGCAAAATATATCAACGGAACGGTTGTCGCTCCGAATGAAATTTTTTCTTTTAACGATACGGTCGGTAAGCGTACCGCATCTAAGGGCTTCCGTTCGGCGGCGGAAATGATAGACGGTAAAATGATAGACGGAATAGGGGGCGGCGTTTGTCAGGTATCGACTACGATATATAATGCCGCCCTTTATGCCGACCTCGAAATAGTTCATGCAAAGCGCCACAGCTCCAAAGTGGGGTATATACAGCCTTCCTTTGACGCTATGGTCAGCGAATACAACGATTTGAAATTCCGAAATAATACGGGATGCCCACTTTATATATGCGCCCGTGCCGACGACAGTCGCATAAAAATAGAGTTTTACGGGAAGCCGATAGACGGCGGAATCGAGATACGATTGAGAAGTAAAGTAGGCGAAATACTCGGTTATACCGACAAGATAATCGAGAACGACGGCAGTTATGAGATTCCCGAAGAAGGATATTTGAGAATATCAGGCGGCTCGGACGGCTGTATCAGCGAAGGGTATGCGGATTATTATCGCGGCGGCGTCAGAATAAAATCCGTCCTTATCAGAAAAGACGTATATAATCCTATGAGCGGTATTGTCGTTAAGGCAAGGATATCGGACAATTTTTCGGCCTTGTATAAAGCCCCGAAAGCCGCTTGATAAGCGGGGGAGAAGAAGATAAACGGCTTCAAGATATGAAATTAACCAAAAAGAAATAGGGCATTAGAATAGGTAATCGGCTTCGATATTATGAACGCAACTTACTGTTTTGCACATCTTCACAAGCTGCCGATACGAGCGTAAACGACCCAAAAATAAAAAATAATCTCCGTAAGCGGTACGACGCCGTTTGCAATGATGCGGTTTTTCTGATATAATAAAAAAACCGCATTAATTTTTGTTTGCTTTTTTGCAGGCTTACAAGGCGCAAAGGCGGAATATTACTTATATCCGGCGAATATATCATAATGAATTATAAACGCCGCTAAGGTACAAAATGGGTTTTCCGAATGAAAAAACAGATATTTCCGCCGCTTCCGCTTACGGGCAGGAAGTCGTAGGCATTCCCGAAAAAGCTGCAAAAGACAAACCCGAAAAGCCGATAAAGCCTTCCAAAAAAAATATAAAGAAGAAAAAAGGGTTTATATATTCGTGGACTTTTAAGGTTATTTTGATAAGCCTTGTGATGACGGCGTTTTTTTCTTTGTTGTCCGAAATGACTATGACCGTCAGTCACGGGGTAGTTATTGTGCTTATAATCCTCTTTTTGATTATAGCCGGTATTTTTTTTGACGCGATAGGCGTAGCCGTCACGTCCTGTGATTTAGGGCCTTTGACGGCGATGGCGTCAAAAAAAGTCAAAGCGGCAAAAATGGCTATAAAGCTCGTGAATAACGCCGAAAAGGTCGCCAGCTTTTGCTCCGACGTCATAGGGGATATCTTTGGGATAATAAGCGGAGCGTGTATAGTCGCGCTCGCGGCAAGAATTGTCGCGGTGACAAATGCGGAAGAAAGGATACTTACGATAGTATTGAGCTGTCTTACCGCCGCCGCTACGATAGGCGGCAAATCGTATGTAAAGGGCTTGGCTATAAGAAGAAGCAAGGATTTTGTCATGTTTGCCGCACGGATTATCAATGTGTTTAAAAAAGAAAAATAATAGACTTGAACCAACTTAGACGGCGGCATCTATTTCGTCTTTTAGGCTTATACATTGTTGCATTATCCTAATGCAGCGATGCTACACGTCGTAAAATGCGCCTCGTCTAACCCAAAAATCCGAAAAATCTGCCGCCGTCTAAGTTAGTTCAAGTCTAATGCCGTTTCGGGTGTGTTGAGAGAGCGTTTTTGTGATTTTTAATGCCGAAATTTTTTTGTCCGTTTGTTTTTTGATGTTGGTGGCGTCGTTTAAACGGGCGATAAAAATCGTTTTTTATACGGCAAATCCACCGTTTAAAATCAATGTTCACTCTGTCGTGCGCCCGTAAACGGCGGTTTTTAAAGGAGTTTGACTTGCATATCGTGCCCGATGTCAAAAAAATAAGTATAGAAGCATTGCAAAAATACGCTTCTAACCTCAGAACACACATCATAAACGCCGTCAAAAAGAACGGCGGACATCTTGCGTCCAATTTGGGAGTTGTCGAGATAGTTTTGGCTATGCACCGCGTTTTTGATGCGAAAAATGATAAATTTATATTTGACGTGGGGCATCAATGCTATGTACATAAAATGCTTACGGGACGGGCGGAAGCCTTTGCCGATTTGAGAAAAAGCGGCGGAATAAGCGGATTTCCTAATCCCTTAGAGAGTCCTTGCGACGCCTTTGTGACGGGACATAGCGGTACTTCGGTCTCTCTCGCTTGCGGTTATCTGCGTGCGCGCAGGGCGGAAGAGACGGCATACCGCGTCGTGGTTTTGATAGGCGACGGCGCGATGACGGGCGGAATGATACACGAAGCTTTGTATGATTTGCGCGGTATAGAAGGCAAGGCAATTATCATAATCAACGATAACGGACGACCCTACGGCGGTCAAGAATCGGGTTTTTCGGCATATCTTGACGATATAAGGAAAGGTTTGATAAAAAAACCCTTTGAAGAATACGGACTTGCTTATTTAGGACCGGTAGACGGACACGATTTAAACGCTCTCACAAAGGCATTTTTGCAAGCTGAGTCGGAAGAGCAAAGTGTGATAATCCATGCCATAACGACAAAAGGCAAGGGGATGCCCGAAGCGGAGAATGAGCCGGAAAAATATCACGGCTTGCCGCGTCCGGGAGCTTCCGCAACGCCCGATACGGAGCTTTTGGAAGGGGCTTTTTGTGCGTCTTGCGGTGTCCCGACGGACGCAAACGGCGCGGTACAGAACCGCGTTGTCGGCAGTGCCGCATTTAAAACCTTTTCTCAAATAGCCGGCGAAGCCGTTTGCGAGTGTGCGCAAAAGGATTTGCGCGTAGCTGCGGTTACGGCGGCGATGAGAGATGGAACGGGCTTTGCGGATTTTGCAGCACGTTTTTCGGACAGGTTTTTTGATGTGGGGATATGCGAGGACCACGCCGTCACGATGAGTGCCGCTTTGAGCAGGCAGGGCTTGATACCTTATGTGGCAGTGTATTCGTCGTTTTTGCAAAGAGCTTTCGACAGTATTGTGCACGACGTGGGAATAATGTCTAACAATGTCCGCTTTCTCATTGACCGAGCCGGGTTAGTTCCGGAGGACGGCGAAACGCATCAGGGAATCTTCGACGTAGGATTTTTGAGCCTTATTCCCGAAATGACGGTATTATCGCCGAAGGACGGCGGCGAGCTGAGAACAATGATAGAATGGTCGCTCAAATACAAAGGGCCGCTTGCCATTCGTTATCCTAAGGCAAAAACTTGCGATACGTCGTTAAACGCCTTTAATTCGGCTTTTAACGGACTTTCTCAATGCAGTGAGTTCATGGTCGGGAATTACGATTTTGCGCCGCATGGCTCAAATGACGCCGTCAAACGGGCATTTCACGATAAAAACATACATTTCAAAGGCGCGGCGGTTAAAAAGGACGTTTATGCGGCTGACGGTGTGGGTTATTCCGAAGTCGCCGATTATTTACAGCGGAGCGACCGACTATCGGACGGACAAGGGGGCGTTTTTGAAGGCATTTTAAATCCGTCGTCGAGAAATCCTTCAAGAAAAAATTTCGTGTCTTACAACGCAAATGATGGGCTTAAACGGGGTGTTTGTGATTTTGCGGTCAAAAATGCCGTCAATTATCCCGATTTTCTCCGTATGCGCAGCTTCGGTCGCGAAAATGCCCCTTATGCCGTTGTTGTTTCCGGCGCGGTCATGTTGAGCGAGTCTTTAAAAGCCGCAGAGATATGCCAAAGGACGTACGGCTTTGAAACGGAGATTTTTTATGCGGCAGCTTTAAAGCCCTTCGATAGGGCGGGGCTTAGCGGCTTAGCGGACAAAAAACATATCTTTGTAATCGAAGACAACGCGCCTTCCGGCGGCTTGGGGAGCGAAGTGTCGGCATTTTTTGCCGAATATGCCAAAAGTCCGCCGGTACACCGCTTTGCGGTCGAAAGCGGCTATCCGGCTCGCGGTACGCGCTCCGAGCTTTTAAGGACCGAAAGACTCGATGCGACGAGTTTGGCGGCGAGAATGTCCGCAATAGTCAAAAAGCTCTAAAAAATTGTTTCGCATATTTAAAAGAAATAAAAAACCGAAAAGCTACCGAAATATTATGCAATTTCAAAACTCCCGAAAAAGGGAGTTTATTTTTATAAAAGTTTTCAATATCAAAGCGGCGAAAAAAATGATTAAATTTTTGCGAGTTAATTTTTTAAGACGGGTGGGGGTGCGTTTTGAAATTTTTTTGGATTACAAAAATAATGCGGATTTTTTTGAGAAAATTGTGCAAAGCAAAAAATCCGTGAGAAAGACAGGCGATTTCTCATGTTTTTTAAAGAAAATAACGGGGAAAGTTTTGAAAAAAGCCGTTTAAAAAAACAGAAATAAAAAATTTCTCCGGCGCATGAAAACAAGTGTTAAGTATTTTTTTATAACCGAAAAGTTCTTGCTCGAATTATCGGCTTGGAAACCGTAAGCGGACAATCGGTTTTTTAGCGTAGCAAAAAATTTTTAAAATTTATTTTTGTTATTTAATATTGCCTGCGCTTTGGAATCTGCGGAGCTGAATGATAGGGGAATGCCGAGTGATTAAAATATTTGAATTGTTATCGATTTAGAGAATATGGGGATTATGCAGACTTCGCCGCGATATGTTGTTAGCGCGAAAATTCATAAAAGAAATATTATCCGAGTTATCTGCGGATTATTTTAACAGAAGGTTTTTATGACGTGTCCGATTTTTAAAGAAGTCGGGAACGGATTGTTTTCGTTTCCGTTACCGTCCTTTCGGGCGAAAATGAAAAATATTGATTACGACTTCCGTTAGTCGAAACGCAGCTTGGACGCGCTTTTGATTTTCGGATTTTTGCAAAAGGATATCCGGAATTGAAATGTTACAAAACGAAGACCAACGAAGTGACGGTGGGGTTATCTCAAAAGATATATATCGCTTGACGCGTCGCGGAAAGGGTAGCAAAGAGAAAGTCGGCGGACTTACCGTTACTTTTTTTTAAGAGTGGGCGGCGTCGCGAAATCTTTGTTTCGGTATAGCGGTTGAAGTGCTAAAAAATCCGTGTTGCGACAGGGGAAGGAAGCCGCGCTTTTTGCGAAAATTCAAGAGTGTCGCGGTGCGTATCCGAAGCTGACAACCGAGCATACGGAGTGTTATAGGGCAACTTGCGGCGGAGGAGTATAGGAAAAGCTCCTTGATTTTGGAGGCGCGTCCTTTGACGGAGTGAGTGACGGGCAAGAAAAAGAAGTGGTAGATTAGGTGGCATTTGATATAAAAATAAAATGTCTGCGGCGATAAAAAAATTCTGCAAAAACACAAGCTTTGCCGTTATAAAAAAATTGAATACTTTGATATAGACAAATAGCATACTAAAAAACAGGAAAAGCTCGCCGACAAAAGTGATGAAAATATCACTTTTAAAAAGCCCCCGAAAGAGTATTTCTGCGAGGGTTTTTTCTTTTATTTTTATATGAGATTTACGTTGCGCAAACGGAAAACGACATATTTTCTTGTCAAAAAAAACGGTATAGAGCCATGCGAAACGCGGTTTTTGTATTTTTACGGCGTTTTAATTATTCTAAAAATAAAATCAAACACGGTCGGCGCGAACGGTTTTTGCCGTTACTTTTCGGAGAAGATTTTTTTGTTTGTCCAAATAAAATTTTGCTGAAAAAACAAAGTTTTTTACGGCAAAAAATCCTTTATTTTTATTATCGAAAAAGATTGACAGAAGCAATGCTTTTTAACGGAGCTTTTTTAGGCGGAAATTCTCAAACATACGGGCGATTTCGGCAAGAAAGCTATCGCCGGAAATGCCGCATTTTCAAGGGCTGAAATGGGGTTTGGACAGGAGTTTAATAGGTTTTTAATGTAGAGAATCGAGACATGAAAAAGAAGGTTTTAAAGGGCATTTAAAGGCTTAATTTTGCGTGCGAAAATCAGCAAAAAAACCGCTCTTTCAGACGTGTTTTTTAAGCCCGAACCGTTATGCCGATAGCGGCTTTTCTTGCCTTAAAATTGTCGTAACATGGATAACATTTGTCAATGCTAAAACATTGCTTTAAAAGGCGCAAAAACTCTAAGGTAAAGTGCTTTTTAGCGTGAAAAATCTTAAAAAAATTGCTTATTCGGAGTGGGGGAAGGGGGCTAAAAATGTCAAAAAAATAAGCTCATTTTTTTTTGTTTCTGAATGAAGCCTTTGCTATAAAAAGACATAGTAACGTATATATCATATGCTTGAAAAAATCTTAAATAAATTTAACGAGAAAAATCTGTTTTTCTTCGGATTTGTGAACGGGTTTTTTAAGGCTTGTGAAGGTTTTTTAAACAATGTAAACGGCGTTACGTTTTATGCCGAATGCCGCGAATTTGACGGTATAGAAACGAATTTTGGTGGTTTTTCGGAGATAAATTGCGCAGAAATAATGTTAAATAAAGCTTTTTAAAATGCGGAAGTGTTATAGCATATAATGGATTTTTGGAATGGATTTCGCGGCTGATTCGCGTGAAAACGATATAGCACTATCGATAGATTCTGTAGACGATAAAGTGGTAAATAATATAATATTTGCAACACCGCCCGACCGTCATCAGTTACAATCGGAAGACTTTTTACCCATATCTAAAAAATGAAAAAATAACAGTTCTTCTCCGTATTGCCAAAGATATTCGTACGCATATGTGACGGCATAGATTAGTCGTTATGTCATATTGTTTAAGACAAAATAATGAAAAATTTAAAATAGACGCGCACCATATGTTATGGAATATATAGCTACTATGTCATAATAAACAACGTTCTATACTTGATATATGATATAAAATTATTATAACTTAGTTTATTATATTTTCGCTTATTTAATAGGGAATATATCGACATATATTATAATAATTGCGGTGAATTTGCGCTCAAATTGCGTTTTTTGCCGCTTTATTTAAGGGAATAGAGCTGCCTTTGGCGGTATTAAGACGGTTGATTATCTCGATTAAAGAGCAAAAAACGGTCATTTTGACGAGTTGAAACGTAGATTTGGGGAATAAATTGCTTGATTTTCCTAAGAAAAAATGTCAAAAATCGGTGGAATTGTATCCCTTTTTGTCATTAAAAGTCTTAAAACGCAAAAATACGTCAAAAACAATATACTTTACGATAAAATTGGGCATGGTTTTAATATCTTCCGAGCCGATGCGGAGCTTCGTCGGCTTTATTGAAGAATTATGGTAAAACTTTATACGGAAGTAGGGGTGTATTTAAGGTAATCGGAGCGATGAAATGGCGGAAATCGCTAAATTTGGGGCATAATTTGTCTTTTTAATGAGATTTTTTAATTAAAATGCTCTTGATTTTCAGGTATTTAATCGGTAAATTTCTCTTAAAGCGGACGATTTTATAGTAAAAGTTGGCTATATTTTATAATGCGCAAAAACTGTCATTTTAACGATTTGTGGAGCATTTTTGTCGTGTTATTTCTTTTTATTTTGGGAATTTATTTATAAAAACAAGTTCAAAATCGCTTCTAAAAGCGTTAAAAATGCGTTTTTTAGGTGTTTTTTACGAGAAAATGCGGCTTTTTTGTTGTAAATCGGGCTTTTTGAAGTAATTTTTAATTCATATAGTCGGTTGTCTAATGGGCAAATATGAAAAGAAATATTAAGACAAACGAGTGTGCCAAGCCAAGACGTAGCTTTATTTGGTGTATTCAGACAGATATTTTTTGACATTTATCGGGGGGGGATACGCTTGATTATTGTAGGGGCAGAATGGGGGATTTTAGGGGATTTTTTGTTAAATTGTAAAAAAAAATAATTTTTTTTAAAAAACTTTTGAAAAACTGTTGACAAACTCAATTTGTTCTGATATAATCCATTACATTAAACACAAATTTTTTTCTTGACTTCTTTGCCTTGCTTTTGTGTGAAATGTAACTTGACAACATTAATATATGTACTTTTTAAAATTTTCTTGCTTGAATTTGTTTGCAGTAGAGAATAAATATACATCAAATTTTGTATATTTACTCACGTTTACTTTGTTTTTCGACGGTATAGACCCGAAAAGCTGTATATTTACTACATACGATAAACATTCTGATGTTAAATACATATGTTAATGAAGGCGGCAAAAAGACGGTTTTTGCTTAAAAATTGTCTTTAACTAAAATAAACGATGTAAGTTTATTTTGTGACGTAGCGTTTATTGAGTAGAGAATTAATGAAAGAATATCAATGGAATCAAGACATAGTTTTTGGAAATCATTTTTAAATTTGTTTTCGGAAAGGTCTTGATAAAACGAACAAGGTAATCAAGTAGGATTGTTGGGCGTTTTACTGAAAGCTTTCTCTCATTTTTAAATTTGTTGTTTAAACTCATATTTGCCGCAAATTTAAAAATGAGAGCCGGAAACATTCATGTGTAGGAGAATGGGTTCCGGAATCTCTTTTTTAAATTTTTAAACAGTTTGAAGGTGATGAGTCACTGCTTGGGCGATTTGTGAGATTGGTGTTAGGAACAAATTGTGCGGTAACGGTATTTCGCTGAGTAAATTTAAAAAAGAGCGTCCCGAACGGGATTATGTGTGTAGACAGAATTTTTTAAGAGAATTTTTGATAAGCGGAAATCCGAAGATAGTTACTGATTTGCGTATGGGTGAGAAGAGGATTTCTTTTTAAACTGTTTTTTGCCGTTTGCAACAGAAGGTGTTATTTTGTTGTTTGTGGTGAGAGACTAATTTTATTGTCTTTTCTATATTCTGCTAGGTTCGAGAATTATCGGTCTTAAAATTTAGTGTAATCTATCTTAGTGGGGGAGGAATATCTTTTTTAAATCTATCGCGTACTTAAAGGTTTTATTTGTGCGGGATTTTGCGGCATGTATATCTTTTTTTGAGATACGCAAAAGAACGGAAATATTTTTGCCTACTTCTCCTTTCATTTTCCTTTAAGTCGCGATAGATTTAAAAAAGAGGTTCTTAAATGCAAAATTAAAGGAAACCCCTTTTTTATTATGAACTTGATTTTATCTTCTTTGAATTTTGAGAAGGGAATAGCATAACAAGTTTGTATTACAAATATCTTTTTTAAATCTATCCCGGTCTTAAAGGGAAGCTGCTTTCTTGATTGTGTTGCTTAAAATTTTTGCGGCGAACGAAAATGCCCAACCTTTTTCGTTTCCCTTTAAATCCGTGGTGGATTTAAAAAAGATATTTTTTTATTTTTAAGCACACGATTGAAACGCGTGCTTTTTATTTATTCTTAATAATTTTAAAAAACAGGTACTTTGAAAGGAAGCGGCAGTGTTATTGCGGTATAGTAACGTCAGCGAACGTTATATTTGTACGGCAAGCTTAAATGCCAAAATCGAAAAACAGAATTAAAACGGATTTTTGCGGAACAATAACTAAAAAAGCGGTATTAAAAAAAACGAGCAACGGAGCGTGGGAAATAATGAAAAAAGTTTTAAAAAGATACTGTGGCTACATATTTGCATCGGCTTTGATATTTGCAATCGGTGCAATAACCGTCTCGGTCGTCACAACGACTGCGGACAAAACGGACGAGAGAGTCTTTGCGGCAGGGAACGCAACCGCGCTCGATGTGCCGGACTGCGACTATGAATATATCATTTTGCAAAGTGGCAATGATTATGCTATCTCCAAACAAAGTACGGTGGGCGGAGACGGCTTTACCGGAACAATCGAAGAAGTGAGCGATATGCTCAATGCCCAAAACAGCGGCAAGGTAACTAAACTTCATGTAAATTCAGTAGTAAACACTTCCGCCGTGTTTGTATTGAGTCAAGGCACTTATATCTTTGACGGAACGGGAATGCTAAAAAACTCGAACACGGATTTGATTAAACTAATAGGCGGAACGAATCTATACTTTATAGGAGGAACGTTCTCGGCGGTCGGCGGATATAATGTCGCTGTGCATAATGCAGGCGACGGAGCTATAACGGTAAAGGGCGGCGTTATAACAAGCGAGTACAATGACTTTTCGTCTAAGGGAACGATATATCTCGAAGGCGGCATATCCGGCACTCCCGCTCTGTCGATAAGCGGCGGAGTCATACGCAACGATGCGGACGATATGTTGTCGTTTTATTCAAAAGCCGTATACAATGGCGGAGCGGGGGATGTGCGTATATCCGGCGACGCATTGATATATTGCGGAAAATCGGAAAAGCTTCTCAACGAATTAGGAATGGCGATACACAATGCCGGTTTGGGAAATATAATTGTAGAAGAAAATTCTCCGGGTGTCAAAATATTATCAAAAGGCAACATATCGTTATATAATACTTCCGTCGGAGAGATAGAGATAAACGGCGGAGTTGTTTTGTCGGAAGAAGGCAATGCCGTCCTTAACACACAAGACGGCGGAAGAATAGTTGTCAACGGCGGAGAGATTAGTTCCGGCGGCTCGGGCAGAGCATTATATATGAATGCCGGCAACCTGACCGTGAATGCCGGAAAAATAACCGCTTACAACGGCGCGGCTGTATATGTAAATTCCGGCAAAGCAAAGTTGAACGGCGGAAATATATCAAGCGGCGGTAAGTATGCGGTCTATATCGGCGCAGGATACAACGGTGTGGAATTTGTTCTCGGAAACGTATCTATAAACGGAACGGTATGGTTAGACGGAGCTGCAAAAAACAAAAGAAGCTTGACGGCGGATTTTAAGGCGGCATCCGTTACGGTCTTTGAATTTTACAATTTTAATGTAAGAGACGTGTTGTTTTTAAACGGCGGGGCTTTTGCGGCGCAATTTGTTTCGGTAGACGGTAAATACTGCGTTGCAAATAAAGCGTGCAATGCGAGTCTATACTTTCTAATTGACCATGCTGCCGTTGCGGCGCAAGGCAAAACATACGACGGAAGCACCAATATCGACGTCGGACTTTCGGCGGTGTTTTATAATGGCGCAACCGAAAGTGACGCTGCTAAAATGACGATTCCGGCAGCCTATTATAATATCGTCGGAAGCTTTGATGACAAAAATGTCGGCAGAAGCAAGAGCTTGATCGTAACTATAACCTTGAAAGATAACGAATATGTTTTTGCAAACGGCAAATTCACGGCTTCTTTTAAAGCTATCGCCGATATCTTGATAAGGGAATTGACGGTAAACGGAATGACGGCACAGGATAGGGAATACGACAAGACAAAGACCGTCACTTTATCGGGCGGCTCTTTGGAGAACGTATCTGCCGGCGACATCGGAAATTCGGATAAATTGAATTTTGTTTCAGGCTTTGGAATTATAGAAAGCGAGCTGCCGGGCGTGAAGAAGCGCGTAACTGCGAATATAATATTGACAGGCAAGGAAGCCGTGAATTATAAGCTTATACAGCCCGACGGCTTGACGGTGAATATCGTTCCGAAGGAATTGACGATAACGGGAATAACGGCGGTACAAAGGGAATATGACGGCACGACCGTCGTTGTCTTGAAGGGCGGAGTTTTGAACGGCGTAATCGGGAAAGATACCGTCACCTTTTATCTCGGCGAAGGAATACTTGAAGCCGTAGATGCCGGACGGAATAGAAGCGTAAAGACCAATATAGTTTTGGGCGGCTCTGAAAGAAAAAATTATACCTTAGTACAACCGAGCGATATTAAAATGTCCGTATCTCTAAAAAGGTTGACAATAGAAGGAATGGCAGCCTATGACAAGCCGTATGACGGAAATGTCAACGTTACCTTTAAAGACGGAGTGCTTGTCGGAGTATTGCCGGGCGACACAGCGCACCACAATGTCAATTCTGCGCAAACCGCGTCCGCCGGAGTAGGCAAAAAGGCGGTAATTTTTGATATAGTTTTGAGCGGAAGCGATTATAAAAACTATGAGATAATACTTCCCGAAATCGACATCTATATCTATCCTGCGGATAGAAATCATATGATAGACTATGATTTGAGTCTGTTATTCGGAGATGTTTATTATGTATATGACGGCAAATTTCACGGTATAGAAACGGATGAAACTAAAATTATACCCGAAATCAAGAGTATATCCTATGACGGAACGTCGGTAAAGTATGTGACCGACGGCATCAAAAAAACGACCGCGAAATTGACGGCTGAGAGCGGTTTTGGGTTTAGATTAAAGGACGGAACGTATGGGGAAGAGACGGAGATATCAAGGGGGATAGGTATTCTTCCGAGAAAAATCATATTGGCAGCAATTGCAAAAGATAAGAAATATGACGGAAAGGATACCGCCTATGTTGAGTTGATATTCGGCAATTTGGCGGACGGCGAGACATTTAAAAGTGGAATAGATTTTATAGAAAACAGTGCTTTTGTCGATTTTGCGGCAGGACAGGATAAGGAGATAAATACGGCAGTCGTATTGCTCAACCCGAATTATGTTTTTGAAAACGGCGGCAATTTATATACCGTAAACACGAGTACCGATATAATAAGCGATTTGGCGTGGTATATCTCTTTGCAGGTAGCGGCGACGGTTGTATTTTTCTTCTTCTTTATCAGGGGACATATAATTAGAAATAAAAGGTATCCCAAAAATAAATCGACATAATGTGTATGTAAGACGGAATATTTTTGAGCAACAATCAAAAAGGTATTGAAAAAAAAGATTTTGTATGATATAATCATCTTATTCGGACGGGAGAACCCAACCGCTTGTTGGAGATAATATATTATGGCATTCAGAGATATTTTAAAAGATAAGAGAAATCAAAATATATTCGTTACCTGCGTCAGTGCGGTCGTCATAATCGCCGCAGTTATAGTTATCGTCGTTTCTTCGGTTTCGGGTGTCGCCGAATTGAAAAAATACAGAAATGAAGCGATAGCCGAATTAAATACTCTGTACGATATTCAAGAAGAATATACATCGGAAAATTACGAAAAAATAAAAGAATTCTTGACCAAAGCGGCAGATGAGATAAATAAAGCTCCGTCAAAAAGATTAGTCGACGAAGCCAAAGCTGCCGCAAATGATGATTTAAAAGGCGTACAAAAAATCGGGACGTAACCGCCTTGATGTTTTTGGAAATAAAAAAAGCGTTTTCGCAAATTGTGAAGACGCTTTTTTTGTTTGTGTCAAAAGATTTTTATCGGTCATATTATGTATCAGCCCTTGTCTTTTTTTTGACGGGGAGTATCATAGAATATGCAAAAAAAGCGAAATATAATAGGAGTATTATGAATAATAATTTTTACGGAACGGATTGCGGACAGGAATATTACGGCGGTAATTGTCTGAATTATACACAAGACAGCCGTTGCTGCGGCGGTGGGTGTTGTCCGAGTCCGATATATTTGAGAGGACCGCAAGGTCCGATTGGTCCGCAAGGACCTATCGGTCCGATAGGTCCGATGGGGCAGAGAGGTCTTGTCGGTCCGATAGGTCCGATAGGTCCGCAAGGACCGAAAGGCGATATCGGTTCGACAGGCGCGACAGGGCCGACGGGTCCGACGGGAGCAACGGGAGCAACGGGAGCGACAGGTCCGATAGGTCAGACAGGCGGAACGGGAGCGACGGGTCCGATAGGTCCGATAGGACCTGCCGGCGCAACGGGCGCAACGGGAGCGACAGGAGCGACAGGTCCGATAGGACCGATAGGTCCGACGGGGGCAACGGGGGCGACGGGTCCGATAGGTCCTGCCGGAGCGCAAGGACAGCAAGGTCCGCAAGGTCCGCAGGGGATAGAAGGGTCGCAAGGTCCTACCGGAGAAAACGGTCAAGCAGGACCGATAGGTCCGCAAGGACCTGCCGGAGTGTCCGGTCCGCAAGGTCCGTCAGGTCCGTCCGGTGCAACAGGGGCAACGGGAGCGACAGGTCCGGCAGGCGCAACAGGTCCGTCCGGCGCGGCAGGACCGCAAGGTCCGCAAGGCGCGCAAGGAGCGCAGGGTGAAACGGGTTTACAAGGACCGATAGGTCCGATAGGACCGCAAGGACCTATGGGAGCGCAAGGTATAGAAGGTCCTGCCGGTCCGGCAGGCGCGACCGGTCCGATAGGTCCGGTAGGCGCGACAGGCGCAACGGGTCCGATAGGTCCGGTAGGCGCAACGGGAGCAACCGGTCCGATAGGTCCGATAGGTCCGGCAGGCGCAACGGGAGCAATAGGTCCGATAGGTCCGGCAGGCGCAACGGGCGCAACAGGTCCGATAGGTCCGGCAGGACCGACGGGGGCAACAGGACCGGAAGGTCCGGCAGGCGCGACGGGTGCAACGGGTCCGATAGGTCCGGCAGGCGCGACGGGGCCGATAGGTCCGGCAGGCGCGACGGGGGCAACGGGTCCGATAGGTCCGGCAGGACCAACGGGGGCAACAGGTCCGGAAGGTCCGGCAGGTCCGACGGGCGCAACAGGTCCGATAGGTCCGCAAGGCCCGACAGGTCCTGCCGGATTTTCTCCGACGGTTGTCGTAACGGAGAATACGGATGCCGCTTACGGCTATGAAATAATAACCTCCGGCGGAAGTACGGTCATACCGCCGCTGAGAAAAGCTTATCAGGTATACAATGCGAATTTGGCTGTACTCGGCAGCGTATTGAGTGCGGCGGTTGGCGACGTATTATTTGAAGTAGTAAGGGGAGTAGCGACATTGACTGCCAGAATCAGATTGATAGGCAGCGATACCGTTTATGCCGATTTGAATGCGGCGGCGATAAATGTATTGAGCGGAACAAATTTCGGCATAGCATTGAATACGACGCTTTTGACTCCGGCATATACGGTTTTGAGCAGCGGTTTGACGATAAATTCGGCTGAAATATACGAGATTACGCTAAGGCAAAGCAATGTCACCGACGCTTCGGCGGCACTCTGCAAGATTCGCGTATTTTCTTCCGATAATGCGACCAAGACGACCGTATGGGTAGATTGGATTTATTAAAAGGCAACAAGGACAAACCCTGCGGATAAGAGCCTTTATTAAAATGCGGCAAAGCCGTATGGATAGATGAGCCATCAAACTATAAATGTTACTGTTTTTTAAACTAAATATTGACATTGTACGGCCGATTGTATTATAATAGCCATACAAGGTTTCGGGTAAGGTAAATCGCCCGTCCTTAACAGAGATGTTTCGGACGGGCGATTTTTCAAATCCGCTACAATATGTTCGTCATATAGGTATAGGACTAATCTAATAATCGGAGATAGATATTTGGGAAAAAAATTATTGATGGGGAATGAAGCTATCGCGCTCGGCGCATTAAGGGCGGGGGTGTCCGTCGTCACGGGTTATCCCGGCACGCCTTCCTCCGAGATTTTGGAAACGGTAGCAAAACAAAATGCCGACGGCGTATATGTCGAATGGTCCGTCAACGAAAAAGCCGCTTTGGAGATTGCCGCAGGCGCGGCTTATTCCGGAGCAAGGGCAATGGTAACTATGAAGCAGGTCGGACTGAACGTCGCGTCCGACCCGCTGATGAGCTTGAATTATGTCGGAATAAAGGGCGGCATGGTCATCGTTTCGGCAGACGACCCCGGACCTATATCTTCGCAGACGGAGCAGGACACAAGGCAATTCGGCGCGTTTGCTAAGGTCGCCGTTTTTGACCCGTCAAATCCGCAGGAAGCTTATACGATGATAGCCGACGCTTTTGACTGCTCCGAAAAGTACGGAAGACCGGTACTCTTCCGTCCGACGACAAGAGTATGTCACGGTACGGCGTCGGTGGAAATTTTGCCGCCGCTCGCCAAAAGGAGTCCGCAAGGCTTTACAAAGGACGGCGGTAAATGGGTGATATTTCCTGCGCTGGCATACGCGAATCACAAAAAAATCGAAAGCTCGCTCAAAGAAATGAGCCGTGAATTTTCTGCATACGCCGCAAACAGCTTGACGGGAGACGGCAAAAAAGGCATTGTCTCAGGCGGTGTAAGTTTCGCCTATACCTGTGAAGCTTTGGACGATTTGGCGGCTTGTAGGGGCATTCCGGAGCCTTACAAGCTGTTTAAAGTGTCCGCCTATCCTTTTCCCGAGCAAAAAGCATTGGAATTTTTGAAAGGATTAGATGAGATTCTCGTGACCGAAGAGCTTGACCCGGTGATAGAATCCTGTCTGCTCCGTCTAATCGGAGCGCATAATCTGCAAGTAAAAGTCAAAGGAAAGCTTGACGGAACGATGCGTAACGCCGGTGAAAATACCGTCGCCGAAATACAAGAAGTCCTTTCGGGATTTTTTAACGTCGATGTGCCTGCTAAAAAGACGCTAAGTCCGTCGCCTATATTGCCGGGCAGACCGCCCGTGCTTTGCGCAGGGTGTCCGCACCGAGCGTCGTTTTTTGCGGTAAAGGAAGCGGTGAAAGAAAGTGCGGCGAAGAGAAAAGCCGTATATTCGGGAGATATAGGTTGTTATACGCTCGGAAATGCCGCGCCTCTCGATATGGTCGATACTTGCCTTTGCATGGGGGCGGGGATAACTGTGGCGCAGGGGATAAACAGAGTAGAACCCGATACATTAAATTTTGCGTTTATAGGTGATTCGACTTTTTTTCACAGCGGCATCACAGGAATAATAAATGCGGTGTACAACAAATCGAATATCATAATAGTCATTTTGGACAATTACACTACGGCGATGACGGGCGGTCAGCCGCATCCCGGAACGGGCAAAACAGCTTCGCGCAAGGACACCGTTAAGGCAGATATCCACGGTATAGTAACGTCTCTCGGCGTATCGGAATTAATCCGTGCCGACGCCTTTGATTTGAATGCGGCAAAGGATGCCGTCAAGAGAGTGATAGACAAGAAGGGCGTACGCGTCTTGTTGTTTGAAGGAGCTTGCGTATCGGGCATATCAAAAAGCGCGTTGCTTTCGGTAGACGCGGGGTTATGCACGGGCTGTAAGCTGTGTATCAAAAAGACCGGCTGCCCGGCTCTCGCTTATAATGCAAAAAAGGTTGTCATCGATGCGGAGCTGTGTACGGGGTGCGGATTGTGTGCAAGCGTATGTCCGGCAGGGGCGATGCTTGCCGTAAAGCGATAAAAGAATAAAGCAACGCCGATTAGGCGAAACGGGAAATATGATGAAGCTTGAAAAAAAATATAATTGTATAATAACGGGGGTCGGCGGTCAAGGCACGGTGCTTTTGTCGCGCCTTATATGCGGTGCGGCAACGGAGAAGGGCTTTGCGGTCGGCGGTTCGGAGACGATAGGAATGGCGCAAAGGGGCGGAAGCGTAGTGAGCCATGTCAGAATAGGGGAGCGCGTCTTGTCGCCGCTCGTTCCGTACGGAAAAGCCGACGTGATAATAGCCTTAGAGCCTGCCGAAGCCGTTCGCGTCCTGCCTTATCTCGGTAAGGACGGAGAGATGTTTGTACTTGACCGAGCCGTTCAACCGGCAGGCTGCGAACTTAGAGGCGGACGCGCTTATGCGACTTTTGACATGACGTCTTATCTCAAAGAAAACGTCGAGAAGCTTACCGTAGTAAATTACCAAAGGCTCGTCGGCATTTTGGGCGGCGCAAAAGCCGTAAATACCGCTATGCTCGGCGCAGCCGTCAAAAAAGGAGTTTTTCCGTTCTGTATACAAGATGTGGAAAAAATCATCAGGGAACGTCTGCCGGAAAAATTTTGGGCGGTAAATACGGAAGCGTTGACGTGTTCCGTTTAGCAAATACAGGGGCAATCGGTCGTTTTAATTTTGTAAGAAAATTCATTAAAAAACGGTTCTATACCGTCAAAAACAAAGATTTGAGGACATTAAAAAATTAATTTCGTCCGTGTCTAAGGTGCGGATATTTATCGAATTATTAATAATTGCGGACGCGCCGCATAAGGAGCAAATATGCAAATGACGACGGAGATTTTAAAGCAAATCGTACAATCCGTAAAACACGCAAAAAACAGTCGGTTTTACAAAAAGCATTTCGCAGACATCGATGCGGAGGACATAAAAACCTACGCCGATTTTAAAAAGCTTCCTTTTACCGAAAAGGACGATTTGAGAGCGGCATATCCGCTCGGTCTTACGGCGGTGGCGGATGAAGAAATTATCAGGATTCATTCGTCGTCGGGAACGACGGGAACGCCCGTTATCATTCCGTATACACGGCAGGATGTGGACGATTGGACGGAAATGTTTAAGCGGTGTTATCTGACCGCGGGCGTGACAAAAAAAGACAGGGTGCATATTACTCCCGGTTACGGACTTTGGACGGCGGGGATAGGCTTTCAGTCCGGCGCGGAACGCTTGGGCGCAATGGTCATACCTATGGGTCCCGGCAATACGGACAAGCAGCTCAAAATGATGACCGATTTGGAATCGACGGTGCTTTGCGCTACGTCGTCTTATGCACTTTTGCTCGCCGAAGAGATAGCAAAGCGCGGTATAAAGGATAAAATCCGTTTAAGGAAGGGGATAATAGGTTCGGAGCGTTGGGGCGAAAAAATGCGGCAAAGGATAACCGACGAGCTTGGCGCGGAGCTGTATGACATATACGGTTTGACGGAGATTTACGGACCCGGGATAGGTATTAGCTGCGAAGGTAAATGCGGCATACATATGTGGACGGATTATTTTTATTATGAGATTATCGACCCGAAGAGCGGAAAAAACGTCGCGGAAGGCGAGGTGGGGGAGCTGGTCATAACGACGCTCAAAAAGGAAGGCGCGCCGTTGATAAGATACCGCACTCACGACTTGACGAGAGAATTGCCGGGCGAATGTGCCTGCGGCAGTCCTTATCCGAGAATAGATACGCTTATCGGGCGTTCAGACGATATGGTCAAGGTCAAGGGTGCGATAATATATCCGGGCATGGTAGATATGCTTCTCTCAAAAACCGAAGGCGTAAGCAGCGAATATCAAATAATGATAGACCATTTAAACGGTCGTGACATATTCAGAATATTTTTTGAAACGCCGCTGACCGATAAGGACACAATAAAAGAATTGGAAAGAACGGTGGAAACGGCATTTAAGAACAGCTTGGGGATAACTCCCGAGCCGAAAGCCGTTTCGATAGGCGACCTTCCGAGAAGCGAAAAAAAATCGACAAGGATTTTTGATAATCGATATTGAGCCGATGTGACGACAAGGATAATCGTTAGTATGCGGTTATGAGTAATGACCGCGCTAACGATTTTTTTATTTTTTTGACGGTATAGTACCGTCAAAAAATAAAAAAACGCCGGTAATATATGTTGTTTAAGTAATTATCGGTAAGCCGTTTCTTTTACGGCGTCTATCAGTTTTTTGATGTCGCCGATGCTGTTGTTGTAGCCAAGGCTGGCTCTTACCGTGCCGTTTTTGAGAGTGCCGAGATGTCGGTGTATGAGCGGTGCGCAGTGCAAGCCGGTTCGGACGGCTATGTTGTATTTTTCGTTGAGAATGTCGCCGACGGACGAAGAGGTCAGTCCCTTGATGTTAAAGGACACGACGCCGTTCAGAGCTTCCGGCGGTGTGTAGAGTGTGACGTTTTTGATTTCTTTCAGACCGCAAATGAGCGCGAAAGTATTCCGGCGGATATTAGCCGACAGGGCTTCTTTGTTTTTTAAAGTCCATACTATCCCTTCTTTAAGACCGGCTATTGACGGAGTGTTTACCGTGCCGCTCTCGTAGGCTTCCGGCGCGGCAAATGGCTGATATACGCTTTCGCTGTCCGTACCTGTGCCGCCGTATAGCAGCGGCTTGATTTTTGTCCTTGCGTCAAAGGCAAGAAAGCCCGTGCCTTGCGGTCCGTGAAGCCCCTTATGTCCTGCCGCCGCAAGCAGGTCTATTTTTGTCTTTTTTGTGTCTATAACGGTATGTCCTATCGATTGTGCCGCATCGACGAGCAGCAGTAAGCCTTTTCTTTCTGTCAGTGCCGCTATTGCTTCTATGTCGGCTTTCGCGCCCGTTACGTTTGATATGTGATTGACGCAGACAAGATATGTGTCACGCGAAATTGCCGTGTCTATACCGTCGATGTCCACGCTGCCGTCCGACGATACGGGCAGAATTGTCAGACGTATTTTTCCGCGCCTTTCAAGCTCGTGGAGCGGACGGAGAACGGAATTATGCTCATTGACGGTCGTTATGACATGACCGCCTTCTTTGACCGTGCCGAAGATAGCCAAATTCAGAGCTTCCGTACAATTTTTTGTGAAAATCACTTCCGATTGGGGGTTATTTATCAGCGTTCTTACGGTGTCGCGTGCGTCCATTATTTTCATCGCGGAGCGTATCGAGTCGCCGTGTGCGCTTCTGCCGGGATTCGCGCCGTTTCTCAATTCTTCGCTTACGGCACGCACTACCGCCGACGGTTTATATTTGCTCGTGGCGGCGTTGTCAAGATATATCATTTTTTTTCCTCCGCATATTTTTGATTTGCAAATTCGGCTCTGCCTTGTCGGTATTCTTGCAAAGCCTTGATTAATACATAAACGTTTCAATGTCGTCCTATGCCGTATAGGTATTCCCGCAAAACCCGATTTGCATAAGATAATACTTTTTTATTATAAGATATATTGTTTTTTTGCCGTGACTTACGCTGAATAACAATATTTTGCCTTAAATCTTCGGGTGAATTTTGCGGGAAGCCTGTCGGCGTGCCGTCCGCAATTAACATAAAGTCTTATCAAATTAATATATTGTAATGTAATAATATTATATGGGGGAATATTATGGATGTTTACATCGTCGCCGTTTTTAGGGCGAGAGAACATACTATGAAATTTAATGCCGAGCTTTTGCAAAAGGGATACAGGGCTTCCGTAATAAATACTCCGAGAGAAATTTTTTCTTCCTGCGGTATTTCGGTAAAGTTTGAAGAATACGCCGTGAGCTTTGCAAGGCAGGTAATAAGGTATTATGATTTTCAATCCTTTGCCGGCTTTTATTTAAAGGAAGGCTCAAATTACAGAATGATATATTAGAATAGTCTATATATAGAATACTCTGCGCCGCATACCGATATTCCGCATTTGCGGTAAAAACAATAAGCTTCGCAGGGCATAAGGTAACACTTTCCGTCCGTTCCGCGTATTATTGCAATATAAAGCGGTTTTTTGAAAAATCATCTTTTGAAGAACCGCAGTTTTGAAAAAGGAGGTAAATGCTATGTTTAATAATTACGGAGGATGCGGCTGCGGCGAAAACAACAGCTGGATTTGGATACTTATATTGCTCTTGTGCGGCGGCGGCGGTGGCGGCGGCTGTAACGACAAATACGGCGGAAATTTCGGCGACATAATAATTTGGATACTTATATTAAGCTGTATATGCGGCGGTGGCGGCGGATTCGGCGGCGGCTGTAAGTAAAAACGCCCGCCAAAAGCTGTAATACGGCGTCAATTGAGTCCTTATAAAAAAATCAGCCCCTCAGAATGTGAAGGGCTGACTTTTTATTTCGGACGTGATATGGCTATTTATTTGTCGGTGTCGGCTATATCGTTTGAGCCGTCGGGGTAGGGCTTACCTTAAAATTTTGCGTATTTAAAGGACGGGCTTTCCTTCTTCCGACTGCAATATTTCCAAGTATTTGTCGGCGTCAAGGGTTGTATCGTTATATTTTACATATTGAGCCGTGCGCGTTTGAGATAGGACTTTGACATTAAAGCTCGTTTCAAATTCGGCGGCGGCGACATCGGGACGCAGGTTGAGAGCGTCGGAATTGAGCAATATCTTTGTGCCGTCGGCACTTAGAGAATTGATATATGAACGCATATTTTTTTCTTTGCCGCTTCTCGCGGTGAAGGGAATATTTTCTTTTTTCAAAAATTCCGATACGGCGGTCAAGGACACAGGCGCGTCCGTTTCAAATAGATAATCCGTAGAAAATATTTTACCGGCAAGATTTGGGTTTTTGACGGTTCGGAAAATCCTTTCGGGAGTCAGTCCGGGCGCGGCGGCATGGCTGTATTTTTCAAGAAAAGCTTCCGCGCTTTCCGCCGAAGCTGCGGTAAAATATTCGCAAAGGCTGTCGGCAAAGAGCGGCAGGGGCGGAGACAGGTACAATTCGGCATGAGGATTGAAGCCGTTCGAGTAGGCTATATCAAGACCTGCACGCCGCACGCCGCGTATTATCGAACGCAGAACGTCTATGTGAGAAATATAAACGGCTTGTGCCGTCTTACGGTATTTTACAGTCAACATAAGGAGATTATAACTTAACGTCAATCGAAATGTCAAGCAGAAATAATTGAGCGATAGATTAGTCCTGAAACCGTACCCGTCGGCAACTTTTGCGTCTTTTTGTCATATACATCGTTGCATTTTCCTTATGTAGCTAAGCTACATATCGTCAAATGCGCCTTGTATAAGCCAAAAATCCGCTAAAATTTGCTCGGCGTTTAGGGTTTAGGATTAATCTAATGTTTCATGGTAAACATCTGAAAGAAAAAAACCGTAAAAATTCGCTATTATACCGTCATTTTTTTAGGCAAAAACCGCGTAAAACCGCAAAAAACCGTATAAAAAAATTACTGAAATTTATCTCATTTTAGCGGTCGTTATTTAAATAAACGCGAAACAGTATAATATTTTTGTGTTTTAAATTAATTCGCTTGTTTTTTTTATCGGAAAAAGGTATCATATTTATAGAAAAGGAAACGCCGCCTAAACAATACTTGCTTAAAAGCTATCTCATTATGCGCGGTATCTCCTTAATTAATATAAACGGAGATGATATCATGCGGACGCATAATTGTAACGAATTGAGAGATACCGACGCCGGAAAAACCGTAAGGCTCGAAGGGTGGCTTCAAGGAACACGCGATATGGGCAATATTATTTTTGCCACGCTAAGGGATTTTTACGGAATTACTCAGGTCACCGTAAGCGACGAGAAGCTCAAAGCGGAATTGAGAGATATACCGAGAGAATCTACGGTCGCGGTGGACGGCAGGGTCATTTTGCGTTCCGCGCCGAATAAGCAGATAGCGACGGGACTTATCGAAATCGAGCCGTCGGGAATAGAAGTGCTGGGGCGTTGTGTCGAACAGCTTCCTTTTGAGATAAACGACTCTTTGCGTTCAAAAGAGGAAACGAGATTAAAATACCGTTTTCTCGACCTGAGAAATCCTTCGGTCAAGGACAAAATCGTTTTGCGCTCAAAGGTCGTTTCGGCTCTGCGCGCCAAAATGACCGAGAGAGGCTTTTTGGAGATAACCACTCCGATACTCACAAGCTCGTCGCCGGAGGGAGCGAGAGATTATATTGTGCCGAGCAGGGTGCATCCGGGCAAGTTTTATGCACTGCCGCAAGCTCCGCAGATTTTCAAACAAATACTCATGACGTCGGGCTTTGACAGATACTTTCAGGTAGCGCCTTGTTTTAGAGACGAAGACGCGAGAGCGGACAGGTCGCCGGGAGAGTTTTATCAGCTCGATATGGAGATGGCTTTTGCATCTCAGGAAGATGTCTTTAAAGAATTGGAAGCGGTATTGCCTGATATTTTTAGACAGTTTTCCGATAAAAAAATTGCCGAAGTGCCTTTTCCGAGAATCACCTACAAGGACGCAATCGAAAATTACGGCAGCGATAAGCCCGACCTTAGAAATCCTTTGACCGTCAAAGACGTATCGGATATATTAAAAAATTGCCCTTACGGCGAAATCGCGGACAAATGCGTAAAAGCCGTCGTAGTCAACGCCTTCGGCGGAACGAGAAAGACGATAGACGAAACGGACGAATATATTCAAAAGAACGAAGGGAAGCTGTATTGGTTCAAAACCGACGCCGACAACAATTTGAGCGGCGGTATCTCAAAATTTTTGACAGCCGACTCCGCCGCGCTTATCAAGGCACTCGGCTTAAAGCCAAATTCCTTTGTCGGACTTGTCGCCGGAAAAAAGGGCAAAATAGAAAAAACCGCCGGACTTCTCCGCAGCAGGCTCGGCGAAACGCTCGGTCTTGTCGAACAAGACGTATACAAATTTTGTTGGATAGTCGACTTTCCTATGTATGAGATAGGGGAGGAGTCGGGCAAGCTGGAATTTTGCCACAATCCTTTTTCTATGCCGCAGGGCGGTCTTAAAGCACTTTTAGAGAAAGACCCTCTCGACATTCTCGCTTATCAGTACGATATCGTTTGCAACGGTATCGAGCTTTCCTCCGGCGCGGTCAGAAATCACAATACCGACGCTTTGGTCAAGGCGTTTGAATTGGTCGGGCTGGGAGAGGACGTCGTAGCTAATAGATTTCCGGCGATGTACAACGCGTTCAAATTCGGCGCGCCGCCTCATGCCGGAATAGCTCCCGGTGTGGACAGATTGGTCATGATTCTCGCGGGAGAGCCGAATATCAGGGAGGTCATAGCCTTTCCGATGAACAAAAACGCCCAAGACCTTATGATGGGCGCGCCGTCCGTGATAGAAATCAAACAGCTCGACGAAACGCATATCAAGCTCAAATAGAAAAAAGGAGATTTTTTAGCGGTGAACGACGGACACAACAAAGCGGCTTCTAAGATAGGAGTGTTTTTTGACAACAGGGCAGAGAGCTACGACGCCGTTCACTTGACGCATATAGGCGGAATAGACAGCAAAAAGCAAGCGGCGCAATATATTCCCCAAAAAACGGAAAAGCTTTTGGACCTTGGCGCGGGGACGGGCTTGGAGCTGGAATTTATTTTTGACAGGCTTCCCGATATCCAAATCGATTGCGTCGATTTGTCCGAGAAGATGTTGGAGCGGCTCGAAGCAAAGTACACGGGCAAGCGCGTAAATATTTTTAAGCGGGATTATTTACAATTTGATTATAAAGAAGATTATTATGATTGCGTCCTTTCGGTCATGTCGTTTCATCATTTGCAAAAGGTCGAAAAAAAGAAATTGTATAAGCTCATCTTCGGAACGTTAAAAGACGGGGGCGTATTTCTTCTCGGCGATTACATTGCCAAAGATAAGCAAGAAGAAGAACGCTGTTTAAAGGAATACCGCAAAGCGGCAAAAGAGAACAAGGACGAAGAATTTCATTTCGATACGCCTACCTGTTTGGATACGGATAGGGAATTGTTACAAGCTGCCGGCTTTACCGATATCTCGATTCCTTGGCGGGTAAAGTCCAATGCCTTGATTTTGGCATATAAAGCCGTATCGGCAAAAAAATAAACCAAACCTTGCCGAACCTAAAAAGGTTCGGTTTTTTTATTAGACTTGAATCCTAAATTAAACGACGGCGTCTATTTCGTCTTTTAGGGTTATACGTTAAGATAGGGGATTGATTTGTCGAAAAGTGCGCAAAAAACACGCACCTGCAATATTTTGAGAAAAAAGTTAATTATTTTAAAATACTATTGACATTTGCGTGATTTGCGGATAAAATATATAAGCAACGCTCACGCGGAAATAAATTTTATTACATTTACACGTTGTTTGCATAAGTAAAAATAAACGGACGGAGGACGTTATGAAAAAGGGAGCATTTATTTTGGGCTTGATTATGACGGCAGTTTTTTTGGCGGCGTTTATCGTTGTCTTGACTATGGATTTTTCATTCTTAAATAATCTTATTTTGAAAGAATTTATACATACAATTTTGCCGTTCTTTCTTGTTGCCGGCATAATAGTATCGGGTGTTAATTCTATTATAATTTACAAAAAAGCCGGCGAATGAGCTTTTTAACGGTGACAATCCGTTTTAAAATTTTGTCATGTTATTAAATTTAACGGAGAAAAGCTTATTTAAGTTTTTCTCCGTTTTATTTATTCCGGATTATTGTGGTGACGCCGCCGAGCCGCGTCACGGCGCAAAGACGGCAGGGTGGGGCTTAGTTGGCGGCTTCGGGCTTAGGCGCTTTCTTTCTTTGCTTGTATTCGGCGTCGTACTTGGCTTTTTCTTCGGGCGTCAGGGACGCAAAAAATTTGTTCTTTGCTTCATAAACGGTCTTTGTCAGCTCGGGCAGGGACATTTTTTTGATGTCCTTCATGTCTTTTTTGACGCCGTTCATTTCGTATATCGCTTCGACGACGAGCATAACTCTCATTTTGTAGAAATCCACGCCGTATTCGTTAGCCATTTTTTCCAATTCTTCCTTAGAATATTTTGTCACTACGGGTTTTTTTACTATATTTTGCTCAAAAAACTCGATATAGTAATCGTTGAGCTTTTTGTAAACGCCCGTAAAGGGCTTGATTTCCGCCGCATACGCCGCGCTTTCGGCGCGGTAGGGGGAAGTGCCGGCATTGACGGTTTTGTTGTAATATCTCAAAACCGGGCTAAAACCGAAGCCCGTTAAGGCTAAGAATATAAGAGCCGCTATTTTTTTCATGTTTTGTCTCCTTTTGTTTTTTTAAGTCGGTTAATATTTGCGGAACGGTCAAGCAGTGTGGTTGTCGGTTGCCGCATTAGTAGTTTTGGAAATTTCTTACAAAATATGTAAAAAAGTTTTAAATTTTTTTTGAGCGGCATAAATTATTTAAAACGGCGCAGTCCGTAAAGCCCCAAAATCGCACCTTGACGGAGAATCGGATATGACAAAAAAAAACCTGAAAAAATTGATAATATGCTTAATCATTGTGACCGTACTCGCGGCGTCGGGGCTGATAATCGGCATTACGGCGGCAAATAAGTATACGCGGTATGAGATAGACATGACTCTCGATTCGGACAAAATGGTCCTGACGGCGGCTCAATCCGTCGATTATTACAATGCGTCGGGGATAGGACTCGACGTGATAAAATTTAATCTGTACCCCAACGCGTTCAGGGAAGGGGCTAAGATAAAGCCGTATTATGACTTTGACATATCTTATCCCGACGGCATAGATTACGGTTGGATAAATATCGCAGGAGTCAAGACGGGCGGCAAGGCTTTGAGCTATTCGGTAGGCGGCGCGGATATGAACGTATTGACGGTCGAGCTTGAAAAGACCCTAAAAAACCGCCGCAGGCAATCTATCGACATAGAATACAGCGTAAAAATACCCAAAACACATATGCGCTTGGGCTATTACGGTCAAACGGTCAATCTGACGAATTTTTTTCCGTCGGTTTGCGTGTACGAAAACGGTGCTTTTATAGAATGTCCGTATCTCCCGACGGGCGACCCTTTTTATAGCGAAGCGGCGGATTTTAAGGTGACGCTGAGTACCGACAGAGCATATACGGCGGCGCATTCTGGCGATAAAGTGTCCGAAGAAGCGTCGGGAGAGTCGCGAAGCTTCAAATTTAGTGGTAAAAGGATACGCGATTTCGCGCTGTGCCTTTCGGAAAGCTTCGGGGTCAAAAGCATTAAAAGCGGCAAAATAACCGTCAACTATTACTATCAAAAGGGCGACCTTAACGTCGCCGAAAAGTCCGCGCTCACGCTCGACGTATTGACTTTTTTCGGCGAATATTTCAGTCGATATCCGTATAAGACATATTCGGTAGCCGAAACCTTTTTGACGGCGGGGGGAATGGAATATCCGAATCTCGTCTTTGTCAACAAGGATTTAAAGGAGAGCGACAAGGATACCGTGATAGTCCACGAAACCGCTCATCAGTGGTGGTACGGCATAGTGGGTAGCGACAATTTGAAGAGCGCGTGGATGGACGAAGGGCTTGCGGAGTTTTCGACGGAATTGTATTTTGCCAAGAACAGCAGACTGCTCAAAGCCTTAGAATATTATCAGGGAAACTATGCGGCGTCAAAACGCTTCGACGATATCATCAAGGAAATCAATCCCGCAAATATTACGATGGATAAGGGCTTGAACGAGTTTTCTTCCGAATACGAATACGTCGCGGCGGTGTACAGCAGGGGACACCTTTTGTTTAAGGACGTCTACAAAACGATAGGTGAAGGGAGCTTTAAACAAGCCCTGCGCTCCTACATAAACAAGAATCAGTACGGCATAGCGCACAAAGAAAACATGACGGATGCCTTTAACGAATATTATTCGGGAGATATCCGCATAATCTTCGGAGAGTGGATAAGCTTTACTAAGAATTATTAAAACACCGCGCTAACGCTTTCTTTTTTGTTCGCGGACTTACTCCGATATCCGTCGCGCACATCTAAGCCCAATCTTTATGCGTATGCGGCTCGGGATAAACCGCTTACATAGCTCTGCTA
>JAITOU010000001.1 GCA_031289755.1 Clostridiales bacterium
ATATCTCGCAAAATATACATATATCGTGTGACCGCTTTCCTTGACATTGCTAAATGTGTAAGAGCTTCTTGCACTAACATAGCCGCCGTCTACATATAGATAATCTACATAATACCCCGTACTCGGGTACATATAAAACGTCTGACTACCACCCCAATTGACCGATACATAGCCCGACGGCGATATATAACTACTACCGCCTGATTGACCGATACCGGCGTATATGTCATAAGTATATATGGAGAAATAAACCGTTATCGTCTGGTCGCTCGTAACGTTAGAAAAATCATATGAGTTTATCGCCCCTTTATTGCTGCCGGTTACCGTTACGTACGATATGTAATATCCGCTGCTCGGGCTGATAGTATATGATTGACTTCCGCCGTAATTCACATATGTTATGTCGCTCGGCGATATGCCTCCGCTTCCGCTTCCGACACTCGCCGTTATTTTGAGCTGAATGACCGTAAAATATGCTATTATCGTTTGGTCTGACGTCACACTACTCGGAACGTCATAATACCCGTTTGATTTCGCCGAACTGCTTTCAGTTCCGTTTATCGTTACCTTAGATAACGTATAGCCCGTATTGGCACTATAAGATATCCTGACACTTGAACCGCCGTGAGTTATCGTCGTACTTGGCGTTATACTTCCCGAACCGGCAGGGCTAACCGATGTATATATATTTATTTTATTCCCCGTGAAATATGCTATTATCTCTTGGTCTGATGTCACCGTACTCGGAACGGTATAATACCCGTTTGATTTCGCCGTGCTGTTTTCAGTTCCGTTTATCGTTACCTTGGATAGCGTAAAGCCCGTATAAGCACTGTAAGATATCTTGACACTTGAACCGCCGTAGGTTATCGTAGTACTCGGCGTTATAGTTCCGCCTTCGATAGAAACATCCGTTGCGGTCAATGTCTTTATATTGTAAACATTCGCCTTAAAATGCGCTTCTATCGTATGACTCGCTTGAACATCAGTAAATTGATAAGGGTTGGTCGTTGATGTCCCACTGTCTATCTTAAAATAATCAAATGTATATCCAGGATTCGCAGTTGCCTTATACGACCTACTGCTATTCCCTTGCGTTACCGTTTCTACATCCGTATAATTAATAGTACCGCCCGTAGTCGTACTCGGCGTTATCATGTAGGCTATCGATATCTTACTAAAATATGCCGCTATAATATGAGTAGAGGTCACGCTGCTAAATGTATATTTGCTTATCGCTCCTTTACTATCACCATCTACTATTACATCACTTATAAGATATCCGCTGTTCGCCGAGATAGTGTACGTTTGACTTCCGCCGGAAGTTACCGACGTCGATCCGTCCGGCGATATTGTTCCTCCCGTTCCCGCACCCGACGAAATAGTGTATGTCGTCGGGCTACTTTGTGCCGTAGTCACGACAATAGCCGCATACTGATAAGTAGTGCCGTTCATTGAAATCGAACCGCCGATTTCAGGGATATAATCGCTATTGTTAAAAGTGAGATGAGATACATACCAACCGGTACTTGAGCCATAGCTTGATATTTCCGCGAGAAAATCAAATACAATACCGATACCGAGTGGTATTTGGAGTTGTCCGGTTATAGTACCTGTCGTCGGGTTTCTCACCGTTAAAACATAAATTGAACCAAGAGCTTCATAAGCCGCGCTACCGCCTGAAAACCCAGTGTATCCAAACGGATTTGTACAATGTATTACCAGCACTCCGTTTGCCCCTATTGTAACGGGCGTAGCGGAGTCCTGAGCATAAGCCGTCTCAGACTCTCCCGTATCTAAAAGCTTGTTATCCGCCTTATTGGGTAAAACAAACAACGAAAAAGCCGACGCAACCATTGCGCCGAACAAAATCAATGCAAAAAATAATACTTTGAAACCTGAAACTTTTTGTAAAAAAACCTTAATCGCGCCGTGTCTATCCGACACTGCGTCTTGCTTCTTTTTTAACATAAACTTCTCCTACCTACGTCAGGGGTTTGACCCCTGTCAAACCTTATTTTACGGATTGCTTTCCGTAATAGAACCGAATCTACACTTATCGGTTCATTGTTATTATAAATCCGTTTTGTCAATTTTGTCAACAGTTTTTAAAAAAAATTTACAAATATAAAAAAGTTTTTTATTTTTATCAATATATCTTGTGGATAAACAACCCCGATTGCACAAGATAATTAGAGGAAAACGGCAATTAAACGATATAATTTTGAAAAAAAACGGCAATAAAACGATATAATTTTAAAAACAGACGTTTCTATACCGTTTTTTATATTATAAGGTACAATATAATAAGCCGTTGTTTTTGTATCGTTTTTATATTTTTATATTATAAGGTACAATATAATAAACCGTTGTTTCCGTATCGTTTTTTATATTTTTACATTATAAGGTACAATATAATAAGCCGTTGTTTTTGTATCGTTTTTGATTTTTTGTTTTATAAGGTACAATATAAAGATAATATGGATAAAAACGGCGTTTCTATACCGTTTTTGATATAATCCGATTTTGTATGGGCATATCGGTCGTACGATTTTGTAGGGGCGGATTCCATATCCGCCCGTGTTTGTGATGTTACGCATATTTGTAGGGGCGACCGATTTGAAAATAACAAAAATATTGCGGATTTGGATTGTCGAACAAAAACGGGCGGATATGGAATCCGCCCATACGATAATGTCGCCGCTTATATTTGTTGTAATTTTCATTGCTTACTATTCGCTACTATGCCGTTTTTATACCCATGTCGGCGGCATATCGCGGTGGTCGATAAACCATGCCGTGTTTTTTAAAATCGTGTCGTTATTACTGCACGCGATAGATATTTGTAAATCGATGACGGAAAAAACTATATTGCCGTTCATGGATTCAAACTGCCCTGCCGAATAATCCGTCACGAGAGTGGTCACATATACCTTGTCGGTATAGACGGATATCCTGTCGATAAAATCCTGCGTCGGGAATTGATTGTGGTCGATAGCGGTATATTCGCTCGAACCGGCGCAGGTACAGATACAGACGTATTCGGGCGTTATCGCCGCCAAGAGCTTGACGTTGCTCGACGTGGAAGAGCCGTGGTGTCCCGCCTTGTAGAGTACGCAGTGCGGAAGTCCGCCGTAGCTCGCGTAATAATCGACAAGCTTGTCTTCGCCGCTCTTCTCTAAGTCGCCCGTAAAGAGATAATGGTTGTCGCCTTGATTTATCATAATACATACCGAATAATTGTTTTCGCCGCTGCTCTGCGTATGGTCGTAATAATAGTTGTATAAGATTTCAAGCTCGATACCGTCGCCTATCTCGTAGCTTCCCGACGCACCGCCGATGTTTTGGTAGCACTCAATGGCGGTGTAGTGTTTTGCTCCGAGAGCGATTTCCGCGTCTCTGGCGGCAATATAACGCCCCAAAACAGACGTCGCGCTCGGAGAAGTGTTGTTTGTGAGCGGAAAATCTATAATCGTATCGACTTCGTAAGCTTCAAAGATTCCGACAACTTTGCCGCTGCCGCTGCCGTTACTGTAAAATCCGGCGATGTGGTCTTCGTGCGCATGGGTAGCGATGACGTATTCGATTTTGCCGTCCGTTATGTAACCGTCCAAATAATTTGTAATGGTCGAAGCCGATTTGTTTACCGAGCCTGCGTCTATCAGAATATCGGTATCTCCGCTCTTAATATACACGCTGTCGCCCGTAAATTTATTGCCGAGTTCGAGAAAATGTATGCTCAAATCACCGCTTACAATGTCGTGTCCTTCGCCGTGTCCTTCGCCTTCGCCTTGTCCTTCGCCGTTGCCTTCGCCTTGCTCTTGTCCGTTGCCCGAAGTGCCGTTTCCGCCTGTGGTGTCGTTCGGCTTAAAGGGCCATAGCCTGCATCCCGCTAAAACGGCGATAAGTATCAGGCATAATATTATCGTCAGACCGCTCTTTTTTGTAATAGTCGAACCGTTGTTTTTTGTCGGCTTTTTCATGATTACCTCAGCTTTTGCGTTTTGTTTTTTGTATTACTTAATTTTGCAACAAGTCTATTATACTACAAAAAAACGGTTTTGTCTAATATTAGACTTGTATCCTAACTTAGACGGCGGCAAGCGGCGTTCGGCGCAAGGGGTATATATAGAGAAACGCGTATTTACTGCGGTGTTTTGCTTTTGCTATATACTTAATACTACGGCGATAAACGGCGTTCGGCATTATTCGCAATATATATAGAAAAAATACGGCTCTATACCGCCGTTTTTGCGCCGCGATACGGCTCGTCGGAGCAATCGAGCCGAACTAATTTCTTTTTGAATGAATAAGATAAATTATACGGAACAATTCAAAAAACGATTTGTTTTTTACATTCTTATATCTAACAGAGGTGGCTAAATGACCAATGCAAACAGATTTTCTCAATGCAGATATTGCGGTGAAAATATAGTACCGTCGCTTAATGAAGAACCGTTATCACAAAACCCTTGCTCTCAAAACCTTCCCTCGTCGGAAGGTCCGGTCGGCCCCGAAGGACCTATCGGACCCGTCGGGCCTATGGGACTGAGAGGCCCTAAGGGCAATCAGGGCGACACGGGACCTATCGGGCCGCAAGGCTGTATCGGCCCTGCCGGACCCGTAGGACCGACGGGGGCGCAGGGACTGACGGGACCGCAAGGCGTGCGCGGCGACTTGGGTCCGCAGGGCGACCCCGGCTGCTCCGGCACACGCGGTCCTAAGGGTGACTTAGGTCCGATAGGACCTGTCGGGCCTCGCGGACCGATAGGTCCGCAAGGCGACACGGGACCGCGCGGACTGCCCGGCGACTTAGGTCCGGCAGGTCCGGCAGGGCCTGTCGGACCGATAGGTCCTATGGGCGACTCCGGACCTATGGGCTTTGCGGGACCGGAAGGTCCGCAAGGTCCGTCAGGTCCGGCAGGTTGTTCGGGTCCGCAAGGACCGCAGGGATTGCAAGGCGACGCGGGACCGGAAGGAATACAAGGTCCTATCGGCATACCCGGTCCGCAAGGTATACAAGGAGAACGCGGCGACGACGGCACTGCTATGACTATACTCGATACCTACACTTCTTATAACGACCTTATAGCTGCTCACCCTACGGGCAAGACGGGCGACGCGTACCTTGTAGACGGTCGGCTGTATGTCTGGGATGACGCGTCCGGGTCTTGGAAAAACGTCGGAGACCTAAAAGGTCCGCAAGGTCCGCAAGGTCCGCAAGGCTATCAAGGCACACCCGGCGCACAAGGAAATCAAGGCATACCCGGACCGGAAGGTCCGGAAGGACCGGCAGGTCAAGCCGGTCCGGCAGGGGCGCAAGGACCTGCCGGACTTGCCGGAGCGCAAGGACCGGCAGGACCTGCCGGAGCGCAAGGACCTGCCGGACCGGCAGGGGCGCAAGGTCAACAAGGACCGTCGGGAGCGGCAGGGCCGCAAGGTCCGGCAGGCAACGACGCTCAATTAGGATTGCCGGAATATGCCAACATTGTCAGAAATTACGGAGGACTTGTCAGAGACGGCGAAAGCATTCTATACAGCTGGGCGGAAAATTACGGCGGCTTTACCGTTACGACTACGCAAAATGATTTGTCATGGGTCAGAACCGGCATGGGCGGCTGGAAAATCGTCAATATATCATGCAGTATAAGCGTCGTCGATACGGTCAATTTTCCGCGCATGGCGATTTATGTAAACGGTTCTTATCAAAACACCTTAGGCACTCCCGACGAGCCGAGAAAGAGCCGCGCTATCCCTATCCCCGTCGCCGGAAATTATTCTTTGACCTCGACTCTCTATCTGGCGGAAAATTCCTTGATAGAAATCAAAATCATCGGCGGCAGCGTCAATCTGTCGTCATTAGGCACTTGCGCCGCCCTGAGCTGTTGCAGAATAAAATAACGGCACGGTAAAATTTTATCACCGCATGGGCAAGAGCCAAAAATAAGGATATCTGGAATATTTTTTCGGTATCCTTTTTTTGACAAAATTGAGAAGTCTATACCGCGCTTAGATATGCCCTTATGTAATTGCCTATTCGGATATTGTAAACTGCTTTACTTGATTTTATCTTTAAAAAATGTTATCATTATATGCGATGAGCATTTTAACGATACAAAACCTAACGCATACCTTTGACGGAAACGTCATCTTTGAAGGGGCGAATCTCAGTGTCAACAACGGCGAACATACGGGTATCGTCGGGCTTAACGGCGCAGGCAAAAGTACCTTTATGAATATTTTGACGGGCAGGCTGATTCAGGACGACGGCGAGGTCAAGTGGCTTAACGGTATCAAGCGCGGCTATCTCGACCAGCACGCCGACATCGACCGCAATCAAACGATATCCGAATATCTCCAAAGCGCGTTTAAGCGGCTCTATTCCCTAAACGAAAAGCTCGAACGGGTCTATACCGAAATGGAAACGGAGAGTGACCTTGACGCCTTAGACGCTCTGATTTCACGGTCGGCATCTATGCTCGACGAGCTGACACGGGCGGGCTTCTTTGACTTGGACAGCGAAATCAAAAAGGTCGGCAACGGTCTCGGTATCGGCGCATTCGGCTACGATACGCCTATCGCACATCTTAGCGGCGGACAGCGAGCAAAGGTCGCTTTGGCGAGCCTATTGCTTTCGGATTATGACATTTTGCTTCTCGACGAGCCGACAAACTTTTTGGATATCGAACACATCAAATGGCTGACAGACTATATCAACGCCTATCAAGGAACGATATTGGTCATTTCTCACGATACGGATTTTTTGAACGGCGTTTCGCGCAATATCATAAGCATAGAAGGACGTGAAATCAAAAAGTATTCGGGAGATTACAACAAATTTCTTACGGCAAGCGAAATCAACGCCAAGCAGCACGAAGAAGGCTTCGAGCGTCAGCAACAGCAAATCAAAAAGATTGAAGAATTTATCGCAAAAAACAAGGCGCGCGCCGCGACCGCCGGAATGGCAAATGCACGAAAAAAACAATTGGAAAAAATCGAAATCATCGCCAAACCGACCGTCGTCTACCCTTCCGTCTTTCGCTTTCCCTATGTCAATATCCACACAAAAGAAATCTTAACGGTCAAGGATTTGGTCATCGGCTACAACAAGCCGCTGCTCCCCCCTATCAGTTTTAAAATGACAAGCGAAACAAAATTGTTGGTCAGAGGCACTAACGGTATCGGCAAAAGCACCTTGCTCAAAACCTTGATACACAAGATTCCGGCAATTTCCGGTACGGGGCATTTTAATATGAATGCAAAAACCCTCTATCTCGAACAAGACCTCGAATTTTTTAATACGGAAGAAAGCGCGGCATTATATATGGCGCGCTGCTATCCGCGCATGGACACAAAAGAAATACGCACACGGCTCGGCGGCGTCGGTATCAAAAACGACCTTGCCGTAAAGCCGATTAGTAACCTGAGCGGCGGCGAACAGGTCAAAGTCAAGCTCTGCTCACTCATGCAAAAGGACAGCAACTTCTTGCTCTTGGACGAGCCGACAAATCATCTCGACATCAAAGCAAAGGACTCTCTCGCCGAAGCCCTTATCTCCTACTCCGGCGCGGTGATTTTGGTCACCCACGAACGCGCCTTTGCCGATAGGGTCTGTAACGACGTACTCGATTGGAAGCTGTGAGAAAAGAGTATTTTTTGCGTTATAGTACGTTTGGGGAATATAATAATGAAAATAAAAAAGGGCTGTGTTGTCGATAGATAGTATAGCCCTTGTTTTTTTTGGTATTGATTTAATCAAATTGTATATATTCTTAAAAGACGCTGATATTCACTTGCGCTGTAACGATATTTTTCAGATAGTACTTCCATAATAGCTTCGCGTACACTCGTCTTGAAAGAGCCGAACATGACGTCTTTTTCCTTTAATTGCTCCGCATAACGCTTTGCAACGGCTTCTCGCTGATAATAATCCGTGATTTGTCTGTTGATAATTTCCGAAGCGGCATCCTTTGCGAACTCACTCACCGTTGGCGGTGAAAATACTGCTCCGTTGTCATTTCTTGTCCAATCTGATTCCATATTATATATCTCCTTTTCAGTTGCTATGATTTTTTATTTTATCTTAATAACTGTTTTTCTCACTTGATAAGCATCACTCCCATATGTGACCGCATCTAAGGCAAACATAAGCATTGCACGGTTGGGCGCTAATGGCGCACCATAGACATTTTTACACATTCTGCAATTCGGACAATGCTGATAAAGTAGAAGTTTTCCGTAATATGTAAAATCCAAAGCAAAATCCATACTATATCTGTATAGCAATAAGATTTCAATTACCTTTTCCCTATCTTCGCCATAAATCATAAATATTTTTTCCTAAATTTTCACTTGTTTAAAACCAAAACCATATGTGACCGCAACCAATTGAAATATATAAATATGAGCCAGACCCCACTATACCAATGCAATCTGAGCGTGCAGCATATGTTTTTGCATAGCATTTATCTTCTGAATTTCCGCAAGTCGGGCACTCTGTATATGATGGAACAGTATCACCATAATAGGCATAGTTTGTTGCCGCATCCATACTGTACCCGTGTTGCAACATGATTTTGATAACTTTTTTGCCATCTTCGCCATAAATCATAATCTTTATCTCCTTTTCCGCTTTTGCGGTATTTTATTTTTATTTTATGCTATGTTATCGTTCAATAACGTTCTTTTTCGCGCCGTATAACTATGATTGCCTTTATCAAACGAAACGGCGGATACCAGATAAAGCCGCCAATTCCTACGAATAAATCGGCTATGAACAAACATATGAGCGTTGCAATAATTGACTTACCACCAAAACGGCTAAGAACCACTCGAAAACACAGAAAAACTCCGCCGAAAGAATAAATACAAGTTAATAGCGTCAAAACTTTATCCCCAAAGGAATCATTATCCCCAAAGAAATCATTATAAAATATAAGTATTAAAATATCAAGTACTCCCCCTACTGCACACCCGATTAGAAACAATTTTATATCTTTCTTTGCGGTGACATATTCGTAGGCGTGATGAACGGCAATATCATGCTCACAAAACTTACCATTATATTTATCAAAACATTTCCGACACAAGTTTCTTCCGCAAGTTTCACATTTGCCAACGGGAGAGATATCTTCATGATAATAGCAGGTATGCCCGAATGCTCCTTGACCTAAATTTTCTTCGTTTGACATAATGAAATCCTCCCGTATTTTTTGTCGTTTTATTTTTCATTAATAATTCATTCTGCCGCATTTAACGCAAATATAACAAGTTTCAAGTAAAACCCAAGGCTGATATACAACTTTCCAAATTTCTCCGCCGCATTGCGGACAAATTGAACTCTCGTAGCAAGCACCAATATTAACCAATGTAAGGACTTGGGAGTTAGGGAATTTTTTTGTCAATGCTAAAATTAAATCATTTTTACTCATACATCAATCTCCTTAATTTATTATTTTCCATTATAGTCGTTTTTTCGACTATTGTCAACTAATTGACTATACATTATAATAAAAATATGATTTCGTACAGACCATTTTGGGAAACACTAAAAAACAGCAGCGAATCGACTTATACACTAATCAACAAGCACAACGTCAGCAGTTCGACAATCAACCGTTTGCGTAAAGGGTTGGGTATCAGTACCGTGACAATAGACGATTTATGCAAGATTTTGTCTTGTAATGTTGGTGAGATTATCGAATATGTTGATACGGATATACAATTATAAAAGCTTGACATTTCAAAAAAGTCATTCAAAAAAAAAGCACAGGATATCGCTATCTTGTGCTTTTATCTTTTTATCGGATTGTATTTTCATCAAATCAGCTTAGATAAAAATCTAACAGCACTTGACCTATTCGGCGTTAATGTGATATAATCTGTATATATGGTAGCCGCGATAAGCGTCGCTACGCTAAGCGTAGCGGTAATACTCTGCAAAATATTGTTTTTAAAAAATGCCGGTATAAAGGTCGGCTTTTTGAGCAAGCTCATCTCTTCCGCTCTTTTTTGTCTTACCGGAATAATCGCCGCGTTTTCACGCGGACGCCTTGATATATTTGCCGCGCTCATGCTGATTGCTCTCGCCGCCGCGTTTGCCGGAGATATTCTGCTTGCCGCTCCGGCTTTTCTCAAAGACGAATACAAAGGCTTATTCTCCGCGGCGGGCGGCGCAGCCTTTCTCTTCTCACATCTTCTCTATATCGTCGTCTTTTTATGCGCCGCGCCGCCGATTCTTTATCTCATACCCGTCGCGGCGGTCGTACCTATCCTATACGGCTGCTTTATCAAAGCCAAGCTCCTGTCTCCCAAAAAAAACTCCGTTCCGATTGTAGCCTACGGCGCGGTGCTGGGTTGTCTGATTTTTTCGGCGTCGGGGCTTGCGCTCAACGGTCTTGTTTTGGGCTATCTTGCTCTGCCTGCCGCACTGCTCTTTGTCTTGTCCGATACGGCTTTGTTTTTTTACAACTTCGGACACCGACCGTTCGCTGTTTCGCGTACGGCGGTAAACTACTTGATTTTGCTTCCATACTATGCCGCGCAAGCTCTCTTCGCCGTCGCCGTATTCTTCCTGCCTTAGACCGACATGACCTAATCGCTCTCGGCTCTTTTGCGACCGCCCGTCTTGACACTTACTTCCCGCCCGTCGCTGTCATATAGAAAAATATTTTATCAAATCGGAGGTGTTCCGTGTTCGATATTATCCAAAAAATTAATTTGGGAAGCTTTCCCCAAAAAATACATATACGGGGCGAAAAAGAAACAAATCCCGTGCTTCTAATCCTGCACGGCGGACCGGGTATTCCCAACCGTTCGTCTTTTTTTAAACATCATTCCGACCTTTGCGAATTTTTTACCGTAGCGGCGTGGGACCAACGCGGCACGGGCGGCTCTTATCGCGGTATAGACAAAAACACCTTGACGGTGGAACGGCTTGTCATAGACGCACGCGAGCTTGTAGAGTATCTCTGCGAGCGGTTTTGTCAACAAAAAATCTTTTTGCTTTGCGGCAGCTGGGGAACGCAGTTAGGCACGATACTCGCCTATCGCTACCCGGAACATATAGCGGCTTATGCCGGACTCGGGCAGACCGTCAACGGCTGTGAAAACGAACGGATAAGCTATGAATTTGCCTTAAAAAAAGCGTCGGAAGCCGACGACTCAAAAAGCGTCGCGCTTCTGCAAAAATACGGACCGCCCGTCAACGGACAGTACAAAGAAGGGCTTAAAGGCTTGCTCGCACAACGGCGCGTCATGAAAAAATACGGCGGCAATTCCACAAAAAAAGGCGGTTGGTTTAAGACGCTGGGCATTCCGATTTTGTTTTCTAAGGAATACACCTTGGGCGACAAAATAGGCATCATCAAAGGATATAAGCTCGTACTGTCTACTATGTGGCCTCTCTTGACGGATTATGATTTTATCGCCGAATGCGCCGATTTTCAAATGCCTTATTTTATCTTTCAGGGCAGACTCGACAACAACACTCCGTCCGCACTCGTCAGTGATTTTTATGACCGCATTACCGCACCACAAAAGGACCTTGTCTGGTTTGAAAAGTCAGCCCACAGTCCGCTCGGCGAAGAGCCGGAGCTGTTTAAACGCATATTAAAACAGAAGTTTTTAGATTCGGGCATATCTGCAAAATTGATATAAATTTATTTGTAGGCAACGTCGGTGCGACTATTGCACCGGTTTTTTCAGCTCGGTAAAATTGATATAAATTTATTTGTAGCAACCGTTTTATATGGTGATAACGGACTGGCGGATATGGAATCGCGTTCACCTACAAAAAAAGCCGAGAGTTCTTCTCGCGGCTTTTTTATCTGTCTTATAGCTTTTTAAACTTAAAATGTTCTTGCCGTAGCACCGAAACTCATTACGGATTTTCACTTTCGGCAGCTTCTGCACCTTCGGCAGCTTCTGCTGCTTCACCGACGGAGCTTATCCAAAGCTTTTCGTAAGGTATGCCTGTTATTTTTTCCAAAACCGTGCGCTCGTCGTCCGAAACAACGGCTGCGCCTTGCGTTCTGCGTTCGGCAATAAGGCGTTTGATAAGAGCGTGCGCCTTGCCGTCAAGCTTGTAGGATGTGCTTATAAAGAGAACTATGACACACATAATGACGGGAATGACGGCAAGCATAATCTTTACCGCCCATATCGCCGACGGCGACGCGTCCACAGGCGACAAATCTTCTCCGGACGACAGACCGAACGCCGTCAAAACTATGCCGAAGACAAGCGTCGAGAGTCCGCCGACAATTTGCTTTCCGAAGGTATTTAGTCCGGCATTTACTCCGTCGGCGCGTTTACCCGATATCAATTCTTGCGCGTCCGCCAAATCGGGCAGCAATGCCATCGGAACAAACCCTAAGCAAGACACGCCGCCTCCAAGCAAGCCCATTGCTATCAAAAAGAGCCATACAGGCGTTCCCGAGCTTGTAAACAAAATAATGACCGACGCCGCTATCAGCATAGGAATGTCCATAAGATACGGTCGGTGTTTATTAAATTTTTTCATGTACAGCATATTAGGGACAAAGAAGCCTATCTCGATTGCGCCTTTGACATTGACGACGAGAAATGCCAGCGAAAAAGTAGCGATATAATTTGGATAGTCGCCGTATATCAGCCTGACAAATATGACCATAGCCGTCAAAACCGCTCCCGATATAAAAGCTCCCGAAAGTACAAGTCCGAAAAATTTCCTATACGACTTCGAGCGCAAGACGTCGCCGTAGCTTTTGAATATAGATTTGAAGGTAATTCGTTCTCGGCTTTGCAACGGCAATTCCGGCGGTTCTTTTATCCCCCTTGCCGTGATAAAAACAAATACGGCAAAATACAAGCCAAAGACCAACCCCATTATTCCGAAGTCACGCGAGAATGCCGGCGAAAGCGGATTATTATCCGATGTCCTGATGAGCATATCGTATATGTAGGTCGCGGACACGCCGCCGATACCCGAAAATATCATGCGCGCTACTGTATAATTTGTCCGCTCCTTGTATTCCGGCACAATCTTGGACAAAAGCGAATCGTAAGGCACGGTCGCCAACGAATACGACGTCGTCCACAGCACATAAGCAAATGCAAAATAAATCGCCTTACCGACGGTTCCGCTTATCCCGAAGGTATTCCACAGCATAAAAAACGCGACGATTATCGGAATGACCGACGCCGACATCAAAAAACGCACCGAGCCCTTGCTCTTGCGCGTCCTGTCTACGATAATCCCCATTGCCGGGTCGATAAGCCCGTCCCAAATACGACCGATACCCGTAACGATACCTGCGGCAAGCGGATGAAGATTAGCCACCGTCGTCAAAAACAAAAAGTAATAAAGCCCGACTATCTGCCCCGCGCCGCCGCCCATTACGTCCGCCGCCCCGTATGCCGCCATGCGTAAAAATTTGTCTTTTTTCATAATAATTTGTATAATACCACAAGATTAAAATAAAAGCAACTTATTTTACATATATGTTTTATATGTTTTAGCGGTAGTGGGTAAAAAAATCGCCTTGCCGGTTAGAGCAAGGCGGATTTTGTGACGTGTACGCATAAAAATTATACAAAGCTATTCTTCCCCGACATACTTCGCTCTCACTTCGGACAAAACCTCGTTGTCGTCGCGGTATCCGCCGTCCTTTGCTTGTCTTATCTCTTCGGCCAAGGCTTTGTGTAGCTTTGCCACCGAAGCGTCCGTCAAGCGAAAAAATTCCGTGAAATTCGTGAAGAAAAGCACGGCAAAGCCGAGAATCAAAGGGATAAATTCGTAAAGAGCCATTTGCTTAAAGATTATAAGCATGACGATATCGACAAAAATCAACGCGAAGAACACTAAGATGAGTATGCGGAATTTTAAACCTTTTTTGAATATATTAAGCAAGCCGAACGCGACCGAAGCAAAGCCGAGTACGGCAAAAAGAATTGCCGTTCCGACGTGTATCCAATATAAAACCGGCTCTCTCGACATATTAGAGAATGTGCAAACAAGAAAAAATAAGCCTAAATACAGACAGCTCCTGCCGACCTTAGACGCATAACCTATCCTTGAATAAAATCTGCGGACGTTTAAAAGAAGCGCAAGACCGCTAATCACGCTCCACAAAATAAAAAGCGCGGCGTTGTGTCTGCCGATTTCGCTCAACGAATATTCCAGCGGATTCATAATGTCGAGATAATACATATCGTATGCCAACGCAACAATCAAGGAAGCAAGGCACACGACTTCGTTTTCCGAAAACTTCTTAATGCGCCCGAGCGCGCTTTTGATAAAATTCATACTCCCGCTATTCTCCCCTTTAAAAACAATGACTTTCATAAGGTTCATCGGCATTTCTCTTTTGATACTTAACGCTTAAAAAAACAAAAAACCGTCTTTTCGGACGGTTTTTTGAGCGCATTCCGATTTGGACAAATGGAATACAAATAGGTGGTGCCGGGGACCGGACTCGAACCGGTACGGAGTTGCCCCCGAAGGATTTTAAGTCCTTTGCGTCTGCCATTCCGCCACCTCGGCATATTTCGGCGCGCCGAGCGCGCCTTTTAATATTGGAGGCACCATCCGGATTCGGACCGGAGGATAAAGGTTTTGCAGACCTCTGCCTTACCACTTGGCTATGGTGCCGTGAGCTTTCTTTACAATAAACCGCCTTGCTCAAAAGACAAGGCAAAATTTAAAATAAATTGGAGCGGGAAACGGGATTCGGACCCGCGACATTCGCCTTGGCAAGGCGACGCTCTACCACTGAGCCATTCCCGCAAAAAAAACGGCAAAAAGCTTACCGTTTTACGAACAGCCTTTATATTATAAAATATAGCGATAAATTTTGCAAGTATTTTTAATTAATTTTTAAGGTTTCTCATTAAATATTACCGAGACGGCAGACGGCAGGCAATTCGGAGAATAGCTTTTTGCCGTATTCGGCATTATATTTCGGGCAATGCGGCATGATTTAAGACGCGCAAGTATTGCTGCGGAGCTTTATTTGTCAAAAATCTTTTTTAACGACTTGCGGCGGCACTCCCTTACTCTCGTTATGTCCGCCCCCAATCCTTTGAGCGTCTCTTCAAAATTTTCGTATCCCCTGTCTATGTAATCCACGTCGTTGACAATGCTTATCCCTTTTGCGTTTAACGCCGCTATGACGAGCGCCGCGCCGCATCTCAAATCGCGTGCGGTGACTTCCGCGCCTTTATATTCGTCAATGCCGCGAATTATCGCGGTTTTGTCGTTGACATATATTTGCGCGCCCATTTTTTCGAGTTCCTTTACATGGTTAAAACGCTTTTCAAAGACCTTTTCGGTAATGCGCGTAGTGCCGTAACACAAGGCCGAAAGCGCGGTTATTTGCGGCTGTAAGTCGGTAGGAAAATACGGATAAGGGTCGGTAAAAATATCCGGTAACGCCGCCAACCTACCGTCGCTCTTGATTGTGATAATATCGTCGCCGTAGTCTACCGAACAATAATTGTTTTTTAAAAGCTCGAAGAGCGAAAAAATATGGTAAGGACAACAATTCGTCACGGTCACCTCTCCGCCGCAAGCTAAAACCGCTATCACAAGCGTTCCCGCCGCAATCCTGTCGGGTATAGGCTTGTAAATCGCTCCGTGAAGCTTCCTGACGCCTTCGATGCTTATGAGAGAAGTGCCTGCTCCTTCTATCTTTGCGCCCATCATATTCAAAAGATTTTGCAAATCGTTGACTTCGGGTTCTTTGGCGGCATTCGATATCGTCGTTTTTCCGTCGGCGCATACGGCAGCCATCATGATATTTTGAGTAGCTCCCACGCTCGGATATTTAAATACGATGTCGCCGCCCTTCATTGCGGAAGCGTCGCATATTATGCGGTTTTTGTTTTCGGTTATCCTTACTCCCAATTTTCTCAATGCGTCCAAATGTATATCGACCGGTCTTGCGCCTATATCGCAGCCGCCCGGCAAATAGACCTTAGCGCGTTTAAAGCGCGCCAATACAGGCCCTAACAGTACAAAGGACGACCTGAGCGTCTTTGCAAGAGTATTCGAGATATCGGTGTTCGACGCGTTTTTTGCGTTGATAAAAATATCCTTTCCGTTATACAGAGCCTTTGCGCCCATACTGTTGATGATTTTGAGCTTGTTTGCGATATCGACGAGGTCGGGGCAATTTTTTAAAACCACGTCCTCCTCCGTCAAAACCGACGCGGCTATAAGAGCCAAGACCGAATTTTTTGCGGCTTTGAGCGCGACGGTTCCCTTTAACTTATTTCCGCCGTGTATTATATATTTATCCATATGTAAGCTCCTTGCTGTCTGATATATAATTATATGAAAAAGCGGAAAGCATTGTTCGCGGTGCGTTTATCCGATACGGTTGCACGCTTTAATTATTGAGCCGTGTCAGGCTATTGCCTACTGCAATGTCGCAATGTTGCCGTTTTGTGTGTCGTCATATTGCAATGTCGCAATGTTGCAATTTTACTATGTTGCCGTATTGCCGTATTGCGTCAACGCAAATCTGCGGCAAGCGGATTTCTCTTTCGGGAAATATTCAGCGTCAAGCCGACGGCGGTCATATACGCGACGAGCGAAGTGCCGCCTGCGCTCATAAAGGGCAGCGGCAGACCGGTCGGCGGTATAGAGCCGCTAACAACCGCTATATTTATCGCCGTTTGTACGGCTATCAAGGCGGCTATTCCGGCGGAAAGGCAGCAATAAAATTTGTTTTCGGCGCGGAGCGCGGATTTGACAAGCCTTATGACCAAAAAAACAAAAAGCGCGATGACGAATGCCGACCCCAAAAGTCCCAACTCTTCGCCTATGATAGAAAAAATAAAATCCGATTCCGAAAACGGCAAGAAAAGATACTTTTGTCTGGAATTAAAAAGTCCGACCCCAAAAAAACCGCCCGACCCCAGCGCGTAATACGATTGAATGAGCTGATAACCTTCGTCCTTAGGCGACGCCCACGGGTCTAAAAAGGCAGTCAGCCGCTTCATTCTGTACGGCTCTAATACTATCATGAGTACGACGCCTATGACGATAGGAATAACCAGCATGAGCAAGGTCTTCATCTTCATTCCGCCTATAAAGAGCATTATTATCATGACAAGCCCTACGCACATCGTTATAGACATATTAGGTTCGAGCATGATAAGCACGCACATTCCGCCGCCTGCCGCAAAGACCGGCAGGGTGTTTTTGAATTTGCTCATATCGCGTACGGACATCTCGGCGGCGGCATAGACGATAAAGCCGAATTTTGATATTTCCGACGGTTGGATTGTAGTAAAGCCGAGATTTATCCATCTCGTCGCGCCGTAATTGCTGACCGATATTCCGGGTACAAATACGAGCGCGAGCAGGACGAGCGAAGCGATTAATATGATGTACCGCAGTTTAACTAATTTTTTTAAATCAAAATACCCTATGCCGAGCATCAATACAAGTCCGGCGGCAAACGAAACCGCTTGTTTTTTGACATAAAAAAACGAATCGCCGTAAGACAGCTCCGCACCGTAGCTGCTTGCGGAATATATCATCAATATTCCGAAAAGCCCCAAAAAAACAGTGATAACGGCGATGAGATAATCGCCTCTATGATTTTTAGCCGTCATTGCCGTAGTCATAATCAACAAAAATCCTTTTTCAAATCAATTCTTCGGTAATGCGTACAAAATGTTTTCCGCGTTCTTCATAGCTTCTATACCTGTCAAAGCTTGCGGACGCCGGAGAAAATAACACGTTATCGGGAGCGGCGGCATAAGCCTGTTTGACGCATTCTTCGAGCGTCGCCGTCTCAGATATCTTTATAGCTTCAAAACCGCTTGCCGCCGCGAGTATTTTGTGTGAGTTTTGACCCGTTACGAATATCTCTTTGACGCTCTTCGGCATATCCTTAAACAAATCGCCGAAATTCTCGCCCTTGTCGCTCCCCCCCAATATCAAAACCGTTTCACCGACCATACTCTTTACGGCGGCGACCGTCGCGTGTACGTTCGTTCCCTTGCTGTCGTCAAAAAAATCCGTGCCGCCTATTCTTCTGACAAATTCTATCCTGTGACGCGGCGGCTCAAAGCTTTTTAAAGCCGCTTCTATATCGTCGCTCCCGATGTTTTTTAAGTATGCGGCGCAAATGGCGGCGAGAGCGTTTTCGAGATTGTGCCGTCCTTTGAGCGGTATATCGCTTACCGTACAAATCTTCTTTGCCGTCCTGCCGTCGTCAAAGATTATATCGCCGTCCTTGACATATACGCCCTTGACGCGCCTTTCCGCCGAAAAATAAAAAAGCTCCGACTCATATCCTTGCGGCATTCCGTTGCCGAATTTTTCTCTCAAATACGGGTCGTCCGCATTTATCACGGCGAAATCGTTTCGGGTCTGATTTAAAAACAGGTTTAGCTTTGCGGCAAAATACTCCTTAATATCGGCGTGTCGGTCGAGATGGTCGGGGGCAAAATTTAAAAAGACGGCGATGTGCGGACGGAAGGTTTTTATGCTCTCCAACTGAAAGCTGCTGACCTCCAACACCGCTTCGTCGATACCAAGCCAAAAAAATTCTGAAAAAGGCGTACCGATATTGCCGAGCGCGGCACACCTTATGCCCGCCTTTTCAAAAATACCGTGTATGAGCATTGTCACCGTCGTCTTGCCGTTTGTACCCGTTACGGCGGTCACGCCGCCGCCAAACGCCGCGTATGCCGTCTCCGTTTCGCCCACAACGGCTATTCCCCTGCTTTCGGCTTGTTTTACAAGGGCTGAATTTATCGCCGCAGACGGACTGATAATGACCGAGTCTATCCCGTCAAAAAGTTTTTCCGTCTCATATCCGCTTCTGTTCTCTCTGACAAAGCACGGGATATCCGCTACCGCTTTTTCATCGTAAATATAAACATTATCGCCCGTTTCGTTGACAAGCTTCGCCGCCGACCGTCCGCTGCGTCCAAATCCTATGATAAGCACATTTTTACTCATACGACAAACCCTTCGTTTTTATATATAAAAAAACTCTTACATAAATGTATGCAGAGTTTTTTAAATGTATTCCGAAGACATTACTATTCGTTTATTGCTCTAACTCTATAAAATCTAAATATTGACATTACAGAATCGTAGGGGCGCGCTTGCCGCGCCCGTAAATTTATTCAAAACGGGTGCGTGCTAAGACAATTCAACCATATATGTGTATGTAAAACTGCTTGTGGATTTCTTGTATATCTTTATTTCAAATCCGCTCTACCCCATAACGTACACCCATATAACGGCGGAGAGTGGTGCAGATTGTGGATTTCTTTTGCCGCCGACGCGAGCGCGCGTACTCAAACGTACGCGCCTTCGCGGCGGCGGTAAAAAAATCCGCAAGCTGTGCCGCTATACGCCGTTATATAATATATTTGGATTTCTTCTTTGGCGACGCTTTTATCTCCGCTTTTTTCTCTTCATACCCCTGTCTGCCAAAAAGCGCGTAAGTCGCGTTCTTGCCTTCTTCTACGCCCGGCTGATTAAAGGTGTCGATATTGAGCATAGTGCCGAGATAAGCCGTCTCTATCTGGAAGAACATTATGAGCTGTCCGATAGTGTACGCGTTGACGGACGGCAGGATTATCGTATGATTAAGTCTTTGCGCTCTTTGCAGAGCGTATTCGGTAGCCAAACGCTCGTTTGTGATAAGCTCGTTGAGCGTATGTCCGCACAAAAAATTTACGTTGGGATATTCCGCGCAGCCGTCGGCGATTTTGACGGTCTTTCTGTATTTTTCGACGGCGATAAGGGTTATGACCTTATCAAAAGGTCCTTCGGTATAGAGCTGTACCTGACTGTGCTGGTCGGTCACGCCGAGAGCCTTGACGGGTGTCTGTCCGGCATAAATTTTTTGTCCGTTCAAATCGTTTTCTTTGCCGAGACTCTCGCCCCAGAGCTGACAATACCAATCCGCCATATATCTCAGGCTGTCGGCATAAGGCATCATGACCGATATATTTTTGCCTTTTTTGATAGATATATATTGAAGAGCCGCGCTCATGAGCGGCGCATTGGCAAAAACGTCGTCGCTCTCCGAGCATACTCCGTCTATATATTTCGCGCCTTCGAGCATAGCTTCTATGTCGATTCCGAGAACGGCGGCAGGCAAAAGCCCCACCGGACAAAGCTCGCTAAACCTTCCGCCGACGTTTGCCGGTATATAAAAGGTTTTAAATTTGTTGTCCTTGGCAAGCTTTATGAGATTTCCGTTTTTTGTGTCCGTCGTAGCTATTATATGTTGATTCCATTTATCTCCGAGCTTCTTTTTGAGAATGTCGGATATGATGAGATATTGGCTCATTGTTTCGCTTGTCGAGCCGCTTTTTGTTATGACGTTAAAAACCGTTTTGCCGATATCGACGACGTCTAAAAGCGCAGCCATTCTCTCCGGGTCTACGTTGTCCTCGACAAAAAATCTCGGACCTTTTCTCTTTCTCTTAGACAGGTCGTTGTATCTCAAATGGCAAAGCGCGTTAAAAACGGCAAACGGTCCGAGAGCCGAACCGCCTATACCGAGAACGACAAAATTGTCGAATTTTTCTATTATTTCGCCGGCGGTTTTTTTGATATCGGCGACAATTTCGCTTTGATTGTAAGGAAGCTCCGTCCAACCGGTCATACCCTTGCCGCGTCCTTTTTTGTAGGCGGCGGCGGCTTCGTCGGCAAGCGGCTTTATGAGAGTGATGTCTCTCTGTGCAATGCCTTCCTTAGAGCCTATAAAATCAGACATCATATTGTTAAAATCGACTTTGATAGGTTTCATTTGTTCTGCTTTCATGTTGTTATCTATGCTCCTTTAAATAAATTCGTAAATATTGTAAGTCTTTATAACGCGCTAAAAGCTACGGCGTTTAAGCCTTTGCCAGACATTCGCGCAAATAATCGTAGCCTTTTAATATCTCGCCGTAATCATTATAGTCCTTGCTGTACAATTCCATAAGCAAAGGTCCGTCATAACCGCAATCTTTGAGCCTTTTAAAGAGTGTTACAAAGTCAAACACCCCCTGACCCGGAACGCAAAGGCGGTCGCCGTCATAATCGCACAAATGCACGTTGACAAGCCTGTCAGCCATGACGTTCAAAAAATTTTCGTAAGGCAGCTTGGACTGCATGGCTTGCTTGATATCGAGACACGCCTTGACGTCGGGCGCTTCTTTTTTGAGATTTTCAAAAAAGTCGGGAACGGAAAAATAAGTCCAATGTACGTTTTCGTAGGCAAGACCCGCGTCGTATTCGCCTATTATGCGGCAAATCTCTCTCGTTCTTTCGCCGAGATATTTAAAATCAAATTTGTATACCGTTCTCTTTAAAAGCGCGGGACCGTGAAAGGTATAGTATTTGGCTTTTAAGGCTTGCGCGGCATAGCACAGTTTTTTATAAAAAAACAAAGCGTCGTTATAAGTACGCGGATTAGCATTATACAGCTCAGGCTCGAATTGCTGATTTAGCGAATGGACGGAGTAGACGGTTATGCCGTTTTGCAAGCGTCTTTGCTCTAAGTCGTCCACAAAATCCTTTTCGTATTCGCAAAAGGTCGTCAAAAAAACTTCGGCTGTGTCAAAGCCGAGTTTTTTCATCAGTCCGAAAGAATTTTCGGTGACTTCCTTGTTAAAAAAAGACGCGCTGCTTATCCCTATTTTCATTTTTTACCGCCGTCGGACTTTTTATTGTGTTCGGGCTTAGGCTGCTTTTGCTTTTGTTCGGAATTTTTATTATACTTAGGGTCGGACGGCTTGCCCTCTCTCGCCGACAAGACCTCAAAGACCTCGTTCAATTCGACGCCCTCGTTTTCGAGTAAGACCAATAAATGGTATATCAAATCGGAAATCTCGTTTTTTATCTCTTCCTTATCCTTATTTTTTACCGCTATGATTGTCTCGGACGCTTCTTCCCCTATTTTTTTGCATATCTTGTCCGTTCCTTTTTCAAACAAATAGGTCGTATAAGAGCCTTCCTTAGGATTGAGTTTTCTGTCCTTTATAGTCTTTATCATCGTGAAGAGAATTTCATAATTTGCAAAATTATTCTCCGTGAGCTTGTTAAAAAAACAGCTGCGGCTGCCCGTGTGGCAAGCCGCTCCGTCCTGCAAAACCTTAAAGAGCAGGCTGTCGTTGTCGCAATCCGCATAAGCTCCCACGACGTGCTGATAGTGTCCGCTCGTCGCGCCTTTATTCCACAGGGCTTGCCTGCTGCGGCTGTAATACCACATAAGCTTTTCTTTGAGAGTCAATTCAAGCGACTGCTTATTCATAAACGCCTGCATGAGAACCTCTCCCGTCAGCGCGTCCTGCGCTATCACGGGAATAAGTCCGTCGGCGTTAAATTTTAATTCTTCCGTTTTTATCATAATATCTCTCTTTCTCCAAAATTTTATCGACCGTTTTAAAATACGGTTTTACGCTTTGCTTATATCCGTCCGCGCTCGGCTTCGAGTGCGGCGATAAGGTCTATCGCGCCGGTATACAGAGCCTTACCGAGTATCGCGCCGTATATCCCCTTTTCTTTTAGCTTGATTATATCGTCTACCGAAGCGACGCCGCCGCTCGCTATGACGTTTAAGCCGCTTGCCTTTTGCAAAGCAAAGGTTTTGTCCACGTTTACTCCGCTCAACGCTCCGTCTCTCGTGATGTCGGTGTAGACGACGGTGGTGATTCCGGCCTTTTTTATCTCCCTGCAAAGCTCTGCGGGCGTCGTTTCGCTGTCGTCCGTCCAGCCTTTTATAGATACCTTGCCGTTTCTCTCGTCCACGCCGCAGATAATGCGTCCGCCGTAAAGCTCCGCCGCCCTTTTAAAAAGGTCGGGCTTTGTCACCGCCGCGCTGCCGATAATCGCCCTGTCTATGCCGACGTCTTCAAGACAATATTTGATTCTGTCCATACTCTTAAAGCCGCCGCCGAGCTGCAACGGAATATTCACGGCTTTTCTTATGCTCTTTATAATGTCATCGTTGACCGAAGTATTGTCAAAGGCAGCGTTCAAGTCTACGATATGCAAAAACTCCGCTCCGCACGCCGCCCACTTTTTTGCAAGCTCCGCCGGTTCGCCGTAGACTACGGCGGTCTCGCGCTTGCCGAGATGTAAGCGCACCGCCTTGCCGTCGAGAATATCTATCGCAGGAAATAAAATCATAATATCCTTAAAGCCTTACCGTTGTCTTTTATCTCAAATTCCGTTATTCCAAAATGCCCTTGGACGACGGTATCTTATCCCCGACAATCCTTACGGCATCCGCCAACGCTCTCGCAAGAGCTTTAAAAATGGCTTCGGCTATATGGTGACCGTTCGAGCCGTATCTGAGATTGATATGAGCGGTAAGCCCGGCGTTATAGGATAACGCTCTCATAAACTCTTCTATCAGGTCAAGGTCAAAATCACCCGTCTTGCCCTTTAACTCCGCATTAAAGACGAGAAAGGGTCTGCCCGATACGTCTAAGGTCACTTCGGCAAGCGCTTCGTCCATCGGAATGAGCGCGCTTGCATAACGCTTTATGCCCTTTTTGTCGCCGAGCGCGGTCTTGACGCACTGTCCGAGTACGATTGCCACGTCCTCCACCGAATGATGATAATCGACGTTGATATCGCCCTTGCAGGAAATTTCCACGTCGAAGCCGCCGTGTACGCGAAAAAGGTCGAGCATATGGTCGAGAAAACCTATGCCGGTAGCTACCGTGCCGTTTCCGCCGCCGTCAAGATTTATTTTGACGGCAATGTCCGTTTCTTTTGTTGTCCTTTTGATTTCCGCCGTTCTCGGCGTTGCTTTTGTCGGCATATTTTCTCCGTTATTCCCGTTCTATTTTTGTGTTTTCCGTCGTATTGTCTGCGGCATTTTCATGCGGTGCCGCCTTAATTCTTTCCATATATTTTTTTATTTCGCCTCTCGCCAAAACGTCGCACCGATTGTTGTATTCGTTGTCCGAATGCCCCTTGACCTTTACAAAGACGTATTTGTGGCGTTTAAGCTCCAACAGCAATGATTTCCAGAGGTCGACGTTTAATATATTTTTTTTTGCCGCCGCGCTCCAACCGTCCTTTTGCCATTCGTCCAACCAATGCTTCTCAAAGGCGTTGACGACATACGCGCTGTCGCTGTATATCTTCAATTCACACGGCTCTTTGAGAGCTCTCACTGCGGCGATAACGGCAAAAAGCTCCATGCGGTTATTTGTCGTATCGTTATTGTAGCCGCAAACTTCTTTTTCTGCACCGTTATATATCAGTACCGCGCCGTAACCGCCGGGACCCGGATTATACGAACAAGCGCCGTCGGTATATATATCAACTTTTTTCATATCTGCTAATCGACTCTCTTAAAGGTTTATCAGACTTCTTTCAAAACTAACTTCGCATATCTACGGCATATCTTTTTGCGTCTGCCGCGCCTTGCAAAACAGTTACATAACTTTGGCTATGCGCCTATTTTGTAAGGCGCGGCATACACAAAAATCTATACCTTATCTATACAAATTTAATTTTGCAAGAAGTCTATTATATCAATTCTACGCCAAAAAATCAAGGAAAATTACGATGTGACGATTATCGGTTGATTTTTTGTAAATATTGCGGCACAACTATGATGATAGAAGGCTTTTTATTTGCCAAGCTCCGCCGACCTGTCCGCCGCCGCGACTACTCCGTCGTACAGCGTTTTGCTCAAATTACCGTCTGCAAAGACTTTGAGCGCGGCTTCCGTCGTTCCGCCCTTGCTTGTGACGTTTTTGATTAAATCTTTTAGCGGTTTGTCCGATACGGCGGCAAGCTCCGCCGCGCCCTTAAAGACCGATACGGCAAGCAGCTTCGCTTCGTCCAAAGACAAGCCCTTGTCCATACCGCCCCTTATCACCGCATCCAAAAAAGTATAGACGTATGCCGGACCGCTTCCGCTCACCGCCGTGACCGCGTCAAACTTCTTCTCCGACAGCTCTATGACCTCTCCGAGCTTATCAAAGATACCAAAGACGAACGCCTTATCGGCGGCGTTGCAGTTTACAAAGGTCAACGCGCTTATACCCTTGCCTATCATGCAGGGCGTATTCGGCATAATGCGGCATAGCTTGACATTGCCGAAGGCTTCGATGAGCTTTGACGTATTTATCCCCGCCATTATCGATATGACAAAGGAAGCCTTTAATTTGCTTTTGATATACTCCGCCGCATCGGCAAAGGACTGCGGCTTGATTGCAAAAAGTATGTTTTCAGAAAATTCCGCAAGCTCCGCATTGTCGGCAGTCACTATAAAGCCCACTTGCTTTAAAGCTTCGAGCTTAACCGTATCGATATCGCTGATAATGACGTCGCCGGGCTTTAAGACCTTTCCGTTTAAGATGCCTTTTGTGATTGCCGCGGACATATTGCCCGCGCCTATTATTCCGAGCTTGTATTTAAACATATAATCTCCTTACTCTCAAAAATGCTTATACATTATCCTTAGGAATATTTTTACCGCAAAGTCATGCCGCGCGTGCGTTCTAAATACAGGTTTTAAGTTTAAAACTTTTGGCAAAATCCGTTGACAATGCGGACGGCGATATATTATAATATCGTAGTCGGCACTTAGGGGAGTGGCTCAACGGTAGAGTAGCGGTCTCCAAAACCGTAGGTTGCGTGTTCGAATCGCGTCTCCCCTGCCATAAGACACCGATGACTCGCGTGAAGTCATCATATTAAGGTTCAAAATTACTAAACACAGTGATTTTGAGCCTTTTTTTTGAGCCTTACGATACGGCTTTAAGACTAATCTATTATATCAAATTCTCTTTAAAACGGCAACTAATAACAAGCCGAAAAAAATCTTAAAGCACAAAATAAAAACGGACTGACTTGTATTTTTATTCAGTCCGTTGCTCTTTGTGCAGGCAAAAGAATTGTTCCGACTTTAATCTCAAGGATATGAGCCGGTCTACCTAATATATTCTAACTCATTGTTAATTTTTAACTTGCCGTTCTTTGCCGTTTCGGGTTGAAAGATTCGGTTAATTCACAACACAGACCTCATTATTCTTATTAAATAATTCAAAGCAATCTTTATAGGATAGTCTGCAAGATTTTATTTCTTCCGCCAACAATAATAAATTTTGCGAATTTATTGCCGCTCCGTTCGTACTTGTCCGGCGACTTAATTGTAATAATTTTGCGTTCACGCCATCCGTGAACACCGATGAAACAAACAAGAAATTAAACAGCATAACGTTATCGGGAAAGCCGAGCCACCAACGGTTCGGGTTGAGAGCGGAGTCTCGCGTTTTGTTTTCCTCAATATACCGCGCCATTTCATCCTGCTGCCCCATAGGCAAGCTATATCCTTTGGCGTAAGCCTTATTGTCAATAATCAAGCCGTTCCTATCGTGATGAATAATCCCGTCCGGTCGCCTCGACTCTCCTAATCTCGCGCCCTTAAAACAAAGTTCATTTGTCAGAAGGTCAATAGTTTGAATTTCAAAATCTCTGTTCGCCGCGCCGTCAAACGAGAGGTCTATCAAACATAAATATTTATGATTGAGATTTTGCAGACGCTCTCTAATCCTATCCTTGATAACCGAGATGTCGGATTTTTCCGATTTTTTTTCAAATGCGGGAATGTCAAGCTTGATAATCGTGTCGGTAATTTTGTATTGACCGTTTTCATTTTTAACCGACAATCCTATATTTTCCAAGCTATGAATGTCATCCAAGATAGCGGTTTGATTTTCATTAAAGCCGTTTGCTTCCAAAAATTTTTGCACGTCGTCAATAGACTTGGAAGCGGAGTTCAAGCATTTGATAATGTACGCCCTGCGATTCCGCAAGTAAATTTTGTCGGACGGTTTTGTCGCAAGCATTTCCCACAATACGATTTTAGGAACTTTCTTTGTGCTTGAACTGCCGTAAACTTGCTTTAACCGCGTCCGTCCCTCTAAAGTAATTGTGAAAGCGGAATTGATTATTCCGTTATATTCGGTGTTGCCGAGCCTTTCCGAAACAGTTTTCGGTTCGCGTTTTACCCAACCGATATTAGCAAGCCAACCGCAAATCATGCGGGCATATTTATCGGAATCGCCTTCGACATTTTGGCTAATCTTTGTTCGCTCCGTTTGACTAACGGCATCATGCAAGCCTTGCAGAAAAAGGTTTTGAGGAACGGATGTAAAACCTGCCTCACCCATAATTCCGAGCTTGCCCCCGATTTCAAATTTAGTCATGTGCGTATACTGATTCAATAACGACAGTACTCGAACGGCGGGAGGATAAGAAAGATATGCTAATCCGAGTAAATCTTTTTCCTGCGCGGAGTTATCGGGCGTAGCGGCAAATTTCTTTCCGAAGTCGCTTATATAACAACAATCAGATTCGCGGTCGTATTCAAGAAACCCGAGTGAAATAGCCCACCGTAAAAAACAGTCGGAAGACCAATCGTCCGTATACTCTTTTGCGCCTTGACCTTTTATCGCGGCTTGAATAATGCCGGAACAGGGAGAGTCCTTGCGTGTACCGCCGCTCGGCTTGCCTTTACCTTTTAAATCTTTGTACGGAATTACCATTTTTTGTTCATCGCTCAATAAGCCGATAAATTTATCTCTGCCGTTCTCTGCGGTTATCAGTCGCGGTATTTGTATTTCACGCAAAAATTTATTAACCGACGAATCGTAAACGAATAACTTTACGACATCCTTTAACGAATTCGTACTTGCGGAATTCTGTATCCAACCCAAGGTTCTAACTTCTTTTACAGGCATAATTCCACCTCAATAATTTGTAATTAAAACCTCGACGGTTTCGGCGGCTTTTTCTTTGAATTGATAATTGCAATTTGAATAATCGCTGTCAATATAATGAACTTTATATTTTTTTGCCCAATCAATAAGTATCTTGTTTTCACGGTTTTTATGGATAAAGACGTTGGATAGCGCAAAGCGAATTGTCCGTTTATTTGCCCCGTCTAAAAACTTGCACAAATCTCTTTCTTCTTCTTCTCCCCAATCGTGGAAGCCGCGATTGCCGTCATTGTATGAGCCGTTTGTGATTAGATACGGAGGGTCGCAATAAATAAAATCATTATTACTTAATCCGTCTATATCCATTGAACGAAAATCCCGCGCAAAAAATTCGAGCCTTTTCCGTTTCATTTCCTCCATAAAAAGAATAAGATTCTTTTTCGTAATTTCAGAGTATTGACTTCGATTTCTGCCAAAAGGATTATTATATTCTAATTTGCTGTTGAAGCGGAATTGATAATTAAACGAAAAGCATGATAGCGTGAATAAATCTATCGGATTACCCGTTGCATTATAACAATCGCGAAACGCCTTATACCCGACCTCGTTTTCTTTGGATAAATCAAACTCTTGTATCTTATCGTCAATACGACGCAAAACAATCTCAATGTCCGCATAGCAAAGCGTCCGCACCATCTCCACTACCTTGTGATTCATGTCGTTACAAATCGTTTTTTTTGCTTTAATATTAGCGGACACATTAAAACCGCCGGCGAATAAATCAATAAAGGTATCAATATCATTCGGGAACAAATCGAAAAGCTGCGGCAAGATTTTGTATTTTCCGCCGATATAATTCATCGGGCTTTTTACGAAACGCTTTTTATCTATCGCAGTCGTACCGGCAATACTCATATCCCGTACCGAACTAATCTTTTTTTTCGTTGCGTATTTGGAAGCGTAAAAGATATATTCGTTGTGTTCTTTTTGTTTTTGCTCTAATTTGCCTTTGTATCTTGCGTAAGGAATGGCAACATAGTCCACGCTTTCGGTACGGCAATGCTTTCGCAGGATAGTCAAAATTTGCTCAACGCTTAATAGACCGTCATCGCTGTAACTGACGATGATATGCTTAAAATCGGCATCCGCAATTAAATTGCTAAAAGCGGCTTCAACATTCGCTTTCATACAGTAATCGGATTTTTCATGTCCATAGGGGCGCATACCCGTAATGCCTGTAGCTTTCGGGGAATCGTATCGGGCTATCGTTTCTAAAACATGGTAATTCGGCAGATATTGCCGCTCGTTATACGGGGGGTCGATATATAGAATATCACCTTTGATTTTTTTGATTAGTTCGTTCGCATCCTCATTGTAGCAAATATTCCGTTTGTTGTTATCGATGATATTTATACGGTACATTTCAAATTTTTTATACGCCCGCTTATCCCAATGCTTTAAGTACGCTCCGTAAGTACCTGTAATGTTTGATATAAAAGGCACTCCCTCGATTAAACAAGCCAAAAGATATTTGTATTCTCCGGCATTAATCAATTTTTCATTTTTCCAACCTTCGATAGTGGAACGTATGAAATCAATACGCCTTGCGTTTTCTTCGGTAAAATACATTCTTCCGTCTTTACCCGCCGGAGAATAAGTGTCAGTTATATATTGTTTGCCTAAAAAAAGAAACCGTTCATTTTCAAGATATGTAATAGGCTCGCATATGCCTTCTTTAAGCAATTTTTCAAAACGCGGTTTTTCGTTGTTTTCAATCGTCGCAGCGGTCAATATATGAGAAAACGATAAAATATCGTTTGATATAATTTGGTAGTAAGGCTTAAAATATCTGGCAACCGCACCCGTGCCGGAAAATAAATCGCAAAAAATCTCGTCGCTTTCATCGCAATGTTGGTCAATGACAGCTTTAATCCGGTTTAATAAATTTGCTTTGCTACCTATAAATCGCATATCTCACATCCGATAACATCCTTGTCAATTAATTGTAGCATATAATTCTATTTATATCAAGAAAAACTTAATACGAAAAATTAAAAACTTTAAGAATCATCTGTAATATTCTCAATATTTCATCTTGCCATGCGGCTTTAAAGGATTTCAAATGAAGCAAAAACCGCAAAATGGTCTGATGTATATACTCCGTCAAATTTTTCTTTAAGCACCTTATATTCTGCGGCACTGAAAACGCCTAAGGCTTTTGAGAAGATAAAATCTATCGGCGACGCGTCCGCGCCGTCTACATCCCGCACTCCGTAGCCGTGATAACTACCCGAAGACATTGTATTCGGAGCGGAATATTTGGCGTCCGATAATGCGGCGGCAACGACCTGATAATTGTCGTCATTTTCGTTAAAATTGAAGTCGCCCGTCAAAAAAATCGGCAGGGTCTCAGCTTCTATACGGCTGAGAATTATTTTCAAGCCTTCCGTCCGTGCCTGTCCGCTTGCGTTGTCGAGATGAGTATTATAATGAATAAATTCTATGCCCGTCAGCTTGTCGCGGAATTTTGCGCGCACGGTCACACGTTTGCTGCCTGCGCCCCACCCTTTTGAAACTTTATCCGGCGTTTCCGAAAGCCAAAAGAAATCACTCTCCAAAAGCTCGAGTCTGTCGGTACGGTAAAAGATGTATACGCCTTCGCCGACGGCATTTGTCAGCTCGCGGCTTCTGCCCGTCCATGCGTAGCCGGTAAGATTTTTTTCCAAATACCGACGCTGTATCACCGTGACTTCCTGCATAGCCACGATGTCGGGAGCAATACTTTTGATATGCCCGACGAGCGCGTCGCGGCGATTTGTCCACTTATCGTCGTCCGCCGCATTAATAGGCACATTTAAACGTATGTTGTACGTCACCGCCGTAAGCAGTCCGCCGTCCGCTTCTTTGAGCGACATATCTAAGTAACGGCTTTTGGGTACAAAGATTATCCCCGACACACACAACGCGGCTATTAATACGCCGCTCAAAACTAATGCTACGATTGTAATACAGACATGTTTTTTCATAAAAAAATCTCCGTAGGCGTTTCTCTTTTTATAGGAGATTAATACTATAACATAGACGACGAACAGATTTTAGCGGATTTTTGGCTTATACAAGGCGCATTTGACGACGTGTAGCGTAAGCTACATTAGGATAATGCAACGCTGTATAAGGCAAAAAGACGCAAAATTTGTCGGCGGATAGGTTATAGGAGTAATCTATTATAGCTTAAACAAAATCTTATTATTTGCGAGCGGAACGGTAAGCCAGCCAAACGCCGCCAATGCCACAAAGAAAACCGTCAGCAGACCTTCCGTATTTTGAAAAAATAACGTCTTTTGAAAGAGCAATATCGGTGTGGACGCAAGCAAGGACAGTATGATAAAAAGGAAAAAATTACGCCCGAAGGTAACCAATACCGGAATAGGACGGTCTTTTAACAGGAGCTTGTTCAGGACATACAAGACAAAATATATCGCGTTGACTATCGCCAAAGCCATAATGAGATAAGAGAGATTGTATTGACGGTAGTATGCCGCGCCGCCGAAGGTGTACCGTATAAGTGCGGCGACTCCTATAAGGATTAAGGTCGCAATGGCGTAGCTAAACACGCCCTTTCTCATCATATCCCCTATGACCGTCGCAAGCAAAACGATACCCAAATATCCGAAGCAAGCCGATACTCCGCCTTCCTCCGCAAAAAGCACCTGAAAAGCCGACGAAGTATTAAAGAAATGATACAAGAGCAAAATACCGGCCCCGCAAGCAAGCCTTATCCATGTATTGTTTCTGATTGACGGAAGCATGAACGGCACAAGAAATACGCCCGTCATACCGACGCTCATGATAGTATTCCAGCTCCAAGAAAATCCGCCGATTTTGTTGCCGATAAAAAGAATTAAGCCGAACAAACCGACAATCGACAAATTTCTCAAAAAGAAATTTTTGTAAGCGACCTTGCCGTATTGCGCTTCTCTCTTACCGAATGAAGTCATTACTATTATACCTATGACAAAAAAGAACGTGACAGGCCCTAAATCGAGAAAATTGAAATTTAAAAAAGGTATGCCCGACGCATTGCGAACTATTCCGGTCGCATCGTTCATATGGTACGAATGCACAAACCAATCGGGAAGCAATTCAAAATAATTTGTAGCCTGAATAAAAATCTGAGAAAAGAGAAATAAGACGATTATCAGTCCCTTTACATTGTCGAGCAAAACGTTTCTTTCGCTCAAAATTTTCTCTTTGCTTTGTAATACAATTCTTTTGTTTTCTTTTAGCGAATCCATTTGTAATTCTCCCGATTTGTCTTTGATGATTATCTCGGCTTTATCAAAATCCCCTTAATTTTAAGATTGCTTTTTATACGGCAATGACAAAACCTTTAAGATTATACCATAATTATATATAATAAATCAATATCTTTTAGATTTTTCCGACAAAAACATTTGTTTTAACAAATAAGCGATTTTTGTTTTTTTGATAAAACCGTTTCGCCGACAACACCTATTTTCTTTTTTAAAGCGATATGATTTCTTTCAACACTTCCGGCACAAACCGTGCCGTATCCGTCGGCAAAACGCCGTATTGAGTAAAGCTCTCCTTTGCCTTTAAAGCCGCGCTGCCGGCTATAAATGCCCCTGCGGCGGCGGATATGAGCGGCTCTCGTCCTTGCGCCAAAAGGCCGCCGATGATTCCGGCGAGCAAATCGCCGCTTCCGCCCTTAGCCATACAAGGGTCGCCGGCGGTATTCAAAAAAATTTTTTCGCCGTCGGTGACGACGGTGTCCGCTCCCTTTAAAAGCACAATAATCCCGTACTCCTTAGCAAAATCCTTTGCCGTATCTACGGGGTTTTTTAAAACGCCGGAGATTTCTACGCCGCATAGCCGCGCCATTTCTCCGGCGTGCGGAGTGACGAGTATTTTTCGGTTTTTGAAAGCACGCAAATATTGTTTGTTGTCCGCGAGAAAATTTAAAGCGTCGGCGTCGAGCAATACGGGAATACCCGACACGGTAAGGTATTCGGTAATAATTCCGGCATCGGGACACTTCCCCAACCCCATGCCAAAGCACGCCGCAGTAATATCCTTTGTCAGGATATCAAATTCCGATGCGTCGAAGCTTATAAATCCGTCTGCCGATTTTAAAGGAAAGACCGTGCTTTCAGTCACTCTGCCGTACACGGCTTGGCATAAAAAATCGGGAACGGCTAATACGTTCAGCCCCGCTCCCGTGCGCAATGCCGCCGCGCCGCATTCGGCTATAAGGGGCGCGCCGACATAATACTTACAGCCGCCTATCACGGCAAGCTTGCCGTAATCCTTTTTGTGAGTGTCGCGGCCGCGCTCCGCAAAAAGCCCTTTCAGCATTTTGCCCGTAACAATTTGCGTATCTGCCATACTCAATTCCCTTATGCTTCAAAAGCCGACAGAACGGCTCTCGCCATGCACTCGACCGCCGCCGCGCATATTTGAGCAAACTCGCCCTGCTTCTCGCCGCTCGCCATGACAAAGACAGTGTCGCCGTCAAAGACGGTATGCACGGGTCTTATCGTCAGAGCGTAAGCGTCGTGAGCGATATCCGCAAGCTTATTTGCCTGTGCCTTTGTCAATACCGCGTCCGTCAGGATACAGCCTATCGTCGTATTTTTCCCGGACAAAGACTCCGAGTCGAATGCGCCCTCCGTCATCATCTTTACCGTATCGATATATTGTCCGCCGGCTTTTGCTCCGGCTATTATTTCGCCCTTCAAATTGTAGATATCGCCCATCGCGTTGACGGCTACGACCGCCGTAACCTCTATGTCTCCGACCTTAGCCGTATACAAGCCCAGACCGCCCTTAGCCGCCGACGCCGCGCCGAGTATCTTGCCGACGGTCGCGCCCGTTCCCGCTCCCACCGAGCCTTTTATAAAATTATCCGCCGAAGCGTTTTTTGCGGCGAGATAGCCCGCGTTCTTGTCGGGGTATGCAAAATCCTTGTATTCCAAATCATACAAAACCGCGCCGCAAACTATCGGCACTTTGTAGCGTCCGGCGGTAAAGCCGAAGCCGTTTTCTCTCAAATATTCCATAACTCCCGAACAGCTGTCTAATCCGAACGCGCTTCCGCCCGAAAGGACGACCGCGTTGATTTTTTCTACGGTGTTTTCGCTCTTTAACAAATCGGTTTCTCTCGTGCCGGGCGCAGCCCCCCTGACAGACACGCCGCCCGTCGCCCCGTCCTTTGCCAAAATCACCGTCACACCCGTTCCCTTGCCGGCGTCCGCCGAATGTCCTATCAAAAATTTATCGGTCATAATTTCATTTCTCTCCGTCGAATATTTTTATTTATATAAGCTTTGAATAATGCGCTACCTACGGGCTGATATGGAATCCGCCCATACAATCGGCTTTTTAATAATCGCCGTTTTCTTCGTCAAATTCTCCGTCACTATCCGCGCTGATTTTTTCAAAGGCGGCTTTGACCGAAGCGTATGTGCAGCCTTTGGACAAGAGAAAGCGCATGGCTTTGTTTTTTGTTTTCATATCCGTTATGCTGCCGCCTTTTAAATGCTTTTCCAAAAGGCGAAAGGCAACCTGTGCATCGTCCGCGCCGTCTAATAAATCCGCGATAATATTCTTGTCTACTCCCTTGCCTTGCAAATCGTGTTTCAGTTTGAGAACGCCGCTTTTTTGTCCGTAAACGGAGATGTACTGCGCCGCATAATCCGCGTCGTTTATATATCCGTATTCCTTACCGCGCTCCGCCGCATACTCGATGGCTTCGGGTATATATATCTTTTTTTCCAAATATTCCTTGGCTTGTTTTTCGGTCAGTCTTTTTCGCGACAAGACCTTAAAAAGGTCGGTCAAGGCTCTTTTCTTTTCATCTTCGGTCACTGCGTCCTTTAAGTCGGCGGACGATATCTCGCTTCCCGGCTTTAACCGCCGCAATACCACCGTTTCGCAGGAAAGACCGCAGACAAATTCTCCGTCTATAAATACGTTTGCACGCTGTTTGTTTTTCTTTTGAACCTCGATTTTTGTAATTTCACCCATAGCGTGATTATTATACCATATTTTGCAGCCAAAGACAATCGGTTATTTCCGTAGGAGCGGCTATTTAGCAAGTTATACAAAATTCATAATACCGAGCGGTATGTCTCGGAATTGATGTAAATGTCGGTCGGTCGGCTCAGTTTTATGGATAACGGGAACACCGTTATGTTGCTTGTATTCTCCAAATTTATTGTGAGCTTGCAAGTGTCATTAAGTTTTCGCAAGGCGACGCGATTACGCTTTTTTAATCGTTGTGCCGTCGGGGCTTGCATTGTCGAATAAAATGTGTTAATATTATCGTATAGCGGCATAAAAGGAACGTTTGAAATGAAGATTTTTAAGAAAATATATCAAATATTTGCGGCTTTATGTGTCTTTTCGGTCTTCGGTGGACTGACGGCACTCTGTATTTACGCCGGCGAAGTCCGTCTTATCATCGACGAAGACACTGAATATGAGGCAATCGAGGGCTTTGGGGTGAGCGCGGCGTGGTGGGCGAAGTATTTCGGAAACAGCGGTGCGGTCGTCGACGGCGAGCCTGTGTCCGACTATGTCGCTCGGATGCTTTACAACGAAGAAAGCGGAATAGGATTAGACACTTACCGCTATAATATCGGCGCGGGCTCTAAGGACCAGCCGGGGGTGAGCTTTTCCGAAACGCGCCAAACGGAGAGTTTTTATTATTTCGACGCGTCATTGGGGAAATATACCTATGATTTTTCGCGTGACGCCGCTTCTATGAGTATGCTGGACGCCGCGGTGCGTCAAAATCCCAAATTGGGTATAGTGTTGTTTTCAAACAGCCCGCACTTTTCTATGACAAAAAACGGCTCCGCGTCCGGCGATTTGGCAGGAAAATCCAATCTGTCTCCGGATAAATTCGGCGAATATGCAAATTATTTGGTTACGATAACCAAACATTTTATAGATTCCGGTTACAATATCATCGGACTTAGTCCTATCAACGAGCCGCAATGGAAATGGGGGCGTGAGGGCAATATTCATCAGGAAGGCTGCCATTACGAGCCGAAAGAGGCACTGAACTTGAGCATTGTAGTAGCGGAAAAGATGAAAGCAGCCGGCATTGACTTCGGCAAAACAAAACTCGTGTTTTTGGAAGACGGGCGCGTGGGACATACTAAAGGGATTTCGCTCTACCGCAACGCGCTTGCGGAAAATTTATTTCTCCGCGAGGCTACCGGTAATATCTATACCGCTCATTCATATGCCTACGATTTTAGAATGGGATTAAAAACGCTGGCGGAATACCGCGCAAGGGCAAAGGATAAAAACTTAAAAATAGCGTTGTCAGAGTGGTGCGAGCTGCCGTCGGTAACGGACAGCAGAAGCACGCAGGCGGGGCTGAATCTTCTACGCGTCATGCAATCGGATTTTGATATCTATAAACCGATAAGCTGGGAAGCGTGGGTCGCCGTAAACGAGTGGGGCGATTACCGCGGCGAGCCGCGCGGAGACGGCTTTTTTGTCGCCGATTTTGCCGACCTTTCCACAATTACGACGAGCGGCAGATTTTACGCGATGGGGCATTTCTCAAAATTTGTCAATCCCGGCGATATTCATATCAAGTCGCATATTACCAATCCGATAAAATCGGACGAACTTTACTCCACTGCGTTCAAAACCGCCGCCGGTACTGTCGTCATCATTTCAAATAATACCGGAAGACGCGTCAATATCAAATTTCCGACAAATTATTCTAATATAACGGTATATAAAACGGACGGTGTTTTGCAGCTCGATACGGTTTATTCGGGCGGGCTGAACGCATATCTCTCTATGGGCGAAGGCTATAAATTCGAGGCGGATTCCAAGTCTATCTATACTATTATATTAAATTAACGACTATGGCGTGTTCACATAAAACTGTAATAGTTCAACGATAAAAGCATATCTTTTTTTATCTCTTCTATGTCTTTCATTATATCATATTGCTTTTTAAATCTCCGCTCCTTTTCCGTCCGCTCGAACCGTACCCGACGAACAATTTCAGCGCGTACAAACGACAAAAATGTGGATAACTTCACCGATTTATCCACATTTTACCGACAAATCGATATCTTATCCACATTTTTTTGCAATCCGTTAAAAAATTATCACTAAGTAAACAACTCACTCATACAGAGTAATAGCTTAAAATTTTATCTGATTTGTGCGGTATTTTCCCGATTAATCATGACGCTTAAAGCCGCAAAGGTCTTTATCGGGCTTTTAGTCTTTCGGCGACGGCTTTCATAAACGTCTCTCCCGAAACGCCTTTCGCCGTAATTCCGTCTTTTTTAAAAAGCGAAACAAGGTCGTTTGTCATGACGCCGCTCTCAATGGTCGCGCAGGTCGCCGCTTCTAAGCTTTCCGCAAAGGCGGTCAATTCCTTGATTCCGTCTAATTCCCCTATTTTTTTGAGCGCGCCCGTCCAGGCAAAGATTGTCGCGACGGGATTTGTCGAAGTGGTTTCGCCCCTTAAATATTTGTAGTAATGCCTTGTGACCGTGCCGTGCGCCGCTTCGTACTCAAAGCCGTTCTCCGACACGAGAACCGAAGTCATCATGGCAAGCGAACCGAAGACCGTAGACACCATATCGCTCATCACGTCGCCGTCATAATTTTTGCACGCCCATATAAAGCCGCCGGAGCTTCTCATCACTCTCGCCACAACGTCGTCTATCAAGCCGTAAAAATATACTATGCCGGCTTGCTCAAATTTGTCCTTGTATTTTTCGTTATAGACCCGATTAAAAATATCCTTAAATCTGCCGTCGTAGGTCTTGCTTATCGTATCCTTTGTGCCGAACCAAAGGTCTTTTTTCTTTTCGAGAGCAAAGGCAAAGCAGTTTTCCGCAAAGCTTTTGATACTGCCGTCGAGATTGTGCATTGTCAGCAAGACGCCCGATTCTTTAAAGGACATTATTTCGGTTTTTACATCGCTGCCGTTGCCCGATATGACCACCGAAACCTTTTCGCCGCTTTTGACATCAAATTCGACGTCCTTGTAGATGTCGCCGTAAGCGTGTCTTGCTATGATTATCGGCTCTTTCCAGCCCTGCACTATCGGTTTGATCCCGTCGACTATGACAGGCTCTCTAAATACCGTTCCGTCCAAAATCGCCCTTATCGTACCGTTCGGGCTTTTCCACATTTTTTTGAGCTTGTATTCGGCGACGCGCTCGGCATTCGGAGTGATAGTTGCGCATTTTACACCGACCTTATACTTCTTTATCGCGTCCGCCGCATCGAGCGTCACTTGGTCGTCGGTATCGTCGCGAGCTTTAAGACCTAAGTCATAATACTCGGTTTTCAAATCGACAAAAGGAAGCAAGAGTATATCCTTGATTTGCTTCCAAAGCACTCTCGTCATCTCGTCGCCGTCCATTTCGACGATAGGATTTTTCATCTTGATTTTACTCATAATAACTTTCCTTAAAATTATTTATTTTTATCAATGCAGTAATCTATACGGCGCGGCTTTTTAAGACAAGCCCCTGATGATTTTGCCGTCGTCGGAGATACTCATTTTGAGATAGCCGGGGCTTTTTGACAATGCCGGCATGAGTATCATATCTCCGCAGGCGGCTACAACAAAGCCCGCTCCGGCGCGCAATTCTATGCCGTTGACGTGCAGGTCAAAGCATTGCGGCGCGCCCAAAAGCAACGGGTCGTCCGAAAAAGAATACTGCGTCTTTGCGATACACACGGGTAGTCCGACATAGCCGGAGTGTTCGATATCTTTCAAATCCGCTGCGGCTTTGCCGCTCAATACGACGTTTGAAGCCCGATATATTTTGCGTGCGATTTTTGTCAGCTTGACCGTATAGCTATCGTCCAAAGCATAGCAAAAGCTTTGATGCGGATTATCCGCGTCCGCAAGCTTCGCCACGCCCTTTGCAAGCTCTATGCCCCCGTCGCCGCCCTTCAAAAAACAATCGGCGGCATAGGTCTGCGCCCCTGCTGCGGCGCAAGCGTCTTTTATTAACTCGATTTCGCTTTGCGTATCGTTTGCAAAACGGTTGAGCGCGACGGCGGCGGGTATTCCAAAGACGTTTTTGATATTCTCTATATGCCGCACAAGGTTTTCGAGACCTTTTTTGAGAGCGGCGGTATTCTCGTTCGAGAGTTCGCAGGCAGGTACGCCGCCGTTCGATTTGAGCGCACGCACCGTCGCGACTATGACGACGCACGATATAGTAAGTCCGCCTATGCGGCTCTTGATGTCGATAAATTTTTCCGCGCCGAGGTCTGCTCCGAAGCCCGCTTCGGTGACGACATAGTCGGCGGCTTTCAAGGCTTCCCTTGTCGCTATAAGGCTGTTACAGCCGTGCGCGATGTTGGCAAAAGGTCCGCCGTGTACAAAAGCCGGAGTACCTTCGAGAGTTTGTACGAGATTGGGCTTGACTGCCTTTGACAGCAATATCGCCATCGCTTCGGCGCATTCCAAATCGCGGCATTTTATCGCTCCGCCCTTTTTGCCGTAGCCGACGACTATTTCGCCGAGCCGTCTTTTTAGGTCGGCAAAATCCGACGCCAGACACAAGACCGCCATTATCTCGCTCGCGGCGGTAATATTAAAGCCGTCATGCCTGATATACTTGCTGCCGACGGTGAGCGATATATTTCTCAACGCTCTGTCGTTCATATCGGTACAGCGTTTAAAGATGATTCGGTCGGGGTCGAGATTGAGTGCGGTTTCAAAAAAAATGTTGTTGTCTATCGCCGCGCAAAGCAGGTTATTTGCCTTTTCGATAGCGTCAAAGTCGCCCGTAAATTGCAGATTGATGTCCGACATAGGCGCGATTTGACTGTATCCGCCGCCCGCCGCACCGCCCTTTACTCCAAAAACAGGACCGAGCGACGGCTCTCTAAGCGCAAGAACGGTTTTTTTGTTTAAGCGGTTCATGGCGTCGGCAAGCCCGATAGATACGGTCGTTTTGCCCTCTCCGCTCTTTGTCGGATTCATCGCGGTGACCAAAATCAGCTTGCCGAGCTTGCCGCCGTTTGCCGACGGTTCGACCTTAGCGATATATTTTCCGTAATGATACAAACGGCTTTCGGGTATGCCTATACTTTCGGCTATTTTGGAAATCGGCTTTAAGGCCGCGCTCTCCGCTATCTCTATATCGCTCAACATCAAAAAATTCCCTCTCAAAAAAAGCTTTGGTAACGCTCACGCATAAGCGAGTTGCCCTTTCTTCTTAGGGCGTGTGACTCTACGCGCTATCGGTAGTGTCCGCACGCCCTGATTAAATAAAAAATGTTTTGACGGTAAAATCAAAACATTCGGTAGACTTATTACATTTAAAAAATCTGTATAGCTGCAAGAAGTCTATACGGTAAATTATCTTACTTCCTTTATCTTAGCCGCCTTACCCGTAAGACCTCTCAGATAATACAGCTTAGCGCGTCTGACCTTACCGCGTCTGACAATCTCGACATGGTCGAGCTTAGGCGAATGAAGCGGAAAGGTTCTCTCTACGCCTATGCCGAATGACATTCTGCGGACGGTAAAGGTTTCCCTTATGCTTCCGTTTCTTTTTGCAATGCAGACGCCTTCGTATGCCTGCAATCTTTCTCTTGTTCCTTCGACGACCTTAACAAAAACCTTGATAGTGTCGCCTACCTTAAATTCGGGAATGTCCGTTCTCAGACCTTCCTTCTCGATAATGTCGATAATGTTCATATAAAATTCCTCCGTTCAAAAAACGGCGTTCATGCGCGACAAAACACAGCGGACCGCCGAAAGTCGATAATCATAATAACACATCTATGTTATTTTTGCAACCGAAATCAAGGTGATACGCAAAAAAAGTTTTTTCATTTGCACGGTGTTGCAAAGCGTTTTCTGCCTAATTCGTCGGGCGAATTAGGCAGATAAAGAGCTTAATAGGCATTATTGGCTAAAATATGTCCTGAAAATAATAGCAATATTTATTATCCATATAACGATATTTATTATCCATATGAGAGTTCTTCTCTTCAAATCGTGGTACTTGTGCCTTTTTACCGTAGCAATAATCAATAGAACAACAGCAGCTATTATTGAAATTAGCATCGTCAATAGCGAAAAGGACAAATCAGACAAATCAGACCCATCAAAACCGTTAAGACGAGTAAAAAAGATAATTAGCGCAATAAGAAACGTAAGACACGGAATACAATACGGCAAACCGCTTATATTGCGTCTTAATTCGTATGTTTTTAGTTTTTTGGCGGCAAGCTCCGCTTTTTCACGTTCCGATTTCGCGGCGTTTTCTTCGGCAATCGTCTTTTCTTTTACGGCATTTTCTTCGGCAATTCTTATTTCTTCAATTATCTTGTTATTCTCTTCTTCTATCAGTTGTATCTGATTAGCAACGCTTTCAAGCTCTTCTATTTGAGCGGCGTTAGCAAATTTTATCGCATTCTTATATTCTTTATCGTCTAATATGACATAAAGCTCACATAAGCGGCTATACGTTCCGTTCGCAAGCTGAATTTTTTTTCTGATTGTAAATTCTTTGAGATTTTTCTTTTTATATCTAATCAAAAGATAATATATCCACAGCTCGGCGCATTCCGCGTTGATATCGCTTACCTTATCGCAGGTTATTTTTGCGCCGTCAAAATCTCCGTTCTCGATTTGCAGCTTTGCTTTCTTTAAAAGCGCGGCTTCGTTCGTGCCGGAAGCATTCGTTTTTTCTTTCGTGACATTTTTGAGCTTTTCGGCGTCATCTACGACATAAACGTTAAGACAATACGGACATTCCGCCGTGTTTCCCGACTTCGACACCGATAGCTGCGCGCCGCAAGTGGCGCAAGTGAATTTTTTGGCTTCCATTTTTTTGCTTTTTCCTATATATTATTTTTTTACATTTTTTTATAACAAAAAAAACAACTCCGTTATCTCATATAAGTGAAAGTCCGGAATTGCTTTTGTTTTTATATATTAAAAATTGTTTTAACGCATTACAAAATACGGCTACATAATAGGTGTACCCCCCCCCGATGTAACTTGTATCATATCGCGTTTTTCTTCGTTTTTTTCGTTTATTATCGTCGCTTTTTTCATAAATATCTCTTTTGTTTTTTTATTGATTTTTATTATAGTCTTTATTATAGTCTATAATAAAATTTGCTATTTGTCAATTATTTTACGGATATTAATTGCACAATGCCGTTAATTCGTTTTGCGACCGCGTGCGGCGGCGACGGCGCAGAGCATTGTTCCTTTGTGCATTCCGGCGTGAACGCCTTTCATGCGAATAAACTCCTTATGCGTCCATATAAAAGAATCGCCTATGCCGACGGTTAAGTAGTCGCCGATAAATTCGCTCATGCGCGGATGATTTTCACCCGTGCCGTAGAGCTGCGCGTCCAAGACCTCTTGTTTTGTAAAGACCTTATATCCCGGCGCGTATTTTCGCATGATTTTTAAAAAATCATCTTCCTTACCTTTTTTGATACGGAAAGAAATCGCAAGCGGTTCGAGACTCGGCGTTGCGGACAGACACGCTTTCAGACCGGGTATTTCACGCATAAACGTGTTTTTTGCCGCGTCCACCTGTCCGTGATCGCAGGTGACGATAAGCGCGGTATCGGAGGGCAAGGCGGCGGCAAGCGATTTGAGCGTTTCGTCCAGACTCCGTGCGGTTTGCTTAGACGCCTCGCTATATACTCCTTTGTCGTGAAAGGTATTGTCCGGTTCGTTAAAATACGCGTAAATAAACCGCCGCTCGGTATTCTCGCAGAGCTTTTTTATCCGTTCCGCGATACCGCCGAAGGTAAAATGCCTGTCCGCGCCGGAAGCAAAAGCCGATATATAATTTACCGCGACACCCGTTTCGGCAATTCTCTCGCATACGCTCTTTACAGAATGCGGCAAATCGCGGTCAACCTTATTGTAGCCGCGAAGCTTGATTCTCTGACCGTAGGTCTTTCCCGAAAATACCTCGATAGATTTTTTGATATCGCCGAAATACATCGCCCACCCCAAACGGCAATGAGCGTTGGGGAATTGCTCGCGTTCGATAGAAGTCAGCGCGGCGGCGGTCGTCGGCGGAAAGACCGAACTGACCGTATCCAAACGGTTGCCGATAAGGAACGAGGTTTCGTCCAAACAAATATCCTGATTCCACGCCCCGAACCCGTCCGTCACCAAAAAAACGACCTTTTCAAACTTCCCTTCCGTCAAAAATCGTTCCAAAGAAAACAGCGGCTCATGATAATGCTCCGCCCCGAAGTATGCCGACAAAGCCGAAGAGATATTGACAATCGACTTTTTGTAATCGGGGTAGCACAGCTCATATTCGTTCATTTATGCCAACCTCCAAGTCGTTTATTACTCGTTCCTTACAAATAAAAAGCCTTCGTCTTTGAGTAATCTCTATGAAAGGAATACACGGCTTCTTTCTTATCGAGATTGTATACTACCGACCATTGCGTGCCGCCGCCCTGCCAGCTCATCGCCACTTGCGACAGCAGAGCCATTGCGCCCGACACCGACAATACGCCGTTGCTTGCGTCCAAAACGGCTTTTGCCGCGTCGTATCTGTCCTTGCCGAAGTCATCCGCCTGCGCGTCGTCACTCATGAGAAAATTTGTCGTCAAAAGATAACTGCCGTCCTTGTAGATAGTCTTCATCTCGTTGGCGACGTATTCGATAATGACGCTTGCGCCGCTCTTGTCCGCTATCTGAAAATGATAAGGACCGCCCACGCTGTCGTGCAAATCGTATCGGGCTATCAGCTCTACGGCGTCCGCCGCACTTGCCGCTTTGTCCAAGACAAGGCGTATAAGCGTGGTCGTCGTTATATCTTTTTTGGCGGTGCTTTGATTTGCCGATTCGCCGTTGACCATATTTACGGCGATAGACACGCCCTTTTCGTTCATTCCGTCGAGCGGAAGGTACGGAGCGGCAAGCGTCAAAAATCTGTCCTTCAATGCGTCCGGCAAATAGCCGTAATCGTATCCCAAAAAGCTTAGATTGACGGTGGAAATAGATTTATATCCGTTTTTGGGAGAGGTCGCGAGTATCATTATAGGCGTATCTTCAAGGTCAAAATTTCTCGAAAATGTCCTGTCTCCCGACGGCGTAATCGCCGTAAAGGTCGTACAGGCAATATCGGGTATCTGCACGTCTATCGGCAGACCTTTGAGCAGCTTTTGCATGATAAAGGTCTTTAATTCCTCGTCGGAGCTTGCGCCTTTCTCCAAAAAATCGTCGAAATAATAATCGTTCTTATAGGACATTTGATATAAGCCTGCGCCGATTTTTTTTACCGACAAAAAAGCGTTCGCTTCGTTAAAGAAGATAGCATAAAAGATTCCCGCCGTCAAAAAGACAGCGAGAATCACAAAGCCGAAAATCTTTAAAAGCAACCCGGTAAGTTTTCGTTTACTTAACTCTCCGCGCATAATCAACTCCTTAAAGTTTTTCAATCAATAAGCAATTTACCTCTTATTTCCTGTAAATTGCCGAGCTTGTTTTTTTCGACGTATTTTCTAAGTCCGTCTATAATGTTTGAAGCCGTGAGCGGATTGATAAGGTTGCCCGTTCCGACCTGTACGGCGGTAGCTCCGCAGAGAATAAATTCTACGGCGTCGTTGGCGGTCATTATTCCGCCCATGCCGATAATAGGTATCTTGACGGCGTTATAGACCTGCCAAACCATGGCGAGCGCGATAGGCTTGATAGCCGGTCCGGAAAGTCCGCCCGTAATATTCTTTAATAACGGACGTCTTGTGTCGGCGTCCACCGCCATTCCCCTTACGGTATTGATAAGCGAAACGGCGTCCGCGCCGCCGTACTCCGCCGCTCTCGCGTTTTCGGCGATGTCCGCCACATTAGGAGAGAGCTTGACTATGAGCGGCTTTTTGCTGCGCTTCTTGACTTCGCGTGTGATAGATTGTATCGTGTCCGGCTTGACGCCGAAGGCTAATCCGCCCTCCTTGACGTTCGGGCAGGATATATTAAGCTCTATCATCGAAACGCCCGTACCCGATAACCGCTCCGCCAAATAACAATAATCGCTTTCGGTATTGCCGGCGATATTGACTATGACGGCCGCTTTTTTTGACTGCAAAAAAGGCAGAAAGTTGTTGATAAACACTTCAACGCCGGGGTTTTGGAGTCCGACGCTGTTTAAAACGCCGCCGTATGTCTCGGCTATACGCGGTCCGGGATTGCCTTCGCGCTTTTCACGGGTCACGCCCTTGACGGATATTCCGCCGAGCTTGTCTATATCGAATAACTTGGAAAATTCAAAGCCGAACGCAAAAGTTCCGCTTGCCGTTATAACGGGATTTTTAAAGTCTACACCGCAGATTTTGACTGCCAAAGGACTGTATATCATAGTATTACCTCCTTTAAATTAAAGACGGGACCGTCGGTACAGACGCGTCTGTTGCCCGTCAAGGTGGCGCAGGTACACACATAACACGCGCCTATTCCGCAGCCCATGCGTGCTTCGGTCGATATAAAGGTCGGTATGCCGGTATTCAACGCCTTTAAGGCTTTGAACATAGGCGTCGGGCCGCAAGCCAGCACTACGTCGGGATTTACCGCGAAGATATCCTTTTTGAAGGCGTTTGTGATAAAATTCTTTTCGCCCAAAGACCCGTCGTCCGTCGTGACTGTCAGCTTCTCCGAAGCCTTAGAAAAGTCGTCGACGCAAATGGCTTTGCTCTCCGAAGAAAAACCGAGATAGGTATAAAACTTCACTCCGCTTGCCTTGTATTTCTCTATGACCGAATAGAGCGGCGGACAGCCCAAACCGCCGCCGATTAAAGCGACTTTTTTGACATTAGCCCCCAGCTCGAAGCCGTTGCCCAAAAAGAGCGTTGCGGGGATATTGCCGCCTTTGAGTCGGGAAAGAAAGGTCGTTCCCTTGCCCTTTACTTCAAAAATGATTTCAAAGGTGCTTTCGGCGGCGTTAAACTTGTAAACGCTTATCGGCCGACGCAACAAAACGCCGTCAAAATTTCCGACGGACAAATTGACAAACTGTCCGGGCGTAAATTCGGGCAAAGAAGAGCAATACAATTTCATTTTTACGATGCCCTTTGCAAGCTCCGTATTTTCTCTGACGTTCAAAAAAACTTCTTTCATTACCTCACCTACTTTATATTGTTTTTTTATTAGACGACTGTTTTTGCGCGTTTCTGACGCGCCGCGCACAAACGTATAATTCTACTACTATTATTATAACCTATCTTATTAAATATTGCAAGCCCCCATGTTACAAATATTTTATAACAAAACAAAAAATAAAGCCAAAAGCGGTTGCTTTCGGCAAAAACATCATGACAACGGTCAAAAAATTCACATTCCGTATGCGGTTAAGCCGTACGGGCTTTTAAAAAGCGTTCTTTATATGCGTTATCTCGTCTCTCAATATCTCTATGACGTCAAAGCGCATATCCTTGTCCGTGCAGTTGTTTTTCACGGCATAGAACACCGCCGTTTTACGGATTTTTTTGATTTTGTCGGGCGTAACGGCTTCCGCCGGTCTGCCGTATTTTAGGCTAAGACGGCTCTTGACCTCGACAAAAACGAGATATTTTCCGTCACGCGCCACGATATCTATCTCACCGTAATAGCTCGCAAAATTTGTCTCCAAAATCTCGAAGCCGTTCTTCTTTAAATATTCTGCGGCGGCAACCTCTCCGTGAAGCCCTTCGTATTTTGTGTTCAATTATATACCCTCAAACCGTAAGGAATGCCTTTACGATACCGTTGCCGTCAATTTTTCGGCGGCGGCGATTTTGATACAATTTACAAATATTTCCGAAGCGGTTATAAGCTCGCCGAGCGGCGGAAGCGTCGGGGCAAATCTTATATTGCCGTCGTTCGGGTCTTTGCCGTAAGGATAAGTCGCTCCGGCAGGAGTCAAGACTACGCCTGCGTCCTTGGCAAGAGCGACGACTCTTTTTGCCGTTCCGTTCAGGACGTCGACGCTGATAAAATAACCGCCGTCGGGATTTGTCCACGCCGCTATACCGCAGCCGTCAAGGTCTTTTTTGAGAATGGATATCACGGCGTCAAATTTTGGCTTTATAATCGCGGCATGGTTTTTCATGTGAGCGAGAGTGTTTGCCTTGTCCTTCAAAAACCGTGCGTGCCTTAACTGATTTATTTTATCAGGCCCTATCGTCTGAATAGAGATAACGGCTTTTGCTTCCTTGATATTGTTTTCGGACGACGCAAAGAAGCTCACGCCGGCTCCGGCAAACGTCACCTTTGAAGTCGAAGTAAAGATAAATGCCCTGTCGGTATTTCCGACCCTTTCGCATTCCGGCAATATATCGAGCAGCTCTCTTGTATTGTCTTTGAGTGCGTGTATAGAATAAGCGTTGTCCCAAAATATTCTAAAATCCTTAGCGGCTTTCATAGACGCAAGGCGTTTGACTGTTATATCCGAATAGATAACGCCGGTAGGATTGCCGAATTTTGGAACGCACCATATCCCCTTGACCGACTCGTCGTCGGCGCAAAGCTTTTCAACGGCGTCCATATCGGGGCCGTCGTCTTTTAGAGCTACCGTTATCATTTCTATTCCAAAAAGCTGCGTGATAGCAAAGTGTCTGTCGTAGCCGGGTGCGGGACAGATAAACCTCACACGGTCGAGCTTGCCCCAAGCCGTAGAGCCTGCAAAGCCGAATTGCATACCGCGCTGAACGGTGTCGTACATAAGGCTAAGGCTGCTCGAACCGCCTGCAATGACGAGATTTTCTTTGACGTTCAAAATTTCCGCATAAAGCTTTTTTATTTCGGGAATGCCGTCTACCAAAGCGTAATTTCTCGTATCGAAACCGTTTTCGGTTTTTAAATCGGACGCTTCGTCCAATATGCCGAGCATGGGCGACGACAAGTCGAGCTGTTCTCTGCAAGGCTTGCCCCTTGACATATCGAGCTTCAAATTTTTTGCTTTATACCCTTCGTATTTTTGTCTTTCTATCTTTAAAATCTCTTTTAATTGATTTTCAGAAAGCTTTAAGTAATTCATTTTTCCCGTTTACCCCGACTCTTATAGTTTTTTGAATGACGCTCCGACTTTGCCGTGCGGTTATTTTGAAATATTGACGACCCAATTATATTCGTCTTTGAGCTTGCCCGTCTGTATTCCCGTCAATTTGTCGTAGAGATATTCGGTTATTTTGCCCATGCTTCCGTCGCCTACGGTATAGCTTTTGTCCTTGTAGATAAATTCGCCTACCGGAGAAATAACCGCCGCCGTTCCCGTGCCGAAAATTTCTTTTAAAGTGCCGCTTCTATGCGCTTCCAAAAGCTCGTCTACGGAGATTTTGCGCTCTTCCGCCTTGTAGCCGTCCTTTCTCAATATTTGCAGCGCGCTGTTTCTCGTTATCCCCGGCAATATGCTGCCGGAGAGAGCGGGCGTCACGACCGTGTCGCCGATGACAAAAAATATGTTCATCGAGCCGACCTCTTCGATATATTTTTTGTCTGCGGCGTCAAGCCAAAGAGCTTGGTCGCAACCCAAATTGTGAGCCTTTTCCTGCCCTATCAGGCTGGCGGCATAATTGCCCAAGCACTTTATATCGCCCGTACCGCCTATACTCGAACGGACATAAAAATCTTCGATAAAGATTTTTGTCGGCTTCAAACCGTTTGCATAATACGCCCCGACGGGACATACGGCTATAAAAAACCTGTACGTCGCTCCGACCTTGACGCCCAAAAACACGTCGGTGCAAAACATCGCCGGCCTGATATACAGAGAAGTTCCCTCCGTCGTCGGTATCCAATCCGCATCCGTCTTGACCAATTCGTAGAGAGCCGACAAGATTTTATCGACGTCGAGCTTAGGCATACAGAGTCTGTCCGCACCCTTATTCATTCTGAGAATATTGTCACGCGGACGGAAAAGCGTTATCTTGCCGTCCGCCGTCTTATAAGCCTTTAAGCCCTCGAATAGTCCCTGTCCGTAATGAAGTATCTGCGTCGCCGGGTCGATTTTGAAAGTATCGTAAGGAACGATTTCCGGTTCGCCCCATTTGCCGTCGGCATAATCCATAACAAGCATATGGTCGGACATATACTTCCCAAAACCCAGCTTGGCAAAGTCGGGTTTTTTCTTTTTGTTTTCAGTCAAGGTTATTTTCATATAGTTCACCTCAAAAAAGCATATTAAAATGCTTCCCTATTATAATTTTTACAGTTTAAGGATAGATAACAAAGTACCGTATCCGTTTATTTACCGATAATTATATCACAAAAGAATAAAAACAGTTATCTTTATTGCACGCAAAACGGCAAAAAATTTAATAGCTTTGTATCCTGTCTTAGACGGCGGCAGACTCGATTGTCTAAGCCCTTTTACGCGTCAAAAACGCAGTATCGCTTCTCCGCCGCTTCTATCTCTATAAGTCCGTTTGTATTATCGATTAAGGCGTTTTGTATAGTACCGCACTTCTCTTCTTTCGCAAAAACCGTATAGGTCACGGCTTCGCCGAAGGACGTTTCCGCTACTCCGGCATGAGCCTTATGCGCGTTCAAAACCGAGTCGACGCTCTTTATCGACGCGTAGTCAAATTGCAATTTTAATACGCTGCAATAAACGTATTTTTTGATATCGGCTCGCTCTAAACAGTTTGCTGCGGCATCGGAATATGCCGACACCAATCCCGGCGCGCCCAGCTTGACGCCGCCAAAATATCTCGTTACGACGGCAAGGGTTCTTTGGAGCTGTTTTTTCTTTAAAACCGACAAGATAGGCAGTCCGGCAGTACCCTGCGGCTCGCCGTCGTCCGAAAATCTCATGCACTTTGCGTCTATGATATAGGCATAACAATTATGCGTCGCGTCATAGTATTTTTTCTTTATTGAGTTTACGGAATACTCGGCGTCTTCCGCGCTGTCAACGGGAAAAACGGACGTTATAAAAACCGACTTCTTGACTACGGTTTCAGCCGTCGTTTCTTTATCGGCGGCAAAAAAATCCTTCATTGTTTTTCAAACCCCCGTCGTTTTGTATTATACTTTTCGGCTTTACTTGCCGATTTCGATTTTTAAATGAATTTTTTTGCCCTTATGCAGGACAAAGCCGCCCGTAAGCGCGCCGCTCACTTCATAATTCACATCGTCTATTTTGTCGTCGTTGACGCGTATGCCGCCGCCTTCTATCAGCCTTCTCGCTTCGCCTTTTGACGGCGCAAGCTTGGCAAAAAAGAGAATGTCCGTTATCCTTGTCATACCGCAAGGCACGGTGAGCGCGGGCATATCGTCGGCGTTGTTAGAAAAAGCCGCCGCCGCTTGTTTTTCCGCTTCCTTTGCGGCTTCTTCGCCGTGTATGAGCTTTGTTATCTCGTACGCCAAAACCTTTTTGGCTTCATTTATTCTCTCGTCCGTATAGCGTGTAAGCTCGTCGATGCGGTCTAATTCCATAAAGGTCAAAAATCTCATGCACTTTGCGACGCTTATGTCTTCTATATTTCTCCAATATTGATAAAACTCGTAAGGCGGTGTTTTTTCGGCGTCTAACCAGAGTGCGCCTTTCATAGTTTTACCCATTTTTTTGCCGTCGGCGGTCGTCAAAAGCTCGAAGGTCATGGCATAAGCCTCTTTTCTTAGCTTCTTTCTAATCAAATCCGCTCCGAAAAGCATATTAGACCATTGGTCGTCGCCGCCGCATTGCAGGACGCAGCCGTGTTTTTTGAACAGTTCAAAAAAATCGTAGCTTTGGAGCAGCATATAAGAAAATTCCAAAAAGGTCAAGCCCTTTTCCATTCTCGATTTAAAGCATTCCGCCGCAAGCATTTTGTTGACGGAAAATTCCGCGCCTATGTCGCGTATAAAATCCATGAATTTCAGTCCGAGTATCCAATCGGCGTTGTTGACGATTATCGCGGCGTTTTCGCCCTCGAAGGATATAAATTTCGTCATCTGTTTTTTGAAGCATTCGACGTTTCTTTTTAATGTTTCGTCGGTCATTACGCTTCTCATGTCCGTCCTGCCGCTCGGGTCGCCGACCATAGCCGTCGCGCCGCCGATAAGGATTATCGGACGATGCCCGGCTCTCTGCATAAATCCGGCAGCCATGAGCGTGAGATAATGCCCTACGTGCAGGCTGTCCGCCGTCGGGTCGTAGCCGATGTAGAAGCTGACGGATTTTTCGCCGAGAAGCTTGTACAGGTCGTCTTCAAAAACAATCTGCTTGACAAAGCCGCGTTCTTTGAGAGTATCTATAATATTTTTCTTTTCCGTGTTTCCCATAAAATTTTACCGTTCCTTAAAGATATCGCCGAGAATTTTGATACCGCGTTCTATTTGCTCGTCCGTGCTGTTGCTAAAATTGAGCCTTAGAGTATTGCGCACGTCCCCCGAAGCATAGAAATCTATGCCATTGACATATGCCACCTTGCTTTGCAACGCTCTGACAAAATAGTCCGAAGTATCCGTCCCTTCTTTGAATGAGCCGAAGATAAATAAGCCGCCGTCGGGATTTGTACATTCAAAGTCCGTCGGCATATATTTTTTTATCGCTTCTCTCATGAGCGATTTTTTTGAGCTGTATATCGGAAGTATCTTCTTTAAATGACCGTCGAGATAATTCCCTCTCAAAAAGCCGTCGCAAAGAGCCTGAGAGAGAGCGGAGGTATGCACGTCGGTCGCCTGCTTGCAGAGAATCATTTTGGCTATGATTTCCTTGTCGGCGACGCACACGCCGCAGCGTATTCCGGGCGAGATGATTTTGCTGTAACTCGTATTGTAGATGACGTTGCCGGTAGTATCGAGGCTTTTTATAGATTGAACGTATTCGCCGCCGAAGCGGAGATGAGAATACGAGTCGTCCTCTAATATAATCGTCCCGTATTTGACGGCGAGTTCGAGTATCTTTTTTCTTTTAGAGAGCGGATAATTTTTGCCGGTAGGATTGCCGAAGGTCGGCACGAGATAGATAAATTTCGGCTTATATTTTTTTATCTTAGCTTCCAAATCGTCCGTGTCTATACCGTCGTGGTTTGACTTTACGCCATAAGCCTTAGCTTCGTAAGTCTTTAAAATATGCAGGACGGCTATATAGGTCGGGTCTTCGACGAGTATGCAGTCGCCTTTGTTGAGAAAGACCTTACAGGTAAGGTCTATCCCCTGCTGTCCGCCCGTAATAATGAGAGTATTGTCCGTGTCTATACCGTCTATTCCCATTCTTTTGACGAAATCAACCGAGCTTTGCCTGAGCGGCATATATCCTTCCGTCGAGCCGTATTGCAGGACGCCGTAAATGCTCTTATCTTTAAAAAGCTTCTCGCTCAATTCCGATAATATCTCTACCGGCAACGCTTCTTTATTGGGCATACCGCCCGCAAAGGAAATCATTTGCGGGTCTGACAAATATTTAAAAATCTCTCTGATAGCGTTGGCTTTGAGTCCCTTCATTCTGTCGCTGAAATCAAATTCCACTTAAAAAATCCTCCGTTAAAAAAACAAATATGTGCGTTGAAAATTAAAGTTATTTCTGCGGTCAAAAAATCCTTTTGCCGTTTAAGTTACAACTTTTCCGCGCCGCCGCACACGACCGCTCCGGCAGTGCCGTCCGCTCCGAAAATAGTTATGCGGTCGCCGTCCTTCATGCCAGAAACTCCGACCTGCGGAAGCCCTTGCTTTTCGATTTTAAAGTATCCCGATTCAAGTCTTTTTAACGGACTTGACTTGTCGAGAGCTATCGCCGCTTTTTCAAATAAGCTCCGCTTATATGCCAGCAGGGCGGCGGCGTTACCGACAAGCGCGGACACCGAAGCTTTGAGCAGCATCAGCTTATTGGACGTGAGCTTTCCGGCGTCTGCGGACAGCGATTTGAGAGCGGAAACAAGTCTGATTTTTTTGTATTCGTAGTTGTTTGACACAAGCTGTTTTTGCCGTCTTATGAATGCTATAATAACGTCCTTTAAAGCCTGCTCGTCAAAGGCGATATACTCTGCGGCGGCGGTCGGCGTAGGCATTCTCAGGTCGGCTGCCATATCGCAAATAGAAAAATCCGTCTCGTGTCCGACTGCGGAAATCACCGGCGTTTTCATATTAAAAACCGCCGTTGCCACCTCTTCGCTATAAAAAGGCATAAGGTCTTCGAGCGAACCGCCGCCGCGTGCCACGACTACTATATCGAAGCCCAGCTTATCGACGTTTTTGAGCGCGCGCGCGATGTCGTCGGCGGCTCTGTCGCCCTGTACCCTTACGTCGCAAACGGTGATATTCAAGCCCTTATTTTTTTTGCGCACGGTCGTTATGATGTCGCGTATTACCGCGCCGCTTTTGCTCGTCACTATACATACGTTGTCGGCATATCTCGGCACGGGGATTTTATTGTCCGCGTCAAAGACTCCGGCTCGGCTCAACTTTTCTTTTAATTCTTCTATTTTTTTATACAATAAGCCCTGTCCGTACGGCTCTATGCCGCCGACGTTAAAGGACAGTCGTCCGCCCTTGACATAATAATCCGGCGAGCCTTGTACGATGACCGCCTCGCCGTTTTTCGGCACATAAGTTTTGCGGTAAGAGAAGCAACAGCATGAAAGCTGTGAGCTTTCGTCCTTTAAGGTAAAATACGCGTGCGCCCCCGAAATATTGATACCCGAAATTTCTCCGACGATAAAAATATCGTGAAGCATCTCTTCCGATTTAAAAATGCGGTTTATAATTTCATTCAATTCCGTCACGGTCAACGTGACGTTTCCGGCATTTTTCACTAATTTCAATCCTCAAAAAAGCAGGCGCGTTCAAAAAAAATCAAAGCGACGCGCCTACCTTTCTTTTAAAGCTTTGCAAGGTATTTTTGAGAAGCATAGTTATAGTCATAGGTCCGACGCCGCCCGGAACGGGCGTGATTGCCGAAGCCTTTTCCTTGACGTTTTCAAAGTCGACGTCGCCGCAAAGCTTTCCGTCCACGCTGTTCATTCCCACGTCTATCACTACCGCGCCGTCCTTTATCATGTCGGCGGTGACAAATTTTGCCTTGCCTATCGCCGCGACTACTATGTCGGCATTTTTTACCGTTTCTTTCAGGTTTTCGGTCTTGCTGTGGCAGACCGTGACCGTAGCGTTTTCGCGCAGGAGCAGCATAGCCATAGGCTTGCCTACCATATTGCTGCGCCCTATTACTACGGCGTTTTTGCCCGACATTTCCTTGCCTGCGGACTTTATCAGCTCTATAACTCCGTTAGGAGTACACGAAATAAGGTCGGGTGTGCCTTGCAAAAGCAAGCCCTGCTGGAACGCGCTCAACCCGTCTACGTCCTTGCGCACGTCTATAAAGGGCAATATCGCGTCGCCGTCGAGCGGCTTAGGCAAAGGCAGCTGTACGAGAATGCCGTCGATATTGTCGTCGGCGTTCAATTCTATTATCGTTCTGATAAGCGTTTCCGCATCGACGTCCGCGCCGAATTGCCTATGAACGGAAAAAAATCCCGCTTCCTGACAGGCGAGAATTTTGTTTTTGACATAGACCTTACTCGCCGGGTCTTCGCCTGCGATAATCACGGCAAGACCGGGGATTTTTCCGTATTGATTTTTGAGCTGCTCCGTTTCTTTTTTGATATCCAATCGGATTTTTTGAGACAAAGCCTTTCCGTCTATAATGTAAGCCATTCAAACCACCCTTTAAAATTTAAAAAACTTTTGTAAAATACCGTTATTCAAGATTATCTTCGATATCCTGCACGGTTATATCCGATTCGGTTTCTTCAAACTCCGTTTCGTCGGCTTCGGTGTCGTCAAGCTCGGTTGTATCCGATTCGGTTTCATCAAGCTCCGTTTCGTCAAGTTCGATTGTATACGGCTCGGTCAAATCTTCGGTATGCAAATTTTTGAGATAGCCTGACAAGACGCCGTTGACATACGAGTAGCTCTTTTCGGTGGAAAACTTTTTGACAAGATTGACGGCTTCGTTGACCGAAACGGCTTCGGGAATGCCGTCGCAGGTCTTTATCTCGTATATAGCGACGATGAGCGCGGCAAGGTCGGTTTTAAAAATTCTGTCTATTTTAAAATCGATAATATGCTCCGAAATCTCCTTGACCAAGCCGTCAAAGCGACCCGATATGCCAAAATAGCTGTCGTTGATATAGCTCTTGTCGTCATCGCTCAAATTATTGTCGATAAGCATAAGTTCAAGCGTATCCTTGTTGACGCCCTTCAAAAACAAGTATTCAAAAACAAGCTGGTATAGTATTTCTCTCGCGACCTTTCTGCTCATAGTATCCTTATGTTACGCGCCGCAATCATATCGGCGGACGGCGCGGTATTATTCCGCATAGTACATTATGCCGTGCGCCGCAATCATATCGGCATGATGACGCTGATAATATTGACGTTGACCTTTTCGACGGTGTATTTTGTCCTGCGCTCGATATCCTTTTTGATTTTTGTCTGAATATTATATGCAAGCTCGGGGACACTGTACCCGAAAGCGGCATTTATATTGACGTCGACAAAAACCTTGTCGCCGGACATATATATCTGAAAATGCCCTTCATGACTGCCTGCCTGCGGAGCTATTCCGGCAATATCGCTTATCGCCGCGCCCGCAAGCGAAGCGATAATGTCCTCGTTATGATTTAAAGAAGTATTTTTCTTAGCCATAATGCCCTCGTTTTTTTAAGAACCCGTTTAGTTTTTACGAAGTCTATTATATCATAACCGTAAAGATTTAACAAGAAGTTTATCGGACTTCTTGCAAAATTAAATTCACACGTTTTTTGCCGTTTTGCAAAAAGTCTGTTTTTTGCAACACCTTTCCCCTATCTCAAAAAACAAAAAGACCGCTGCGGTAAAAATTTGCCGTAACGGTCTTTTTTGTCATATCTGCAAAATGTTTTTTAAAATTTTAATAATGATGTCTTAACGACTTGCGTTTGATAACGAGTATGCCCGCGCCTATCGTGGTCTCAAAGCCCAAGAGTGAAAAGAGCCATAACTTTGTCGGTTTTTTGTTGGCGGCAGCCAAGAGTCTTGTTCTGCCGTCTTCGTAGGCGGCCGTCGCGTCCGTAAAGCTTTTCGCGGCGTCTATCGCCGCTATCGCTTCGTCGTATATCTTTTTGAGTTCCTTGTCTAACTTATCGCCGGCCTTGTCCGTCAGTTCGTCGTAGAGTTCTTTTAGCTTCTCTTTCAGATAATCCTTATAGTCGTCATTACCGTCTTCGTCATCGCCGTCGTCCAAAATAGCCTGATACTCTTCATCGGCTCCGTCTCTTTCGAGTATTTCTTCCATTTCTTTTATAAGCTTGTCGAGCTTGTCGTGTATTTCTCCGTCGTCCGTCTCGTCCTTTGCCTTGTCCGCATCGTCTATCCAAGAGTTTGTCCTGCCGAAAGCTACGTCGATACTGTGGTTTCCCGTGACGTTTTCAAAGGTATATCCTTCCTTGACCGCCTTTCTCGGCGCAGTTCCGCTGAGCGGCGGAGTACCTTCGTCTATCTTGTCTATCGTTATCGATTTGACGCGGTAACCGCTGTCGGGCGCAAAGGTAAAGGTTATGTTAAGACCTTCGGTGACCTTTAAAAATCCAAAATTCAATGTTCCCGAAGTCAACGAGCCGGGTGATACCGTTCCGTTGAAGTTTGTGTAGATTATTATTGTGTACTTAGGTTTTATAGTCCCGAAGCTCACTATGATAATATGGTCTGCCGATACGTTGACAAAGGTATATGTATTGCCGTTTATCGAGTCGTTAAGCACGTTATCGTTCACCGCTACGCCGTCAATGGTTATCTTCGCCACTTCATATCCCGTAATCGGAGCAAAGGTGTATGTAAAGTTGCTTCCGGCTAATACGCTTGAAGATCCGCTCGGACTGACCGTGCCTTTACCGCCGCTCACCTTAGATTGAAGGGTATATGTGGTCGTCGAAACCGCCTTGAAGGTTACTTCTATCGTGCGGTCCGATGTTACGTTTAAGAACGCAACTCCGTTACTTATCGCGTTCGTGAGAACCGAACCGCTTAGAAGCGTTCCGTCAACGCGTATCGTATCTACCTGATAACCGGCATTCGCCGCAAATGTGAAGGTCCGATTAGTGCCGCTGACTACATATATCTTGCCGCTCGGTATTATTTTTCCGTTGCTGCCGCTCGTTGCCAATATATCATATACCGTAGCCGTTCTGAGTGCGAACTCTACGTCTATCGTATGGTCGCCGTTGACTCCGCTAAAAGTATATCCGCCATAATATGCTACGTCGCCCCATTCCGACTCGTTCAATGCTACTCCGTCTACTATGATGTTCAGTATATTATAGTTTATTTCGTCCCATGTGATGTCAAATGTACGGCTTGTGCCTTCTACCACCGATATTGTTCCGAGTGGGGTTACCTTACCGCCTGCCGTCGTCGTTGACTTGATTTTGTATGTAGTCGCCGACGTTGGCGCAAACTCTGCGTCTATCGTGTGATTTGACGTTACGTTGCTAAACGTATATTTGTTATTGTTTATCGCTGCCGTAAGCGCAGCACCTTCGAGAGCCGCACCGTCTACTATTATATTTAGTACCCTATAACCCGAAGTTGGTATGATGTCAAAGACTTGACTTCCGTCATCGTCTACCGATACCGCTCCGAGCGGAGTTATCGTTCCGCCGGACGTCGCTGTCGACGTGATAGTATGTGTTGCAAGTGACGCAAATACTATATCTATCGTACGATCCCCCGTTACGTTATTGAACGTATAATATCTGTTGTTTATCGCAGTCGTGAGAGACGTACCGCTCAAAGCAGTTCCGTTTACTACTATATTCTGTATCTTATATCCGCTGTTTGCGGCAAAGTTAAACGTTTGACTTCCGTTTGTCGCAATACGGAAGCTTCCTAACGGCGTTATATTTCCGCCTGCCGCCGGCGTAGCCGTCGACGTGATAGTATATATCGTAGCTCCTACGGGAGCAAAGGCTACTTCTATCGTATGATTGCCGTTGACGTTGTTAAAGGTATATCCGTTTGCAAGCGCGTCGGCAAATTCTGAAACGTTCAGGGCCTTTCCGTCGACAAGTATATTTAATATTTGGTCGTTGACGTTCTGTTCAAAATAAAAGGTTTGGTCATTGCCTGATACGACATTTATCGTTCCGCTCGGTATTATTCTGCTGTCAGACGGCAGAGTACCCGTTATCGGATATGTCGGCGAAGCAATTATCTGATATATAGTCGCCGAAGTCAGCGCGAAAGTTACGTCAATAGTACGGTCATCTATTATCATGTTGTCCATCAAATATCCGTTAGCAATCGCATCGGCAAGAGTTGGAGTAGTAGAGCTGCCGAGAGCTATTCCGTCTACTATGATATTAAGCACTCTATATCCGCTGTTCGTAGCAAAAGTATACAATTGCTCCTGACCCGCGAGTACGTTTACTACGCCTTTCGGAGTAATATTGCCGTTTGCACCTGCCGTCGCCGTTATTGTAAAAGATGTCGCTAAGGTCGGCGCGAACATTACTTTTATCGTATGATTTGCCGTTACGTTATAAAATGTATATCCGTTATTCGATATCACTTCGGCAATTTGCGTGCTATCGATTGCCGTTCCGTCCACTATGATGTTTTGCACTCTGAAATTTGAAGCAGGAGTAATAGTAAAAAACCGGTCTGTTCCGGACGTTACCGACACATATCCGTCCGGGCTTCCGTCGGGGCTTATATAGCCGCCGGTACTTGAAGCAGGAGCTGTCGTCACCGTAGGCGTTATGAAGTACATAACGGGGTCGGCATATGACGTTCCCGACCCTGCGGTATCTATCGCTCCCCCGTTTTGACCGAGATTTAAGGACAACGCAAAAGCAGACGTAAGTATTACGGCAACCAAAACTACCGATAAAAATACGCCTTTCAATCCCGAAACTTTTTTAGATAAAGCTATCGCCGCGTCATGGCTGTTTGACGCAGCTTTTTCTTTTTTTCCAACCATAATTTCTCCTTCGATTTGGTCAAACCCCAACCCTTGCCAAACCGCTAATAAAATTCTAAAACAATACCAAATCGATATAAAATATTATTGAAATCGATTTTACACCCTTTGTTTTAATCTAAGTATACACCCGTTTTTTTGTCCTTGTCAACCTTTTTTGTAAAATATTCAACATTTTTCAACATTTTTTAACCATGAACAATGTATCTTGTGGATTAAAAATTTTCTTCCACAACGCCTTTTTAAAAAAACTTCAAAACCCCACGCGCTTCTATACCTTTTAAGCCAAAAGGTACTATATCGCGCACGTCTTCACGGCTTTTTATATATCAAACATTATCAATACCCTTATCTGCCGACACTGCACATGACCACCGTTTCTATAAGTCGGCTCGCCTACGGCAGCTGCAAAACCCACCCGAACGCTTTATTAGCATTAAGCTATATCCTTATATTATACTCCGATTGAAAAAAAACAAAAAAAAGCGTTAGCTCATACCGCCGTATGCGGTAAAATCGCTAACGCCCCGTTTTTTATCTTTTTTGCCTATGCAAAAAAATATGTTTTTATCCTTGATTTGCCGTGCCGTTGGTAGCTTCCGAGCGTGCGCGAACGGCTCTGTTCCATGTCAGCGGCCCTATTATTCCGTCGGGGCTTAGCCCGAAGCGTCTTTGAAAGGCTATTACCGCATTGCGGAAAGCTTCGTCAAAGATACCGCTGACCGCCACCTGCGGTATTTCTGGATAATAATTGTGCAATTCGTTCATAACGACCTGCATTGTCGTCACGTCCGCACCCGTCGAGCCGTAACGGAGCAGCGTTCCCGGATAATTAAAAATCGTTTCGTGCCTGCCCCTGACGAGATTGTATATTCTGACTATTTGCCGCCATGTAACAGGACCTATCACCCCGTCGGGGGTCAGGACAAATTCGTTTTGAAAGGACACTACGGCGTCTTCGGTTAGCCTGTCGTATTCGCCGTTGACGACAAGGGGCAATACGGAATTGTATACTATCCTTATCGCGCTGAGATATTGCTGCATGAGCCTTATGTCGGGCCCCGTGTCGCCGAGTCTCAGGGCTACACCCGGATAAGGAGGCGTATCGTTTTCGTCGCCGTCGCCGTTATCGGGGATTTGGACCGTTCCGCTCTCAAAGATACCCTTGTATACGGAATACAGCATATTCCAAGTCGCCGCCCCTACGATACCGTCGGCGGTCAAACCGAAATACCTTTGAAATTCCATGACTGCATTGTACACTTCGTAGCCGAAGTAGCTGTCCTTTGCCACCGTCGGCAGCGAAGAATAGAACGGCTCGACAGCGTCCAAAATAAACTGCAATTCCAAGACGTCCGCTCCCGTGTCACCCGTCCTAAGCACGCTCGTCGGCGGATTTAATCCTATACCTATTCTCTCCCCTTCGCTGTCTAATTCGCCCAGCTTGATGACGCCGACATAGACAAAGGAAATCTTGTACCACGTCGCCCTGCCGACTATACCGTCGCTGACCATATTGAAGGTCGACTGAAAAGACCTGACCGCCTGCTCGGTCGTCGCGCCGAAGTAGCCGTCAGGGTCGGCTATAACGGGTATTAGCGGATAGTTTACTCTTATTCTGCGCAAATAATTTTGAATAACAGCCACGTCGCTGCCGGTACTGCCGAGTTTCAGGGAATAGCCGGGATAGCTTTCGGTAATGCGGCTGATGTTTTCGGTGACGACAAGCTCGATGTCGTTTTCGTAATAATATTTGAGAATATCGATAGGCTGCATTCCCTGCTCGGCAAGCGGCACCGTTCCCCATTGCGAAAGCCCGGCGCATACCGAAGTCGTACCGTTGCAATACTGCGTAAAATAAGGATTTTGAAAACCGATACGGCGTGCATAAATATTAAATACCTGGTCTACGGTATTCGATATGTTTTCATAATACGAACGCCCGTCGACAAAATATTGGTCGTATGCCGTAGAATTTGTTATGTCAAAATTGTACCCCCTGCTTCTGTACCATTCCGTGTATACCCTGTTGAGCGCAAAGGTCACCTGACAATGGACGTTCGCCAAAATCGAATTTAAGGGCCACGACGGAAATATCTCACAGCTGGCGACGTTTTTGATATAATCCTCGAAGCGTACCGAAACATTTCTGACCGCATTGTTGTTCGGCGTTCCCAAATGCACCGTTATGTATTCGGGTATGTAAACGTCCTTTAAGGTGCGGCTGCTTGCGACGGTATAATGCAGCTGATTGGTCGGCAGCAACAGCCCGATAGGCGGTATGTTTATCTCTTCGTCCGCTTCGTCTTCGCCGCCGTCGTCCGCTCCGCCGTTATTTACGCCGCCGTGATTTACGCCGCCGTTATTCGCTCCGCCGTTATTCACGCCGCCGTTATTTACGCCGCCGCCGTTCGGGTTGCCGTTGCGGCTCTCATATTCCCCCGTTTCAGTCAAATTTGTGCCGTCCGTACCGTTTCCGTTTCCGCCGCCCCCTTTCGGCGGCGATATGCCTTTTTTTCGCAAAGGGTGCAGATTGACGGGTAGTATACTCGTCTGACCGTCGACGATTTCCACACCGTTGACTTTTTTGCCTATAAAACCGTTTTTTGACACCGTTACATCATAGGTTTCATACGCCACCCCCATAAATTCCTGTCCGGCGGTTATACGCACGGCAGGCGCGTACAAAGCAAACACTCCCGTCTTTCCGTTCCTGTCGGTGTAAGCGTCGTACCAAATCTCTCCGCTTTTATTAGCGACGCGAACCCTTGCGCCGTCAACGGGCAAGGCGTCGCCCGCCGTCTGGACGTTTATAGAAAAAAAACCTCTCCCCATATCAACCCTTCTTTTTTTATGTATATTTACGCTCTCAACAATCACTGCCGCCTTTAAAGAATAGGCGTGCTTCTTATTTTGAAAGCATTCTCATACATTGTATTGCGCAAGGGAAAATTTAGTGAATAGCGTATTTTGCAACACCGTTTAAATCGTATAAATTTTATTTTTTTCGACAATCTCTATTGCAATTAGACATGATGTGATGTATAATATTAGAGAATGTTCATACATAATTCACACTCTTTCTTTTGCGTGCCGCTTATTTTATTTATACACTTTTACTCCTTTGCTTTTATCAATATTTTGCGTTAAATATTTTGAGCTGTACCGACGTTCATTTTATTAGAAACCTAAAAGTTTGACATAAACACGACAATACAACAAAATCTAAGGAGCAAATTTATTATGAATCTCTTTAAAAGATTACTCTTGTACATACTGACGGCGTTTGCCGCCGCAGACGCGATACTTAATTACGCCTGCTTCCGTATCGGTTACGTTCAAATCGACCACGAGCTTTTTAACGGGTTTTGCTATATGCTGTTAGGCATAATGTTTTTGAACGCCGCATTTTTGCTTTTTTGTTCGATTTTTTATACAAAAAAGAAAACTAAGCCGCATTTAGCCATAAAAATCATATTTATTTTTAATGCACTTCTCACCTTTCTCTTTACGGTGGTCAACTATGTGACCTTAGACCTGGCAAAAGGCGAAGCGACGTTAATACTCTTTATGAATGCTTTGCCTCTCATTATCGCCGTCGTCGCCGTTCCTTTCCTGCTCTTTGCATTCCCAAAAATCGAAGCAAAAAAGAGAACGGTTATCGCCGTCATTCTCTGCACGGTTTTTGCCGCGTCGATTTTGTCTTCGGTCTTTAAGGTCTTTCCTTTGGAATTCAAATTTGAAAGTCAGCCGCTCGTTCTCGATATCGGCACGGGCGATTATTCCGTAGTATGGAGTACAAACGCCGATTCGGTCGGATATCTCGAATACACCTACGCCGGAGAAGATTATATAGTCTATTCGATAGACGAAGGCAACAAAAAAGCCGGTCGCGTTCACTCCGCTATCGTACCGCGTGAGCATTTGGAAAACAACGCTTACAGCGTACATTCTTCAAAGGTATTAGACCTGCTCCCTTACGGCGGACTGCTCGGCAAGACCATCGATTCAAAAACCTACAACTTTAAAGGCGCACGCGACGGCGGCGCGGACATCAATATACAGTCATATTCCGATTGGCATCAGCTCACAGATTTGCTTCTCCAAACGTCGTCATATTTGGACAAAGCCGACCTTGTGCTTTTGATGGGCGACTATGCCGATTATTATGTCAGCGAACAGCAGGTCATCAACAACGTCCTGCTCGGCGGCGGTCTTGTCACAAATAGCGAAGTCCCGGCGATTTTTGTCAAGGGCAATCACGAAACGAGAAGCGACGGCTTGTTTAAGCTTTGGCAAAGTCTCGGCATAGACCGTATGTATTATCAGGTCGAAAGAGGCCCTTATATGTTTACCGTATTAGACACCGGCGAAGGCGACTCGGACGACTTCTGGGAACAAGGTCCTTACAACGCTTTCGAGCAATACATGGCTATCGAAACGGAATGGTTTAATTCCCTGCCCGACAATAACGGCTTGTACAACATCGTACTGCTCCACAACAGAAGCTATTCGCCTTATTCCGACTTCAACGAAATATACCGTCAAAAGCTCTTGGATATGGATGTCAAATTAACTGTCAGCGGACATTCTCACGCTATGCGTCTTACCTATGAAAGAACAAACGCATATTATATGTTAGAGGACGGCGGAAGAAATTCAGCCGAAGGTAACGTTTCGATTTTAGACCTGATTCTCGGCAGCAAAAAACGCAATATAGAGAATTTCAAAAGATTATTCGCAAACGTACAGTATTACTTTGCATCACAAATAACCTTCTCCGGCAATGACGTAATCTTCTTGGGCTACGACAACTTGGGCAACGTCCTGTTGGACAAAACCAAAGACAAATATCCCGTAATTGTAGACCCTTGCGATATGTGCGAGGACTGCGACCCGTCGTGCGCTGATTGCGAGAAGTGCGCCCCTGACCCCGACGCCATAACCGACCCTACCGACCCCGAATACGAAGACCCTTGCGAAAAGTGTCCGGGCTGCGCTATGCACGACCCGAAGCCGACTCCTGCCGAATAATTTTCATCAGACTACTTGCAAAAAACAAATAAAAAAAAGACTGTGAAAACAGTCTTTTTTTGCGGTCTTATACCGCGGTGTTTGTCATAAAAAGCATACTTGCCGACCGCTTTACGCTTTTAATCTCCGTTTATCAACGCATAATATTTGACCGAATGATACCGCTCTCTCTCATATGCCGCGTCGACCTGCATACCTTCGTAGGTCATGCCGAGCTTCTGCATTACCCTGCCCGACCTTTCATTTTCGGCAAAGTGCCGGGCTTCTATCCTGTGGATATGCAGCGTTTCAAAGAGATAGTCAATCACAGCCGACATGGCTTCGACGGCGTAGCCGTTTCCCCAATATTTTTTATTCAGGATATAGCCTATCTCCGCCGTGTGCGGAAATTTTGAAGTATTCATAACTCCGCCGCCGCCGATGACCTTACCGTTTTCTTTGGACACTATCGCATAATCATAAGCCGTTTTGTTCTCGTACCTTATCCGCATATTGCTCAAAAAGTCAACGGTATCGTATATACATTTGTGCGTGTCAAAGGTCGTATACAGCGTCGTTTCGGGGTCGCCGGCATATTCAAATATATCGACGGCATCCTGAAAAGCGTAGGCGCGTAAAATCAGTCTGTCTGTCTTTAAAATAGGCGGAAAAACATCGTCCGGCATATTATCTCTCTCCCCGTTTTAAAATGCGGAGTTGCTTATCGTCACAGATGAAGTATTATCGTAGCCATTCCGAAATAAAACAACAAGCCCAGCCCGTCTACTATCGTCGATATGACCGGAGCCGCCATAAGAGCCGGGTCAATCTTGATTTTTTTTGCGACGATAGGCAGCATACAACCGACCATTTTTGCCGCGACTATCGTAAACATGACGCTTATGGCTATGACAAACGCCGTTTTGAGCGTTCCCTGTTCGAGATTCGGGTATTGTATCAGCACTCTCAAAAAATTGAATAGCCCGAGCGCAACGCCTATCATAAGCGACACGCGGATTTCCTTCCACAGAACCTTATAATAGTCCTTGACGGTTATCTCACCGAGCGCAAGTCCGCGAATAATAAGCGTAGATGCCTGCGAGCCGGCATTGCCGCCCGTTCCCGTAATCATAGGAATAAAGATGACAAGTATTCCTATCAGGGCGTCCTCAAAGGCTTCGAGCAGTAAGCCTATTAGCATTCCCGACACCATGAGAATACTCAGCCATGTCAGCCTGTTTTTTGCAAGCTCCCAAATGGAAGATTTGAGATAGGTTTTTTCGGACGGACGGAGAGCCGCCATTTTTTCAAAGTCTTCGGTGTTTTCCTCTTGTATGACGTCTACTACGTCGTCGATTGTCACTATGCCGACAAGGCGGTTTTCGCGGTCGAGTATCGGAAGCGATAACAGTCCGTACTTTTGAAAAATCGCACTGATATTTTCTCTGTCGTCGTTTGTGTAGGCATAGATAAAATTTGTGTCCATCAACCGTCCGATGATGTCGCCGTTGTCGGCAAAGAGCAGCTTTCTCAAAGACACTACGCCTTCGAGTACCCTGTTTTCGTTGGTGACGTAGACGGTGTAGACCGTTTCCTTATTTAGACCTACGCGGCGGATTTTGCTTATGGCGTCCTCGACGGTGTAGTTTTGATTGACATTGATGTATTCGATGGTCATAATGCTTCCGGCACTGTCTTCGGGGTACTGCAAAAAGGTATTGATATCCTTTCTCATGTCGGGATTTGTCTTAGCCAAGACCTTCAAAACCCTGTCCACGACATAAGCCGGCATTTCTTCCAAATAGTCAACCGTATCGTCGAGAAACAATTCTTCCAAAACCGAAGCGATTTCGCTTTCCGAAAAGGACATCGTCAAATCTTCCTGAATATCTCCGTCGAGATGAGCAAAGACGTCCGCCGCCAATTCTTTTTTTAACACGCGGAATGCCAGCATACGCTCCTTTTGAGTCAGCGTGGCAATAAAGGAAGCGATATCGTACGGAAACATATCATTGAGCGTATCTCTCAATGTCCGATAATCTTTTTGTGCAATCAAAGCGGCTATTTCATCGGTGTTTATGCGGTCTTCAAAATTGTCGTCCATATCCTTCCCCCTTTAAAAATTTTGTAATTATTATATCTTTAAGCTTATATCTTTAACAAGAGCTTTGCCATGCCGAAATAAAACATCAGCGACATAGCGTCCACCATAGTCGCTATGAGCGGCGCAGCCATAATAGCCGGGTCGAGTTTGAGCCTTTTGGCGATGAGCGGAAGCATACCGCCGATGAGCTTTGCCGCGACGACGGTAAAAAGCACGCTTATCGATATGACGAAAGCCGTCTGAAACTGTCCCGTCGGCACGTCGCGGTATTGTATGATGAATCTCAAAAACATAAAAACGCCGAGTGCCAAGCCTATCAGGAGCGATATGCGAAATTCCTTCCAGAGTACCTTGCGGTAATCCTTTGTCGTTATCTCCCCCAAAGCAAGTCCGCGTATAATGAGCGTAGACGACTGAGAGCCGGCGTTGCCGCCCGTGTCGGTCATCATCGGAATAAATATTACGAGTATTCCGATAAGAGCTTCCTTAAAGATACCGAGCAGCGACCCGACGAGCATACCCGACAGCATGAGTACGAGCAGCCAAACTATTCTGTTTTTTGCGAGCGTAAAGACCGACGATTTGAGATAAGGCTTTTCGGACGGACGCAATGCCGCCATTTTTTCAAAATCCTCGGTATCGGACTCTTGTATGACGTCTACGATGTCGTCGATAGTTATTATGCCGACTATACGGTGTTCGGCATCGATGACGGGAAGCGACATAAAGTCGTATTTTTTAAATATCGCCGAAACCTTTTCTTTGTCGTCGTTTGTGTTTGCAAAAATCACGTTGTCGTCCATGATGTCGGCTACGATATTTTCGTTTTTTGCCAGCAAAAGGTCTTTGACCGTTACGATGCCTTCGAGTATTCTCTTGCCGTCGGTGACGTATGCCGTATAGACCGTTTCCTTGTCTATGCCGGTACGCCTTATGCGGCGGATAGCTTCTTCGACGGTATAATTTTTATTGAGATTGACGTATTCGATGGTCATCAGACTGCCCGCGCTGTCTTCGGGGTATTGCAAAAACTGATTTATGATTTTGCGCTTGTCGGGGTCGGCTCTCTCCAAAACCCTTTGGACGACATATGCCGGCATTTCTTCCAAAAAATCCACCGTGTCGTCGAGAAATAATTCGTTCAAGACTCCCGAAATTTCTTCGTCGGTAAACGACATGATGAGCATCTGCTGCACGTCGGTGTCGAGATACGCAAAGACTTCGGCTGCAAGCTCTTTCGGCAATATTCTATATACGAGCAAGCGGTCTTTAGCGTCTTTTTCCATGATGTATTCGGCTATATCCGCCGGATTCATGTTGCCCAAAACCGTGCGCAGCTTATGAAACTTTTTTTCGTTCAACAGCGTCGTCAGTACTTCAAAAACGTCATTTTCTTTTTCTTCCACAACCGCCCCTCCTTTTTTGTTATTACTTGCGAATATCGGCTTATTTAAGCCGCTTTCGGCGATACCGTACGCCGTACTGTACTGTCTAAAACGTCAGATTATCCCCCGCATATTTGTTTTCGGCGGTACTGTACGCCGTATAGTATAAACCGACGCTTTAAAAACCCGTCAGATTATCCCCCGCCAATATATGGATATGCAAATGGAATACCGTTTGTCCGGCTTTTTCGCCCTTATTGATAATGAGCCTGAATCCGTCCGAAAAACCCAGCTTCCGGCTTATTTCTTGGAGCTTCAAAAGACACTCCCCCAGCTCCGAAGCCGTAGTCACATCGAGTCCCGTGATGTCGCTATAATGCTTTTTAGGTATCATGAGCAGATGTGTTTCCGCTTTTGGGGCAATGTCCTTTATAATTATCATTTTGTCGTCTTCGTACAGCCTTTCGGACGGTATTACGCCGCCGATAATTTTACAGAATATACAGTTTTCCATGTCCGCAAACTCCTTTTCGTCGTTTTTAAGCTTTTAGGTTTTTAAAAAATTCCGTTATTTTTTCCGCGTCCTTTGCGCCTATTCCGGCGCAGGCTTTAAGCTCGGCTTCGGACGCGTTTTTGATATTGTCAAATGTCTTAAAATGCTTATAGAGATTTGTGGCTTTCGCCTTTCCTATGCCGTCTATCGCCGTCAAACGCGATTCAAATTCCTTTGCCGCTTTGAGCTTGCGAAAATACGTTATGGCAAACCTATGCGCTTCGTCGCGCACTCTCATCAGGAGATTGAGCGCGAGATTTGTCTTTGGCAGCCTTATCGGGTCGCCCGAAAAAATAGTATACACCTCTTCGTCTTTTTTTGCAAGTGAAATCATTTCGATGTCGTGCCGTCCGCTCTCCTTTAAAGCTTCGTACGCCGACGACAATTGCCCCTTGCCGCCGTCTATCAGGATAAGGTCGGGACGCGTCCCGAAGCTCACGTCCTTGTTGCCCGACGACTCCGACAGCCTGTTGAGTCTTCGCGACAAGGTTTCGTTCATGGACGCAAAGTCGTCCGCGCCCTCTACCGTCTTGATTTTGAAGCGTCTGTAATGCGCGTTATTAGACGACCCGTCTGTAAAAACGACCATACTCGACACTTTAAATTGTCCGCTTATATTTGATATATCGTAGGCTTCTATGCGCTTAGGAAGTTTTTTTAATCCCAATACGTTTTGCAGCAATTCGACCGCGCCGTAAGTCATGTCGCGCTTTCGGTCGGCTTTTAGCTCGTTGACGCGCATATATTCGTCGGCGTTCTTCATCGCCGTATCTACAAGCTGTTTTCTTATCCCCTGCTTAGGGCGCGATATGTGAACGGCCGCGCCGCGCTTGATTGTCAGGAGCTTTTCCATGTCGTCCTGTTCTTCCAAATCGTCGGAGACGATTATCTCGGCGGCGTTTATCGGACGCGCTTCATAATACTGCCGCATAAAAGAGCCGAGTGCTTCGTCCTTTGAGAGCGACGCGTCGGACGACATATTATTTTCTTCACCGACTATCTTGCCGCCGCGCACTATAATGAGCGAAACGACGCTGAACATTCCGTTGCCCGTCGCGGCGAAGACGTCGAGATTGTAATCGTTTTTGAGTATGGCTATCTGCTTGCGGACTATCTTGTCGAGCAATTTCAATTTATCTCTGTAATAAATAGCCGTCTCATAATCTTCGTTTTCCTTTGCCGCGTTCATTTTTTCCGTCAAAATGTTTTCGACGTTAGTGTCCTGACCGGAAAGAAAATTCATGACCTCTCCGACAATCTTTTTGTATTCCTCTTCGACGTCGAAGCAGCACGGCGCAAGGCATCTCTTTATATGATAATTTAAGCACGGACGCTTGTTTTTGACCGCCCTTTCAAAATTGACCTTGCAGTTGCGGAGCTGAAACGCGCCTTCTATAAGCTCCGTCATATCTCTCGCGCCTATGCCGAGCATATACGGCCCGAAATACTTTGCGCCGTCGTTTTTGATACGGCGTGTGATTTCTATCTTGGGATATTTTTCGTTGAGATTTATCTTGATAAAGGGATAGGCTTTGTCGTCCTTTAAGAGAATATTGTATTGCGGCTTATACTTCTTGATGAGATTGCTTTCGAGCATGAGCGCTTCGACTTCGTTGTTTGCGACGATATATCGGAAGTCACGCACGTGCCGCATCATCGCGCTGACCTTTTCGACGCGGTTGCCCGACGCGTGAAAATACTGTCTGACGCGATTTTTGAGATATCTCGCTTTGCCGACATAGATGACGTTTTCGTCGGCGTCGAGCATCAGATATACGCCCGGAAGGGCGGGAAGATTTTTCAGCTTTTCTTCAATACTCATATTTAAACTTCTCTAAAATCGGCGGAAATTATTCTTAAAGCTTCCCCGTCAGGTAATCGATTAGCGCAGCCGCCGTACATTCCTTTAACTCCAAAAAATTGACCGCTTCGCTTATCGTTCCCAGCGTATGCGAATCGGAATTGATAATTATCCTTCGGTTTTTTCCGTAAATTTTGCGGAAGGCTTCGTCCGCATACGGCGAAAATTCTACGGCGTCATAATCGTCGTCAAGGTCGCCGAGTATCGAAATCATTCCGTTGCTTTCGCGGTCTATGTGGGCAGGCACGGCTATTCCCGAAGCGTTTTTTACCGCGTCCTTGACCTGATACGAATAGATGTCCGCCGAAACCAAAAGCATTCGCGGCTCTTCGGCTATTATATTGTCGTTCTCGTCTATTATTTGCTGTTCGCCGAAAACGTCTTTGTTATTGGGAATATCCTTGAAGCTTACCTGATTATAAAATTTTTCCAACAATATTATGTCGGGAAAAAGGCATAAAAAATGTATGTCCTCCGCCGTCTGCAATTCAAAAGCCGGAACGACCTCGACGCCGTAGGCTTCTCTCAATTTTAAGAAGCTGCGGACGTTTTTTATACTGTTATGGTCGGATGCCGCAATCATATTCAAGCCGTTGACCGCCGCCATTCCCAGAATGTTATTCGGCGTCATATCGTTATCCGCGCAAGGCGACAACGCGCTGTGAATATGCAAATCGTAATAACACTTCACAAAAGCCCCTTTACTCTGTCAAGATTTTGGCTTTACAGAGTACACCGCAAATCATCGTTTTTTTAACCGCCCTATTCGTTCTTTAATGCTTGGCTCAATTTTACCGCGCATTCGTATGCCGGATATGCGACTATCAAGAGATTTAGTCCTTCGGTTTTGCAGCGTGCCGAGAGATTTTCGTCCGGTCTGACATTCTCGCATACGACTATCGCCGCAGCTTCGGTCAAAACGGCTACGGCGGCGACATTGGCATTTGACATGACCGTAAACCACGCGCTGTTTGACGGCAGCCTGCTCATGGCAAAGCTGAGAAAATCACCGCAATATCCCGTTTCTATCTCGCGGTCTTCGCTCAAATTGATTATTTCCGCATTTAATATTTCCGCTAACCGGCTTACCTTCATATAAAGCTCCTTTTTGCCGTTAAAATAACCGTTCGGCACAAGCCGAAAAAATTTAAAGCCTGTATTTGACGCAAGTGCCAAGCTCCTTGCCTCTCAAAACCACGTCTTCGCTGAACGCCGCGCAGCTCGGCGCGCCGCACAGTCCGCAATCGAGGTGCGCCAAATGAGAGTATATCTCCGATATCTGTTTGAGCTTAGACATCGCCTTTATCCTGTCGTCGTCCAATCTGAATGCTTCGCTCAGCTCATAATCTCTCTCCTGACAAAAAAACTCTATGGGCTTTCCGCAGGCTTCGAGACTGTTTTTGGATATCGGCTTGTATTTTTTGAGAATATTTATTTTGGCTTTGGCTATGTACGGATTTTCGATATTAAGCACGCCGCCGACGCAGCCGCCGCTGCAAGCGTTCAGCTCGATAAATTCCGTATGTTCGAGCTTGTCGTCCTCGATTTCTTTCAGGATATTTATCACGTTTTCAAAGCCGTCTACGGCAAAGCAAATGTCGCCTAATATTCCGGCGGCTTCTCCGCCGCTGACAGCCCACGACAAGCCCATTATCCCCGACCGGCTCAACTCTCGCGGATTTTCTATCTTGCTCATTTCGTTTATCAGTTTAAAATACACCTCGCTGACCGATATAACGCCGTCTACAAGCGGCGCGTTGACCCCGAGAGCGTTGCTCAACGAATAGGCTTTGGCGGGACACGACGCGATAAAAAACACGCCTATATCCTCCGGTTTGAGTCCCGTTTCCTTGACGGCTTTTTCACGCGCAAGCTTTGCCGCGACGTCGGCAGGCGTGAGTAAATTGACGATATTTTCTTTGAGATTGTGAAATTTGAGTAATATCAGATTGACTACGGCAGGACACGTTGTGCTTATCATCGGCTTTTTTAAAAACTTTTTGCTCGAAATCATGCGTCTTGTCGCTTCGCTGATAAGCTCTGATGCCGCCGCCGTTTCGTAAACGTCGTCAAAGCCTATTGCAAGCAGCCCTTCGAGTACATAATTTACGTCGTTCAAATTGTTGAATTGTCCGTAAAGAGCGGGCGGCGGCAAGGCGACCTTGTATTTGAAGTTATGAATAATATCAAGGCTGTCATAAACCGCCTTTTTGGCTTGATAAGGACATACGCGCACACATTCGCCGCACGCGACACATCTATCGTATATTATTTCCGCTTTTCCGCCTCTCACGCGTATCGCTTCCGTCGGGCAGCGTTTCATGCAGGTAATACATCCCTTGCATTTATCGGCGTCGAGAGTGACAAATTTTTTCTCTTCTGACATCGGTTACCTCTGTAAAATCTATCGTTAATGCCGTATAAAATTTCGGCGGACAATCGATAACGTTCCGTGCGGCGCGCAGGCTCAATGCAAGTTGACCGTCATATATATAGTCGTGCCTATCCCCTGTACGGAGTCTATCTTCATTGCGTCGGTATTTTTTTTCATATTGGGAAGCCCCATTCCGGCACCGAAGCCGAGCGCCCTTATATTGTCGGGCGCGGTGGAATACCCTTCCTTCATCGCCAAATCTATATCGGCTATGCCGGGTCCTTTGTCCGCAAGAATCATATCTACCCTATGCGGAAAAATATCGACGGTAGCCTTGCCGCCTTTGGCGTGTATTACCATGTTGATTTCGCCCTCGTACATGGCTATCGCGACGCGGCGCACGTCCTGCATATTTATTCCGAGCTGTTTTAGCTTGGTCTTAACGGCTTCGCTCGCCATGCCCGCCGACGCAAAATTCTCGGAATCGACGTCAAATTCGAGTCTTATACAATCTTCGCTCATACACAGTCCTCGCCGCCGCACAAGCCGGCCTTGTAAAGCAATCCGCACGCGACGTACATTCTGTGCGGCGAACAGAGAACTACTATGCCCTTAGCTTCCGCCAAATCCAAAATGGTCGCATCGGGACGTTTTCCACGAACGAGCAGAACACATCTGATATCCATCATCTCGGCGGTTCTTATGACCTGCGGATTGCACAGCCCCGTCACGAGAACGGCTTGGTCTTTGACAAAAGCCAGCACGTCGCTCATCATGTCCGCCGCGCAAGCGGAAATTACCTCGTCCGAAAGCTTGTCCTTGCAGGTAAGTGCTTCGGCTTTTAAAATTTCTACAATTTTACTGATTTTCACAAAAAAATTTCTCCTTTTGAATATTATTTAAATACTGCCCTTATCGTCCTTTAAATAAGACGTACAAGAGCTAATCCGCTGCAATCGCCGACACGGCTTCCCTAAAAGCTTCCGACAGCGTAGGGTGCGGAAACGGAGCGCGCATGATGTCCCCTTTGAGCGCGCCGCCGGCTATCATAGAAGCAAGTCCGCCTATCATTTCGGATGAATTTTCGGCTATTATATGCACTCCGACAAGCCGGTATCTTTCTCTTTTTTCGGGAAGATACGGCACTCCGGCGAGAGCCTTTGTTTCGTCGTCGATTTTGGCGAAAATGACCTTGACAAAGCCCGACGCCGCGTCGCAGGAAACGGCTTTGCCGTTTGCGCCCATCATGACCTTTGACGTTAAGTATTCAGTACCCGAATCCGTACAGTCGGCGGTCGTCATTCCGGCGCAGGATATCTCGGGCGAAGTATAGACGCAAGCAGGCACGACGGGCGCGCCCTTATTACAAGAATGCCCCGACAATATATCTTCCATGACACGCTCGGCGTCAAACGCCGCCTTGTGCGCAAGCTGTATATTTCCCCTTACAACGTCGCCTACGGCGTATATGCCGACCGCCGAGCTTTTAAAAGCTCCGTCGGTATAGATACCCTTTGAATCGTATTTGATTTCGGCTTTGTCAAGCCCTTCTATATCGATATTCGGACGCCTGCCCGACGCGTCTATGACAAGACCGCCGACAACGGCAACGGCTTCGTTTGTGCCTGACGGAACAAAGGAAACGGAAAATTTTTCGTCTTGTTTGACGATGCTTTTTACTACCGAACCGGTATAAAGCGTTATACCTTTTTTCTTTAACTGCATTGTGAGCGTTTGGGATATATCCTTGTCATAAGACGGCAGCGGTCTGTCCTCCATCATTATCATCGAAACGCGGCTTCCTATCATACTGTAAAACGCCGCCGTTTCGAGTCCGGCCACACCGCCGCCTATTATAACGACGTCTTTATCAAAGACAAGCTCCTTTGTAAATTTTTCTACGGAATACGCAAGCTCTATACCGTAGATACCGTAGCTTGCGGGCTTTGCGCCTGCGGCTATAATTATATTTTCCGCTTCATAGCCGTTTCCGTCCGCTTCTATGCCCTTGCCGCCCGTGAGAGCGGCTTTTGCGTTTACTATTTTTATTTTGTTTTGAGCGAGCCACCGCGTCAGATTTTCTCTGATTTTATCGACGGCGGCATTCTTTTTGATATCGGCGGCTTTGTAATCGAAGCTCAGCTCCGAATAGACTATGTAACCGTCGCTCTCCTTTACGCGGCTGTAATTTTTTGCCATATTCAAGAGTGCCTTTGTCGGTATACAGCCCGTATTCAGACAGGTTCCGCCCAAGAGCTTCTCTTCAAAGATGACGACGCTCTTTCCGCCCTTTGCCGCAATAAGCGCGGCGGTATATCCGCCCGGTCCGCCGCCTATAACGGCAATATCAAATTTTTCAATCATATACGCTCTCCGTCATTCGTTTTGTCAAGCAACGCAAGGGGTTATTTATCTGCCTAATAATTTCAAAAGACCTTTGCAATCTTTCAATTATGCGATTGTGTCAAGAAAGGCAATGGATTTATTTGCCTTCCGTCAAGATATTTACCGCATAATCTAAAAAGGCGTTTTCGCCGTTCTTCAATTCTGCGATAGCGTCAAAGCTTTTTCCGCTCAGGAGCTTCTCCGTATGAGCGGTATCGGGAATACTCAATGCGTCGGTAAAAATCTTTACGGCTTCGACTATTCCCCCCTTTTGCTTTACATAGAGGTCGATAAGTCCGAAGCCGTCGATTCGCGAGCTTTTCAGCTCATAACCGTCGAGCTTTTCTCCGAAGATAAAGCCCTTATCCGCAAAGGCTTTTTGGCTTTCTTCTATCTCCTTAGCATCGAAATATTCTTCCGGCACAACGTCGGGCGTTTCGCCGAAATAATCCGAAGCCGCACCCCAAACGGCGTGCATGACGGTTTCTTTATTCAATTCGCCGTCAAATTCGATGAGATTTACCACTCTCGACTTGACCGATTGAACGCCTTTATAATTGAGCTTCTCTTTGGGTACGTGCAAATATTTTTCCATTTTTTGCGTATCGGTATTGATAAGCACGGTGCCGTGATGACAAAAAATGTTTCCCTTATTCAAAAAAGCGTTGCCCGAAAACTTCCTGCCGTCAACCGTAACGTCGTTCCTGCCGTTCTTTTCGGCTTGTATACCGATTTTTCTCAATGCTTTTATCAGGATATCATAGCCGGAATTTTTATCGAAACGCTCGGCATTCATGATAAAACTAAAAAGCAAATTGTTGATATCATGATAGACCGCGCCGCCGCCCGAAAGCCGTCTGGATATCTTGATACCGTCTTGCTTGACCGCTTCCGCATCAAATTGGTCGTAGGCATATTGGTTTCTGCCTATTACGATAGTATCCTTGTTGACCCAAAAATAGATGACATATTCGTCATCCTTTAAATGATTGACAAAATACTTTTCTATCGCAAGGTTTCTGTAAGGATTCATAATTTCCGACTGATAAAATCTTAATTTCACAATTTCTCTCCGTTATAATTTTAATTACTATAATCATACCAAAAAAAACAAAAAAAAGCAAGGATATTTATAAACGGCGTCAGCTCCGTCAAGGGAGAAACAGATATTTGAATATATAAAAAAATCGATTATCTTAATTTGCATAAAAAGCTTTATCGCTCTTTCCGTTTAAGCGTCATTCTGTTCACGGCTTCCGACGCGGCAAACATGGCTATTGCGGCGACGGCGGCAAAGATTGTCAAAATCTCCATTGTCGAAGCCGCGCCGATAAAGCCGACCGCCGGTACGCAAAGCATTGCGCCAGCCGAAGCCCCCGCCATTTGAAAGCCTATCGTCTTTGATGCGGTTTCTTTGCTGAAACGGCGCGTCGTTTCGTGCATCATAGACGGATAGACGGGCGCGAAGCCCGCGCCTATCAAAAAGACGCTCAAAAGATTTAAATAATAATTATTGATGCCCAAAGACAGCGCGCCGATTAGCGCGAGTGCCAACCCGAACCGTATAGCGTTGCGGTTGCCTATCTTTTTTGAGAAAAATCCGACCCCCACCCTGCCCGCCATAATCGAAGCGTAATACAGCGACACTGCAATACCTGCCTTTGTGTTGTCTATGCCGCGCGTATCGTACAAAAGAGTTTTCAGCCAGACGCCGACCGCGCCTTCCGCGCCGACATACAGAAAAAATATCAAAACGCACAGCCACGGCGCAAGATTTTTCATGGTAAGCTCGGGCGCGTACGGCGTTATGCTTTCCACATTTTCGCCTTTTATGCCGTGCTTGCGTTTCCACAGAAAGAGCGTTGAAAAGAACAGAACGGCGAGAGCCGTCTGTATCGCGCCTATCGTAAAGAAGCCGCCGCGCCAATTTCCGCGATTTATCCAAACGGTCAGAATGAGCGGACTTATCATTGCGCCGACGCCCCACGAAGCGTGAAGCCAATTCATTATTTTTGACGAATAGTGGTTGGCGATATATTCGTTTAATACTGCGTCAACCGCGCCCGACCCGAAGCCCATTACTACCGCGACGATAAAAAACAAATATTTATCGCCTACAAAGCCGCCGAAAAAAATCGCTCCGCCCGTCAAAAGGCAAGAAACGGCGGCGATTTTTCCCGCGCCGAAATGCTTTGCAAGCCTAAGCGAAAACAATGCGGAAAGCATACAGCAAAAGGTCACCGTCATGGAATAGTATCCGGCAAACTCTTGCGGCGCGCCGAAGTCGGCTCTTGCATTGGGCCAAACGACTCCCCAAATACTGTCGGGCAAGCCGAGTGAAATATAAGAAAGAAAAATCGTCATGAGAAAAAAAAGCGAAATAATCTTTTTTTCGCTCATTGCCGTGCCGTAAATATCAAAACCGCCGGTAGAGTTACCGACGGCGACGTTTTTGGCTTTGTCCGCACTCGCGTCGTTTTGTAAAGGGTCATGTGATTTGTTCAAGATAATCCGTCCTTTTATAAAGCTTGCCGTTTTTGTAATATATCTTTGGCACACGCAGTCCTATACCGCACACAAATTCGTAATTGAAGCTATATGCCGCATCGGCAAGCTCTTCGACCGTTATAGTCTTGCCGCCGTCAGTGCCGACAATTATGACTTGCGTTCCTATCTCTACGCCGTCGATTCCCGTTACGTCAACCATAAATTGGTCCATGCACACTCTGCCCGTTATCGGCGCAAATTTGCCGTTGATTATCACCTTGCCCTTACCCGACAAGGCGCGCGGATATCCGTCGGCATAGCCTATCGGGATAGTGGCTATCCGCGTATCGCCGCTCGTTATATAGGTGCGCCCGTAGCTCACTCCGTAGCCGGACGGCAGCGTCTTGACATGACTGACCGACGCATACCACGACATCGCCGGCTTTAATCCGAAATCTTGATTTGTTTCCTTAGACGGGTATAAGCCGTAGGTCATTATACCGCACCGCACAAAATCATAATGCTCGTCGAACTCTATTATGCCCGCGCTGTTGCTGATATGCTTCGCATCGACGTTCACCGAATTTGCTTTTAAATATTCCGCAATCTTTAAGAAGCGTTCGCGCTGTGCCGCAGACGGCTTTTTGTCCGTTTCGTCCGCGCAGGCAAAATGGGTGCAAAGACCGGTTATTTTTATATTCGGAAGCTTGCTTACCGCAAGGATTTTTTCTTTTTCACTCTCCAAAAAGCCGATTCTTCCCATGCCGGTATCAACTCCGATATGCACTTCGAGCTGTCTGCCCCTATTTAAAGCCGCGTACGAGAGTACTTGGGCGGCGGCAAGCGACGAAACCGACGGCAAAAGTCCGTATTCTATGATATCGGGGATTTTGTCCTTTATGACATTGCCGAGTATAAGCAGCGGCTTTTTTATCCCTGCGCGCCTGAGCTGAACGCCTTCATCGGGAATAGCAACGCCAAAGCCGTAGACCAAATCCTCCAACGCACGCGCAACCTCTATCGCTCCGTGTCCGTAAGCGTCAGCCTTGATAATAGCTATCACACCTGCTCCGGTCTTTTCTCTTGCGAGCGAAACATTGTGACGCACCGCGTCCAAATCGATTTTTACATATGTGCGTTCCATAGGCTTCCTACCTTAGCTTTTTCATTAGCTTTGCCGAAATATGTTTATTTGATAATTTCGCGTATGCTTGCGAGCTTCACTCCGCTTTCCGTCAGCTTTGCGTTGATTTTTTTGACAAAATCTAATGCCTTCGGACCGTCGCCGTGTACGCATACCGAATCGGCTTTGATGTCTATATCGCGTCCGTTTACGCTTTTGACCTTGCCGTCCTTGACCATTCTGATGACGCGTTCTATCGCTTGATTTTCGTCTTCTATCATTGCGCCGGGCTTGCCGCGTTTGACGAGAGAGCCGTCGTCTTCGTAGCCCCTGTCGGCAAAGACTTCCTTTGCGACCTTTAAGCCGGCTTCTTCGGCGGCGATAATCATCGCGCTGCCCGACAAGCCCAAAAGTATTATATCCTTGTCAAATTCCTTTAAGCCTTCGCATATCGCTCTCGCAAGCAATATATCCTTGCCCGCCATATTGTACAAAGCTCCGTGCGGCTTGATATGTTGAAGCCTGACTCCATGCGCCCTGCAAAAAGCGTCTATCGCTCCGGCTTGATATTGGACATAGGTCTTTGCTTCCGTCGGGGTCACGTCGATATTTCTTCTGCCGAAGCCCAAAAGGTCGGGAAAGCCCGGATGACCGCCTACGGCGACGCCGTAGTCCTTGCACATCTTGACCGTTTCGGACATGACAAGGGGGTCGGATGCGTGATAGCCGCAAGCGACGTTTGCCGACGTGATGTATTTGATGACCTCGCCGTCCTCTCCGAGCTTATACGCTCCGAAGCTTTCACCGAGGTCGCAGTTTAAATCCACAAGATTTTTAGCCATAATTTTTTTCTCCGCTTATGTAATAGTCCGTCAAGCCTTTAAATCGTTACTCTTAAATTGCCGTACGCTTTCGTTTCGTCCGCAGTGTTTTTTGCGTCAATCCTTTAAATCGGTATTCTTTATATCGGTGATAAACATATGTCCGGGAGCGTGCGTTATTACAAAGTCCGGCTTAGAATTCATCATTACCGACTGCGGAGTGACGCCGCAGCACCAAAACACAGGCTCTTCCCTTTTGTTTATCGTAACGCTGTCGCCGAATTCGGGTTTATTCAAATCCTTTATGCCTATCTCCGAAGGATTGCCTATATGTATAGGCGAGCCGTGAACTCTCGGCATAGAAGCGGTCACGGTAACGGCCTTGACTATCTGATTGTAAGGTATAGGACGCATACTGACGACCATTTTTCCGCTGAATTTCCCTGCCGGAATACAGTCTATATCAGTCATATACATAGGCACGTTTTTACCTTCTTCGATATGTCTGACCGTCACTCCCGCTTCGAGAAGCGCAGACTCGAAGGAAAAACTGCAACCTATCAAAAACGACACGAGGTCGTCGCGCCAAAAACGCCCGACGTCGGTATATTCGCCCGTCAAGACGCCCTTTTCGTATATCCTGTAACGCGGCAAATCGGCGGAAATATCCGCGCCCGATGCTATGTACTTTAAGCTCTTGCTGCCCGCGTCGCCGACTTCGAGAACGGGACAGGACTTAGGATTTCTCTGCGCGAAGAGCAAAAAATCATAAGCGAGATTTTTTGGAAGAATGACGAGATTTGCCTGCGCATAGCCGGCACACATACCCGACGTATTCCAATCGATTTTACCTTCTCTTATCAGCTGCCTGACTTCCTTAGGATGTAAATCCGCATATTTGAGATTGTTAATTTTTTCCATAATTTCCTTTAACGTTTAAAAATACTCTTTATTTTTCCCGTCAAACCGCCGTTTTCGGCGGCGTTCCACAGCTTGGCAAAACGTTTTTCGAGCTTTTCGACGTCTTTCAGCGCGTCTATGTAAGCTCTTTGAGCGTCTTCTAACGACACTCTTATAAAGCGCAGCGTATCGCCCGGCTTCATTTGGGCGATGACGGGTATGTCCGCCGATATGACGACGGCGATTTTTGCATATCCGCCGACGGTCTGTCTGTCCGCAGTCATTATGATAGGCTTGCCGGACGACGGTATCTGCACCGCTCCGAGCGGAATGCCGTCCGAGATGATATCCGCGCCCGATTTGCTCTCTATTATCTCTCCGTCGAGCTTGATACCCATGCGGTCCGAATCGTTTGTAAGCTTATATTCGCCGTCAAAAAGCGTCTTTATCCCTTTATCGGTAAAATAATCGTCCTGCGGTCCTAATACGGCTCTTATCGCCGACGGCGATGTGAGAGCTTCGGGCGGAGCTATTTTGCGAATAGGAGCTTTGCCTGCGGACGCTTCCAAAAGTCGGTCGGCATATAAAATCCCGTCGTCACAGCAAGGCTCGGTCGTATTAAAATAAAGCAAATCGCCTTTTTGCAGCGGTCTGCCGAGATAGCCGCCGATTTTGCATTTTGTATTTGTCGAATAACTTCCCATGACCTTTTTGAGATAAAAGCCGCTCTGAACAGCCAGATAGGCGCGGCAGCCGCTCCTTGCAAACGAGCAGGAGATGACGTCGCCCTTGCGGACTTTTATCGCCTGATAAAGCGGTATAGATATGCCGTTGACCGACGGAGCCACGTCTGCACCCGTCACGGCTATGACCGCGTCGGAAGTAAACTCTCCGCTTATGCCTATCAGGGTCATTTCTATCGCCGCTGCGTCACGGTCGTTGCCGACAAGAATATTCGCCGTCCTAAAAGCCGTCATATCCATAGCCCCCGACGCCTGAAAGCCGAAAGCCATATAACCTATTCTGCCCGCGTCCTGTACAGTCGTTGCCGGACCGACGTTTGTAATAACGATACCCATTACAAAATCTCCTCCGCGCATACATATACGCCCGACGCGGCTTGCTCTTCTATCCTTTTATATTCGTCAAAAGTGACGGGAACAAATCTTATATAGTCGCCCGCCTTGTACAAAAAAGGGGTTTCTCTCGACGGGTCATAAGGCTTTACCGGCGTTCTGCCGATGAGCTGCCAGCCGCCGGGCGACGCCAAAGGATAGATACCCGTCTGTTCGCCGCCGATACCGACCGAGCCTTCGGGGATTTTGGTTCTCGGATTTTTTAGACGCGGAGTATTCAATCTCTTGTCCATACCGCCGAGATAAGGAAAGCCCGGCAAAAATCCCAGCATATAGATGAGATAATCCGTGCCTGAATGTACGTCGATAATTTCCTTTTCGGAAAGCCCCGTATGTGCGCAAACATTAGCCGTATCCTCGCCGAATTGTCCGCCGTAAGCCACAGGGATATGTATTATGCGCTTTGGGGCGGTTTTGCAGTCGAGGTCTTCGGCGGATATTTTTTCGAGTTTTTCGCAAAGACTCTTAAAAGAGATTAGCTCCGGCTTATAATACACCAAAAGTGAACGGAACGTCGGTACGGTTTCGCATACGCCTTGTATAGGCTTTGTTTTTAACCAATCATAAACGTGTTTTACACGCGCATTGAGCGCGCCGCTTATTTCGTTGCCGAATTCTATCACGAGCGCACAATCGCCCGCCGTCAAAAAGCGCATAGTATCATCTCTCCGAATGCTTAACCGCTAAATGTTTTTGTTCTCTTCAAAAAATTTCAACTCGCCGACCTTTTCAAACCATGTTTTGCAGGAATCTTTGAGCTTAGGGGCGTATTCGATACATTCCTTCATGAGCTTTAAAATAGCGAGATTTATCTCTATGTCAAAGCCGTCTATCGCCGGTATGAGCCAGCCGTGCATATCTATCATGCCGCTCTCCGACGCCGTATATATCGCTCTCTTTTCGTCGTCTACGCTATGCAGGACGTCCGGCTTTTCGGTCAGGAAGGCAAGCGCGGCGATGAGTGCGTTCGCGCCCCAATCCGATACCGTAGCGGTGACGATGTGGTCTGCCGCCGTTGCGGCGGCTATTCCGCCGCCGCAGCCGCAGCGGCAGCGTCCTTCGGCGGCATAAGGAATATATTTGTCCAAATGCGCGCCGATAGCTCCCATACCTATCTCGTTGCCAAGGTCGCCGATAGCAATCGTCGGTATTCCCTTGTCCTTTGCCGTCTTAAAAAATACGTCGGCTCTCGCTTCGAGCGCGGTGACGTCCAAGCCCGTCGCGTTGTGGTATACTCCCCTTTTGTTAGCTCCCGGAGCTTCCGTTGAGATAACGACGGGTGGCAAGGCTTTCTTTAAAATATCAAGCGACTGAGCCGCCGCCGTTGACGGGTCCTTTGTAAAGGTAATCACGCCCATTGATACGGGGTATTTTTTTAGCTCGTCTATGTCCTTGTACAAATGCAGACCTGTGATGTATGCGAGATTTTCGACGGCTTTTAAATTGTCTTCCGGACAGACTATGACAGGCTTGGCGTTAAACGCCTTGACGAGCGAGCGCGCTAAAAACATCGCGCCGATTATGCCGTCCATCTCGGCTTTTTTGTGCGACAAAAGCACAAAGCCCGTGATGATATATACGATATCGCCGTCCTTGACAAGCTTGACAAGCTGTTCAGCCGCATTGATTGACAGCGGCTTACCCGTGTATTCTCTCGCCGCCTTGTAGAGTATACGGCAGACACCGTAACCCCTTGGGTCGAGATTCATAAGGTTGTCGAGATTTTGTCCTATATTGAGTTTTGTCAGTTCTTCTTGCGTCAAATTCTTCATTTTTATACCTATACCGTTTATTTAGTTTCTTCGTAGTATTCGTCAAGGAGCGCGTCCTGAATCCTTTTGAGAAGAGCCGGAGCTTTGCCGCCGACGGGATTGCCGTCTATCTCCGACACGCCGATACAAAGCTGCCCTGCACTTGAAATGATAACCTCGTCGGCAGTATACAAATCACCGAGCGTAAAAGGAGTTTCGTCCACCGGAATCAAAAGCTTTTTGCACATCTTGATTATGTGCATTCTCGTTATTCCCGGCAAGATGAGATGGTCGGTAGGAGCGGTGATAAACTTTCCGTCCTTTAATATCGACACGTTGCTGTGAGCGCATTCCGTCACTCTGCCGGCTCTGTGGAGAATGGTTTCTTCACAGCCGATACTCTCGGCTTTTTGGGAAGCCATAACGCTCGGCAGGAGATTGAGCGTCTTGATATTGCAATGTAAAAATCTCGTGTCCTCCATTGTGATGACTTTGAGCTTTTTTGTCACGTCCTTTATCTTTGCAGGCTTCAATACTATCCAGATATTCGCCTTGATTGCAGGGTCAAAGGAGTGGTTGCGTATCTGCGTTCCCCTTGTCGCCTGCCAATAGACAAATTGGTCGCCCGTATCGACTTTTTTGACCATTTCGTAGAGCAGCTCTTTCATTTCTTTTTTGGAAAGAGTAAGGTTTATATCGAGAAGTCCGGCGCTGTTATAAAATCTATCCACATGGTCGTCAAGCGCGTATATTTTGTAATTATGACTGTATGTAGCGTCGTAAACACCGTCGCCGAAAAAACATACTCTGTCATTAAATGGAACAGTCATTTGGTCCAATTCACCGAAATTGCCGTTATAGTAACCCAAGTTTTTCACAAAAAATTCCTCCGTAGAATTTGTTTTATATTTAGACTTGTCCTAAAACCTAAACGCAATTAATTTTAGCCGTTTTAGGATAAGTCTATTATATAACTACCGAAAAAAAAAGTAAAGGGGATTGATATAACTTTCACAAGTCTATTAATAAAAAAGACGGATATATCTAAATATATCCGCCCGTTTCAGGCTTATGCGCCGCCGATGCTTTTATTATTTTTTCGCTCTTTTTTAATTGCTAATAGATGCAATATCGCCGCATACGGATGATAAAAAAGCATTCTCGGGCCGCTAAAACGCATGACTTTGGCAATTGCCGCTTTCATGTCGGGCTTATAGCACCGTATTTTGCAGTTACTGCAAAACGGCTTGCCGTCACCGTGCGGACACCGCGACAACCGCAAAAGCGCGTACTCGTACAAGGCGGCGCATTCGCCGCACAATTCCCTGCTCTTGTGATTTTTGCGGCAATAAAACCGTATCATCCACTCTATCGTTTTTTTCTCTTTTTCTCTTTCCATAATTTATCTGATTTATGCGGTATTATCCAATAATTTTTGTAGGAATGAGCCGACCGTTCTCTAAGCGAAGCACTCTGTCGGCAGCCGCCATTGTCGATTCGCGGTGAGAGACAAGAATGATACATTTATCGCTTTTTTGAGCTTTTAGCGCGGCGAGAATGACGCCTTCGTTGATACTGTCCACGTTGCTCGTCGGCTCGTCCAAAAGAATGAGCGGACTGTTGCGCAAAAACGCACGCGCAAGCGCGATGCGCTGTCTTTCGCCCGTAGACAGCTTGTCGCCCAAGTCGCCGACTCTCGTCTTGTATGCGTCGGGCAATGCGGCTATAAAGTCGTGAATAGACGCCTTTTGACAAGCGGCTACAAGCTCGTCGGCTGTCGCGTCGGGCTTGGCGATTTTCAAATTGTACTCGACGGTATCGTCAAAGAGATAGGTAGTTTGACTGATGAGCGTGACATTTTCGAGCAAGCTGTCGGTATCGATTTCGTCAAGCTCCGCGCCGTCGTATTCTATACTTCCGCCGTCCTTTTGCCAAAATCTCAAAAGCAGCTTTAAGAGCGTACTCTTGCCGCCGCCGGATTCGCCGACAATACCGATGATTTCACCCTTTTGCGCCGTAAACTCCGCGCCCTTGATGATTTCGGTTTCGCCGTAGCCGAACCGCAAATCCTTGACGTCCAAACGGTTAAAGGATATTTTTTTGCCGTCCGTCACGGGCGTTACCGACGGCTTCTCCGCAAAAAGGTCGAGCAGTCTGTCCCCCGACGCAAAGGTCTGCGACAGGTTTCCCGGCAAAGCGGACAGCGCAAAGACCGCCCCGAATGAACCGAAGACCGCCGTCAAGCCCACTACGGCACGTCCGATAGTCAGGCTTCCGTTCAAGACCGATACGACGGCGATAACGAGCGCGCCGGCTACAAAGAGCGCGGCGGCGGCTTGTACGACCGCGCCGGAGAGATTGCTACGCATATTTATCGTCTTTGTATCGGCGAGAAGCCTGTCCGAACGGCGGTTGACTTCCTTTGTGCGTTCCGCTCCGGCGTTATGCAGGACTATCTCCTTTATCCCCTTTACCGAATCCAAGAGATAGGCGTTAAAGGACGCAAACTCTTCGCGGTATGCCGCGCCTTTTTTGCGGAGAGTGCGGTCGGAAATAAACGGCGCGGCTACGCCTATCGCCAGATGTCCGCCCAAGACAATCAGCGCAAGCGACCACCCGGCGTACAGCCAAACAAAGGCGACCGCCGCCGCACTCGTAAGTACGGCTATCGCTATCGGCGACAGAGTGTGCGCATAAAAAACCTCTAATGTTTCGACGTCGGACGTAATCATCGAGATTATGCGCCCTTTCTCCTTTGTCTCTAACTTTGCAGGGCAAAGCGTGCGCAGAGCGCGGAAGATTTTGTCGCGCAAAACCGCAAGTAAGCGGAATGCGATAAAGTGATTCGAGTATTGCTCGACGTAGCGCAGCAGACCGCGCAAAACGCCGCACACGACGGCAAGACCGGCTATCGCGCCCATCGACAGCGCGATACTCTCTCCGAGCATTTTTGCGACGCCGAGACTCCCGAAAACCGTTACGCCCATCGACAGCAAAAAGCCCAAGCTGCCGTTGATTACGGCAAAGACCATGATATAGGTCAAGCTTCCCAAAAGCGCGGCAAGTGCCGCCATAATCTTTATACCGCTTCTACGCATGATTTATCCCCCCTTCTTCGAGAGCCTTTTGCGCGCCGTAAAGCCGCGCATACTCGCCGTTCTTTGACATAAGCTCGGTGTGTTTACCGCTCTCTGCGACCGCGCCGTCTTTAAGGACATAAATCCCGTCCGCGCCCGCCGCGTTTTCCAGCCTGTGAGTGATAAGCACGACCGCCGCCGACTTTTTTAATTCGGCGACGTTCTTCATGATAATGGCTTCGCTCTCCGTGTCGATATTGCTTGTCGCCTCGTCAAAGATATAGATACTTTTCTTAGGTACAAGATTGATTGCAAGCGCAAGCCGCTGCTTCTGTCCGCCGGAAATGTTGTTCGCGTCCTCGGTAATCGGCTTATCGAGTCCGCCGTTATCGCGCACGAAGGCTTCCAAATTTACTCTTTTTAAGGCATTCCAAATCTGTCCGTCGTCGGCGTCCTTGTCGGCAAGCAAAAAGTTGTTGCGTACCGTATCGCCGAAGATGTAGGTATCGGCGGCGACCGACGCGAGTGCGGAATAATACGCTTCACGCGAAAACTCTTCCGTCCTTATACCCCCTAAGGTTATGTCGCCCGACTGCGGACGTATTGCGCCCAAAATCAGCTTTGCCGCCGTACTCTTGCCCGAACCGCTCTCCCCTACGAGAGCGGTAATACAACCGTGCGTAAAGGTCATATCCGCACCCTTTAAGGACGCGCGCTCCGCGCCGTCATAGGTATAGGTAACGCCCGAAAAGGCAATCTCCGCACCCTTTTGCGGCGCGGCAATACCCCATTTCGGCTCGTCTTTTTTTAAGAGAGCGAGAATTTTTTTGCCTGCCGACGCGCCGTTCATCGCGACGTGAAACGCACTGCCTAAGGCTCTCAGCGGCAAAAAGAATTCCGCCGCCGTCAAGATGAGAAAGAGCGCGTAAAACGGTCCGTCCGCACCGCCTGCGGTCAGGGTGACGGCTATGCCCGCGCCTGCGCCGCCGAAGGCTACCAAGTCCATAATCGTCACCGAAAAAAGCTGCATGACAAGCACCTTCATCGTAATGCGGCGAAACTCCTCCGCGCTTTTATTCATCTTTTGATTGCGCGCTTCGTCCGCGCCGAAAATCTTTAATTCCTTTAAGCCCTGAACGCTGTCGAGAAAGGCGTCGCCCATAGACGTATATTTGCCCCAATATTTTGCAAAAATCTTTTTGGCAAATTTTGACACCATGACAATCGACATCGGTATGAGCGGCACGCATACAAGCAGGACGAGAGCGGTGCGCCAATCGATAAAGATAAAAATTACAAAAAGTACAATCGGTGCGAGCATCGAATAAAAGAATTGCGGAAGATAGCTTGTATAGTACAAATCAAGCTGTTCTATCCCTTCGACCGAGAGCTGCGTCAGTCCGGCGGTGCGCGTTTCGTCCGCACTCCTGACGCCCAAGCGCACTATCTTGCCGTAAAGGTTTTCACGCAAGGACTTTTTGACCGCCGCGCCCAAGACCAAGCGAAACCGCCCCGAAAGCACGGACGTGCCGAAGCGCAGGGCTATTCCCACCGCGACTGCGGCGACGGGCAAAGCATAAGCCGAAAACTCACGCAAGCCCGTATACGCCTTTGACAGCGCAAGACAGACCCCCGCCGTAATAGCGACATTTGCAAACAGTCCGAGCAAAGAGAGCAGGACCGTTATTATTATGTATTTCATGTCGCCCTTAATGAGAGCGATTAAATCCTTGTCAATCAATTTTATTTTCCCCCGTGACAGATTCTTCCGTTACAATTTCCGTTGCCGTGTCCGCGTCCGCATTATCCGAGTTCGGCACGCTTACGGCTTCCGCCCGTTCGGCGTCTTTGAGCTTTTGAGCTTCCTTTTCTCTGACGGCGGCGAGCAATTCCGCAAGACGTTCCTTAGATACCGACTTGACAAAAAAGATGAAGTATACCCAATGGAACAATATCACCGCGCCGAGTACGATACGCATAGGCAATACGTCCACGAGAATAATCGGTATAGAAATCAACGCCGTTATCAGCAGCAAAACTCTTACCTTGCTTCCGTTTGTCATCGCGTGCGTTTTGAGAAAGGCTTCCAAATATTTGCGGTAGAGCTTGGTCGAAAGAAACCACCGCTCGAACCGCTTAGAGCCCTTTGCATAACACACAAGCGTCAAGAGCAAAAACGGCGTCGTCGGCAAAATCGGTAAAAATATACCGACCACCCCGATAGCTAAGGATACACTGCCTACCGCGATTAAAATCGCATTTATTATTTTTTTGACCATAGTAAATCTCCCGTTTTATTTTAAAGTATTTTTTGCCGAAAGGCAAATCTTTTGACCGTTATTTTTCGTTCCCTACTCGTTGCCTTTTAAGGACGAAACCAAATCGATTTTTGTAATCCTTTTGCGGAAGAGCAGGTTGACGGCGAGCGCGACGCCAAAGATGATGAGCGCGGAAAAAATCACGTCGGTCAAATGCAGCGCTTCTATAATATCGAAGCCGTCGCCCATTGTCAAGGTCATCGCCTTGACGAGCAGAATGCCCGTCGGAATACCTAATATAAAGCCCAAAGCCGTCAGAATAAGGTTTTGCGACAGCAGCAGGCGGTTTATTTTGCCCGACGAAAACCCGACGACCTTTAAGGTCGCAAGCTCGCGCCGCATTTCGGTAAAGGACAAAATGCCCAGATTGTAAAGCACGGTGACCGCAAGGGTTATCGCGGCGGCGATCATTATGGCGACCATAAGCAGCATCGCTTCGGTAAAGTTATCCCAGCCGCGCGTCAAATCGTCGGTGTACATCACCGAAGCCACTCCGTCGATGTCCGCGCCGATATGCGACTCCGACAATACGGCGGTCGGCTTATATTCGATACCGAAGGCTTCAAGCGCGGTCTTTTCCATTCTAAGCCCCTGCCCCGTCGGTGCGCGGTAGATTGCCGCTACACGGCAGCTCAGCCATCCTTCCTTGCCGAAGATGTGCCATTCGACGGTGTCGCCGACCTTGACTCCCAAACGGTTAGCAATCTTATAACTCAGACTTACTCCGTCCTTTGGCAGGACTGTCGGCTTGCGGTTTTTGTCGGTCGCGGTAAGCAGGCTTCCGCCGTCGGTGACGGTCAGGGTCGCGGAATATTTGCCGCCGTTCGCCCGTATCTCGATAGCGTCTTCCATAATACCTTCGCCGTTTGCGGCTTTCAATACATTCAAAATAGCCGCCGACGTCAAATCGTCTTTGAGAATGAGCTTACTCTCGAAGCGGTTTATCTCGCCGTATTGCCATATCTTAGCGTCGAGCATATCGGCGTTCATCGATAAGGCGCAGACAAGCAGCGCGGTACAGCCGAGCGCGCCGACGACCGCCATAACCGAACGCGTTTTATTACGGTACATATCGCGGAGATTCCATTGCAGGTTAAAGCCGAGCTTCTGCCAAAGCCTTTCATTTTTTGCGGCTTTACTTTTTAGCGTCTTAGGGTTTTTTGCGCGGAGTGCGGCTGCTGCGGATAATTTGAGAGTCCTGCGCGTCGCAAGGTATGCGGCAAGGCAAGCAAAAGCGACGGTCGCCGCCGCCACAATATAAAAGGTATAATGATAAGCAGGCGTCCACGTCGGCAAGGTATAAAAAGCCGACATCGACGGATAAAAAAGCGGCGGCAAGACAATCGGACCTAAAAGCACGCCCAAAACGCTTGCCAACACCGAAGGATAAAAGGCGTAACCGAGATAGCTCAAAGTGATTTTTTTACCCGAAAAGCCTACGGCTTTGAGCGTTCCTATCTGTGTCCGCTGATTGTCTACGATTCTCGTCATCGTAGTAACCATGGTGAGCATAGCGACAAGGACAAATACCGGCGGGAAAATATCCGCCATAGAACGGTGCTGTGCGACCTCTTCGCTAAATTGATTGTAACCGGCTTGATTATCTCTCGTCAAAAACGCGCCGTATTTTCCCCCGAGAGCGTCCGAAACGGCGCGTTCTAATGCGTCGAAATCACGAACGTCGGTCTTGATTAAAAGCTGTGTAAAAAACGGCGTTCCGACCCCGATAAAGCTTGCCGAAACGAAGGCAAAGCCCTTGTCAAAAAATTCCGGCGTCATGCTTTCCGACGTCATATAGACGTATTCGGGACTCAATACAAGACCCTTGACCGTCTTTGTCAGAGTCTGCCCTTTAAAATTCAAGGTGAGCGTTTCGCCGAGCTTCAAGCCGCGTGCGTTTGCAAACCGTTCGTCTAACCACAACCCGTCCTTGTCTATCGCAAACTCTTCGCCGCTTGTCACATACGGAGTTGAGATTGTGTTCTCTTCGCTGTAATACAATTCTATTTCCGGATTGTTAGGCAGGTCGGCGGCGGTTTTGAGCATAGTTCTGCGCATAACCGCCGAAACGCCGTCAATATCTCTCACCGCGTCCGCGTCGGCTTGTGAAATTCCGCTCTCCGAATACACCCACACGTCGGCAAAATTTGCGGCTTGATAAAAATCATCGGCTGCGCTTTGCAGTCCGCGCCATTCTCCGCTTATTCCCGAAAAGAAAAACACCGATAAAAAAACCATGACAAAAATAGAAATGAATTGCGCTAAATTGCCCTTTATATCCCTTAGCATTTTACGGTTAAGCATCACCAGCTCACCTCCTCAACGCTTATAGGATTGTCGTTCTTGACGATTTCGCCTATCCTGCCGTTTTTGACATATATCACCCTGTCGGCGGCGTCTTTGAGCGCGGCGTTGTGAGTGACGATGAGAACGGTATGCCCTTTGCGCGCCGTCTCTTGGAGCAAGGACAAAATCTTGACCCCCGTTACGGTATCGAGTGCGCCCGTCGGCTCGTCGCAAAGCAACAGCTTAGGATTTTTTACAACGGCTCTCGCGATAGATACGCGCTGCTGCTCGCCGCCGGAGAGCTGCGACGGAAATTTATTGCGGTGTATATCCAAGCCCACTTCTCCGAGTACTCCGTCTATGTCTGCGGCGTCCGACATTATTTCCTTTACAAGGGCGACGTTTTCGTAGACCGTCAAGGTCGGAATAAGGCTGTAAAATTGAAAGACAAAGCCTATCTTGTCGGCGCGAAACCGCGTAAGCCGCTTTTCGTCATAGCTCTCTATCCGCTCGCCGTCAACGGTGATTTCTCCGCTTGTCGGGCTGTCCGTTCCGCCGAGAAGATTCAGCAGCGTAGATTTGCCCGCGCCGCTCGGTCCGAGTATGACGACAAACTCACCCTTTTCTATACCGAACGACACGTCGTTTAAAGCAAACGTTTCACTCTCTCCCGCGCCGTAACGCTTTGATACATTTTTAAATTCCACAGTCATAGCCATATCGTTACTCCTTTTTTAATGTTGTATTTGCTTTAAATGAATTTCTCAAATTTTATATTCGCATTTTAATGCCGTCCTTAATCAAAGCGACGCGGCAAAAAAGGTTTCGCCGTTTTTGCGCGAGACAAGCTCCGCGTCCACTCCGAAAACGTCCTTTATCAATGCCGGCGTGACGGTCTTTTCCGCTTCCCCCGCCGCCTTTATCCTGCCGTCCTTCATGACCAAAACGTCGTCGCCGTATTTGACGGCTTGATTGATGTCGTGCAGGACCATGACGACGGTGACGCCCTTTTCGCGGTTGACGGCGCGGACGATTTCCATTATTTCAAGCTGATAGTAGATGTCCAAAAAAGACGTCGGCTCGTCCAAAAATAAGATTTGCGGCTCTTGCGCCAACGCCATAGCCAAAAAAACTCTCTGCCGCTCACCGCCGCTCAATTCCGCCGCGCGGCGCGTTTCAAAGTCCTTTAAGCCGGTTTTTTCTATCGCGTAACCGACGATTTTTTCGTCGTCGTCATTCAACAATTCAAACATTTTTTTGTGCGGCGTTCTGCCGTAGGACACGAGAGCGCGCACGGTAATATCGCCCGAGATTTCGTTTAACTGATAGACGCTCGCCGCTTTTTTTGCAAACTCCTTGCCGCCGTATTCCGCGACGTTCCGTCCGTCCAAAAGCACCGCTCCCGTAAAAGGCTTATAGAGCCGCGAGCAAAGACCGAGCAGCGTGCTTTTGCCGCAGCCGTTCGGACCGATGATAGAGGTCACTCTGCCTTTTTTAAAGGCACAGCTCACTCCGTCCAACACAAGCTTTTTTTTGTCGTAGCCGAAGGTAATATTTTCAATTTTCATGACGATTTATACTCCCGTTCAAAGATTATCCGCGCGGATTAATCCGCGTTTTTGTATGACCTTGCAAGCAAAACGATAAAGACCATGCCGCCGATTACGGTGGTTATTATTCCGACCGGAAGCGTTACGGGCGTATTCATCGCACGCCCCAAGCAGTCGGCGGCGAGCAGGCAAATTCCGCCCAAAAACGCCGACAAAGGAAGAACGTCATAGTGGCTGCCGCCCAAAAGCTTTTTGGCTATGAGCGGCGCAAGCAAGCCCAAAAACGCCGTTATGCCGACGTTTACCGCCGCTACTGCCGTCAAAAATACGCTTATCGCCGCCAAAATCAGCTTCATGCGCAATACGTTGACGCCGAGTCCTTGCGCGGTCTTGTCGCCGAGAGCCAAGATATTGCACTTTCCAGCGCAAAACAGCGCGGCGATAAGCCCGACCGACGACAGCGCGATTGTAGAATAAACCACTTCGGGTTTAGGCACGGCAAGGCTGCCCGACAGCGACAAAAGCACGTTTGACGCGCTCATATTCTGCATGACTGCAATCGTGATGATAATCATCATAAAGACGGCGTTGACCGCCGCGCCGATTGTCAAAATCCTGTTTGACTTGACGCCGTGCGAATAAGACAGACGGAAGATGAGCAAAAACACCGCCATTCCAAAAACGCCCGCGAAAAGCGGCGAAAAAGGAATGAGAGCAGGAAACAACAGCGATATCGTAAGACCCGCCGTATAAGTAGACGACGAAACGCCTACTATACTCGGGTCGGCAAGGCGGTTGCGCGTGACACTCTGAAACAGCACGCCCGCGACCGCCAAAGCCGCTCCCGAAAAGAGCGCGACAAGGGTGCGCGGCAGGTTGACTCGGACAAGCGTATCGACGACGAAGTCTTCGCCCGAAAACAATCCCTTGATTACCCGTCCGAGCGTCGCCTTGTCATAGCCGGCCTTTATCGACACGACTATCAGAAACAGCGTAAGCAAAACGCTTACGCCGTAAACGACCGCTTTTTTTATGATTTTATTTTTTGCCGTCATCTTCATGCCAAATACCCTGCGCCGTACGCGCCTACTCTGCCTTCAAAAATATCCAAAATGTATTGCATTGCTTCCGTGTAATCAAATTCCGCTATGACGTTGACCTTGTCGTCGGGCAGATAATAAATCTTGCCTTCTCTGACTGCACGCAAGAGATTCCAAGGCGTCTTGCCCCAAACCGAATCGTACATCGCCCACACCTCGTCCGGGCGTCCGTGCGCCACACAAAAGATGTAGTCGGGTTCTAAGTCCAAAATCGGAGCCCAATTGTCGGGCTTTATCAAGCCGAATTCCTTATTAGGATAGAGCGCGTCAATGACGTTGACCGCTCCCGAATAGCCGACGATACTGCCTGCGTACATTCCGCCCGTCGCGATAGAAATACTTTGCGAAGCCGTTCCCAAAGGCGCGCCGAATAATGCCATGACCTTAGGCTTAGGGGAGAGCGCGTTGACACGCGCCAAAATGTCCGCTTCCTTTATATTCAATTCCGCGACGATTTCTTCCGCCGCCGCACGTTTGCCGAAAAATTCGCCCATTTCGACAATGCTGTCCTTCAATTCGGGAACGCTGTTGTAGCTAAAAAACTTGACGGCGATTTTGAGTGCATCGAAGGACGATTTGATGTTGCCGAAGGCTTTTTCCGTCGCGTCCGACATAATGACCTCGCTCGGATTCATCATGGCGATTTCGGTAAAATTCGGCTGCATAGGAATTCCCGCGTCGCCGTACACCGTGCGGTCGCCGTATTTTGCGTCGATACCTTCCCAGCCCGACGACGGCACGCCGATTACTTCCACACCGAGCCGATAAAGGATTTCTAAGCTCACGCCGTCGATGACGACCACTCTCGTTCCCGGCTCCGGCTGCTTGGGCTTTGGCTTGCAGGCGGCAAAGCCTGCGACAATCGCAAAGCAAAGCGCACAGCATATCAATGCTCTCGCCGCTTTATTCTTGATATATTTTTTTTCGTTGCTTGTCATGCTTGCTTTCTCCTTTTTAAAACCAAAAAAATCCCGACGGCGATACCGCCCGCGCCTATGACCGACAAGCCGATAATAACGGCTACTTTGCCGTAAGTCTGCCAAAAAGTCTTAGGCAATTCGTCGCCGCCCGTCGCTTCCAAGAGATAAGCGTTCTGCAAATCGGCTTTTATCGTAAAGGTCACGGTTCTGTCCATCGGCTCGACATAGAGCGATACTTCGATAGCCTTTTCTAATTGCTCCCGATTAAGGGTAAAGACCGTCGTCCTGTACAAGTCCGCACCTTCGTAATGCTCGTCGGTAATGCGGCCGACAAAGCTCGTGCCGTCCTGCGTCACGGTAAAATTTGTCATCATTTGTCCGGCGGTAACGGTAAAATACAGATAATATACGTTGCCGACCTTTTCGATTTGGATAGTATTAAGACAACTCGAAGCGACCATGCCTTTACCTATCTCGCTCGTGCCGCCGATTTCATAATCGGTTTTGTATATGCCGTTTTTTCCGTTCACGGGGTTTTGCCTGCCGTCGTAGACATAGATTTTTGCGGTGACAGAAACACTTCCGCTCACATATACGTCGCCGTCTTTTTCAATTTTCTCGGGCGAATAAAAGGTAATCTCATATCTGCCCTTCTCCGTCGGCGTTACCGAGCTTCCGGCTATATCGACAGATTGCCCGACGTCGGAATTTTGCGGATAAAATAAGATTTCCCTTGTCGCCGAAACGTCGATATACACGGTTTGTCCGCCGCCGTCCTTATATTTGTAAACGGGACGGCATTCCGCCAAGTCGCGCACTTCGCCTATAAAGGCGACCGTTTCGCGCTCCGTAGTCACAAACATTTCAAGCCCTACATAAACGGTATATTTCATCTCCGTCAGACTGTCGCCGCTCCCCGCCGAATAGGTTACCGTATATATAGCCGTGCGGTTTTTGTCGGGCGCGGCTACGTCGCCGAGCGTCACGCGCCTGTTAGACGGCAAGGTCAGCTCTTTCCATCCTGCCGCGCCCAAATAACGGACCGTGCAAGTGACGGGAGCAGCCGAACCGCCGAGTACGGCGGTAGCCTCCGGCACGGTAATGATCACGCCGTATTCACGGCTCAGCTCCGTCGCCGCGCCGTCCGAAGAGAAGGGCGTTGACAAGGTGATAATGGCTTTTTCATTTGACGACTCCGCATATACCGTACTAACGGTAACGGCGGTAAAGCCCGTTGCGGCGGCAAATAAGACCGCCATGCAGAGCAGAAATACCGCGTTTTTTAAAAAGGTCAATTTTGTTTTCATTTTTTGATTTACCGTAGAACGCACAGTAACTTCCGAAGATTTCGGAAGTTACGGCGTCATTCATGCTCCTTGCAGATTTTTTGTTATGCGCTTTATGCTCCGAAGTCCGGCGGTGCAATGGCTATTGCCGCGCCGGCAAATGTAAACTTCAATCTCGCCGACTGTAAGCGATATGCTTCCGGCATAGGCAGTACGTTGATTTTTATACCGATATATTCCGCCAAATCGACCGTCATTTTTGCGCTTGCATAATTCGCCGCAGGGCTGTCCTGTGTAAGCGTTGCATCGATATACTCGCTACCTATAAGATATTGTACTTTGTCCGTGATTTGCGAAGCGGAAGCATAGCTGCCCGCAGGCTGAATATATATCGTTATTTCGACCGTGCTTTCCTTAATCTCAACGTACGCTTGGGTATACATATACTGCTGCAAACTCGACGCCGCGTCGTTTGTCGCGTGCCGTGCCGCGACCGGCACGAGATATGCTCCCGTCTTTCTTGCGAACGTAGGCTGCTCCGACGCAGCGGCCGCTCCCGCCAAATCGAACCTTAAACGCGCTTCTTGCGTGGCGTATTGCGCAGGCATAGGTACGACGTGCATTTGTATTTTGACAAACTCGGCAAGCTCAACCGTCATTGTGTAAGCGGACACGCCCGTAGTCAAATCAAAATTTTCTACCGCTCCGGCATACGAACCGTTTACATCGTATTTAACGTCGTCGGTTATCAGTGTCGCCAACGCATAAGCCCCCGTCGGCTTAATATAAATCGTTATTTCCACACTATTCTCTTTGACTTCGACGTAAGCCGAAGAGTGAATGTAATTGTTTAAACTTGAAGTCGTTTCATCGGCTATTTTAACCGCCGTTACGGGGAGAGTGTATGTGCCTTGCTGTACTTCAAATTCCGGTTCAGCCGCAAGCACCGCGTTCTCCGCCGTGAATTTCAGGCGTATCGTCGAGTCGGCTCCGCCCATTGCGCCGTTTGCCATTTTGAATAGAATATATTCGCTTATTTCGTCAACCGTTATCCTTACGGTATTTACGTCCGTCCATACGTCGTACTCTGACGAGGTTGCCGCTACATATCCGCCGTTTTTGTCATAACGAAAATTAGAGATGCTTTGAGGTGATACGAATTGACCCATAATCGTCGCCGAAACAAAATACACCGTTATCTCGATTTCTGTATCGCCGACCTTTACAAAAGCATCGCCGTACAAAAGCGCAGACATCATGCTCGCCGCATCGTTTAATTCATGCCACGCCGAAACCGGAATGAGATAATTGCCGTTAGCAAGTCTGTCCGGTCCGTTGTCAACGGGCGTATAGCGTGCATAAAGGGTAGTTTCCGCAGATATTACGGTATCGAAGTCAAAGACCGTACCGCCCGCAGCCTCCGTATACCAATCGTCAAAGGTAAAGCCGCCTTTTGTCGGGTCGTTAGGCCTTGCGACCTTTCCCGTCTTTTTGTCGCTCTCGGCATCGGCAATCACGCTTCCCCCGTCAGTATTAAAATGCACGGTGTAGCTCTTTTTTAAGACGCACGCCGATAGCACAAACACTGCCGTGATAACAAGCATGACACATAAAAGCGTCGCTTTTGTTTTGCTCAATCTTTTCATATATTGACCTCCTTATAAGTCAAAAAAATTTTATATCGTTGTTAAAGCGGATTAAATTAGCCGTTGCTAATCCATAACCCAAAAAAAATTATTATTTTATAATTTTTTTTTCAATCTCAGACGTATTAAAATTAGCTATCGCTAATATATAATCCAAAAAAATTCGGATATTAACCCGTCATTATGTTAGCCCCTGCTAACCGTGATATGATTATATCACAGCCTTTTTTTATTTGCAAGCGATTTAACGCCGAAAATAACGGATTTTTCAAATTTTTTTTATCCGGATTTTTTATCTGAAAAAAAATTGCCTTTGTCAGTTTTGACAAAGGCAACCGTGTCGTTTTGCAACGTAAGATTTGATATTAGGCGATAATCAATCGGTCGACTGCGCTAAATCCCCCACTTCCGCCGAACCGCCGTCTGCGGCTTCGGCACGCGCCTTTAAGTCCTTGATGATTTGGGCGTGTTTTTCTTCCGTCAAGCCGTAAAAGAAGATAGGTATCATTCCCAAGAAAAAGCTGGCGGCGGCTATCAATATCAGCACGACAAAGACCTTGTTTCGTTTTGTTTCGTCAAAGAGCGCGTTGTAGGCGTTATCTAATTCCGTTCCCACCATATCCCTGCCTATTCCGCAATAGGTCTGCAAGATATACGGCGTAATAAGAGCCGTGCCTATGCCGAAAAGCGTAATAATCATCTTTCTGAAATTGTTAAAGAAGCCTTCGAGCCGCTCCCCCGACCTGTGCTGTTCATAGTCCAAAATGTCGGCGTTTATCATTCCTTCGATTGTGTACAGACCGTTGCTGAGATTTTGGACAAAGAGCATGGCGAGCAATACGTAAGGACTTTTTAAGAACAAGAGCATAGGCAGCGTCGTCAAAATCCCCAAGATATGTACGCCGATAAAGCTTTTTTGTTTGCCGAATTTTTTGACGATAAGCGGAGCTAATATCATGCCCGGAACGTGTCCGAAGCCGAGTACGGTGACGGCTACGGCTAATACCTGGTCGCCGCGTTCGCCGCCTATCTGATAAAGACATATCCACGTCATAATATTTGCCACGCCCCTGAGAGATGCCAAAATATCACTCGACGATTTGATGATAAAATATTTATTTTTGACGCACCGCTTTAAGCCGAGCATAAAGCTCACCTTGTTGCTCTTGTTTTGGGGTATAATCATTCTTTCCTTTGTACCGAATACCGAAGCGAGCAACGCGCCGATAGCTATTATGACAAGCACCGGAAAGGATATCTGATAGATTTTGACCGATTTCATGCCGCCGACAAATCCGGCAAGGAGCGGAAGCAGGATTTGCATGACCGAAATAAATAGATTTCTGACGACGTTTAGTATGGCAAAGAAGCCGCTTCTCTCGTTTGTATTCATCGTCATGACCTGCGTCAGTCCGTCGTACACGCTTGCCAACGTCGGCAAAAAGAATGCGAGCAAGGCGGAAATAATCGTAAAGGAAATAAACCGCGCCGAGTAACCGTCCGCACCCATAAATTGCGCCGGAATGTATGCGAGCGCGACAAGGAGCAAGGCGGTAGGTATCGCCAAAAAGATGAGCAGCGGACGGAATTTGCCGAGCTTGGTATTAGTATTGTCGATGATAAAGCCGGCTAACGGCATTCGTATCAGGCTGACAAGCGCGACTATCACTCCCATAAGCCAGATATCCATAGGCAATATCCCGTAGACCGACGCCGTCAAAATAGAGCTTACGACCGTACCGGCATAACCGTTGATTCCTTCAAAAAGAGATTCGCCGTTACCGCCTATGCCGTGCAAAAGGGTTTCTTTATAAGAAATGCTGTTGCCTGCCTTAGGCGTTGACCAATGGTCTTTTATCTCATGATAGAGTTTTGCGACAATGTTCATTCAGGTTGCTCCTAACGTATATATTCTTTTTGTTCCAACCAAATTGCATTCCGGTATATAATACCATACTTCGGTACAAAATACAATGCATAATTGAAATAAAGCTATGTGTCTTTTTTAGAACTTCCGAATCAAAAATCCCGTATTTTTTAAAATAATTGTACATTTTCTCCCGACAACAATAGAAATATCACCGAAACAATCAACGCGGCAATTCCAATGTATTTCAACCCGTCGATATGCGCAACCAACCCCGTAATGTACAATCCGATAGTGATTCCGCTCAAAACTGCGCCTATAAGATAAAATATACGCTTTATACCCTTTTTCTTTTTGACGGGCGGCGACAAGACGACAAAAATTGCCGCCAATCCCAAAAGCGCGAAGCCCCATTCCTTTATCGCTCCGTCAAAGAAGACCGCCATTACAACTCCGGCGATAAAGACGGCTACGCCGCAAAGTGTCAAAAACTCTCTGAAATTTTTTATCAAAGGACGTTTTTGTGACTGTACATTTTTTTCTTCTTGCCCGTTTTTTTCTTCCTGATTGTTTTTTTCTTCGTCGCTCATTTTATAATCTCCGTTCATTTTAGCGTTCGATACAAAAATTACTTCGCCGCCTTTTTTGCCATAACAAGCCTTGCGATAAAATATCCGGCTATCGCCGCTACCGTAACGGCGTTGAAAATGATGACCGCGACGGTCAAGGAATGTGCGGCATCGGTAAAAACGGCTGACGGCAGCTCATACCGCGCCTTTTTGACAAAGGCAAAAATGATGTAAGCGATATCAGCCGCAACGACCGCAGCAAAAGCGGCGACGATTCCTATCTTTTTTTTCATAGCGTAAAATACACCCCCGATTCTTCTATTAATTTTGCTATCGTATCATAGCGGATTACGGCGGCGACGGTAAAGGCTTCGGTTGTCGAGAATGTTATCGACGGATTTGTATTTGCAAAGCTCCCCGAAACTTCTCCGCTAACGCTTGTGTCTTGCTCCGCAAAAAAAGCGTTCGTTCCTTGAAAATAGCTTCTCATGACAGCTTCTATATCGCTTCTTTGCGTCGTAAGCTCAATCCGCGCATCTGTATAAAACTGCCCGACCATGCTCCCTATCCGCAAGTCTGCGGCATTGCTTTCTGCGGTGATTGTCATTGTCGAGAAACAATCTTTGATATAGCTGCCGCTGAATAATGTGCCGTCTGTGAAATATACCGCATACACTCTGCCGGAAACTCCGCCTATATAGACCTTTCCGCTCTCGGAGTTTGCCTTTATTTCCCCTTCCGCGCCGCAGCGGTCTATTGACGACGCGCTTATTATTCTATTAGTATTATAGAAAGCGTCATAATAGGCAACAATATCTGACTTCCCCGTAATTCCGCCTGCATAAATCACTGCGTCAACGGTTTTTATATCGATTATGGAATTGCTGTAACAAGTCCCGATTGGGGCGTTATTCATCGCCGCTATGCCGCCTATTGCGGCAAACCTTCCCGTTTCGGCTTGCCCCATATCGATTTTGAGATTGCCGTAATTCGCAGAATTTGTTATCACGCCCCAATTTTCGGCGACCAAGCCGCCGACAATCGGCGACCATTCCGTCTTATCGCTTTCTTGTGTGATGTCGGCAAAATTTTGCGACTCTTCTATCACGGCTAACTGTATCAAATACACGCCGTAAAATTCGCAATCCGCACCGTAGCCGTTGACGAGTACAAGCCCAGCCGTGTCGGCATTGTGCGTATGTATATATGACCCGTCGGTAATTTTTATATTTTCGATTTCAAAATAGTTTTCGACGGCATACGGAGCAAAAGCCGCGCCTGCCGTTCCGCCGTCTATTTCGGCTTCCACGCTCAAATTGCAATCGGATATGCGCCCTTGTACAACTTCAAGGGCATATCCGAAATCTACTACGCCGCCGTTAGCCGCCGTCAAAAAAGCCGTTTGATACATTACGCCGTCGTCGGCGTTTTTTGCCGATACCGAGCCTTTAAAAGACCCGTCTATACCTTGTAATATACCGAAATTTCTGCCGATTAAAATTCCCGCGTTGACTAAGGTGTTTGCTTCCGCGTCGGAAGACAAATAAATATCGGCTTCGACGTCGAATGTCACGTTTGTCAGCGTACCCGTGTTTTCACGCGCAAAAAGCGCCTTATTGACATTTAATTCTATACTCTTATCGGTATATACAATGTGCAGATTCTTCACCGTTCCGGAGAATGCGTCAAAAAGTCCGTCCTTTGCGTCGGCGACAAAAATCGTATGCCCCGCTCCGTCAACCGTTCCGCCAAAGGCTTTTGGTCGGTCGGACAGCGACAGCGTCAAATCGTTTTTTAACAGATAATTTCCCTCTTCCGAATCGATTGCTCTGAGAAATTGCGCCGCGTTCGACACCGCAAACGGCGCGTTATCCTCACCCGTAGAAAAAGAAAAGCCTCTCAAAAACAGCGATGAAAAAACTATCGTCACCACCGAAAGAAACAATACCGCCAGATACGCCGCCTTTTGCAAGCTTGGTATCGGCAGCGCGCCCACCGATATCTTGTCCTTTTCCGGCACAATGTTTTTGCGGTAGACAATTTTAAAAATTTCGGTCAGCTTATTTCTGATTTTCAGATTCGGCACAAATGCGGAATACAATTCTTTGAGCGCGGTAAAATCTCCGATAATCGCCAGCATTTCGACCGGCGTCACGATTTCTTCGTGATAAAGCCTAAGGCATTTGCCGGCATAGGCTTTAAACGCCGTATAGATTTCGGCGTACTCTATCAGCTCGCGATATTCCGTCACGGCTATCAGCGGCTTTTGATAAAGCTTAATTATCTTACGGCTTTTAAAAAGGTAGAGCAAAGAAAGCACGGGAAAGCGTCCGAAACGCGCCCGAAGCAAATCATTAGCTTCGCCGCCGCCGCTCTCTTTGAGACATTCTCCGAAAAGTGCGGCATCGTCGGTTTTGATTGCCGTAAAAAATTTTTGTATCAGCTCGTTTTGCACTTTAAATTCTCCGTCCTACTTCTTGGTTTTAATCCTTCTGTCCGCAGCCCATTTATCCAAAATGTCGTAGATATAAGCCTCGTTTACGTCGTTTTTCTCGACGATATTTTTGAGCAGCGCGCTTGTCGTCGTATAGCTTTCGGCAATTGTATCGAGACTCTTGCCTTCGGTTTTTTGAAGCTTCATAAGCTCTTCGAGTCCGATTCTGATTCCTTCAATCTTGCTTTTTGTACCCTTTAAGGCTTCGCCTACGTCGCGGTTGATAAATTCGCCGACCTTTTGAACCTCTTTGTTGTAAGAATCGAGCGATTTTTCAAGCTCCTTGACATTGTAGTTTTTTGTCTTTTCTTCTATTAGAGCGTCAAGCCTGCCGATTTGTTCTTCGGCCTTTGCTTCGAGCTGAACGACGTGAGTCACCTTGTCCGCAGTCCTTGACATGACGGAATAAAGCCGCTCCACTTCACCGATATATTTGTTGGCGGCGGCGGTAAAGCCGTCGATACGTCCCGAAAGGTCGTTTGCCTTACCGGCTTGCTCCGATAAGGTTTTTGACAGCTTGTCCATGCTTTCCCTGATATTGCCGCCGAAAGCCGCGTCTATCTTGCCTATGCTTTCACGGACGGCAGAAAAGCTCTCCGTAAATTCGCTAAGCCCTGCCTGCACCGGCGTCAGCAATTCTCTGTACTTCAAAAAAGCGTCTATCAGAGACTGTACTTCTTCGTTCATCTATCTTCCTCCGAAATGATTTTATTGGCATTTTATTTATAAGACTTCCCTATCCGTTTAGTTTTTTTTGAATAACCTTAATGTATTTAAAGCGGATAAGCTTAGGTTTTTTGGGCGATTACTTTTATTTTATTCAATGCGGAATTTATTTTTTTCTGTTCTTCGCTCAGCCTTGCCGCATCTCTTTTCATCACGTCAAAAATCAAAGCCTTTGCCGCCGCGTCAAGCGTCGTGTCTTCCAAAAAAGCCGCCGCTTCGTAGCCGAGTGCGCCGCCGCCTTTTTTTTGATAGGCGTCCATAAAGGCAATCAGCGCGCCGTCGCGTGAAAATTCAAATTGCTCCTTTGCGTCCGTCTGCATATTAAGCTCCCAAAACCTTATGCCCGCTTCTCTGTACCTGCCGTGCAAAACATACGCCTGATAAACCTCTATGCGGTTTATCGCTTCGCGCTTTTCGTCGGCGTTGAGCATACGCTCCGCAGAGATTCTCGCGTTGTCAAACTGACCCGACTTGATAAATTCATCCGTCCGTTTGGCGATTTCGTCTCTGTCGATTTCCTTCATATTAGAGGACGCCAGCAAATCCTTGACCGCTTCGCTTGTTTGCATAGCGTCAAAATTGTTTTTAAAGAATTCCTCGAAGAAAGGTATCTCCGCTTCCTCCGCCACATACAGCCGCGATTTTGCACGGGAAATCCCCACATAAAAGAGATTGAAATAGTAGCGGTATACGGAATTTTCGTCCGCTTGCTTGCGCGCTACGACGAGCCTGTTGAGCGCGCTAAACCGCTCATAATTGTCCGACAGCACACGGTACAATACTATCGCGTCGCGCTCTAAGCCCTTGACCTCCGATACCGTCAATATCTCGCCGTAAGGGAGTTTTTTTCTCACCTCTTGCTTTTCTTTCGCGCCCGAAACGACTACGGTGTAGTTGTTAAATTTTTCGCGCTGCAAGGCGTTCAAAAAATCCTTGTCCTTGACATAGACGGTGCTGCACGCTCCGCCGTCGTCAACGCTTTTTGTACCGAGTACAAAGCTGTGCGTTCCGAATTTTCCCGTGTTGAGCTTTGACAGGCTCTCGGCTATATCGCCGATTTTTTTGGTGCTGCGGTAATTGTTGACAAGCTCCGCGACCGAAAGGGTGTCCTTTTCAAAAAGCAGACGCTTTAAGTATGCAAAGCTGAAATACGACGGATTTATCATTTGAAGCGCGTCACCGACCGCAAAGACCTTTCTCGAAACGGTCTTGATAAGACAAAGCTCCGCTTCGGTCATGTCCTGAACCTCGTCGATGATTGCAAGCGAATATCTTTCCAAATCCGCGCTTGCATTCAAAAGCCGCCGCGACATGACGTTGTTGTCCAACAGTCCCTGCGACTTCAAACGGTATTCGTAATCACGCGCAATCGAATAGATTATCTCGCATTCGCGGTAGTTAAGACTCCCTTCTCTGCGTTTTGCAAACTCTTCGAGCGTGGGTATCTTGTCGGGATTTTCGGGGTCGCACGCGCCGAGTATCGCGCCGTAAATTTCTTTGTATATGACCTCGTAGGATAAGTCCTTGATTTTTTCGAGCTTGCCCCTGAGCTGATGATTTTTCATGTCGCCGATGTAGCCTGTAATAAAATACTTTTCGTCGGCAAAATCCGCGTCCGCAACGCCTTCGTTATTTATCTTTGAGATATTTTTAAAATACAAATCTTCAATCAAAAAGAAGTCTACCTTTGTATTTAAAAAATCCAAAATTCTCTCGATTTTTTGCCTTATTTTGTCGTCGTCGTCAACGGAAAAATAAATACCCAAACGGTTTTCGACCGCCTTTTTGTGGTCGTTCCCCAAAAAAACAATCGTGCCGTCGTCATAGCTTTTGATAAAATCCGCAAGATTTGTTTCAAACTGTTTGAGCCGCGCTCTCGTTTCGTTTAACAGTCCGCGTGAAAAGGTCGAATAGAGGATTCTTCCGCCGTAAGCGCGGCAGGCGGTAAAGATAATCTTATCGATACAGACGTTGGTTTTGCCGCTGCCGGCAGAGCCTTGTACAAGGACGTTTTTGTCCTCCGTTTCGACAATATTTTTTTGCGCCGGACTCAACAGCGGAAAGCTGACTCCGCCCGACGCAGCAAGCCGATAGAGCTTTTGAAAATCGACCCTGCGAACGCCGCTATTGCCGAAGCCGTTCAGCTTTTCGAGCCGCAAAAAAAACTCCGGACGCATAAGCAAAAAGGACAGCTCAGGGTCGTTGCGCCGCGCAAGCTCTTCACGTCCTTCGTATCCGAAAAACACGATGTCGCGCCCTTTGAGAGAAGCGTTGAGATTATTGTTTTTTTCGGTCACGGCAATCAAAAAAATATGCTTGCCGTCCTTTGTCGCGGCTCTGTAAAAGCCTTCTCCTATATTAGCGAGCAACAAGCCTTCGGCAACTTTGAGCAAAAAAGCGTCGGCATTCAAAAAATGCCGCGCAGCGGTAATCAAGCTCTCGGTTTTGTAAAACGCGCCGTCCGACGACAACACGGTCTTGTTGTTTTCGATTTTTAATTCCATATTCCGTTTTGCGATTCCTTATCGGGGTATCAGTCTTAGCGCGTCCGCAAAGCCGTCTATGCCGCCGTTAATGACGGTATCGAGCGGCAGCGTCACCTCGCATCTCGTGTCTTGGGCGGTATTCTCCGCCGCATTGTAAAGCCTTATCGGCGCGCCCTTTGACGCGGCTTTTTGTTCTTTTCTCGCGTCGTCGATTTCGGCTTGACGCTTTTTGATTTCGATTTCCGTGAGCTTCTCTTTGAGATTAGAGAGAGCGCGTTCCTTGTTTTTGAATTGCGACCTTTCGTCCTGACAGGTCGTGACTATGCCCGTCGGGAGATGCGTCACGCGGATTGCCGTCTCTACCTTGTTGATGTTTTGACCGCCTGCGCCGCCCGAATGAAAAAGGTCTATACGGATATCCTTTTCGTTAAGCTCTATCTCCGCCGCCGAAGGCTTTTTGTAGACCGTGACATACGCCGTTCCGTAGGTCTTGTCCAAAATATCACGGCGGCTCGATATGTATCTGTGCGCGCCGCTCTCGTACTTAAAAAAACCGTACACTCCCTTGCCCGCGGCTGTGAGCGTAGCCGCTTTGAGCATTTCGGGAGCGACCATGCTTGTGCCTTCCGTCCGCACTGCAAATCCCGCGTTTTCCGCCGCCTTTTGATAGGTCAAAAAAAGCAAATACGCCAGCTTCAAGGAGTTGTCGGATGTGCCGGAAACTCTTATTTCGACGACAATCTCGCTCTCTTCGTCGGACTCGGCAAACAGCAAGCGACAAAGCTCCGCCGCCGCGCTCATAGCTTGCGCCGTTAATCTTTTTTCTTCGGCGGCAAGCAAGACCTTGACTTCGCTATCGGCCGTCAAAAGCTCCCGTCCGCACCTTTCGGCTTCTTTCAGGGCATATATCATTTCCGTGCGCTTTTCGACAACGGCACGGTTAGCCGCGTTTTCAAGGACAAGCCGCCGATACAGCTTGTTGTCGGCAATGATTTCAGGCATGGCAATCAATTCTTCCGCTTCGTCAAATCTTTCCTTTATTTTGGCGGTCTGCCGTGCCAAACGCTCGAAGTACTTTTCCACTTGCCCGTCTTGTCCCCCGTCCGTGTCAATCTGATTTTCAAACCGACGCCCACGCAGTCTTATGTAGCATACCGCCGTGCCGCCGCTTTTATCAAAATACCTATAAATATTACCATATATTTTGCTAAAAAACAAGTGTTTTACGTTTCGCGAGATTTTTCATCGGCAAAAAAACCTTATGTAAGCTTTTTATCGTGCAAAAAAAACGGACAAGGTATATTTGTCTTATACTATGCCCGATTAAGATGTATTTTATATTAAGTCGATTATGAAGTTTTATTGATAAGCGGCTTGGTCAAGAAAGGCTTGCGTCAGCTCGCCGCATTTTACCGTGTCGTCCAACCAAGTCAAATGACCGCCGCCCCGAATGATTTCGAGCCTTGCATCGGGCAAGACGGCGGCAATTTTTTCGGCAGTCTTGACGCTTCCGAAAGGGTCGTTGCTTCCCCAAACGAGCAATACCTTTTGATTGATAGCCTTCAATTCGTCGGCGTTGATTCGTATATTTTTTTTAGAACCTAAGAGCGTATTCGTCGCTTCCATAAGGCTCAGACTTGATTCCCGATAATGCGGCAATCTCGGAAAATAATAATAACATTCCTTCATGGCTTCCGGCAAGGCTTGAAGCGTTTGCTGCGAATGCCCCATAAATGTCATGCCCTTTAACGACGACTCGACGCTCTTAGGGGTTATCTTATCAAAAAGTTTCTTATTGATTCCGCGCACAGCCGCTAAGCGCAGGACAAACGGCGGCTTGCATTGAAGCACGTTGCCGGGAACGCCGAGCAAAATAAGCTTCTCGACACGCTCCGGCTTGTCGAGTGCAAACCACAAGCTCCAATGACTGCCCATAGAATGTGAGATAATCGGCAATTTTTCGATAGCAAAGTGGTCAAGCACCAATGTCAGCGTGTCGACCGCTAATTGTCTAAAATCCGTTTCGAGATGATTTAAGCCTTCGCTCAAACCGCCGCCCGGACGGTTAAAGGCAAGTATGCGCTTTCTGCGCAGCTCGGCTATGAGCGGCACAAAAGGAAAGCTGTCGCCGGTATTGCCGGGTACTATCAAGACGGGGTCGCCCGTGCCGATTTCGCAAACGCGGATTTTTATGCCGCGTTTTTTGTCGCGGATATAATGGAATACCGGCTTCAAGCCGTAATAATCGTATAAGCGTTGCTCGGCATTTTTTGCGTCGATAACGCTTAAATCGCTATCGTTAAGCGTAAGCGGATTAGACATGGCTTCCCCACTCCTTATTTCAGAATTATTTTTTGCAATTCGCTAAGGCTCTTTATATTGAATCGCGCTCCGTTTGACGCCGCCGCGCCGCCGATTGCGATAGCCGTAAAGCCGCCGTTTATCGCCGCTTCTATCCCTGCGGCTGCGTCTTCGACAACCGCGCACTCGGACGGCTTTAAGCCTATCATCGCGGCGGCTTTGAGAAAAACTTCCGGGTCGGGCTTTGTCCTTTGTATATTCGTTCCGTCGCTGACCGCGTCAAAAAAATCGGCTAAGCCTATGCGGCTGAGTATAGTTTTTGCGTTTTTGCTGCTGCTGCCGACAGCGAGTTTCAGTCCCGCTCCCTTTAATAATTTTAACGTGTCCGACACTTCGGCGGCTACGTCTAAGGCGGACAGGCTTGCAAGGCTGTCGACATATATTCCGTTCTTTTCCGTACAAAGCCGCTCTTTTTGCGCGCCGTCGTACCGCCGCTTTGATTGCTCCAAAATTATTTCCAAGCTCTCGCCGCGCGAAACGCCGCGCAAGCGGTCGTTGACTTCTTCATCAAACGGAATCGACAGCCTGTCGGCAACGCTCTTCCATGCCTTGTAGTGCAACGTGTCGGTATGTACGATAACTCCGTCCAAATCGAAGATAACGCCCTTAAATAACGCCGAAATATCGCTCAATACAGTACGTCCTCCCTTCCGCAAGACGCGTCGACAGGCGAAACGCCTTTAAATTCGCTCCGTCCGAGAATTTTGCCGATTACTGCGTCTATTACTTCGTCGTTGTTAGAATAGGCGTTTATATAGGTCTTAATCATCGGAACGTCGAGCAAATGATAGGGATTTGCAAGGCTGATAAACATTGTCGGTACGTCGTTGACAAACCAAGGTATGTCGTCGCCCGCGCCCTTAAAGCCCTTCCAATTTATGCGAATCACGGTGTTTTCGCTTGCCGTTTCAAAGCAAGCCGCATAAATGACCAAATCGTATTTTTCGGTAAAGACGTTAGGCGCGCCGATTAATTCGCCTAAGTGCTTGCGCGCCTTAAATATTACGGAGGCTTTTTTTAAAAGAGACGTCTTTTCGGAGCTTACAAAAATACCCAAATCGGCGATAGCCGCCCTGTCGCGTACGGTCACCTCGAAGCCTTCGGCAAGCAATTTTTGTTTCAGCTTGTTTTTAAGCGCGGTAGACATTGCGTCGCTCTTTTCTAAGACGTTTAGATATACTCTCTTATGGGTTTTTGGCGAAATCGGCAAAAGCTTTTGGGTGTCCTTTATGAGCGTCACGCTCTCGTCCGCGCATTGCGCCGTAAGCTTTCGGCTTTGCTTATCGTTTAAAGTATCGAGCGCGTCGGGCGGCGGCACAAGGCAATGCTCCTCCGCCTTGATATGCAGCCGCAAGGAGGCTTTGAGCGCCAAAATCCGTGTGACGGCTTCGTCGAGTCTGCTCTCCGAAAGTCTTCCGCTCTCAACTCCGTCCGCCATGTATTTATAGTCCGTAGCCAAATCGCGCGCAAACAAAAACATATCCGCTCCGTTTTGGATAGCCAAAGGCACGGCGTCCGCACGCTTCATTGCCGCACGGAAGCCCGCCATCGGGGACGCGTCCGTGACAATCAAGCCGTTAAAGCCGAGTTTTTCTCTGAGCAAGCCGCACATCAATTCCTTTGACAGAGTTGCGGGGATAGTTTTGTCCTTAGTGCCGCCGCCCGACAAAAGGTCTTGATATGACGGCAGCGCGATATGACCGACCATGACCGTCCTTGCTCCTTGCTCGATTAAGGACGAATAGACCCTGCCGTAGCCGTTATCCCATTCTTCGGTACTCAAACCGTTGACGCTCGTAAGGAGATGCTGGTCGCGCTCGTCCGCGCCGTCGCCGGGGAAATGCTTGATTGACACGGCTACGCCGCATTCGTCGGCGGCGCGCATATATCCCTTTGCCATTGTGATGACGGTATCGGGATTGCTTCCGAAGGTACGCAGGTTGGTTATCGGATTGCGGAAGTTTCTGTCGATATCGACGATAGGCGCAAACGCCCAATTCAGTCCGACGGCAGCACCTTCGCCGCAGCTTATCTTGCCCAGATTATATCCCATATCGGGATTGCCCGTCGCCGCTATTTGCATGGGCATACCGAAGAACGTGCCGTCCGCCGCCGCTCCGCTGCCGCCGCTTTCGAGATTGCCGGCTATCAATAAAGGGATTTTGGAATTGTCCTGCAAAAATCTGTGCGTGCTTTGGGCTTGCTTGCCCTTGGTCGGACGGAACATTATGCCGCCGATACCTATGTCCTGCGTTAAATGCAATAACTGCTTTCGGTTAGCCGAGATACCGAGCGGACAAAATAATTGCCCGATTTTTTTTTGAAGCGTCATGCCTTTGAGCGTATCGTTGACCCACTCGATATCGCTTTCGCCGAGATTAAACGGCTTGCCTTTTAAATCAATCATTTTTTTTCGTCTCCGCTATTATTTGTCTTCAACAATCTTTCGTCCAAGAGTTTTTCGCCGTCTTCGCGGCTTATCGCGCCGGAATTGACGTCAGCCATAATCTGAACGTCCTTATCGCGCAGCTTGTAGAGAAACAGCAATATGACAAAGGCTATCACCGCTCCTATCGCCGGGAATATCGAATACAAAAACCATATTCCCTGAGCGGCGCTTAGCGGTTGAACGGGATTGACAAGCACGTTGCCGACATAATAAGCCGACTGATAATGAAAGAACCAGCCGAGCAAGCCCATAGCGATAAAGCCCGAAATAGCCCCCGTCATCTTTGTCGTAAAGGTCTGAATGGAAAAGGTAACGCCTTCGGCTCTTTTGCCGCTTTTAAACGTGCCGTATTCTATGCAGTCCGCCGCGAACATATAGGACATGACCATAGTGCAGGAAAAGCCCGCGCCCCTGATAAACGAGAGTATCAAAAACGGCACGAAGCGTATTCCTTCGTAGCCCACAAAATAGATTATCACGCTCGCGATAATGGCGACCGCCATTCCGAACATATATATCTGAAACTTATCGAATCTCTTATTGAGCTTAGGCAAAAATATCGAAACGAAAGGCGCGCCTATCATGGTTATAAGCGTCACCAAAATAAACATATTGGCATTGCCGAGATTGACCGTCGCAAAATAAAGCGACAAGGTGCTTACGGTATTTGTCAGACTGAATATTATCATCGCTCCGTAAAAAATCAGCAGATATTTATTGGATTTTAAATATGAAAAAATATCCTTTAAGGACAAGGCTTTTGTCGTTTGGTCGATGTATCTCTCCTTTGCGCTTTTTGTAATCGGACGCATAAAAAAGAACGCCATAATAGAGAAAAGCACTGCGGCAAGCAGCCACGCCGTCGCTTCGTTGCCGACGAGCTTGGTAAATAATCCCGTGAGCGGCACGGTCGCAAGAATTACAATCATTATGCCGAAGGTACTGCACAGCCTGCCGAACGCAATCAGCGACGTACGCTCTGACATATTGTTCGTCATGGCGACGGAGAGTGAAAAAATCGGCACGTCGCATATTGTAAAGACCATGCCCCAAACGATGTAAATAATTCCGCAAAGCACCGTCTTGACGGACAACGCCCAGCCCGACGGCACGCAAAACAACAGAACGGTAAAAATCGGCAAAATGTATATCGAAAGTTTGAGCCACGGCTTAAAGCGTCCGCCTTTAAGACGGCTTCTGTCCACTATTCCGCCGAAAAGCGGGTCGTTGACGGCGTCCCAAAGCCTTGCGATAAGGATAATTACCGCGACCGTTCCGGCGGCAATGCCCACGACGTCGGTAAAATAATTCTGAATAAAATTCATTACAAAGAGATAAAACATATTTTGACCGACAAAATACAGTCCGTAGTCGCGCCGCTCCGTCTTTGTCGTAACTTGGCTTGAAGTTATGTTATCCACAATACTCTCCTATCGGACTTCTTGCGGTTCAAATTGATTTTTGCAAGAAGTCTGTTGACATAATAGCCAAAGATGTGATACTATTGTACCATATCTTGAAGCAAAATTTAAGATACTCCGTAAAAAAAAACGCCGCTTTAAAGAAGTGGTACATAAGGGGGGCAAATGTATCGTATCGGTAATGACAAGCGCACACGCGTTTCGGCGCGGTTGATTTGCGACGGACTGAATAATCTCATGCAAAAAAAACCCTATTCCGCATTGACCGTTACCGAGATTGCGGAAGCTTCGGGTGTCGGCAGGGCGACCTTTTATCGGCTCTTCGACGACAAATCCGACGTCATTCTCTGTCAGACGGAAGCTATTTTTTCCGCTCTTTCGGCTCACCTATCTAACGGAAAAAGCAAGAGTATCGACGATTTGCTAAATACCTTATTCGATATCTGGCTCAACCGGCACCCCTTACTGCTTGCGCTTATAGAGGCAAATCTGTACGAATGGTTTCAAACGCAGGTCGCGTCGATAATCGAAACGAAATTCTCCTTTATCAAGGAATTTGCCCATCTCGATATGCGGAATTGGCATTATTTCATCAACGTCCGCGTATCCATGCTCTTTGCCGCGCTCAGGGTGGCAATCACGAGATATCCCGACGACACGCCTGCGGCTATTATCGATACGCTCAATTATCTGTTCAGCAATCAACAGAATATTATCAAACAATAAAAAGCGATTTGCATAAAAAAATTGCCTTTGTAAAAATTACAAAGGCAATTTTTTTATCCGCTTACTTTTATTTTAGCACTCCGATTGCATCGCTGATTGTCTTTTCAAAAGCCGTCATGCCGTATTTGTCCACGTCGGATTTGTTTTTGTCGCCGTGAGTCAAACAGCCCGCGCCGCCGATACAACCGCCTAAGCAAGCCATACCCTCGATAAAGTTCCCGTCGGATATATTCTTTGCGGCTTTGAGAAGCGCGGTTCGGCAAGCTTCTATGCCGTCGCAGACGACGGGCTTATAGTCAAATTTTTCAAGTCCCCGTTCCTTTAAGCCCTGCCTTACGGCATCGGAAAGTCCGCCGCTTCTGGCAAAAATTCTGCCGAAATAGGACGCGTTATCCAATAAGTCTTCGGATAATACCGTAATGTCGACGTCTTTGCTGTCAAAAAGTGCTTGAAGCTCTTCAAAAGTAATCACGCTGTCCACATACGGACGCACTTCCTTTTTTTGAAATTCCGCTTTTTTGGCGGTACACGGTCCTATAAAGACGACCCTTGCGTCGGGCGACGTTTCCTTGATATACCTTGCGATGACCGCCATAGGCGACAAATTATTTGATATATGCCGCGCCAAAGTGGGAAATTGTTTCCTGACATAATCGGTAAAAGCCGGACAGCAGGAGCTTTCAAGGAAGCCCTTTTCGGCAAGCTCCGCCGCTTCGGCATACGCCGTCATATCCGCGCCCAAAGCCGCCTCTACTACGGCAAAAAAGCCGAGTTCCTTGATACCCGAAACGACCTGCCCCAGCTTGGCATATGCAAACTGACTCGATACGGACGGCGCGACGACGGCATAGACCTTGTATTTTTGATTGTTATCGCTCCGTTTGATAAGGTCGATGACGTTCAGGATAAATGACTTGTCGGTAATCGCGCCGAACGGACATTGATAAGCGCACGCGCCGCAAGCAATGCACTTTTCACTCGCAATACTGACGGCGTTGCCGTTGCCGGTCGAAACGATTGCTTTGACCTTGCAGGCATTCTCGCACGGTCTTTTGTTGTTGGCAATGGCACTGTAAGGACATACCTTGGCGCACGCGCCGCACTCCACGCATTTTACCTTGTCGATGTGAGCTTTGAGCTGTGCGTCAAAGCTAATCGCGCCGCGCCTGCAAACGTCTTCGCAGCGGTGAGCCAAGCAGCCCCTGCAAGCGTTTGTGACCTCGTAGCCGCCCATAGGGCATTCGTCGCAGGCGATATCTATCACCTCGATGACGTTGGGATTGCTTATATCTCCGCCCATTGCCATTTTGACGCGCTCCGCCAAAATAGCCCTTTCTTTATATACGCAGCAGCGCATTGTAGCGTCCTTGCCCGGCACGAGCATTTTTGGAATATCCGTAATCGTTTGAAGCAATTTGTCATTCCATGCCTGCCGCGCCACTTCGCGCAAAACCTTATATTTGAGATGCTGTACCTTTGTGTCAAATTTTCTCATAACGTAGCCTCACTCTAAAAATAGCTGACCTTTATGCGTTTTCCCATCTGCTTTAAGCAAGCGGAAAGCTCTTCGACCAAATTCATTTTTATGCTGAAATTAAGGGGAAGTTCGGGGTTTTGGTGAGCCGGATTGATGGCGCGTCCGACATAAAAATTTATATCGGTCGCCTCTTCAAAGAGCAGGCGGCAAATCATAGACGCGCCGTCGCGCTTTGTACTCCACTTCGCATAGCTTTCGTTGTCCGTCAAATAATCCTTGGCGTAGGTCAAGACCTTGTTTACCGTCAAAACGCCTTCCGTCACCAAATCCGCCCCTTCGAGCTCGGCGGTGGGCGGCACGTCGGCGGCGACAAAATTTATGCTCGCTTTGAGCGGCTTTCCGAGATATTTTGCCGCAAGCGAAGATGTCGTTCCGCCGCAGATAATGTGCTTGCCTTCCTTTGAAAAAAACAAGGACATCATGCGTCCGCAATCGTCGCTGTTGGACGGCGGTCCGAAGAGCATATTTACCGGTGCGCGTTTGCGGATATGCACGACGCAGGCGGTCGCGTCGTCGCCGGGCTGTCTGCCGTACAATACGTTGCATTCGTCCGTCAAAATTGTCGCTAAGGTCTTTGCCGGATATCCGGCAAGGGCAAAGGATTCCATAAAGGAAATTATATCTTCGCGCCGCCACCCGAAATTGAACGAAACGCCTATACCGGCATGGGGACAGCCGTCGCTCATGACGATAAAAATATCGTTTTCTTGCAGCTTGATGTGCGACTTAGATATCTTTTTGCCGTCGATTGTCAGCTCGGTTTTTGGATAATCGTAGTTAGCGCCGTTGCGCAGCAGAATGACCTGCGGATTGTCGTACTGAATGATTTCTGCGGTTTCGTTATCGACCAAATGAAGGATAGTAAAGGTGGAATACGCTACTCCCCTGACCGAACAGACGGGCAAGGTCGCCGCAATCGTCGCGACGCAATCCTCTACCGGCAAGCCTTCGGCAATCATTGTGGATATGATTTTTGAGGTCAGCGTAGAGAGAATGCTCGCCTTGACGCCGCTGCCGAGTCCGTCCGCCAAAACTACGACGACGGAATCTTCGTTCTGCTTCACCACGTCCACATGGTCGCCGCAAAGCTCTTCGCCGTAATGATAAATGCTTCGGTAGCCGATGTCGGCGCATAGATTATTCATCGCGGATAGTCTCCTTTAATTTTGACAGCGCGATTTTTGTTTCCGCCGCCGTTTCCCCCAGCAAGGAAGCAATTTCCTGAACGATACGCATTTGCTTGTCCACAACCTTGTCGGCGATTTCTACCGTCTGTCTGCGAATGCTCTCCTTCTTGTCCTTTTCGACGGCGTCTTCGGTCACGTCGCGCATAAAGCAAATCAAAAGGCGGTATTCCTTGTCGTGTATGACCGTTTGTTCGACATACCTTTGATATTCCGCAAGATAGACCTTTTGATTGCGCACGTTGCGTCCGCTTTGCCGCACGTCCATAAAGACCTTAGGGTCGAGAATGCGGATTACCTGTTCGCCCAGCACGTCCGATTCGGCACGGATATTCATGATTTTTCTCGCCGCGCCGTTAATCTGCTGTACTTCCAGATTTTCGTTCAGAACGACAAGCCCGTTAGGCGAATTGTTGACGATGTTGTCCGAAAAGTTTTCGGCACGCTCCTTTAAAAACGGCAGGCACATGGATATATCGGCTTTGCCCTGAAAGATAGCGACGGCTTTTTCGCGGCAGGTATTGTAGCCGCAAGAACCGCAATTCAATTCGTCCTCAGGCTTGACCTTGCTCATTTGTCTGAGAATAGCGGCAATCTCCTGCTTATTGGGCTGCGCCGCTTCGCCCCCTATAAAGCCTATGTTTTTGCTAAGCTCCGCCGCAGGCGGCTGTGCCGTGTCAAAATCCTCTTGTCCGGCATACCGCGAAACGGCGGTATAATTGCGGATATTAGACCGCTGATATTTTTCCATAATCGGGCCGCCGATACAGCTTCCCGCGCAAGCGGACATCTCGATAAAGCAGCGGTGAATTTCTCCGCGCTCTATGTCCTTTAACGCCGCGATACAGTTTTCCACTCCGTCAACAGCCATATATGTATAATCGGGCGCATCCTGAGCCATTGTTTTGAGAATGCCCCCCGCCGTCGGGAATAAGCGCGCCTTGCTTTTTGCTTTCGAGTCCGATTGCTTTTGGGGTTCGATATTTTTTTCTTTAAACCATTCCGTCAAATTTTCAAAGGTCAGCACGGCGTCGACAATACCTTCGTATCTCTGCGCCTCGTCTTTTTTTGCGACGCAAGGTCCTATAAAGACGGTTTTGGCTTTTTTGAAACGCTTTTTTATCGAGTTGCAATGCGCCTGCATAGGCGACAAGACGTTGGCAAGAAAGGGCAGCTCCGCCCCGAAATGCTTTTGAATCAAAAGATTGACGGCATGACAGCAGGAGGAAATCAAAATATCTCTCCCTTCTTCGCGCAAAATCCGTTCGTAAGCCGTCTTGACGATGGTCGCGCCGACGGCGGTTTCTTCCGCGTCCGCAAAGCCGAGTTGTTTTAAGGCTTCGCGCATTGCGTCTATACCGACGCCCCGATAAAGCGCGGCAAAGGACGGCGCGATACTCGCCACAACCGGGTCGCCGCTCTGAATAAGAACCTTGACCTTTTCGGTTTCGTTCTCTATCTCTTTGGCGTTTTGCGGACAGACGACAAAGCACTGTCCGCACAAAATACACTCGTCGCCGATGATATGCGCCTGATTGCCCGAAAACCGAATGGATTTCACGGGACAATGACGGATACATTTGTAGCAGTTTTTGCAATTTGATTTTTTTAGTTTAAGGCAGTCAGTCATTGCTGTTTCTCCTTTCGGTCAAAAACCTACGCCATGACGCGTACGCCGATTACACAGTGCCGCCCTGTATCTTTTTCTAAGCGTTCTTTTTTAATATTTTTTCTTGAAAAAATTCCTTTGTGTTTTCGGGAGTTAAGGAAAATGGCTTGTCGTCAAGCGTCACGCAGACGCCTTTTTGGCAGTTACCCATACAAAAAGTGCCGCCAAGCTCCACATCGTTCTTCAAATTGTTTTCCGCAATCAGATATTGAAGCTGTTCGACAACCTGACGTGCGCCCTTTAAATGGCAGGAGCTTCCGATACATACCGTGATTTTCATTTTTTACCTCCGTGTACTTTGTTTTATAGTTTTTTTGCAGCCGTTTTACTTTTTGCGAATGCTCTCACTCATAATCTACGACGTTTACCCAAGACAATAAGAATTCTCTTTCCTTAGGCTTGCTCTTGACCGACTGAGACGCCGCCACAATCGGCATCCATTTTTGAACGTATTGCTTTGCCGTATTACTTTTTTGGCAAAACAAATCGAGATATTTATCGGCTTTGACGATATCTCCGGCAAGCCAAAATAAGAGATATGTTCTCGCGACGTCGGCGGACGCATTGCCCTGCGTCGCGTGCGACCAATCGAGAATATAAGGCGTTCCGTTCTCCGATATGATGATGTTTTCGGGATTGAAATCGCCGTGACATACCTTGTAATGCTTCGGCATGGCTTCTAACCGCGTGCATAAATCGTAGCGCGTAGTGGCGTCCAAATCGGTTTCGGTAATTTTGCGGTTCATTTTGTCCTTTAAGCGATTGAGCAGCGGCGCTTTTTTTGCGTGTATCTCCATTTGCAAATCGACAAACAGCTTCAAATATTCGTCAAAATTGTCCGGGTTTTCTTGTATTAGCTGCGCGAGCGTTTTGCCCTTTATGTATTCGGTGACAATAGCCCACTTGCCTTCAAACATCGTAACGCCCAAAATCTTAGGAATATGAAGTCCCGTTTCCTCGACACGCGCCTGATTTAACGCTTCGTTTAAAATGTCGGCTTTGGAATAGTCGTTGTCAAAAACCTTGACGGCCGTATTGCCGTCGCGGTAGACGGTTTTGTTGGTTCTGACCGCGATAACTCTGTCTAATTTCATCTCTCTTGTCCTCCCTTATACCTTTTCGTTGCCGCCGTAATAGGCGTTCAAATACATTTGTTTGATTTCGCTCATGAGCGGATAGCGCGGATTTGCGCCCGTGCATTGGTCGTCAAAGGCCTGCTCCGTCATATCGTCAAGACGCGCAATAAAATCCTTTTCGTCAATTCCGTAGTCCTTAATTGTTTTCTTTATGCCTATCTTTTCTTTTAAAGCGTCAATCTCCGCAATGAGATTCTTTAATTTTTCCGCGTCGTTCTTGCCCTTTATGCCGAGATAGTCGGCGATTTCGGCATAGCGCGATAAGGTGTGCGGATGGTCGTACTGCGAAAAAGTACCCATTTTTATCGGGGTTTCCGACGCGTTATAGCGAAGCACTTCATTTATCATAAGCGCGTTGGCTACGCCGTGCGGCAGATGATGAAAGGCTCCGAGCTTATGCGCCATAGAATGGCACACGCCGAGAAAGGCGTTTGCAAAAGCCATACCGGCAATCGTCGCGGCATTAGCCATTTTTTCACGCGCTTTCGGGTCGTTCGGACCGTTATCGTAGGCTCTCGGCAGATATTCAAAGATAGTTTTGAGAGCCTTTAAAGCCAAGCCGTCGGTATAATCCGTAGCAAGCATAGAAGCGTACGCTTCGAGCGCGTGCGTAACGGCGTCTATGCCGGAAGCGGCGGTCAAGCCCTTAGGCGCGCTCATGTGAAAATCAGCGTCGATAATAGCCATATCCGGCAGCAACTCATAGTCTGCAAGCGGATATTTCACGCCCGTCTTCTCGTCGGTGATAACGGCAAAGGGCGTGACCTCGCTGCCCGTTCCGGCAGAGGTCGGTATAGCGATAAAGTATGCCTTATCCCCCATATGCGGAAAGGTATAGACTCTCTTGCGGATATCCGAAAAGCGCATAGCCATATCCATAAAGTCAACCTCGGGGTGTTCGTACATGACCCACATTATCTTTGCGGCATCCATAGCCGAGCCGCCGCCGAGAGCGATGATACAATCGGGACGGAAGGCGGTCATTTGAGCCGCGCCTTCCTTGGCGCAGGCGAGAGTCGGGTCGGGCGCAACGTCAAAAAACGTCGTATGCACAATGCCCATTCCGTCAAGCTTGTCGGCAATCGGCTTTGTGTAGCCGTTGGCATACAGAAAGCCGTCCGTAACGATAAAGGCACGCTTTTTGCCCAAAACGGCTTTTAACTCGTCAAGCGCGACGGGCAGACAGCCCTTTTTGATGTAGATTTTTTCGGGTGTTCTGAACCAAAGCATATTTTCTCTCCTTTCGGCAACTGTTTTTATATTGATAAGGTGCTTTACTCCTACGTTTTCTCCGACGCTGTTGCCGCCCCAAGTGCCGCAGCCGAGCGTCAAGGACGGCGCTAATCTAAAATTGTAAAGGTCGCCGATACCGCCGTGCGAAGACGGCGTATTGACGATGATACGGCAGGTCTTCATGCGTGCGGCAAAGGTGTCTAACTTAGCCTGTTCGGTGACGGTATTTAAGTAAATAGACGCGGTGTGTCCCAGACCTCCGTCCTCTATCAGCCGCTCCGCCTTGTCAAATGCGTCGCCGATATCCTTAGCCCTATACATGGCAAGCACCGGCGAAAGCTTCTCGTGAGCAAATTCCTCGCTCAGCTCGACCGACTCCACTTCCCCGATTAGAATCTTGGTTTTTTCGGGAACGGTTACGCCTGCAAGCGCGGCGATGTCAAATGCCTTTTGTCCGACGATTTTTGCATTGAGCGCGCCGTTGATAATGATTGTTTTGCGCACCTTTTCGGTTTCTGCCGGGTTCAAAAAATAACAGCCCCTGTCGGCAAATTCCTTTCTGACTGTCTTGTAAATCTTATCGAGTACGATGACCGCTTGCTCGGACGCGCAAATCATGCCGTTGTCAAAGGTCTTGGAATGGATGATGGAATTGACCGCCAAAAGAATGTCGGCGGTGTCGTCTATTATCGCCGGCACGTTTCCCGGCCCGACGCCGAGAGCCGGCTTGCCGCTCGAATACGCGGCTTTGACCATGCCCGGTCCGCCGGTCGCCAAAATGATGTCGGCTTCGCGCATAATGAGATTACTCATTTCTAAGCTCGGCACGTCTATCCATCCGATAATGCCGTCCGGCGCACCGGCGGCGACCGCCGCTTCCAAAACGATTTTGGCGGCGGCTATTGTGGAATTTTTTGCTCTCGGATGCGGACTTATTATGATACCGTTCCGCGTTTTAAGCGAAATCAGCGTCTTAAAAATAGCCGTCGACGTGGGATTCGTCGTCGGAATGACCGCCGCTATTAAGCCGATAGGCTCGGCGATTTTTTTAATTCCGTACGCCTTATCCTCTTCTATGACGCCGCAGGTTTTTGTATTTCTGTACGCGTTATAGATGTACTCCGCCGCAAAATGATTTTTTATCACCTTGTCCTCTACGATTCCCATGCCGGTCTCTTCGACGGCGGCTTTTGCAAGCGGAATGCGCATTTTGCTTGCCGCCGTTGCGGCCGCAAGGAAGATTTTGTCAACCGCACCTTGCGAATAGCCGGCAAAGATATTCTGTGCCGCACGCACGCGGGCAATGGCTTCCGTCAGCTTCTCTACACTGTTCACAATTTCATACGTTTTCTTTTCCATACTTTTATAATTATTCCTCCTGTCAAACGATTATCATATATATTATTCGGAGTGCGACGCACGCCGATAGATTGAGCAATTTCTTTACTTGTCAAATAACTTTTTTGCCAAATGCCCCGACAGCATCGCCAGCGACGCCGCCATATTCTCGCTCCGCACCAAGATATTTGACGGAACGTCCAAATGCACGGGCGCAAAATTCCAAATTGCCAAAATGCCGTTTTTTATCATCAAGTCGCAAACGCCCTGCGCCGCGCTTGCCGGAACGGTTATTATACCGATTTTGACGTTCATTCTTTTGCAGAGATTTTCGAGCTTAGAGAGCGGAAAAACGGATTTTCCCGTACTCGTTTTGCCGGTCGCTCTCTCGTCAACGTCAAACGCCATGACGATATTGAGACCGTAAGCCTTAAAGCCCTCATATTCGAGCAGCGCGCGCCCCAGCCTGCCCGCGCCGACAAGCACCGCGTCGTTTGTGTCCTTATAGCCCAAAAACTCTTCCAATTCGTCAATCAAATCAGCGGTTATGTATCCGATTTTGGGCTTTCCGGCGTTGCTCACCGACGCCAAATCCTTACGAACCTGAACCTCTCCCGTGCCGAGCGCGGCGGCGATTGCCGTAGCCGAAATATTGTCGGGCGCACCGTCGGGCAGAGCCTTTAAGTACCCCAAATAAATCGGAAGCCTTTGAAGTATCGCGGTCGATATACCGTTATAAGACATATTCATCTCCTGCAACAACAAATACAAAAAGCGTTTTTTGCCCTTCTCTCATCTCGCCCGAACTCGGCTTCTTACGCCAAGATAAACAAGACAGTTAAATAGCTCTATCCCCTTCCTGTCTCTGCTTTGCCCTATTATTATAGCACACCCCAAACGATTTTGTTGCTAAAAAAACACATATCGATAAAAATTTATCGATACATTTGTACCGAAAGACTGTTTTTCACTGTGCTTACCTATTAAAAAGCAAAAAAAACGCCGATTGCTCGACGTTTTTCGGTTCGGATTTCTCCGGGTTTGGCAAGGTAAAACCATATATCAAAAAAAGATAAAATACAAAACAAAAACCGCCACACTGTGACGGTTTGACGAGTTTTTGGCGTTCGTAATTGGATTCGAACCAACGGCCTGTCGCTTATGAGACACGGCACTAATATGTGTTATCTTTTAAAACGTGTAATATTATGCATATTATGCCGTTTTTTCGGGTTTTTACTTCTAAAATCTTTCCTATCTTTCCTATCTTTCCTATCTTTTTTATCATATCAAAAAATTAGGGTGTCAAAAATACATCAAAAATCAGTACAACAAATCCCAAAAATACAACAATTCTTCCCTTCTCATTACACGATTATTTTAATTTTGTAGCGATCGTTTCCGCCATTACGACACTATCATCTGACATTAAATCAACTATTTGACGTTGAGTTTTAGAAAGAACTACTGTTTTCTCCGAACTTTCTCCGAACTCCGAGTCAATATAACTTGCTTGCGTTTTTTATTGATTATATCATATTTTCATAAAAAATTCAGCGTATTTGCACTAAATTCTACAACTTTTCTCTATGAAAAACAAAAAAGGCGGCATCGCTTTTTCACGATGCCGCCTTTGATTCTTTATTGAAACAGACTTTCTATTTTATCTGCCGCATCATACAAAATCTTTGTGAACCTCATACAGTAGGAACGACCTCTCCAATATAATACAAACCGCCCTATACTAAACTAATTTCCGTTTGATTCGTTTTATAAATTTCCGCACTTCCTCTCTTTTTATGATCGCGAGAACTACCGCCGCGATGAAAAGCGCGCCGAATACGGAGATGAGGACGATTGCCCAAACGGGAAACTTCGGGGTTTCGGGCGGTGCGGAGGGGGTGTGGTAAAAGGCGTTTAGGGTTTCGTAGATGTAGCTTTGTCCTTTTAGGGTCGGGTGAGGGTCGGTGTTGATTGACGCGAGGTTAAAGTCGGCGACGACGAGTTTTTCCGTACCCGTATATTCCTCAAAAGCGCGGTATAGATCGAAGATTTTTATGCTCGGTTGCGCCTTTATTATAGCGTTGATTTTTTCTATCCAAAGCTCCGTCATAAGACCGAGATTAAAGCGGTTTATTCCGCGTGCGGGATTTTCGATGATGATGCCGCTATACGGATTGTAGACGGTCATGGCGACGATATTATCGTTTAACGCGGAAAGCTCGGCGATGATTTCTTGAAACATTACGGCGAATGCATCAACCGCGTCTTGCAGTTTTATACGGACTTCCGCCGACGACAGTCTTTCTGTAAGCGCGTTGATATTCGTCGGCGTAGGCGTTTGCGACAAGCCGTCGAACTCCTCGCCGACGACACTCAATATATCGTTCGCGCCGATACAGACCATGATGAGTTTCGCGTTTTTTATCTCCGCCGTTTTTTCCGTATCGGACAAACATCCGTCCAAAATTGTTTTTAATCCGCCGCTTTTCAAGCCGTCTACGGCATAATTTGTCAAGTTAAAGCCGTTTTCGTCGGCGAATAATTTTACATAAGAATTTTCGCGCCCTACTCCGTAACCGTTTGTAATAGAATCGCCGAACGCGAGCATTGTAGGACTTTCCGCCGCATAGACCGAAAGCGGTTTAAAAAAGAATCCCGCCGCAAACACGACGAAAATCGCCGCCGATAAAATAAGTTTTTTTCTCATAATCACTACCCCTTTTTACCCGTTCGTCTTAATCACATCGACGGGTTTCATTCGTATAATCCTGATGAGCGGAATCGCGCTTGCCGCGCCCACGACAAATATACAGATGAGTGCTACAAACAGAAGCGCCAAAGGATTGACCGTCAGTATCGACAGCGGAGAGGAAAAATTGCGTGTCAGAGAGGTGTTAAGCGCGACCGCGCCGATAAAGATGAAGATAAAGGAAAAAATCGTGTTGACAATGGCTATTATGATGTCCTCAAAGATAAAAATCTTGGCGATGTCCTTTCCCCTCGCGCCGATTGCGCGGAGTATCCCTATCTCTTTTTTCTTGGAATTGATACTCGACGCGATAAAATTGTACAACAA
>JAITOU010000004.1 GCA_031289755.1 Clostridiales bacterium
GAAAGTTGTCATCTGTACAAAATATCGTTAGCTGCATTATGATAAAGCAACGCGGAACGGTTAATCGGCTCGCAATATTTTTTCCATATTGTCCGCCAAATATTCGGCTATTTTTCCGCTCAAAGCTTCCACGAGTCCGCAGTCGGCGGATATCAGCTGCATTACGTTGTCGTCGGAGATTTTGCCGACTATGCCGACCAAGCCTACGTCGCCGTAGCGTTTGTCCTTTTTGCCGACGGCAAAGCCCGCGCCTATGCCGCGCTTGCTGATTTTGATATTGCCGATTTCCTTTTCGCCGCCGAGACAGGCGTCTACGGCAATGACCGCGCTGTCCTTGTGAACCTCTCTGATAAAGCTGTCATAGCTGTCAATATTCTCTCCGTTGATGTTGCGGCCGGTTATGCCGTAGACATATGCGCCGAGATTATAATCGCTTATCAGCCGCCGCCCTACCTCCGGCCCTAAAATATCGCCAGATACCTTGTCGCTTCCTATACACATTATCACAGGAAGCCCCGTCTTTTTTCTTTCCGTCATACGGCATCTCCTTTTTTTTGAAGCCGCATATTTAAGTCGCGTCACCTTAATGACTCAAATCTACGGCTTCTCAACCCCGATTCTCAAATTTTAAAAGAAATCAGGCAAGAGAATTGTTGACAAAAAACGCCCTTGTTAAAACGTCCGCCCCTATCTTAGCAATGTACAAAAAGCTAATAAAATGACGTATTTAGTAACATTAAATATTTTAATTAATAAAGATGTACATTTTGTGAATTTTTGGGTATAAAACAAGAAATCTTTATATAAAAAAAGCGTCCGATTGTTTAAGACGCTTTTTGTGAACTAATAAGGATTTCTTATTAGCTGCATTTTAATTCAAAATTATTTCGGAGCCGGAATCCTGTCCGGCGGCATAAAATCGTGAATTTTCAAATCTTCTTCTCGAACGGAAATATCGACAATATCCTTTCCCGTGTGAAATTCCGAAAAGATAACCTGCCATTCTCCGTTTTGCGCCTGTTCGGACATCACCGCTCCGAACATTCCTTTATAAACTCCGTTTTTTTTGTATCTTTCACGGTCGTTTATCAATTCGACCAAATCATATATTTTCATAAAAAACACCAAACCTTTCTGTCATTTGCTGGACTTAATTACAAAAGCCTTACGACAAAAAGAAATATATAAATAATAAATACAAAAATCATTAAAATTTTATCGATTTTTGTATATTTAGCTATTAAATATTTATGCTCTTTTTTCTCAAATAAACGAATAAGAAAAACAAACAACATTGAAGATATTATCACAATTATTAAAGAAATTAACGCATAAACATATAATTCGGAAGATAGTACAATAGTTTTTGTCAGTTTTTGTGGTTCAAACGGTAAAATGATATAATATGTAAAAATCAGAGATAAAAAATTATTAATAAAATGAACAATATACAAATAAATAATATTATCGGTTCTATTTATTATAAAAAACAAAAATAATGAAATCAACAATGCCGTTATCGCAGTATCTAACGGAGTATGCAATAACGTAAAAGGCAATACCGATAAAAGCAATGCCGATTTTTTACCCGACGAAGATTGGTACAGTAAACCCCTGTGCAATGTTTCTTCTATAAGACACGGTAAAGCGGTCAAAACAAAAAATAAAATCAAAAAACTCTTAAAAGGCAATTCTGGGGCTTCTTCTATTAATCCGTTAAAATTTGTAACGGCAAGCAATAAATCAAGATAAAATAAATTAAAAAACTTTATAACCGCAAAAATTACGAACCCGATGACAAAAGAAATTATTAAACCCCTCTTTGTCGGTTTTTCAAATAAATTGCCTAAAAAATATAAGCTCTTTTTTTCCTTGTTTTTTTCAGTAAAAAATAAGATAGCTAATATAGGAATTATATATACTATCAGTTGACTTAACAGCACAAATTTTACATCATTTGTTTCAACGTCTTCCCCGTATAAAGAAGTAAAGATAAAAGGCAAAATGATATGCGAAAATAAAATACTTAACAACAAATAAATAAAAATTATTAATACCGACTTATTGTATTTTTTCATCATTTTATATCCTCAAAATTCTGAATATCACTATTTTAAATTCTGTTTAATAAAGATAATGTTTTTCAATTAAAACCGGCTTATTGATAATTTTTATTTTGTATTAAGCATTTGAAACCGATTTTAAAAAGGATAAAATCCCGTCCTTTGTGTCCAAAAAATTTCCGTACTGCGTTCCGATAAGCGTTGTTACGGCTCTCGTTATCCCGTCGTCAAGTTTGTATCTGATTATCGGTTTTACGATAGTCAAAGAAAAATCGTCCGTATGATAAGGTATAGGAATATTCAAATCGGTTTTTTCCTTTGCTTCGAGCAGCGTCTCGCCGTATTTTTCTTGTCCGAAAAACAAGCCCAACAAATCCAACCGACTATCCGTAAGATTTTCTGCTGTTAACAGAAAATTCGGCTCATTGAGAAATAAATAGTATCTCAAACTCAGTTTATCCATGACGTTGTTATATTCAAATTGCTCGATAATCAATTCTCCGACATCAAAGACTATCCCTTCTCCGTAAACGAAACGCAACTGCCGCAAAGTAAACGGCTCTCCTTCCAAACCGAAAGTAATCTCTATACTTTTTTCTTCATACAATTTATTTGAAGCGACGGTCGTTATCTCGACCTTATCAACCTTTATCGCTTGTTCCCCGACAATATACAAGCCGTGAGTCAAAAAATCATCGTCAGCGTTCTTAACGTTAAACATTTTGTATGTCAGCGTAACGCTGTCGCTGTCGGCTTCGGAATAATAACCGTAAACCTTTTGGAAATATATACCTTTTTTGTAATCCTTGTACATATTGACATATACTACCGTTATTATTGACGATACTATTATCAAAAGCACGGCAAAAAATAAAATAAACACGCTTAAACTTCTGTCAATGACTATCTTTCTCATTATACTTCCTTTTTGAAATAAATACGGTTTCAATATCTATTTATTAAATTTATAGTGTACTATTCATATTTTTATGATTGTACGGTAGCGTATCCTTGACTAAGACTGTATTCATTTATCGAACTGTATACCGTTTTAGATGATAAATTTATATACAAAAATAAAATTTTCTGTTGCGATGTTTGTTTATCAGAAAAATAATGTATACGATATAACAAATCATATGTATATACATCTACCGTAGTCCTTTCTTTAACTGTAATTTTAACGGTTCTTGTCTCGCTTTTTAATGTGGTGCTTGTTAATCCGGACTCAAGTTTAATCATATCCCCCGACGCCGATATTGTTCCTGTGACCTGTGAGCCCACAGTATTAGTTACTGAAATCTCCATTTCTTGGAGTATGTCGGTATCGTTCCTAAAACGAAATTGATGTTTGAGATTTTGCTCGATATTAACAGTTTCCACTTTGGTTCTCGTAAACTCATGTTTAACACGGCTACTAGAAGAATTTGTCATTAATACAAGTGTGGGATTTGCCGTTGTAGTATAATATACTTGAGTTGCCAGACCGCCGCTTGCTGCAACATTAAGATTTTTTTCAGTGTTACTTGATAGAAGCACTGCTACAATTATCAAGCTAAGGACCAAAAATAAACCTAAATATTTTCTTTTCATAATAACCTCCTAAGACTTCTCAAATATTGAAACCGCATTCATTCCTATATAAAAGAAATCCTATTTTATAAATGCACCGTCTTATGAGATTATCATTATATATACGATTTCTATTATATCATAATTGCCTAATGTTGTCAATTTTTAATTTTTATAAATAAGCACCCTCCTTTCATTTCATATAAGTAAAGTTTTTTGTGCTATAAGATTTGCTTATAGCACAAACCGCCGTACGGCGGTTTTTAGAAAAAATCCGTTACGATTTGTTGTATGTTCTTATATTAATACAAATTATTTGATTTGTCAATATGTTTATAAAAAATTTTTTAATTTATTAAAAATGTAAAAATACGTTCTTTTTAAACAACCGCGCCGTGTGACGGACATTTTTTTTTGACGTTCCGAATACACTTTATAAGTAAAGATTTAATAAGTCCGACTATGCCGTGCCGATATTTGAGAAAGGCTTTTTAAAATAACGGCACTTTGGAGATAACGATATGAACGAACCTGCAAAAAACGGCGCGTCCCCTATCAAACGTCCGCATTCGCTGCACTTAGAGGGCAACGCACGCCTGACTATCGGCGGCGTCATAAGCGTAAAGAACTACAATGACAAGGAAGTGACGCTCGCGCTCTGCGAATACATACTTTGCGTCGGCGGTGAGAATCTGAATATGGATAAGCTTGACATCGACGACGGCGCGGTCGTCATCGAAGGGCTTATTCTAAATCTGCGCTATTTAAAATCCGCCGAGAAGGGCGGCTTTTTAAAAAGGCTGGCAAAATGAGCGGTTCGTCGCTCCAACCTGCGGAATTTTTGATTTTTGCCGCCGCCGGCTTTGTCTGCGCGCTTATTTACGCGGTTTTTTGGCTGTGCCGTCATTTTGTCAAAAAGGACGGCTTTTGGGAGATGCTCTCCGATTTTACTTTTGTCATCGTGTCGGGAGCGATTTTTCTTTTTTGTCTGACCCAAAAGAGCGACGGCACTTTGAAATTTTTTTATTTTTTCGCATTTCTGTTGACATTATCTACGATTTTGCTGACGCTTAGTATCTTTAAGGAAATTTTAATTGCTTTTTTTAAAGGTCTTTATAGCCGTCTAAAAAAATCCGCCCCGATAGTCTTTGTATCTGACAAAATAAAAGCTCTCTCTTTAAAATCAGCCGCACGCGAACAAAAAAGGTTTATATCCGCCGAGCTTTACCGCCTTGCAAAAATTAAAAAACGTCAAGAAAAAGCCGACGAAAAAATAGCCGCGAAAGCCGCCGTAATAGCTCAACGCAAAACAAAACGCGACAAAAAAGCCGCCTTAAAGCAAGCGGCAAAAATCTCGGAGCAAAAAAGCCGTCTGCTTAAAGAAAAACAACGCTCCGATAAAAGGCGGCAAAAAAGCGTCAACGCGACTGTTACCGATAAATAACACCGCATTAACGCCTGTCTTTATTTTTTCTATTATGTAAATTTCGTTTTTACCGTTTTACTTCGGCTATATATGTCTGTATGTCGATGATTTTGGCTTTTGTACGGGGGTCGGATTTGATTTTGTCGGCGATTTTGTCGCGTGCGTGTATGACCGTAGTGTGGTCTCTGCCGCCAAAGAGCTGCCCTATCGATATGAGCGGAAGCGACAGCATATCGGTAATGATATATATCGCTATCTGACGCGGCTCGACGACCTCTTTATTTTTTCGCTTGCCGGTTATCTCGCTCTTTGTGATGTTAAAATAATTACAGCAAGCATCGATGATATCATAAGCCGTAAGGCTTTCCTTTTTGACGTCCACATAATCCTTTAACGCTTCGTTAGCCAGCGTCAGATTATTGGCGGGCTTGCCGACGAGATTGGAATAAAAGACTACACGCGAAAGCAGACCTTCCATTTCTCTGATATTGCTGTCGATTTTTTCGGCTATAAAATTTATGACGACGGGGTCGACGTTATATTTTTCTTGAAGGGCTTTCTTTTTGAGAATAGCCACTCTCGTTTCAAAATCCGGTGGCTTGATATCGGCGATAAGTCCTGAGAGAAAGCGTGACCGCAAGCGTTCCTCTAAGTGTGAAATCTCTTTCGGCGGCTTATCGGAGGTCATGATAATTTGTTTGCCGTTTTGGTACAAGTCGTTAAAGGTGTGAAAAACCGCGTCCTGAGTACCCGCCTTACCCGACAGAAACTGAATGTCGTCCATCATGAGTATGTCGGCTTTGCGGTATTTTTCGCGGAATTCACGCGTGTCCTTGCTGTTTTTTATGGAATCTATAAGCTCGTTGGTGAATTTTTCGGTAGGAACGCAAACAATTTTTAGCGCGGGATTTTTTGCGCGAATATAATTGCCTATGGCGTGCATGATATGCGTTTTGCCCAAGCCGACGCCGCCGTATATAAAAAGCGGATTGTATGTCGAGCCGGGGTCTTCGGCAATAGCCTGAGCCGCCATCGCCGCCAAATGGTTGGATTCCGCGACGACAAAATTGTCAAAGGTGTATTTCGGCATAAAAACCGCGTCGCTATCGTCTTTTTTGTCGGCAATAACAGCCGCCGCAGCTACGGCGTTGGTTTTTTCGATATATTCCTCTTTTTGCACTTCCGTGATGACTTCGGCGTCGGTCACATTAAAGTTCTCGACATCCTTCAAATCGTCGTTGCATAAGCTTTCGCGGCAACGCTTAGCAAGCGCGGTGCGTATCTCGTCCAAATAATTCTTGTTTATAATAGCCTGCGACGATAAAGACGGCGTTATAAGGATAAGCTTTTCCTTGACAATGCACAACGGTACAAGCGTCTTTATCCAGACGTCGTAGCTCACCTGCGACATGGAGGCGGAAAGGGTTTCCAATATGTTAGACCAAAATTCATTAAGCTTTTGCATACAAGTATAATTATACTATCAACGCACGGATTTTTCAAGAAAATGTGACAAGAAATTTGTCAAAATCCGCGAATAAAAATCCGACCGGAATACAGTTTGTGCCGAAAAAATTTTCCGAACACAAGACCCCCGTATAACGCCAAAAACACCTGCCATTTCTCCGAAGAACTCTCCGAGCGTCCGCCGACCTTTTGCCAAAATAAGTCAAATTGTGACACATATTCCGACGCGTATTATGCGTTTATTTTAAATTTACACCGCCGCCCAACTTTAAAAGCTCGTTTCTCTTTTGCTCCCTTTACGAACACTTAAATTATTCACACCTTTTTCTTGCCGGTTGCTCTGCTTATTCATGCTTTTTTCTTGCCGGTTGCCCTGCTTATTCATGCTTTTTTCTTGCCGATTTCCCGACTTATTCATGCTTTTTTCTTGCCGATTGCTCTGCTTATTCATGCTTTTTTCTTGCTTTACTTACCGTTTTGTGGTATATTATATACGGCAAGGAGAATTATGGCTATGCTAAAACGTAAAATTACCGACAAACTTCTCGAATGGAAGACCGAAAGCAACAAGCCGTGTCTTTTGATTAAGGGGGCGCGTCAAGTCGGCAAAACCTTTATTATCGACAGCTTCGCAAAAGAGAATTACGAAAACTATTTGTATGTCAATTTTGAATTTTATCCCGAATACAGAAGTATATTTGACGGCAATCTGGATTTTAAGACGCTGCGGTTTAAGCTCGAAGCTACCTTTCCGAACGTCAATTTTGTTCCTGAAAAAACCGTGCTGTTTTTAGACGAAATTCAAGCCTGCCCGAACGCCCGCGTCGCGCTCAAAGCCTTCGCCTTAAACGGGGCGTTCGACGTCATTGCCTCCGGCTCTCTGCTCGGCTTGAGCTATAAGGATATATCCTCTTATCCCGTAGGCTATGAGCGCGTGATAGAGCTTGCGCCGCTCGATTTTGAAGAGTTTCTTTGGGGGGCGGGCTTTAAGGCGGATTTAATCGCTATCGCCCGCGAAGCGTTTGTTCAAAAAAAGGAATTAAATCAATATTTAATCGACAGATTTGCCGAGCAATTTAAATACTATACGCTCGTCGGCGGTATGCCGAAAATCGTCGATACGTTTTTTACATCGAACAGCCTGAGCAAGGTCCTGCAAATGCAACGCGCTTTGATAGAAAACTATATGACCGACATAGCAAAATATGCCAAGCAAAGCGACAAACCCAAAATCAACAAATGTTTTTTAAGCATTCCGTCGCAGCTCGCAAAGAAAAACAAAAAGTTTGCTTATACCGATATAGACGGCGGAAAACCTAACAACGGGGCGCGGCAATATGAGAACAGTCTCGATTGGCTTCGTGACGCCGGTATAGTGCATTATTGCTACAACCTAAACGAACCCGCAATTCCGCTTATATCCAACATAAAGCTTGACTGCTTTAAGGTCTATATGCGCGACACCGGACTGCTGATAGCCATGCTCGAATCTGGCGTTCAACGCGCTATAATGGAACAGGACTTCTATATCAACGAGGGTGGAATTGTCGAAAATATTTGCGCCGCCGAAATCGCCGCACGCTACGAACGCATCATGTATTTTGACCGCAAAAGCCGGCTTGAAATAGATTTTGTCCTAAACATTGACGGTTTAGCCGCCGCAATCGAAGTAAAATCCGGCGGCAACACAAAAGCAAAATCTCTCGACTCCATCATAGAAAACTATAAAACCGTAAAGCGGTACATTAAGTTTGAAAAGAATTGCAATATATACGTCGATGAAAAAAACATCGAACACTATCCGTTATTTATGATAATGTTTTTGTAGACGACACTCTCTCATCAGTCCGCGAGTGTCAAAAAATCTGCAATTTTTAATAATTCATGGTCAAAAAATCTGCAATTTTTAATTTTTTATGGTCAAAAAATCTGCATTATTGCTTGACTGCATGTCGGTTTTGATGTATACTATCGGTAAATAACGGCTTCGTTCGGAGAACAATTATGCTAAAAAGAAAATTTATGGATACTCTCCTTGAATGGAAACACACCAAAAGCAGGGAGTGCCTTCTCATAAAAGGCGCAAGACAAATCGGCAAGACCTACATTATACGCGAGTTTGCAAAAGCAAGCTACTCGAATGTAATCGAAATCAACTTTCTGCGTGATACACGGTTTAAGAAGGCTTTTGAGCAAGCACCAGACCTTTCCTTCAATGCTGTTTTTTCACAGCTTACGCTTATTGAGCCGTCTATACACTTTATGCCTAATCAGACCTTGCTTTTTCTCGATGAAATACAAGAGTGCGGCGCGGCGCGGACCGCGCTCAAATTTATTGCCGAAGAAGACCGCGTCGATTGTATAGCGTCAGGCTCAATGCTCGGTATCGCCTATAAAAAAATATCGTCTATTCCCGTAGGTTATGAACGGCAAATTGAAATGTTCTCGCTTGATTTTGAGGAATTTCTCTGGGCAAAGGGCTACGATAAAGCTCAACTTTCTATCTTGCACGGCTTTTTTGACCGAAAAGAAAAAGTCCCGACGGCTGTAAACGAGACTATGCTCGGCTGTCTGCGTGAATATATGGCGGTCGGCGGAATGCCGTATGTTGTCCAAACCTATATTGATACAAATAATTATGCTTTGGTTTTTGCGGAGCAAACAAAAATCATTAGCAGTTATTTAGACGATATCGCAAAGTATACTTCGGAATCTGAAAAGCCAAAAGCACGTAATTGCTATCTGTCTATTCCGCGTCAACTCGCCAAAGAAACGAAGAAGTTTCAATATTCTGTCGTCGAAAAAGGCGGCACATCGCGCAAGTTTGATAACAGCTTGGATTGGCTAAACGATGCGGGGTTAATCAAATTTTGTAAGAACGTATCACTCCCTGTTTTTCCGTTAAAGGCATATATCAAAGACGACCAATTTAAGGTTTATCTTTCGGACATAGGACTTCTCACGGCAATGTACGATTTTGATATGAAATCCGCTATCGTAAACAACACGCTTACAGGCCCGGCCAAAGGCGGCATATATGAAAACCTGATAGCGGACATCCTTTTCAAAAAAAACTGCCCGTTAAATTACTATAAGACCGATAACAACACACAAGAAATAGAATTTTTATTGACCGAAAATGCCGCCGTTATTCCGATAGAAGTTAAGTCCGGCAACGGCGCGACTCTCTCGCTTAACGAAATAACGGCAAAATTCAATCCGCCGTATACTCTAAAATTCATCACCGGCAATGTCGGTGTTTCCGACAAAAAAATAACCTATCCGCTGTATATGGCAATGTTTTTATAACGGCTCTACGTCGTTGTCGTTTTTTGTCGTTTGCTCCGTATATATAAGCCGCAAGCCTTTCGGAGAATTTGCCTTGTCTTGCCTATCCAATTCGGTTTGAATTACCTTATCTAAATAGTACGGTCTGAATATATTTACATATATGACCTGCGTCCAAGCCCCCAAAAAAACAAACCCAATCAAACCGTAGTCATGCAAATCAACAAATAAGTTTTGCAAAAAATAAACGGCAAAGGCGACAAAGACTATAAAGGCTTCTTTGTAAAAAGAAAAGACGGGAAGCTCGCAGGACTTCTTTGTCACACGGTATTTCCAATAATAAAAGCCTTCAAAAAGGACAAAGCCGACGCCGATAACTACGGCAAAAATTTGTTTATCGTCAATCTCTGCGCCCATCAAAAGAAGCACAACCAAAGGAATCGCCACCGCGTTATTCTGTAAATTTGCTTTTGCATAAGGCTCTAAATCACTGCCCGAACGCAACATCAATTCCTTATGGCTGACTACCAAAAAGCTTTTTTCGGTGAGCTTCTTTATCTTGATAAACAAAGCTATTGCCAATCTCGCCGCCAACAGCACCGCAACGGCGATTAAAAATCCCGTCCTTGCCGATACGAAGAGATACAAGACTTCAAGGACGATAACCGATAGATTGAACAGCGTATATCCTGTTTTTATGACGCGCGATTTGACAAAAAAGCCTGTGGAAAACAATCCGATATTGCAAGTACCTATCGCGGTAAATAATATCAAATTTAATACGTTGCCGACCAACGCCGCGCCGCTTTGAAGAGAAACAAATAAAAAGACTCCGCTCAAAATCGAAAGAGCTTCCAAAAGAATGATATATCTAAAATCTCTCGTTCTCATACAGTATCTCCGAATCTTATTTCTTTTGCATAAAGCGTTTCGCTTTGCTTATTATCGTACCGTACTTCTTTTATGCCTTGCTTTCCTTGTTCTTTTTGAGCCTTCTAAAAAATCTGATATTTGTGATAAAAAAGGTTAGATAATAAACTATAAACCCCGTCAAAAACGACATACTGATAAACATAGGATTTGCTTTGATGTTCCACAAAGCTATCAATATAACGGTAAAGACGAGTAATTCCGCTATCATTGCTATCCATGCTTTTTTATACGGTTTTTTTAATTCCGCATACCGCTTAGCCATGACGACGGTCATTCCGACAAAAAAGGCGGTCAAAATAAAAACTGCCGCAAAAGGTATGAAAAATTGAAAAAACTTTAAAACCTTTAATCGTTCAATATATTCGTCCATAATTCGTCACCTACTTCTTTCGATTTTTTTCTTAACAAAATAAGCTACCGACAGATACAAAAAGACGGATAATACGTTTGTCAGCATGATAAATAACATTATCGTAAATAAATTGATATTGGTTTCTCTTGTCGAAAAATACATGCCCATAAAACCGCCCATAATATAAGCTTGAACGTCTACAAATTTTCCGCTTTTGTATTTATTTTGTCTGTGCCGATGCAGCAATATAAAATTGATTGTAAGACTTATAGTTACATATCCGATAGCGATATACTCCCACATAAATCCCCCTAAGGCGCAGTCAAAAATTTTATCTAATTTGCGCGGTATCGCCCTTATATATATTTATTATATCACGTTTTGCGGCGCGTTTAAATACTTTTTGAGAAATTTTTTATGAAATGAGATTTTTAAAAGCTTCGTTTTTTCAACGTTCCTTTTGGCTTTTCACTTGCAAAAAACACAAAAAACCTTTAACGACGGCTATATGCCGTGCTTTTGGGATAAAAAATGTCTAAAATATACCGTTTTTTTATTTCTTTTAAAAAAATTTAATTAAAAACCTAAAATAATGTTGTATAATATATATGTATAATTATACGATTTTTACGGCTTGACAAAAAAGCCGAAAGGATATTTAAAATGAAGCTTTGGTATAAAAATCCTGCCGAAACATGGATAGACTGTATGCCGCTCGGCAACGGCAAATTAGGCATGATGCCGGACGGCGGCGTATTCAGAGAAAAGATATATTTAAATGACGACACGCTGTGGTCGGGCTATCCTAAGGACGCTGACCGCCAAAATCCTTCCGCAGGCAAAAGCCTTGACAAGGTGCGCACGCTCATACTCAAAGGACACCGTTTGATTGCCGAAACGTTGTTAAAGACTACCTCGCTCGGCGACAACCCGGAGGCATATATGCCGTTCGGCACGGTCTTTATCGACTACAAAACCGAAGGGCAAATCGGCGACTATGTGAGAGAGCTTGACATCAAAACGGCTCTGCACACGTCAAAATTTAATCTCGGCGGTAACGCCGTTGAAAAACGCGCTTTTTGCAGCTTTCCCGACAAAGCCGGCGTCATGAATATCCGCTCGGTCAGGAAGCTGTCCTTTGTCATTTCCTTTAATACTCCCCTGTCTTACGAAACCCAAACCGATACCGATACGCTGTATATTTCGGGACACGCGCCCGACACGATAAATCAGCTTTCGCTCGCTCTCGGTCAAGCTCCCGCCTTTGAGGGCAAGGGCATGGCTTTTGCCGGCGGCATCAAGGTAGTAACCGACGGAAAAATCAACGACGAAGGCGGCGCGTTATCCATAGCGGACGCGACCGATACCCTTCTCGTTTTTTATACCGCGACGGGCTTTGTTTCTTATGACGTCATGCCCGTGACCGACGCAAAGGTCGTCAGACAAAGGGTTAAGGACTTTTTTAACAGACGGTTCGACTTCGATTATATGTTTGACCGCCACAAAAACGACTACTCCGCTCTCTTTAACCGAATATCTCTCAAACTCAAAAAGAACCGCAAGGACGGCGAAGTGCAAAATCCCGAATGCGGCTCTTACGGTTATGATACGGACAACGGTAGCGAAACGCCGTCCGACGAGCTTTTGGCGGCGGTAAAACGCGGAGCAGAGCCGTCCGCCGCACTTGTGGAGCTTTATTACAATTACGGACGTTATTTGCTCATCTCGTCGTCGAGAGAAGGCTCGGAGCCCGCCACCCTGCAAGGCATATGGAACAAAGAAATCAAACCGCCTTGGGCGTCGGCATACACCGTCAATATCAATACAGAAATGAATTATTGGCTATCCGGCTCATGCAATCTCTACGACTGCGCCGAGCCGTTTAGACGTTTTATGAGAGAATTGCGCGTCAGCGGCAAAAAGACCGCCGCGTCGAACCTAAAAGCTCCCGGCTTCGCGGCTTTTCACAACAGCGACATATGGCGCAAAACCACGCCCGTCAAGGGCGACCCCGTATACGCATATTTTCCCGTCGCCGGAATATGGCTGACAAACGAGCTTTATTCTCAATACGCTTCTTCCGCTCATTATTCCGCGCCGTCCGGCGATGCCGAGACGCAGGACTTATTTGAAATAGTAGAGGATTGCGCACGGTTTGCCAACGGCTGGCTCATTCCGCACAAAAACGAATACATTACCTGTCCGTCCACCTCGCCCGAACACAAATACCGCCACAATCTCATCAGATATTCCGTCGATTACGCGTCGGTATGCGACATATCGCTCATTTGGCAGCTAATCGAAAACTACAAGGACCTTTGCCGCAAGCTCGGTATAACGTCTAAGCTGCTCGCGGAGCTTTTGGAGAAGCAAAGCAAGCTGCCGCCGATAGGAGTAGGCTCACGCGGCATTTCGGAATGGTATCAGGACTATGGGGACGGCGAAACGGGTCACCGCCATTTTTCGCCGCTGTACAGCCTTTATCCCGGAAACCGTATCAGGTACAACAATCCCGACGACAAGGAGCTTATTGCCGCCTGTGCTGAATTTATGAAAAACCGCGTGGACAACGGCGGAGCTTCGACGGGTTGGAGCGCGGCGTGGGCAATCGCTCTCTACGCACGGCTTCATGACGGCGAAAAAGCCTATGCGTCTTTAAAGAAGCTCTTAGAACAATTCACCTTCCCGAGCTTTTTGGACAAGCACCCCCCGAATATCTTTCAGATAGACGGAAACTTAGGCGCGGTCGCCGGAATAAATGAAATGCTCGCCCAAAGTGAAAACGGAATAATCGAGCTCCTTCCCGCACTTCCCGACCGCTTTGCCGACGGCTTTATATCGGGGCTGACGGTCAAGGGCGGCTACGTCATCGATATGCAATGGCGCGGCAAAAAAGTCGTCGCTCTCGACATACGCCACCTGCGCACAGGCGCGCCGAAGCCTAAGGTCAAGGTAAAGAACGTCAATCTCGCCGACGACCTGTTTAAAGACTCTAATATAACCTTGATTTAAAACCGTATTTTGCTTTTTTTGCGCCTATCGGTAACACTGTAATATATATAGGTTGTAAGTAAAGATATAACGGATAATGTTTATTTAAAAACCTATCGGATAACACTGTAATATATATATACAAATAGGGCTTGTCTTTTGCAATCGCTTTAAGACAAGCCCCGTTTTTTTTATGCAAAGCATTTTTAAGTTTAAGACAAGCCGTGTTTTTTTAAAAATCGCGTTTTTTGTAAAAGATATAAGAGCCGAATACAAGCATCGGTATCAGAATAACCGCGATAATTATACCTGCCGCTCCGTATGCGCCGCTTCCTATTCCTGCGGACGATACCACAAAGTCGCCGACGGACAAAAAACTGAACGGACAGATATATTTCAAAAACTCCAACCCTTTCGGACCTATCGAGCTTAAATATCCCAAAAGATAAGTCCCGAACAAAATCCCCAGCCCGACCGCCGCCGGCTTGACCGATTTTTTTAAAAAGCACGCCGCAAAGAAGCCTATCCCGACAAAGAGCAGCGCGGTGAGATATGCCAAAAGCATTCCTGTGATAATGACTCCCGATTTTATTTCGTCGCTTGCGGATATCGCGCCGCAGACGAGTGCCGAAAGCGTCACCGACACTATGAGAGCCGTAACAATTGTGACGGCGGCGGTTGTTTTTGCCGCCCAAAGCTCGGTTCTGGAAACGGCGCACGCATAGGTAAATTCTATCGAACCGCTCGTTTCCTCTTCGCGAAAAATTCCGCCCCCTAAGCTTACCGCAAACGCGCTGATTATAACTATAATTATCGCGGCAATCGACGCGAAGTAGCTGTTATAATCGGTAAAAGCCGAAGAATCGCTCATGCCGAAAAGCTCCATAAGCTCGGGCGGAAAGGTTTGCATCTGCGTGACGAACATATCCTTGACCATAGGATATAGCAGCATATAGAGAGCCGTTATTCCGAACAAAGCCGCGCACCAGACAATAAGGCTTTTTTTACGGCGTTTCAACTCGTTGATATATATGCTTTTAAAGTTTTTTATTTCAAAGCTTTTCATCTTCCGCTCCTTGTGTGCCGGTATAGTAGTATTTCATAAATTCTTCTTCAAGGCTTTCGGGGGTTATCGTTATTGTTGTGATTTTTTTTGCCGAAAGCGTTTTTAACAATTCGTTGATGTCGCCGCCGTAGCTCAAAACGGTATTTTTGCCGTCCGCCGTAGTATACGCGACCTTTAACTTGCTGTTTTTGCGCCGCTCGTTCAAATCAAATTCGTCTACTATTGCGCCGTCCTTGATAATCAAAACGCGGTCGCAGTATTTTTCCACTTCGGCGAGATTATGACTCGACAGAAAGACCGTCATTCCGGCATCTCTTTTTTCGCGGAGCAGCTTAAAGAGCTTTTCTTGAATCAAAGGGTCGAGTCCGTTTGTCGGCTCGTCCAAAATCATCAGACGCGGATTTTTGATGAGTGCCTGCACGATACCGACCTTTTTGCGGTTGCCGAGACTAAGCTCGCTTATCCGCCTTGACGTGTCCAATTCAAAATACTCGCAAAGCCCCGCGATTTCTTTTTGTGCGCCGTCGGCAAACTCCGCCGCATAACTCAATATCGCCGACACCCTGCTGCCTTCGTAATACGCGACTTCGCCGGGAACATAACCTACGGCTCTTTTGACAAGCTTTGCGTCGGCGACACAATCCAAGCCGTCTATCCGCGCCGCTCCGTCCGTCGGAAAAATCATATTCATGAGCGTGCGTATCGCCGTCGATTTACCCGCGCCGTTCTGCCCGACAAAGCCGCATATTTCCCCTTTTTTGACGGTGAACGAAACGTCCTTTATTCCGTACTTTTTACCGTACAATTTTGTCAGATTACTTACCGCTATCATAAAATCACTCCTCAAAGTCATAGATTTAAGCTATGCCGTCATCAATTTTCCTTGTAAAATACCTTTTTTAACACGTCGGTAAATTTTTTAAATTCTTTCATTACGTCGCCGACGTTTGATTTTGACATATCCGCGTCCTTGATAAAGCCCGCGCTGCACCAAAAAATTATTTTTATCATATAGTCAAGCTCTATTCCGTCCTTAAAGCGCGACATATCCACGCCGTCAAAATACTTTGAAGCGTCGCTTCCGGGCTGTGAAAAGTCGATTACCTTTTGGTCCTTGTCGTTTGCCAAGCTCATTGAAAAATCAAAGAGCGCGGCGTTCTTTTGTAATATACGCAGTTTGGCTTCCGAAAAAGCTTCCAAACGCTCAAAAAAATCCGTCTTGTAAAGTCCGTCAAAGGATTGCAAACCGTCCGTCACCGTATCGATATAATAATTGAGCAAATAAGAATATAAGCCGTCCTTAGAACCGTAATAATGAAAAATCAAAGCCTTTGACACTCCGGCGCTTTGGGCTATGTCGTCTACGGAGGTTTTTTTGTAGCCGTTAAGCGCAAAGCATTTAAAGCCTGCGTCTATTATCCTTCGGTTGCTTTCTTCTTTTTTTTGCACGTTCCGCTCCTTAACGGCTTTCTTCCGATAAAAAAAGTATTGACCAAATCGGTCAATACCATTATACACCTTATTGACCGATTCGGTCAATAGTTTTTTATATATTTTTTAACGTTTTTACAATTTTTTTTTAAAACGGCAATTATCCTATGATTTTCAAATAATTATCTAAACGTGCTTCTATATATTCGGCAAATAAATTTACCGTTGCCGCAAGGTTATTATTACCGTAATATTCATCGAAGGCTTTACAATAGCGCGACCTGTCTTCAAATTTGATATCTATGGGCATATATCCGGCTTTCATAAGTTCAAGATTGGCAATCAATCGTCCCGTTCTGCCGTTCGATATAATATACCGATATCGGAATAATGTCAAGCTGTTTTAGCCTATTAGCGGAAGGATACAAATAAAAACGCTTAACATTAAAAAAGCTTGCGGAAAAATCCGCAAGCTTTAAATGCCGTTTAAAACTTATAACATTTACGATATACTGCCGTTAAGACTATTCTAAGACCTTAGCGACTACGCCCGAGCCGACGGTTCTGCCGCCTTCTCTGATAGCAAAACGCAAGCCTTCTTCGATAGCGATAGGCGTTATGAGCTTAATGTCCATATCGATGTTATCGCCCGGCATAACCATTTCGACGCCCTGCGGCAACTTGATGCTTCCGGTAACGTCTGTCGTTCTGAAATAGAACTGAGGACGGTAGCCGTCAAAGAAAGGAGTATGTCTTCCGCCTTCTTCCTTTGTCAAGATATACACTTGGGAAGTGAAATGCGTATGCGGTTTGATACTGCCCGGCTTAGCGAGAACCTGACCTCTTTCGATGTCTTTTCTCTCGATACCGCGCAGCAATGCTCCGATATTGTCGCCGGCGATAGCCGAATCGAGCAATTTTCTGAACATTTCGATACCGGTAATAACCGTTTCTCTCGGCTTATCTGCAAAACCTACGATTTCGATTTTGTCGGAAAGCTTGATTGTTCCTCTCTCTACTCTTCCGGTAGCGACTGTTCCGCGTCCCGTGATGGTCATGGTGTCTTCTATCGGCATAAGGAACGGCTTGTCGGTCTCACGCGGCGGGTCAGGAATGTATGAATCAACGGCGTCGAGTAAGTCTTGAAGCGACTTAGTCCATTCGTTGGTGTAATTGCCCGCTACGCAAGCTTCGGAAGCTTTAAGAGCCGAACCTCTGATGATAGGGGTCTTATCTCCCGGAAATTTATATTGGTTGAGAAGCTCTCTGACTTCGAGCTCTACAAGCTCCAAAAGTTCAGGGTCGTCAACCTGGTCAACCTTGTTTAAAAACACGATAATGTAAGGAACACCGACCTGACGTGCAAGTACGATATGTTCTCTCGTCTGAGGCATCGGACCGTCTGCCGCAGAAACGACAAGTATAGCTCCGTCCATCTGAGCTGCGCCGGTAATCATGTTTTTTACATAATCGGCGTGACCCGGACAGTCAACGTGGGCATAATGCCTTTTGGCGGTCTGGTATTCGACGTGAGCCGTATTGATTGTGATTCCTCTGGCTTTTTCTTCCGGAGCCTTATCGATTTCGTCATATTTCATGACCTTCGCCATGCCTTTGGAAGCGCAGTACATAGTGATAGCGGCGGTAAGGGTGGTTTTACCATGGTCGACGTGACCGATAGTGCCGATATTGACATGCACCTTATCTCTTTCAAATTTTGCTTTTGCCATTTAATTTTCCTCCTAAATCTGTGAACATCTAATATTATAATATATTTTAAAAAATTTTTCCACTAATTTACACTGTTTTTTTAGTAGATTTTTAAGTTTTTTATCAAGTTATCAGCCGTTTTGGGTTTTTCCCCTGCCAAGTATTTGTTCGCTGACGCTTTTTGGCACAGGACTGTAATGAGAGAAGAGCATTGTGAAGTTTGCTCTGCCCTGCGAAAGTGAGCGAAGCGTCGTCGCATAACCGAACATTTCAGACAGCGGAACTTGCGAATCTATAACTTGTATGCCGTTGCGAAGCTCGAAGCCCCTTATCGAACCGCGCCTTCCCGTGATGCTGCCGATGACGTCGCCGTAATATTCGTCCGGAGTCGTGACCTCGACGTTCATGACCGGTTCGAGAAGTATCGGACCGGCGGCGGCGGCGGCTTCTTTAAAGCCCATTGAACCTGCTATCTTAAACGCCATTTCAGACGAGTCCACTTCGTGGAAGCTTCCGTCTACAAGACGTATCTTAAAGTCTACGGTCTCATATCCAGCAAGTACGCCGGATTTAGCCGCTTCTTGTATACCGTTATTGATAGGCGAGATGTATTCCTTAGGGATTACGCCGCCGACGATTTCGTCCAAAAACTCATAGCCCGTTCCCGGTTCTTTCGGCGATATGATGATAACGCAATGACCGTATTGTCCGCGTCCGCCCGATTGGCGTATATATTTTCCTTCCTTTTTGACTTCCTTAGTGATAGTTTCCTTATACGCGACCTGCGGCTGTCCCACCTTGCATTCGACTTTAAATTCGCGGAGCAAGCGGTCGACGATGATTTCGAGATGCAGCTCGCCCATTCCGGCGATGATGACCTGTCCCGTTTCTTGGTCGGTATTGGTCTTAAAGGTAGGGTCTTCTTCGGCAAGCTTAGAGAGAGCGATACCCATTTTTTCTTGACTTGCTTTTGTTTTAGGCTCGATGGCGATTCGGATAACGGGGTCTGGAAACTCCATGCTTTCGAGTATGACCTGTCTTTTTTCGTCGCAAAGCGTGTCGCCCGTCGTCGTGTCTTTGAGACCGACGATAGCGGCGATGTCGCCCGAGTATACCTTGTCTATATCCTGTCTGTTATTAGAGTGCATTCTGATAAGACGTCCGACTCTTTCTTTTTTGCCCTTAGTAGTATTGTATACATACGAACCGCTGTCTAAGCAGCCGCTGTACACCCTGATAAAAGCCAGCTTTCCTACAAAAGGGTCTGTCATTATCTTAAAGGCGAGAGCCGAAAAAGGCTCTGCGTCGGACGAATTGACGACTATTTCGTTGCCCGTGCCGACTTCCGTGCCGACTATCTGCCGAACGTCGAGCGGCGACGGCAGGTATTCGACTACCGCGTCGAGAAGCTTTTGAACGCCTTTGTTTTTGTACGCGCTTCCGCAAAAGACGGGAACGATTTTCATGGCTATAACGGCTTTTCGGAGCGCGCTCTTGACGTCGTTGTCGGGTATTTCCTTGCCGTCGAGATATCTTTCCATTATGCTGTCGTCAAAATCGGCTACGGATTCGAGTAATTCTACTCTCAATAAATCCGCTTCGTCTTTTAAGTCCGCCGGAATATCGGCGATTACCTGGTCTTTGCCGAGGTCGTCGCTGTACAAGGTCGCTTTCATCGTTACAAGGTCTATTACGCCCCTAAAATCGCTCTCCTTACCTATCGGGAGTTGGAGCGCGACCGCCTTGACTTTAAATCTGTTGCGTATCATGTCGACGACGTTAAAGAAATTTGCGCCGTTGATGTCCATTTTGTTGACAAAGGCTATACGCGGTACATGATATTTGTCCGCCTGACGCCAAACCGCCTCGGACTGCGGCTCGACGCCGCCCCTTGCGCAAAACAATGCTACCGCGCCGTCCAAAATTCTCAGACTGCGTTCTACCTCTACGGTAAAATCGACGTGACCCGGCGTATCTATAAGATTTATACGGTGTTGCTTCCATTCGGTGCTTGTGGCGGCGGAAGTGATGGTTATACCCCTTTCCTGTTCCTGCGCCATCCAATCCATAGTAGCCGCGCCTTCATGAACCTCGCCGAGCTTGTGAACAAGTCCGGTATAAAATAAGATTCTCTCGCTGACCGTAGTTTTTCCGGCGTCGATATGCGCCATAATTCCTATATTTCTCGTTTTGTCGAGCAAAAATTCTCTAGCCATTTTCGTCTCCTGTGACTCTTTTCTTGTATGTATTTATATAGCCGTCAACCGCATTCTGCGGTTTATCACGGAAATAGGTCTGCCGCAGGCTATATAACGGTTTTTTAAAAATTATTTAAAAAAGCCGGAAATATACCATACCGGCTTTGAACGCATTGACAATGCGGTCTGTTTACCAACGAAAATGCGCGAACGCTTTGTTGGCTTCTGCCATACGGTGGGTTTCTTCTTTCTTTTTAAACGCGCTGCCCGAATTGTTGTAAGCGTCAAGCAATTCGCCGGCTATTTTTGCGTCCATGTTTTTTTCTCCGCGTTTTCTCGCGGCGTTGACTATCCAACGAATACCGAGAGTTTGCCTTCTGTCGGTTCTGATTTCGAGCGGAACTTGATAGGTCGAACCGCCTACCCTTCTCGCCTTGACCTCCAAAGCCGGCATGACGTTTTCAAGCGCTTTGTTAAAGACGTCCAACGGATTTAGATTGGATTTTTGTTCAATCATTTTAAAGGCTTCGTAGACGAGATTTTGTGCCGTGCCTCTCTGTCCGTCGTACATGACCTGATTTATAAATTTCGTGACTACTTTGCTCTGATATATAGGGTCGGGCAAAACGTCGCGTTTCGGCACCCCTGCTCTTCTTGGCATATCAATATCTCCTTAATAAGGTTTTTAGGTTGATTCGGGTTATTTTCGCGACCCATTATACGGCGCGAAAGTAATTGTAACTATCCAATTTTAATATCTTTTAATGTTATCTAAGACATCTCTTTGACGCAGCCGAAAATTTTTATATCCGTATTACAGAATATTATCTGCAATAAAACACACAAAATACAACGGTCGCCGTCTTTTTTGACAAAGACAGAAATGTCAAAATGCGCCGATTAAACGGCTTTATTTCTTTTTGACGGGAGCGTTGGCGGCTGTTTTGCTTGCGCCGTATTTTGAACGCGCTTGCTTACGCTTGGCTACGCCGGCGGTATCGAGAGTGCCGCGTATAATGTGATATCTCACGCCCGGCAAATCTCTGACCCTGCCGCCTCTTATCAAAACCACGCTATGCTCTTGAAGATTGTGTCCTATGCCCGGAATGTATATCGTACCTTCCGAACCGTTTACAAGGCGCACTCTCGCGATTTTTCTGAGAGCGGAATTAGGCTTTTTTGGCGAAGTTGTCGTAACGGACAAGCATACTCCTCTTTTTTGAGGGCACGCGTCCATAATCGGAGCTTTGGACTTCGATATACGCTTTTCTCTTCCCTGCCTGACCAATTGATTGATTGTTGGCATTGTGTTCCTCCTGAAATAAAATGATAAAATCGGACGAGCTACCCATTCAACCCCAAATGTTTAACTCAAAATATATATTGCCGCAAGAGCCTTAAAAAAATCATTCTTTAAGAATCCCCGTCACGCTTGCACCCACCTCTATACCGCAAAGAGACCCTAGCTCCTTCATCGACGGACCGTCGAAAAATTCTGCTCCGTACTCTTTACAAAGAGCGGCGAACCGCGAACGGATATGCTCTCCGGCGTCAAAGGCAACTATCACACACCTGACTCCGCCTTTCACGACACCCTTCTCCGCCTGCTTTGCACCCACAAGCTTAAAAGGACTTTTAAGCAAATCTTTATAATTGTTACCGTCATTACCCATATCAATATAACCGCAAGCTTTGTTAAACTCCGCCAAAAGCGCAATTTACGCTCGTTTTTTTGCAAAAACACGACCTTTTTTTGCGTCAAATGCTCATAGCTAAAAAACGTGTTATTTCTTCGGATAACACAAGCAAGGACTATTTTAACATTATTTTGAAGCTATGTCAAACAAAATAAAGGAATATTTTAAAAATAAATGCGTCTTATCGTTAAAAATCCTATTATTTGATAAAATTCATACAAACAACGACCTTAATCCCAATAAAACAAAAGCCGAAAGAAGACTCGATAATGTTCCGATAAGTTATAATATCATAAAGGGACGGGATTTGCAACGCTTTTTTGTTGCATTCATAAAATGCAACAAAATTTCGTTGCATTAACTCAATGTAGCTTGTGATAAAAAAGGAAATAATGCAAATTACGCTTTATTTCCCTTTGGTGTTTTATGATGAATATGCTTACACTTTCAGCTTCCCTTCAAAATTAACCGTCTTATTGCCCTTGACTATCCCGCCTATCTTGTAGCAATCCGTGCCGAAGGCCGCCATGTGTTTTATGAAGTCTTTTTCGGAGCCGTCGCGGACGACTATGGTCATGCCGACGCCCATATTAAAGGTTTTGAGCAGCTCGGCGTCGTCGGTATTGGTCGTTTCCTTGATGTATTTAAATATCGGGAGCAGACGTATGAGCGATATATCGATATCCGCGCTAAGGTTGTCGGGAAGGATTCTGTTTAAGTTGCCTTGTATGCCGCCGCCTGTGATGTGCGCCATGCCGTGCAAATCTTGATTGTCAAAGAGCTTTATAAGCTCCTTATAATACGATTTGTGCGGTTTGAGTATGATATCGATAAATTTTTCTCCGTCGATAAGGGCTTCCTTGACCTGCGGCTTTTCTTTCATAAGCATACGCAAAAAGGAATAGCCGTTTGTGTGAATGCCGTTCGAGGCGAGAGCCAGCACGGAGTCGCCGTCCTGTATCTTTGAGCCGTCTATAATTTTATCCTTTTCGGCTATTCCGACAATGCTCGACGTGAGAATATATGTGCCGATATCGACTACGTTGGGCTGTTCGGACGTTTCGCCGCCCGTCAATACGCTGCCGTTTTCAAGGCAAGCTTTGGCAACCGTCTTGACTATTCTGTCCACTATATCCGGCTCTATTTTTCCGCATATTATGGCGTCCTGTACGGTCAAGGGGGTTGCACCCATGACAAGTATGTCGTTTGTGAGATGATTTATCATATCGTAACAGACATTTTCCACCCTGTCGTATTCGACGGCAAGCTTTTGCTTCGAGCCGGGTTCTTCCGTTTTGAGAACGAGAACGGGGTTTTTGATTTCGGGGAATTTTATGTCGAATACCGAAGCGAACGCGCCGGTCTTATTTAGCACTCTTTTATTTTTGCCGTCGATATATCCCGCCATTTTCTTTTTTGCCGCGTCTGCGGCGGTTATATCCACGCCCGATTGTTTATAAGTAATTCCCATATAAGACTCCTTTATTTTAAAAGCTTGCAGTCTTTCTTCTTCATTTTATATAAGATTGTAAAAGCGGTCAATTTGTGATTAACCGCTTTAAAAATTTTACGCTGTTTTATCTTCGAGCGGTTGCCGACTCCCGACTATTCCTCTAAGCTTCCGAAAATGTCGATATTGACGACTTCCAAAGGCTCGATATCGATAGGCCGGTCGAGCAAGGCTTCGTCTTCGGCGTCCTTTATCTTGGTCTGATTGACAGGGACGGTATAGACGTTTCTGTACTGTTTCATTCCCGTTCCTGCCGGTATGAGCTTACCTATGATGACGTTTTCTTTAAGACCGATTAGGCGGTCGGTTTTGTTTTTTATAGCCGCGTCGGTCAATACTCTGGCTGTCTCTTGGAAGGATGCCGCCGCAAGGAATGACTCTGTGGCAAGCGACGCCTTTGTTATGCCGAGAAGCGTTCTCTTTGCCGTAGCCGGTACGCCGCCGTTTAACAAGGTCTTTTCGATATTTTCTTCATAGTTAAAGATGTCTACAAGCTCGCCCGGAAGCATATCCGTATCGCCTTCGGTCTCTATCTTTACCTTGCGGAGCATCTGTCTGACAATGATTTCGACGTGCTTGTCGTTGATTTCAACGCCGGAGATTCTGTATGCCGCCTGGACTTCTCTGGCAAGATAATCCTGTACGCCCTTGACTCCGCGTGTTCTCAGTATGTCCTGAGGGTTGATAGAGCCTTGTGTAAACGGTGTTCCCGGCTCTACCGTATCGCCGTTCTGGACTATTATTCTCGCGCCGTAAGGGAGCAGGAAATCCTTGGCTTCTCCTTCGGGAGTCGTGACTTCGATAGATTTGCGGTTCTCGTTATCGATGATTTTGACCGTACCGGCAACCTCCGATACGATAGCCATACCCTTCGGCTTGCGCGCTTCAAATAATTCTTCGACACGCGGCAAACCTTGTGTGATATCGTCGCTGGTCGCTACGCCGCCCGTATGGAAGGTTCTCATCGTAAGCTGCGTACCCGGCTCGCCTATGGACTGTGCGGCGATTGTACCGACTGCTTCGCCGATTTTGACTATCTTGCCGCTCGCCATATCTCTGCCGTAGCATTTGGCGCAAACGCCGTAACGCGCTTTGCACGTCAGGACGCTTCTCATAAGGACTTCTTCTATTCCCGCGGCTTCGACCGCCGCCGCAGCTTCGTCGGAAATCATCTCTCCGCCGGTTATTATCAGCTCGCCCGTCTTTGGGTCTACGACGTCGCTTATCGCGAATCTTCCCGCGATTCGGTCGCGCAAAGGCTCGATAATCTCGCCCTTTGTACCCCTTATCGCCTGTATAGCCGTACCCTTGACGTCCTGGCAGTCTTCGCTTCTGATAATCATCTCCTGCGCTACGTCTACGAGTCTTCTTGTGAGATAGCCGGAGTCGGCTGTTTTCAAAGCCGTATCGGCAAGACCCTTTCTGCCGCCGTGAGAAGAGATGAAGTATTCGAGAACGGTCAAGCCTTCTCTGAAACTCGATTTAACCGGAAGCTCCATAATTTTTCCCGTCGGGTCGGACATAAGTCCGCGCATACCGGCAAGCTGTCTTATCTGAGCCGAGTTACCTCTCGCGCCCGATTTGCTCATCATTCTTATCGGGTTAAACTCTCCGAGTGAGCTGAACAACGCTTCTTCGACCTTAGCCGTAGCGTCCTTCCAGGTCTTGACGACCTCGTTGTATCTCTGTTCTTCGGTGACGAAGCCCCTTTTGAAGCGTTTTTCGATATCGATAATTTTGTCTTCCGCTTCGCCTACGACCTGTTTTTTGATATCCGGTATCGTCATATCGAATACGCTTGCCGTGATAGCGCCGACCGTCGAATATTGGAAGCCCATTTCTTTGATTTTGTCCAAAACCTCGGCGGTAGCCGTCGAACCCTTTGACTTATATACCAAATCGATTATCTTGCTCAAAAGCTTCTTGTCTACGAGCTGGTCGACCTCTAAGTCGAGCATTTGTTCGGGGGTATTTCTCGGAACCATTCCGAGGTCCTGCGGAATATTGTCGTTAAAGATGATGCGTCCGACGGTCGTATTAAGATTTTTGGTAATAATTACGCCGTCTACTTCCATTCTCTTTCTGACGGTGATTTTTGCCTGCAAATCTATCTCGCCGATTTCGTAAGCCATTGTGGCTTCGTTGGCAGATTTAAATCTCCTGCCCTCGCCCTTAGCCTCCGGCTTTTCTATCGTGAGATAGTATATGCCGATAACCATATCCTGCGTAGGCGAAACGATAGGCTTACCGTCGCTCAGCTTCAAGATGTTGTTGGTCGAAAGCATAAGGAATCTCGCTTCGACCTGCGCTTCTATCGACAAAGGAACGTGGACAGCCATCTGGTCGCCGTCAAAGTCGGCGTTAAAAGCCGAACAGACGAGCGGATGTATTTTGAGAGCTCTGCCCTCGACCAAGACCGGCTCGAATGCCTGAATACCCAATCTGTGCAGTGTCGGCGCGCGGTTCAAGAGAACCGGGTGGTCTTTGATGACGTTTTCGAGAATGTCCCATACGACGGGCTTGCTTCTCTCTACAAAGCGTTTTGCGCTCTTGATATTGTGGCAATGATTTTGGAATACAAGCTCTTTCATGACAAAAGGCTTAAACAGCTCCAACGCCATTTCCTTAGGCAGACCGCACTGATAGAGTTTCAGCTCCGGCCCGACTACGATAACAGAACGGCCCGAATAGTCTACACGTTTTCCGAGAAGGTTTTGACGGAAGCGTCCCTGCTTGCCCCTGAGCATTCCCGAAAGGGATTTCAGCTCTCTGTTGCCCGCCCCCGACACGGCTTTGCCGCGCCTGCCGTTATCGATGAGAGCGTCTACGGCTTCTTGAAGCATTCTCTTTTCGTTTCTTATGATGATATCGGGAGCGGAAAGCTCCAACAGTCTTTTCAGACGGTTGTTTCTGTTGATTACGCGCCTGTAAAGGTCGTTCAAATCGCTCGTGGCGAACCTGCCGCCGTCGAGCTGAACCATAGGACGGATTTCCGGCGGAATGACCGGCAGTACGTCGAGTATCATCCATTCGGGACGGTTGCCGCTTCTTTTAAAGGATTCGATAATATCGAGTCTTTTGACGGCTTTGAGTCTTTTTTGACCGGTAGACGTCGCTATAATATTTCTTATGCTTGCCGATTCTTTTACGAGATTGATTTCGGACAAAAGCTTTTTGATAGCTTCCGCGCCCATGCCTACGGAAAAAGCCTTCGCGCCGTATTTTTCGACGTTTTCTCTGTATTCTTTCTCAACCAAAATCTGTTTTCTCAAAAGCGGCGTTTCGCCGGGATTGAGAACGACGTAGGCGACAAAATACAAGACCTGTTCGACTTCCTTAGGCGACATATCGAGCGCAATGCTTATTCTCGACGGCACTCCGCGAAAATACCAGATGTGCGAAACGGGAGCCGCAAGCTCTATATGCCCCATTCTCTCGCGGCGCACCTTGCTCTTTGTCACTTCGACGCCGCATTTGTCGCAGACGACGCCTTTGTAACGTATTCTCTTATATTTTCCGCAAAAGCATTCCCAATCGTGCGTAGGCCCGAAGATTCTTTCGCAAAAAAGTCCGTCGCGTTCGGGTTTTTGAGTGCGGTAATTGATTGTTTCGGGTTTTGTGACTTCGCCGTGCGACCATTCTCTTATTCTTTCGGGAGAGGCTACCCCTATCTGCATCGCTTCAAAATTATTGAGTTCAAACATCGATTATTCCTCCTTGTCGTCCGACAATAAAGCTTTGAGTAGTTCCTCTCCGCTTCGCAAATCTATCTCGCCGCCGCCGAACATCTCGGAAAAAACGTCCGTGTCGTCGTTTTCGTCCTTTAAGTCGCCGCCAAAATCGTCGAAGATGCTGATTTCCTTACCCGAACCGTCTATATCGTTCAAATCTATATTCATTTCCTTGAAATCTTCGATTTCGTTATCGGTAATGTCGCGGTCTTCGTCGCTCAGACTTGAAACCTTGATTTCCTGCATATCCTCGGTCAACAGCCTGACGTCGAGAGCCAAGCTCTGAAATTCTTTGATAAGGACTCTAAAAGCTTCCGGAATGCCGGGGTCGCTGATGTTATTGCCCTTTACGATAGACTCGTAGGTCTTGACCCTGCCTACAACGTCGTCGGATTTTACGGTGAGAATTTCCTGCAAGATATTCGCCGCGCCGTAAGCCTCCAACGCCCAAACCTCCATTTCTCCGAATCTCTGTCCGCCGAATTGCGCTTTTCCGCCGAGCGGCTGCTGCGTGACGAGCGAATAAGGACCCGTGCTTCTCGCGTGTATCTTGTCGTCTACAAGGTGGACGAGTTTGAGCATATACATATAACCGACGGTTACGCGGTTTTCAAATGGCTTGCCCGTCCTGCCGTCGTACAGCTGTATCTTGCCGTCCTCCGGCAAAAAGTTTTCTTTAAATAACAGCTTGATATCGGTTTCGCTCGCGCCGTCAAATACGGGCGTTGCGACCTTCCAATCCAAAAGCTTAGCGACGAGTCCTAAGTGGACCTCCAAGACCTGTCCGATATTCATACGCGAAGGAACGCCGAGCGGATTTAAAACTATTTGGAGCGGAACACCGTCCGCCATAAACGGCATATCTTCTTTCGGCATAATGCGCGATATGACGCCCTTATTGCCGTGACGTCCCGCCATCTTGTCGCCGACGGAGATTTTTCTCTTTTGGGCGATATATACTCTGATGAGCTTATTGACTCCCGGAGCTAATTCGTCTTTGTTTTCTCTCGTAAAGGTCTTGACGTCTACGACTATGCCGCCTTCGCCGTGCGGAACTCTGAGCGAAGTATCTCTGACCTCTCTCGCCTTTTCGCCGAAGATTGCTCTCAGCAATCTCTCTTCGGGCGTCAAGTCCGCTTCTCCCTTAGGAGTGACCTTGCCGACAAGAATATCGCCGGAACGGACTTCCGCGCCGACCATGACTACGCCGTCCTCGTTGAGATATTTCAAAACGTCGTCGCCGAGATTCGGGATATCTCTCGTTATCTGTTCGGGTCCGAGCTTGGTATCTCTCGCGTCGATTTCGTGTTCTTCTATGTGGATAGATGTAAATACGTCGTCCTTGACAAGCTCTTCGCTTATCAATATAGCGTCCTCGAAGTTGTAGCCTTCAAAGGACATAAAGCCTATCAAAATATTTCTGCCCAAAGCCAGCTCGCCGTTTTGGGTCGAATGTCCGTCGGCAAGTATGTCGCCGTTTTTGACCTTGACGCCTTTTTTGACCAACGGCTTTTGGTTGATACAAGTGCCTTGATTGCTCTTGACGAATTTTTGAAGGACATATTCGTAATTTACTCCGCCGGTGCTTTTGACCGTTATCTTGTCGGCGGAAACGTCTATTACATCGCCGTCGGTCTTAGAAAGTACCATTACGCCGCTGTCATAAGCGATTTTGTGTTCGATTCCCGTACCTATTATCGGTGCTTCGGGCTTTAAGAGAGGCACTGCCTGTCTTTGCATATTAGAGCCCATGAGAGCTCTGTTGGTATCGTCGTTTTCGAGAAACGGAATGAGCGCGGTAGCGACGGATATGAGCTGCTTAGGCGATACGTCCATATAATCGACCAAATCGCAGTTGACTTCTCTTATATCCTCTCTTATTCTCGCCGTCACTCTGTTGTTTTTGAAGTGTCCGTCATCTAAGAGCGGCTCGTTCGCCTGAGCGACTATATATTTGTCTTCTTCGTCGGCGTCCAAATATTCTATGTTCTCGGTGACAATTCCCGTCGCTTTATCGACCTTTCTGTAAGGAGATTCGATAAAGCCGTATTCGTTGACCTGCGCATAAGAGCTTAAAGACGAGATAAGTCCGATGTTCTGACCTTCCGGCGTTTCTATCGGGCACATTCTGCCGTAATGCGAATGGTGAACGTCGCGGACTTCAAAGCCTGCGCGTTCTCTGTTTAAGCCGCCGGGTCCGAGTGCGGAGAGCTTTCTCTTGTGAGTCAGCTCGGCGATAGGATTCGGCTGGTCCATAAACTGCGAAAGCTGCGAAGAACCGAAAAATTCTTTTATCGCGCTCGACACGGGTCTGACGTTGATAAGACTCTGCGGAGTGACCTGAGCAAGGTCCTGCGTTATGGACATTCTCTCCTTGACTACGCGTTCGAGTCTTGTCAACCCCACTCTTAGCTGCGCCTGCAAAAGCTCTCCGACCGACCTTACGCGCCTGTTGGCGAGATGGTCGATATTGTCTATCGAGCCTATACCGTAGCAAAGTCCGAGATTGTAAGAAACGATAGAGATTATGTCGTCTAAGGTTATGGTTTTTCCGACGAGTTTTTCGGCGTTTTCCTTGATGATTTCCTTTAACTCGGCGGCATTTTTGTCCTTATTGGCGTCAAGTAATTCTTTGAGAGCGGGCAAATAAACGTCCTCTTTGATACCCAATTCGGTAGCTTCGACGTCGATTATTTCGGGCAAATGCGCTTTGATGTTTACTCTCGCGTTGCCGATTAATTTGTAAGGCTTGCCGTCGGGGCGTTTTAAATATACGACGTTTACACCGGCATCCTGAGCGGCTCTGGCTTCGGTATAAGAAAGCGACTTACCCTTTTCGCCGATGATTTCTCCCGTTTCGGTATTGACGATATCCTCCGCAAGCTCACGCTCCGCCATTCTCGATGCAATCGAGAGCTTTTTGTTAAACTTATAGCGTCCGACTCTCGCGATATCGTAGCGGTTTTTGCTGAAAAATAAGTTGTTTATAGTCGAAGTGATGCCGTCCATAGTCGGCACTTCGCCCGGACGGAGTCTTTTGTAAAGCTCGATTTTGGCTTCGTCCTCGGACTTATTCATGTCCTTTGCGACGGTAGCCGCCATAACCTCGTCGTTGCCGAAGAGCGCGTTTATGGCGTCGTCGTTGCCAAGACTGAGCGTTCTCAAAAGAGTCGACGCCGTTATCTTCCTTCCCCTGTCGACGTGCACCCACAAAATGCCGTTGGAATCCTGTTCAAATTCCAGCCACGCGCCGCGGCCGGGTATAACGGTGGTGTTAAATCGGTCGATACCGTTCTTGTCCTGAACCTTTTCGCAATAGACGCTCGGGCTTCTGACCAATTGGCTGACGACGACCCTTTCCGCGCCGTTGATGACAAAAGAACCGTTTTCCGTCATAAGCGGAAAATCGCCCATAAAGACTTCGTTTTCGATAATCTCGCCGCCGTTCTCTCTGTTGATGAGCCTGACCTTTACCTTTAAAGGAATAGAATAGGTCGCGTCGCGGTCCTTGCATTCCTTAATGATATACTTAGGCTCTCCGTCAAAACGGTAATCGAGAAAATGTAATTCAAGTCTGTTGCTAAAATCGGTCATAGGCGAAAAATCGTCCAAAACTTCCTTGATACCCGACTCGATAAAGTTTTGATACGAATTCTTTTGAATCTCGACTAAATACGGTATCGGTAAAATGTCCTTGATTTTCCCGAAGGACATACGTTCCGTGTTGCCGCATATAATCTTGTGGATTTTTGAAGGCATGAATTGTTCTCCTTAGAAAATTTGTAAGTATTTATTGAAAATATAAAATTATGTATAAGACGGTGTTACTCTGTAAACGCCAAATCCCGACATTCAGGCTTTACGGAGTAATAGGGATAAAAAAAATCCTGTCGGCTTATCATTCGCAAAAAATTTTTCAAATCGCCTTTAATAAGCGAAAAATGCAAAATTTGCAAAGCCGGCAGAACCTCCCCTAAATAAATTTGTAATACGTTATTTAAAATAATTGTATTGACAAATCGCAATTTATAATGTACAATTAAACAAACCTTATATTTGACCGTCGGTCTTATCGCCGGTTAAACATAATTTCCCCTACCCGCCGCAAATCGGCGAACAAGGCGATAATTGACCATTATCGATATTGACACATTTTAATATTATAAACTCTTTTTTGTCAACCGTCAAGTATTTTAAAGACTATTTTAAAATTTTTTTATATATCGGCGGTGATTTTTTGGGGAATTGCGGTGAGAATAGACAAATTTTTAAAGGTATCGCGCCTTATCAAGCGCAGAACGGTAGCCAACGAAGCTTGCGGCGCGTCGAGAGTCAGCGTCAACGGCAAGCCCGTCAAGCCGTCTAAGGAATTGAAAATCGGCGACAAGGTTTCTATAATGTTCGGCTCAAAAACCGTAACCTTCGAGGTTCTCTCGCTAACTGCCGCCGTCAAAAAAGACGAAGCGTCGGAAATGTACAGGATTTTGGAAGAAGCCTGACCCTGTTTTTGACAAAGCTCCGCCCGTCAACCACAATCAAATATGCTGCAAAAACACTCACGCATAATAAGATAAATTTACGCGGTGTTGCCTTGCCTTAAATCACAGATTTACCGTATGAATATAAATGTAATCATAGCTGCATCGGGACGCGGAAGACGCGCCGGTACGCCGCAAAACAAAATATTTTCAAAGGCCGCCGACGGAAAAACCGCACTGGAATATTCCGCCGCTTCTTTTATATGCATTAACGGCATTCAAAAAATCATCGTCGCGGCACGCCCCGAAGAGTCCGCGCTTGTCCGCGACATATTTTCAAACGGAACGCTCGCGGAGTTTTTTAACGCGCCCTTGCTCGCGGAACGCAACGCTCCGCGCCTTGTCATTGTCGACGGCGGCGAAACACGCGGACAAACCGTGCAAAAAGCACTCTCCGCAGTCGATACGGATTGCGACATCGTACTGATACACGACGCCGCAAGACCGTATGTCAAAGAGCCGCTGATACAAAGAGTTATTGCCGACGCCGCAAGGTACGGCTCGTCTATCCCCGCGCTAAAAGTGACGGACACGCTCAAACACACGGACGGCTCGAACGCCGACCGCAGTCAATATCTGACCGTAGCCGCGCCGCAAGGCTTCGCCTTTAAAGAAATCCAAAAGGCCTATTCCCTTTTAAAGGACGGCGAAGAATTTACCGACGATTCGGCCGTATACAAAAAATATATCGGCGCGCCCCATATGACCGCCGGACAGTCCGACAATATCAAAATCACTACGCCCGACGACGTGGAAATGTTTTCGGTATACCGTTCAACGGATTTTACGGCCTCTCAAAACACCGTCCCGAATATCTCCGTCGGCAACGGCTACGACCTTCACAAGCTGATACAGGGCGGCGCATTGATACTCGGCGGTGTGCATATCCCCCACCCGACGGGCTTGGACGGACACAGCGACGCCGACGTTTTGACCCACAGCATAATAGACGCGCTGCTCTCCGCCGCGGGCGAAAGCGACATCGGAACGCTTTTTCCCGACGACGACGCTCTCTATAAGGATGCCAACAGTATCGGGCTGTTAAAAAAAGTCGGCTGCATACTCTCGCAAAAAAATCTCCGTATAATAAATATTTCTTCGGTCATAATCGCGGAAGCCCCGAAGCTCTCGCCCTTTACCGCCCGAATAAAGGACACACTCGCCGCCGCTCTCGCTCTCTCGCCGTCCAAAATATCCATAGCTTGTAAGACCAACGAAGGCTGCGGCGCGGTCGGCAAACGGCAAGCAATCGCCGTCCACAGCGTCTGCCTGTTGTCCGTCGGATAATGATATTTATTTATGATTTGAAACGTACGTCTTTGAGCGTCCGTCCGCGTTGTATTTTATCTAAAAAAATAAAGAAGCTTTTTAGGGCTTCTTTATTTTTTATACGATAATGAATGCGGATTTAGAGAGTTTAGATTATTTATTTCCTTCTAAATACGCCGTCGGGTCTACGTTTTGGTTATCGACGGTCATTTCAAAATGCAAGTGCGGACCCGATGCGCTTTCGAGATATCCGTTTGCAGAAATCTCACCTATCTTCTGCCCTGTCGTAACCTTTTGGTTGACAAGCACGCTAGCATTGTCGCCAAGACATTTGTAAATCGACCTTACGCCGCCTTCGTGGCGTATAACTATAACCGTTCCCCATATCTCGTTATTCTCGATAGACTCCACAACGCCGTCCGTCACTGCAAAAACATCACTTCCGGCAGGAGCGAGATAGTCTATTCCGTAATGAGCCTGCCACTGATTGAGCGTCGGACAATATTGAAGCTCATCTTCATCATATACAAGACCGTAGCCGGTGCTGTTCGAGACCGGAAGCGCGTACTCAATCGGTTTTGTGCCGGTATCCGTATCGCCGCCGCCGCCGTCGCCGTCTACTGCGCCGCCCGGAACATTGGGGTCGTCTGTCGGCGGCAAAGTTGTGTTCGCCTGAAGGACTGCCACGGTTATCATTGTGCCTATGGCGACCACGCAGACGGACATAATAACATAGTAATAATTCTTTTTGAAAAAGCCCTTGACTTTTTCGGCAAATTTTCGATTATCCATGATTTTCCTCCGTTTGTTGGTTTAATTATTGTCAAAGTTTATCTCTTTATACGCCCTTTATCCGAAATTTTCAAAAAAAGAAAAAAAGCTTGAATTAGCGGAAATTCCGTGCGTCAAAATCCGTCGGGTATATACGGAGAGCCTACGAGTATATATTCGCCGTTGTCGGCTATCTGAAAATTTATAAGGCTTCCGTTCAAAAGATACCTTCCGCTAAGTCCGCGTGAATATCCGAAGCAGACAGTTATCCCCGCCGTCATCTCACACCTTACAATACTACCGTTCAAAATATCCGCAAGCGTCTCCGCGCTCACCGCGCCCGACTTTATCTTTACAAGCTCCGCATAAACATTTTCGCCGACGAGATAACGGTAATATGTATATCCTTCCGCCCCTTTAAACGCCGCCATACATTCTTCCAAGCCATAACGCCTGCAACCAAAGAACGACAATACCAAAAAAAGCGACAACACTATTCTCTTAAACATAGAATAATTATTGCCGCCTTTATAGATATTAAACGTGTTTTTTAATGTTTGTGATGTCTTTTCGGTTAAATTAATTGCAGGGACGGATTCCACATCCGCCCGATTCAATATCAAAATGTACACCGTATAAAAAAACCATTATCCGAATACAATGATATCTATTGTAGGGGCGACCCTACACAAACGTTTGTTTGCAAAATCGGGCGACCACACAGAGTCGCCCCTACACCGTCAATCATGTTTTGGGTTGTAAAGCAAAACGGGCGGATATGGAATCCGCCCTTACTGTTCTGTAAAGTAAATTGTATTACAGTTTATTGAGAAGCAAAAAATATCCGTCGTTTTCCAAAGTGACGCTTTTATTTTTCGGGTATTTTGCGCCGCTCAAAAAGTCGCGGCTGCTTCGCGTGACGATATATTCCATTTTTTGCCCCGTGCAATTTACGACGACGGTTGCAAAATTTCCGGCAATCTTGTATACGAGCAAGCCGTCGGCGTTGTCTACAAAAGAAATGCTATTTAAGCTATCCTTAAACTCTTTTCGGAATTGTCCGAGCCTTCTGTAAAACTCCAAAAGCTCCGTATTTTCCCTTCCGTAAGGGTATGCCGCACGGTTAAGGGGGTCTTCAAAGCCCGTAAGCCCTACCTCGTCGCCGTAATACACCGACGGTATGCCGGGCAGTGTAAACTGTATGAGAGCCGCCGCTTTGAGCTTTTTTACGGCTTTGTCCAACGCCGGTTGCGGAATGACAAAGCTTCGTTTCCGGCTTTTTGTCCAATCGGACACGTCGATATCGAGAAAATAATTGACGGCTCTAACGGTGTCATGGGTGTCGATGATATTCATGAGCAGCGAAACTGCATAAGGCGGATAATTTTCGAGAAGGCTCATAACCGTTTCGGTCAAGCCGTTTTTATCGCCGTTTTTGACAAAGCCGAGTATCGCTTCTTTAAAAGGATAATTCATGACCGAATCAAGCTGACTGCCGAGCAAATACGGACGCATAACGCCGTAGCTGACCTTTGTTGAAGCGTCTTCCCAGACTTCGCCCAAGAGATAAGAATCCGCGTACAGGCTCTTGACCGTCCGCCTTATATCGTAAATATAATCCTTAGGCAATTCGTCGGCGACGTCGAGCCTTAGACCCTTTATTCCGAACGATATCCATTTTGAAACGACATCTCCGACAAGCTTTCTCACGCCCGAATGCGATTTGTTCAGGGTCGGCACAACCGTTATGCCCCACCAGCAATCGTACTTGTCCGGAAATTTTTTGAAGGTATACCAATCATAATACTCCGACGCCGCGCTCTGATACGCTCCGACGGTATCATAATTTCCGAATTTGTTAAAATATCGGCTGTCCGCTCCCGTGTGATTGAATACGCCGTCCATCATGATATATATACCGCGTTTATCGGCTTCGTCAATCAGATTTTTTAGCTCCTTTTCGTCGCCGAGCATCGGGTCTATCTTAAAATAATCGCCCGTATCGTATCTGTGATTTGACGCCGCTTCAAATATCGGCGAAAGATATATCGCGTTTACTCCGAGCGACGCGATATAGTCGAGCTTATCCGCAATACCGCGCAGATTACCGCCGTAAAAATCGTTAGCGCGAAAAACGCCGTCGGGGTCGGCGACGGTAGGAAGCTCGTTCCATTCCTTTGAGACGGAATGTTTTTTGACGGAAGACGGCAAATATCCGCCCTTGCAAAATCTGTCGGCAAAGACATGGTAGATTATACCGCCGGACAAAGGGTGGGGCTTTTCGGGATAAGAGCCGTAGACGGTGAGCTGCCATTGTTCGGCGGGCGGCTCTGACGCACAAACGGCTGCGCCGCCCTTTCCGCGCCCGCAAAAGACCGTTCCGCTACCCGTATAAATTTCAAAATAATAAAAATAAATCCCCTCTTCCGAGAGGATTAAATCTGTCGAAAATTCAAAAAAAACTTTATCGGCGGTCATTAGGCTCATGGGTAGCTTGACCGTTTCGCCGGTGTATTTTTTGACTATAAGACTGACTCCGTATATGATGCTTTCCGCGTCGGCTTCAAAAGGAAAGTTAAACCTTACCGAACTGTATATGCGAACCGCACCGAAAGGACTTTTGCAAAGAGCTTCTCTTGAATTAAACAAAAAACGCATTTATATTTATTCTACTTAATTTATTCGCTTGAAGTATGCCGCTCGGCACAATAATGATTATTGCGCGCCGTACAGAACGGACTCGATTTCGCGGCGTCTGTTATTGATGATTTTTACACGGTCTACTATCATAGATATAAAGGCGAAGATAAGAAGCGCGCCTACGACGCCCAAGATTATCACCTTAAACTGTGCCAATACCGCGTCGATTTTGAGCGTCAATTCGGTCTTGCCGTTTAATCTGCCGTAATTTTTGGTATCGGTTATTGTCGCTTTGTCGTCGCTTTTGTTGCCCAATATACCGTTAGAAGTATTGCCTATGACCACCGCGTTGTTTTTGCAGCCGGAAATCGTCGTATTCTCAGCCGTCGCTCCCGAATCGGTTCTGCCGGCTATGCCGCCGGCTATTCCAGACGTACCGGTCGCTTTGACAAGACGGTAATTGTTGCTGTCTTGTATCAAGCCTTTAAATACTCCGGCTATGCCGCCTGCCGCAGACTCGCCTATGACCGAAGCGTTGTTTTCGCTTGCGGATACCGTACCGATAGATATTCCGGCTATGCCGCCGGCGTACGGCGCTTTGCCGCTGACGTCGCCGTAGTTTTCACAGCCCGTTATCGTTCCTTCGTTGCGTCCGGCTATGCCGCCCGCATATAAGCGCGACGTGCCTACGACGCCGTTGTTTATAGAATTTTCTATCTTGCCTTCGGCTAAGTTAAAGCCGACTATGCCGCCCTGCCCCGTCGTATCGCCGTGATTGACGCAATCCCTTATCGTGCCGCTGTTGAGTGCAGCCAAGCCGCCGTTGACCGAAGAAGCCGTAGTGGACGCAGTCACATTCGCGTTGTTTACAACGCTCTCTATAAGACCCTCGTTATTAGCCGTTATGACCGAGCCGCTTGCCGTGCAGGTGGCGTCTATAACGAGATTTTTGATTTTGCCTTTGTTGACGGTAAAGATACCGTTGCCGCCGGTTATCGCGGCGTTTGTTATCTTATAACCGTTACCGTTAAATACACGCCCGACAGCCAAGCCGACCGTCGTACTTCTCAGAGCCTTGCCGAGAAAGCTTATGTCAGACGCGAGAATGTAATCTCTCCCCGCGACAAATTCGTATCCGACAACGGTAGCTGAACCGATACCGCCCATAACCTTTGTAAAAATCGTCGTATCGTCAAGCGACGACGCGCGTATAATTCTGTAATTGATGCCGTTTTCGGCATCGTAATAATACGTTGCGTCCGACGGTATACTTATATGACTTGTACTTGCGTCGGTTATCGCGTACACATATCTCAATCTCGGATTGTCAATATTTCTGAAATAAGGCAATAACAAATACGATGTGCCGAAGGCAATGACAAAAATCAACGCGTATATCAGTTTTTTCATGCGGTTTTCCTCCGAGTAAGCAAAGAGCTGCAACCGTTCCTTATTTTACGGCATATTTTCTGACGTAATATATCCCGAAACTATCAGTTATAAGCAAAAGAATAAAATATTACTTTTTATATTATATTATATATTCACCTCAAAGTCAATACGTTTTTGAAATTTTAGCGGTAATTTTTGCCGTAACATGATATCTCTATTCTATCACGGGCGAAAAATTGACTTGACGTATGAGTCTGTCCGCGCTTTCAACCCTTATTTTTATCTTGTCGCCGAGAGAATAGCCGTGTTTTTTGCCGCATATTTTATATTTGCGCTCGTCGTACAGGTAGTCGTCGGGGGGTAGCCATTCGGTTCTAATCAGTCCTTCGACGGTGTTAGGCAATTCGACGAATATCCCGAAAGCCGTCACGGAGCTTATCACGCCGTCGTATTCCTTTCCGGTTTTGTCTTCCATGAAGTACGCCTTGTAATAATCCTCGCATTGTCTTTCCGCGCTTTCGGCGGCTTTTTCTCTTTCGCTGGAATTGACGGCGGCTTCGGCGCAGAACGCCGTCATTTTTTTTATCGACGCACCGCCCAATTCTCCGTTGAGCATCATTTTGATTATGCGGTGCACGACAAGGTCGGGATATCGGCGTATAGGCGACGTGAAGTGGCAGTAATATTGTGCCGCCAGACCGAAATGTCCCCTGTTTACGATGTCGTAACGCGCTTTTTGCATAGACCGCAGCATGATTTTATTGACAATACCGCGATACTCGGTTTCTTCGGCGAGCAGGAGATATTTTTGAATTTCATGCGGCTTGACCTCTTCTTTGAGCTTGATTTTAAAGCCGATGCCCGTCATAAACTGTTTAAAAACTTCCATTTTTTCATTAGACGGCGTTTCGTGGACGCGGTAGACGAAGGGATATTCCATATGGTTGATATATTCCGCGACGGTTTCGTTTGTGATGAGCATAAATTCCTCGATAAGCGAATTTGCGTCGCTGTATTCGTAAGGCTTTATGTCGGTCACTCTCCCCTTGTCGTCGGTGACGATGACGCTTTCCTTAGATTCAAAAAAAATCGAACCCCTGTTGACGCGCCTTTTGTTGAGTATAAGGCTCAATTCGTGCATAGATTTAAGCATAGGGGTTATCTCTTTGTATTTTTCCGAAAGCTCGGGGTCGCCGCCGAGTATTTTCGCGACGTTTTTATATGTCATGCGCGCATGAGAATTTATGACGCTTTCGGATATCTTATGACCCTTGACGACGCCGCTTTTGTCAATCAGCATTTCTACCGAAAGGGTCAGCCTGTCGGTCTTTTCGTTTAACGAACAAATTCCGTTGGACAGCTCCTGCGGAAGCATAGGTATTACATTGCCGGGAAAATACAGGCTCGTTCCCCTTTTAAAGGCTTCGTCGTCTAATACCGACTTATGCTTGACATAATGCGACACGTCGGCGATATGCACAAAGAGCTTATAGTCTTCGCCGCAGCGCGTGAGCGATACCGCATCGTCCAAATCCTTAGCGTCGTCGCCGTCTATCGTGACGGTCAAAAGTCCGCGCAAATCGTTCCTGCCGTCCGACGATAACGGCAAAGCGGATATAAGCTCCGCCTGCTGTTTTACCGACTTATCAAAGCCGTCCGAAAAGCCGAAGGTGCGCGTTATCGCCAGCACTTCGGTCAGCGGCTTGCCTGCCTTTCCGAGTATTTCCGCCACTTCTCCTTCGGGATTTTTGCCGGAATCGAAGTCGGTAATGCGCGCTACGACCTTATAACCGTCCTGTGCGCCGCGAAACTTGTTTGCGGGTATGAAGACGTCGTTAAAATAATCCTTGTCGTCGGGTATGACAAAAGCGCAGTTCTCTTCTTTTTTGAAAGTGCCGATGACCTTTTTCATACCCCTTTCGAGTATGGAAAGCACCTCGCCTTCGCGTCTGTTTTTGCCGTCCTTTTCGACCTTGACCTTGACAAAAACTCTATCCTTGTGAAGCGCGCCTTTGAGATTTGAATGCGGAACAAAGACGTCGCCGCCGCCGCCGTCGGGAATAAAAAAAGCAAAGCCGCGCTTGTTACCCTGCAAAACGCCCTTTACCGCGCCGATAGCTTCGGGCGTATAATATTTGGAGTCGCCGCCGAGTATCAGTACGCCGTCTTTTATCAGTTCTCTAAGGGCATCTTTTATTTCCGTTTTTTCAAAGCCCGAATGAACGCTCAGTCTTACAAAAAGCTGTTTTTCGTTAAATCCGTTGAGATTGAGCGCGTTTATCCGCTCAAATAGTTTTGTCTTGAAGTTCATTGATTTTTCCTTATAAACCGTAGTTGCGTTTATTATATAATTATCTTTGACCGGAGCCGATATAAAAGCGGTCGGTTTTGCATACGGCTTTAAAAAGGCATTTTGCAAAATTTCCGCTTCAAAAAAATAAGCTTAGAGATTCGCCCCTAAGCCTTATTGATAAAAACAATGTTTTTTATTCCGAAAGAGTCCAAACGATAAAGAACGCAATCGATGTAACAAGCAAGGCTATGCCGACATAAATCGTTCTGCGCTTAAATTTGCTTTCTCTCGTCTTGACTTTATTTTTGCCCAAAAAGGTTTCCGTATTCCCCGAAATCGCTCCGAGGTCGGCGGTATTTCCGTCCTGACTGAGTACGAGTATTATCATAAATATCGACAATACAACCATCAGTATCATAAGCACCGGATAAAGCACGCTCCATACCGAATAAGGTATCGTCAAAGCGGCCGACAAAATATTTTTCATTATAAAGCCCCCAAACAATATAAGTACATAATAAACAACCCTACTATCTTAACACAAATTGTTCGACAAAACAAGCAATTTGAACAATATTTTTATATATTAACGCGAAAACAAGCCGTTTTGACCTTTTTTGGCGCGGATATTCGCCGCCTTAGCAATAATTATCGGCTAAAAAATACACACCGCCGGTATTATACGGCTCGCCGCCTTGTCTTTAAATGTTTTTTAGCTAAAATCAAACCGGATGAATGAGATTCTTTTTGTCGCCGAGTACGCTGTCCGCGCCGTATTTTTTGGCTTGTCTGTACTTAAAGTAATTTAAAGCCACCTGCGGAAAGAGCGCGTAGGACAGGACGTCCTCTTCTTGTTCGTAATATTCCTTTATCTCTTCCTTGTACTTTTCGTATTCCGGTTTGAGCGCGTCGGCAGGTCGGTAGGTTATGCGCTTTTCGTCGCCGAGTATCTTCTTGACAATCTCAGGGTCCGGCTCGGCGGGAAGTCTGCCATACTCGCCTTTGATGACGCCCTTCGTTTCTTTTGTCACAAGCTTATAGCGTTCGCCGCTGATGACGTTTAACACCGCTTGCGTACCGACTATCTGGCTTGTCGGGGTGACGAGCGGCGGATATCCGAGATCCTTGCGGACACGCGGCACTTCTTCTAAAACTTCGAGATATTTGTCGGAAGCGTTCTGCTCTTTGAGCTGACTGATAAGGTTGCTCAGCATTCCGCCCGGTACTTGATAGATAAGCGCGTTGACGTCTACCTGCAAAACCTTGTCGCTCAAAAAGCCTTCCTTTTTGAGTCTGTCCGCCACCTTGCGGAAATGCACTGCTATTTCACTCAACAGAGAGAGATCAAGCCCCGTGTCATAAGGAGTCCCCCTGAGCGTCGCCACCATAGGCTCGGTCGCCGGCTGGCTCGTGCCGTTGCCTAATGGCGAAAGGGCGGTATCGATGATATCGACACCGGCTTCGATGGCTTTGAGATAGGTCATGTCGCCCGTTCCAGACGTATTGTGGGTGTGAAGATGTATAGGTACTTTGATTTTTTCTTTCATTCCCTTTATCAGCTCGTAAGCTTCGTAAGGGAGAAGGAGATTTGCCATATCCTTGACGGCTATCGTGTCCGCACCCATTTTTTCGAGTTCGCACGCAAGATTGATAAAATATTCGCGCGTATGCACGGGGCTTGTCGTGTAGCTTATACACGCTTCGGTTATGCCGCCGTACAGCTTGCAGGCCTTCATCGCCCTTTCCATATTGCGCGTATCGTTGAGCGCGTCGAATATTCTGATGATGTTTATGCCGTTCTCTATGCTTTTTTGGACGAATTTGTCTACAACGTCGTCGGCGTAATGCTTGTAGCCGAGAATGTTTTGACCGCGCAGCAGCATTTGAAATTTTGTATTAGGCATAGCCTTACGCAAAATTCTCAGTCTTTCCCACGGGTCTTCGTTCAAAAATCTCAGACAGCTATCGAATGTCGCGCCGCCCCACATCTCCAAGGAATAATATCCCACTCGGTCGAGCTTCTCCGCGACGGGAAGCATATCGTCTATCGACATACGCGTCGCCGCCTGCGACTGATGCGCGTCTCTCAAAATTGTTTCCGTAATCAAAACTTTTTTTGCCATTTATATACCCTGCCTTTTTTTCGATTGTCGATTGTCGTCTTATGTAGATACCGTGCAAGCGGCGTTTGCTTAGCCGCCGAAGACCGCCAAAAGTATGCCTGCGGCGACCGCCGAGCCGATGACTCCGGCGACGTTAGGACCCATAGCGTGCATAAGTAAAAAGTTGGACGGGTCTTCCTTTTGCCCTACCATCTGGGCGACCCTTGCCGCCATAGGCACTGCCGAAACTCCGGCAGCTCCTATAAGCGGATTGATTTTGTTTTTTGAAAAGAGATTCATAAATTTTGCTATCAATACGCCCGACGACGTAGCCACCATAAAGGCGAATAGCCCGAGAAATATAACCATAAGGGAGTCAAGCTTTAAGAATGTAGGGCCGTAAGCCTTCGAGCCTACGACTATGCCCAAAAATATCGTTACGATATTGATTAATTCGTTTTGCACGGTCTTTGAAAGCCGTTCTACGACGCCCGATTCTTTTAAGAGATTGCCGAGCATGAGCATTCCGACGAGCGGTATCGCCGCCGGCAGGATTATGCCGCAGACGACGGTGACTATTATCGGAAAGAAAATCTTCATGCGTTTTGACACGGGTTTGAGCGCGGTCATTTTTATCAGACGCTCTTCCTTTGTCGTAAAGAGCTTCATGATAGGCGGCTGAATTATAGGAATGAGAGCCATATAGGAATATGCCGCTATGGCTATAATGCTGACGCTTTCAGGAGCTAACTGCGATGTGACGTAGATAGCGGTCGGGCCGTCCGCGCCGCCGATAATGGCGACCGACGCCGCGAATTTTTCGGGGTCGGAAACGTCGATATATTTGAAGAGTATAAGACCGATAAAGAGCGTGAGAAATATACCTATCTGTGCCGCAGCTCCGAGAATAAGACTCTTAGGGTTGGCTATCAGCGGACCGAAATCGGTCATTGCGCCTATACCGAGAAAGATAATCGGGGGAAAGATGACGAGCTGTACGCCTTGATAAATGTAGTACAAAAAACCGCCGATACCGATTGTCTTTATCGAATTAAGACCTTCGGCAAGGCTTGTTATCTCGACCTCGGGTTCTTTCATCAGGACGTCGTGCGCCCCCGGAATATTGATGAGCAGCATACCGAAGGCTATCGGCAAAAGCAGTAACGGCTCGAATTTCTTGACAATAGCAAGATACAAAAGTCCGCAAGCCAAAATTATCATGATAAAATTTAGATACAACGGTTCGTCCGCAGTACCGGCCATAAATCCCGTGCTGTTCCAGAGATTTACAAGCATATCTTTTATCGTATTCCACACTTCTTCCATATAGTTTTCCTTATAAAACGATAACGTCCGCCGAATGCCTTTAAAGACAATTCCGCCGCCGCTTTGCTTTACTTCACCGCATAAGCGGTATTATTTTACTACGGCGATAAGCTGATTTTGAGCGACGTTCTCACCTTGCGCTATTGCAAAGGTTATCACGCCGTCGGCAGGACTTGCGATGTCGTTTTCCATCTTCATGGCTTCGATGACAAGGATTGTCTGTCCTTTTTTGACGGTCGTTCCGCTCTGAACCTTTAAACTCAAAACCATTCCCGGCAAAGGCGAATTTATCTTTACGCCGTCATCGGGAAGGGCTGCCTTAGGGACTGCCGGAGCGGGAGCTGCCGCTTTCGGAGCTGCCGAAGCCGCAGGAGCTGCCGAAGCCGCAGGTGCAGGAGCGGCAGCAGGAGCTGCCGACGGCGCGCCGCCGGATATTTCGTCTACCTCTACCTGATATGCCTTACCGTCAACGGTTATATTGAATCTGCGCATTTTATACCTCGCTTATATTGTTTTTCTGTATTTTTTTAAGATAATAATGATTTAAAATTATACGAGCTTACGAATATCTCTGACAACAAATTTAGATTTGGAATTTACGCCGAAACGTTCTTCGCTCATCAAAGCGACCGCCGCCGTAATTGCGGCGATTACCGACGGGTCAACCGCACCTTCGCCTTGCGTCAAGAGCGCGCGCTCTTGTGCCGGTGCGAGTATTTTTCTCTCTTCCGCCGCGTTTAAGGCTTCTTTTTTGGCTTTTGCTCCGATTTGCAAGACCGACAATTTGCTTTCGAGAGCCTTAAAGCCCTTTACGACGTAGACGAGCAAAAGCAGAACGAGAAAAACAAGAAATATGCCGAGTATTACAACCGCTACGCTGCCGCCGAAGCTCATCTCCGACAAAATGTTACCCAATCCCATAATACGACCCCCTTTTAAGTACAAGCCTATTGATTTGTCAGCATGAGCAGCACACTGGCAAGATAAGGTCTGATAAGTGCCGGCTCGATGATATTATCCACATAGCCGTTCTTTGCCGCTATATAAGGATTAGCCGACTCTTCGGCGTATTTTTTGTTGAGTTCTTCTCTCTTTTTTATCGGGTCGGCGGCTTTTTTGAGTTCTTCGTCATAGAATAAGACGGTAGCCGTCTCGGGATTGACGGGAGAGATTACGCTGTCTACCGTCGCAAAGACATAATTGTAGCCCAGCTCCTTAGCCGCAAACGCGCTGTAAGCATAGCCTATCGCATTGCCCGTGATGACCGATATTTTGATGTTTTCGGAGATGGCGATATTGCTCAAAAGCGCGGACGCCGCGCCCGCCACTCCGCCGTATTCGCTCTCTACCGACGGCTCTATGCCCTTGCAATCGACAAAATTGACCAAAGGAATGTCGAATGCCGAAACGGTATATATAAATTTCGACGCTTTTTTGAGTCCGTCCGCCGTGACAAATTTGTTGACCTTAGGGTCGAAGGCTATAAATGCCGCCGTGATTCCGGCTATCTTGCCGAGAACGCACTTGACTTCCCTTGCGTAGTCCGCATATACTTCCGTATATTTTGCGTCGTCTATGACGGCTTTAAACAGGCTTTCCGCATCGGCGGCTTCGTTTAGCGTCGGCGTTTCGCGGTTGATATCGTCGGTATAATCATCCGACGCGATATATCCGGCACTCGGAAGCAGTGCGAGCAGTCCGCTCAAATTGTCTTTAAGCTCCTGCGCCGTCTTGTAAAGGAAGGATATGCCGTTGGTTTTTTCGGCAATTTTTTTTGCCGAAAGCGCGTCTGCGGAGGTCTTTGACGACGCCGCCGCGACGAGCGGAGATGCGACCGACAGCTTGGCTTTTTCATCGGCAAAAACAAAGTCGGCGGTATCGGCAAAGACGCTCATCATTCCGACGCAATTGCCTTTGACGACGGCGATATGGGGAACGCTCCCCGATATGTCGTTAGCCGCTTTGATTATCTTGGCGTAGCCTTCGCTGACGCTTATGCCCTCGCCTATCCGTGCGCCCGCCGAATCTATGATAGATATAAAAGGTATGCCGGCTTTGTCCGCCGCATAAATATTTTTTGCAATCTTATCGGCGTGCGCCTTGCCGAGAGAACCCGACAAAAGCTCCGAATTTTGAGCAAAAAGATAGACCGGAATGCCGTCGATAGACGCATATCCGGTGATAACGCCTTCGCCGAGTGCGTCCGTTCCGTCCAAAAAATTTGTTCCGGCGAGAAAAATATCCGTCTCGATAAGGCTCTTCTCGTCCAACAGTCCGCTCAAAAAGCTCCTGATTTTTTTGGACGCTTCGGTCACCCTGTCCGAATTGCTCTCCAAAATCTTTATCTTATCCATTTATACCTCCGAAATCCGTAATTCCGTATCTCTATTCAAATTTTGTTAAATTTATTTTGTTCGCCGCATTTTTTATATGCGGATTTTACCTTTTATCGCTTCTCTGTCCTGTTTTCGTGCGGATTTTTAACCGACACAGCATTTTTTATCGTCTTGTACGCTTGTCAAAAAACCGTCCGCGAACGCCTTTGTCTTAAAAAAACAAATATTCCGACTATAATATAATAATTCATTTCCGCAAAAAAATCAAGGATATTGACCTCCCATTTCAATTTTTTCGCACCGCCGCCGCTTTTTTAAGGACACATAACAATAACGGCAAAAACAAGCGTCCTTATAAAAAAAACAACGGATGCCGTCAAAAATCCGTCGTTATTTTGTTTGATTGTCGTTTTTATAGCGGCTTTCCGTTCAGTACGATTTTGACAAAACAAAGTACCGTTCCCCGTATGTGTCTGCAAAATTTTGCTTTACACTGTGGGCATGAAATCCGTAGACACCGTCTATTAATTTTAGTCCTTTAAGCACCCTATCGGTAAGACATACACGCCGTCTGGACGACGGTAGGCGTAACCGGTCGCGGTAAGCACAAGCAAAAACGACGGCGGATTCATTTGCTCCGTGTCGATTTTTTCCCGCAATTGGAGCAGGTGCTTCGCCCCGAGCGCAACCGCGCTATCGCCGCCAAGCTTAATCTCTATCGCTCCCCATTTCCCGTTGTTCAAGTGAATGACGGCATCGGTTTCTAACCCTGCTGAATCGCGGTAGTTATACACCGTTCCGCCTAATCGTTGTGAATACACCCTTAGGTCGCGGATACACATCGACTCAAATAAAAAGCCGAACGTATTGAGGTCTTTCATAATGTCTGTCGATGTCGCACCAAGAACCACCGCCGCCACGGAAGGGTCTACAAATTGGCGTGTGTCAGTCGTGCGCAGAGCCGCCTTTGAGCGCAGATACGGTGACCACGCCGCCACGTCTTCTATCACATACAGCTTCTTAAAGGCATTCACATAAGAATCAAAGGTGCGCGGGTCGGCTACCGTTCCTTTCATTTCCGCGTCGGAGAGAAGCGTACCTATACGCGTGCCTTGCGAAATATTCCTTGCGTAAACTCTCAGTATAGCCCTTGCGCGAGCCGGGTCGCGCTTGATTTCATCAATCTCTACGATATCCTCCGTTACAAGCGCATCCACGTAGTTTACCGCCGATGTCATCGCGACGACAGGGTCGGCTTCGGTCACCGCCGCCGGCCAACCGCCGCGGCATACGATTTTCGCTATATCGGTTAAGTTGTGCTTAGCGCGTCCCGATGCGCTTGCCGACCCGTCAAATAAAGCTTCGAGCGAAACCGTACCATCCGAGTCATGCGACTCCCACATTGACATTGGGCGCATTACCACCCTTTTCATTCTGCCCGTTCCGCTGTGACGGTTTTTGTCTTCTTTGGGTTTTGCCGAACCTGTAAGAATAAATTGTCCTTTACCGCCGCGCCTGTCCACTTCGGCACGCACATAATTCCATAGCTCCGGTATTGCCTGCCATTCGTCGAACATTAGCGGCGTTTCGCCTGTAAGCAACGCCGCGTCGCCCGTCGAAGCAAAAATTTTGTATTGATTAAATGTAGGCGGCCATTGCAACTCAACAATCGTTTTTGCAAACAATTTTGCCGACGTACTCTTTCCGCACCATTTTGGTCCTTCGACTACAACGCACCCGACCTCTTTTAGCGAGCTTTGTATCGTGGCGTCGATTAGACGCGGTAAATAGCTATCCATAGAAATATTCCCCCATTATCCCGAAAACCGTAGATTTCAGTCACGTCATCAGCGACTTTCCCATATATATTATACCCAAAAAACGAATTTGTCAAGCACAATGCAGAGTTTGAGACGTTTTTAATGCAGAGTTTGAGACGTTTTTAATGCGGAGTTTGTAAAAAACCGAATTTTGCAGGCGCAACCTGCAAAAATTCCGCATAATAGAAACAGCGTATTATTCGGCATAATGCAAAACGGCAAGCATTTGCCCGCCGTTGTTTATACTTTTAGTTTCGCATGACTAACACTTGCCGAAAAAGCCGCCGCGACTAATCTACTATCTTAATTCTTTTCTTTATCTGCTTTTGGTGCAAGCAATTTTAATGCCGACAAATCCCTTGCCGTATTCAGAACGAGAGTGATGTAAATCGCGTCCTTGCCTATATAGTACAGGGTCGCGTAATTTCGATAGGTTAGAATGTATTTGTATTTGGTTTTTTGTTTGAGTTTATTTTGCAGGTTTGCACCGCTTTCTGGCATATCGGCGATATTTTCGATAGCGTCGAGAATAGCCCCGACGACCTTTTCCGCTTGTACGGGGTCGTCACGGGAGATGAAGTCCTTTATCGCTTTTAAATCGTCATAGACCTGCGGATTGATAATCAAAACATTTTTCATATACCGAGCTTGGCTTTCAATTCGTCAAGCGTGAGTGTAGCTTCGCCGTTTTGCACACGCGTCTCCGCTTCGGCGATTCGGGCAAAAAGAGCCTTTTCCGCTTGGTCTTGTTCGTATTCCGCTATATCCAAAAGGACAAAACGACCCCTGCCGTTTTTTGTCAAATACACCGGCGCGCCCGCGACGCAATCTTTGAGTACCGTATTGTAATTACGCAAATCCGATATCGGTTTTATGTTCGCCATATAAAATCCCCCCTTACTATCTTATTCCGCTGTTTTTATTGTACCACAATTTTACGAAGAATACAACGGCATTGACAAAGCTTATCTAAAACATCGTCGGTTTTTACGGATTTTTTACGACCGCATTCCGCAAACACCGCCTGCAAAATTCGATTTTGCTCCGCAGATAAAAATTCCGCAAACGTTGCTTGCGGAATTCGATTTTGTTCGGGTTTATTATTTTGCGTAAGCCATTTGTATTCGCCGACTTCCCTGTTTCGTTTATCCGTCTATTTCTCTCCGCTCTGCAAAGCCTTATTCTTAAAAAACCTTGCTTTTAGCGTAGTTTTTTCGATATATTTATCGGTGAGCAGGAGTATTTGCGGCAGGACTGCCAGGACGGTTATCAGCGATACGAGCGTTCCGCGCCACAGGAGATTGCCGATTGACGAGACGGCGACCGAGGTGGATATTGTGCCTATTGTGATTCCGGCTATGATTAAGACCAAGCCCGACGTCATGATAGGTCCGATTGCCGATTTTAGAGCCGCCGAAAGAGCTTCGAGCTTAGGCTTTGTCTTTCGCTGTTCGATATAGTTGCTCGACAGTATTATTCCGTAATCGATAGTCGCCCCCATTTGTATACAGCTTGCTATGATATACGCCATAAAAAACATCGGCGAACCGGTCAAGGTATTGACCGAGAAGGATATCCAGACGGAGCTTTGAATGACAAGCATTATGATAAACGGAAGCAAAAGCGAACGATAAGTGAGCATGACCACCAAAAGGATAAAGAGAATGGATATTACCGTCGTCAGCATGATATCAAATTCAAAAGCCGTACCGATATCTTTTAGCCCCACCAGATTGCCTGCGAGATATATCTCTTCGTCACCGTAGACTATCGCCGCGATGTTGCGCATCGTATCGACAAAGGCAAAGCCTTCGGGCGAGCCGTCCTTGACGTTCAGGACAAAAATCATGCGCGAAAAGTTTTCGCCGTTAAACATTTTTTCGCCTATCGCCAGCTGCTCCTTGTACGCCGTAAGCGTTTCGGTATGTTCGTCCGATATAAAATCCGATATGAGCGGCCTTTCGGTTAGCGAAAGGGTAAAATCTATTATCTCAGAAACTCTTATCGGCAACGCTTCAAATCTGCCGTAATCGACAAAATATTTTACATATACCTGCTCAATGAGCGACGCGTCTAATGTCAGCCCTGCTCCGTCGGTCAAAGCCGTCAATTCCCCCGACACGGTGTCCAAGCAGCCGCTTATAACGGCGGAAAGCCGTTCATAATCATATGTCCTTGCGCTCACATAAACGCTGTGAAAATCATTGATTGCCGACAACAGCACAAACAGATTCGGCGTATACAAGGTATCTCCCGACCCGTCGTCGGCTATCGTTGCAAAAGCGTCGGCGGCGATTCGCGATATCAGCGCGCTGTAAGTATCGGAGGCGTCGTCCGACAGTGCCTGCATATAGAGAAGCATTTCGGATATCGTATACTTCAAGGCGTTTCTCGACACGCTGACCGGAACAAGACCGTTGCGTATCGCGTACATGATGTAGACGGTTTTGGTTTCTTCCGCAGAGAAGGCAACGCCGTTCACACCCGAAGCGGCCGTAAGCTCGGCTATAAAGCCCGTCAAGTCCGCCGCGCTCATAGCGAGGTCTTTTTTGATACCGACCGTTTCGAGCATACCGAACGCTCCGTTTAAGGCGGCGGCGTCCGACCCCAAAAAGTCCGAGATGAGCTTGATATATTCCGCATCCGATTCGTCGGTCACGCTTTGCATATACGCGCCAAATTCCGTCAGGCTCATAACTCCTTCCAAGAATGCCGCTTCCGACGGACTTTCCTGTATAAAATACAGGATATACGCTTGCTTGATAAGGTCGGCGTCAAAAGCCGAAGCCGACATAATGCCCGTCAAAAGCTCTGCCGTTTCGGAGTAGTCAAGGGAGATTTCTCCCGTGAAGGCTCTGAGTAATCTTTCGGCTTGATGAGCGTCCATGCCGCCGCCGTTCAGGACACCGGCGATAGCCGCGCCCAAAAAGCCTTCGTCCGCGCCTATTATATCGGCGAGATAGCTTATAAACTCTCTGCCTTGTATTTTATATTCTCCGCTCGATATTCCGTTCGGGCGGTATTCGGTATCGTACATTATATAGACCTGTTCGCTCAGTCCGACGTCGATAGCGGTCGTCATGCCGACCTTCTCCGAAATGCCTTGCAGTATATCCGTAATATCCGTATACGAGTATCCTTGTCCGTCGGTATAGGCGGCATACGCTTCGCTTATCCCGATAAGCGTGTCTACATACGAAGCGTCTTCGATATACGACGCTACCGTAGCGTTGTATATTGAAGAATCATAATAACCCTTTGACGGGTCGCCGTTCAACAGCCTTGCGGTAAAGGCTATGACGTCCGCAGCCGGCGCGCTTGCGCTCATCAATGTGTGCGTCGGAATAGCCGTCGTAGGATTGTAGTTGAACGCGGGATTTTTTTCAAAATGATATAATTTGTACAGTAATAAGGTCGTCGGTTCGTCTAATTCGATATTGCGCAAATTTACAAAAAGAATAGAGGCTAAAGCGAATATACCGTTTAAATAAGCCGACATTTCCCCGTAGGTATAATAAGTAGACGTACTGCCGAAGAGCTTGAGCAGATTGATGTCGCTTGCGTCTATTCCGAGTAGAATAGGAGCTTTTTCCGCTAAAAAGTCTATAAAGGTCGCCGTGTTGATATAAAGACCTTCGACTCTCGCCGCGATATCAAAATCCGCATATACTCCGCTTGTACCGTCGTATAGGTTATATTTCTCCGTGTACAGCGCGTAAATAATATTGATATGCGTCTGCGTCAAAGTAACGTCGCCTACGATGTCCTTTGCCGCCTGGCTGTTGAGCAAGTCAAAGAATTGCACCGCGTCCGTATAGGTCGGCAAGGCTTCCGACATAAAATATTTTACAAGCGATAATTGGCTCTTTAAGGAATCTTCTATAAGGTCTGCAAACTCCGACGACGCGATACCGTCGGCGTACAGAATAAATTCTTCCACGCTCATTAGCGGCAATGCCGCTCCGTTGTTTTTGTACAGATAATTTCCGTAAAGCTGACGTATATACAGCTCGCTTATGTCAAGACCCGGAGCTAAGTAAGCCAGCCTAGCCATGGCTTCAAAAAAATCTTCCGCAGAATTTTGCGTGTCCAACGCGTCTATCAAGCCCTTTAAGCGCAATATATTCTCTCCGTCTTCCGCGCTTATCACGCCGTCCAAGGAAATTATTCCGCCGCCTTCCAAAAGCTTAAAGATATATTTGACAAGCCCGTCCAAAGGTAGCTTATACGTTCCCTGCCCGAAGAAGTAATTGCCGTAGAGAATGTATATATATTCTCTGTAACCCGAAATGTCGATACCCAAAAGGCTCTCTAAGCTTATGAGCATATCGAACATCGCGTCTGCGGTTAGCGGTCGGTCTAAGTTGTTGACGAGAGTCGTAAAGGCTATTATGACGGCGCGTGTGTTTTCGTCCAAAAACGACAAATCTATTCCCGAATTGATTTTGCCCGTCAATAGCCCTTCGGTATAATTCAAAAATTCTTTGAGCGTCATTTTGCCCAATTCAAGCGGATACTCGTCGTAATATTTCATTCCGTAAAGCTGAATTATATAGTCCTTAAAAGCTTCCGCGTCTATATCGACGCCGTACTCGCCCGTGTCCTTTATAAATGCCGTCAGCTCCGCCGCCGTCATCGCGGTGTCGGACGATTTAAGCAAAAAATTTAAAAGCAGGATATATTCGGCACTGCCCGATATCGCCGACGCAATGTCCGCCGATGCCGATATTTGCCTTTTGCCTTCGATAATCTCCGCCGCAAAATCCAAAAAGCTCTTCATGCTTATGCGGTTTTCTTGCAGCATACCGTTTTCGAGATAGTAAGTCCCGAAAAGCTGGCTCATTAAGGCAGGGTCGATATTCATGAGCCGCGCCGCGTCGTCGGACGTCATTTCACGCGCTACCGTCGTCGGGTACGACAGGACGTCCTTGACCATTTTCTCGCCCGACTCGTTGTAATATCTAAGGAGCATTTCGGTCAGTCTTATTTGTTTATCATAATCCGCTTGGCTTTGAGCCTTAGGCAGGGTCATGTAGACCTGAACGCTCGGACCGAAGGTCGTTACGACGTCGTTCGGTATTCTTTTTTTGTTTTCTTCCAAAAATTCATATTTTAACTGCGATTGCAGGACAAAGCACCCGGCTACGATGACAAGCATGACCAACGGTACGATTTTTTTTGTCTTATTCAAAAACTTTACATAAGTGCCTTTATTTGTCTTGGGTTTTTTGGACCTGAATAATTTTAAAGGCTCGAATTTGAATTTTTCGATAGACTTATTTAAAAGCACGATAAGTCCCGGCATCAACAGAAAGACCGTCAGTACGCTTATTACAAGAGCTTTTATCATGACGACGCCTATATCCGCGCCTATTTTAAAGGTCATAAATACTATGGCAAAAAGCGAAGCTATCGTCGTCAGCGAGCTTGCCGAAACGACCGAGAACGACTTTTTGAGAGCCTTAGCCATAGCGATTTTTGCATTCGGCTCATGCTCCTTGATTTCCTTATAATTGTGCATTGTCACGATAGAATAATCCATGGCGAGAGCCATTTGAAGTATCGCCGCGATAGATTTGACTATGTAAGAAATTTCTCCGAGAAACATATTCGAGCCGAGATTGATAAGGACCGATATGCCTATGACCGCGCCTATGATTATCGGTTCTAACAGCGACTTCGACGTAAAAATCAAGACCGCCGCGACAATAATTATGGCTAAGATAAACATGATTGTCATTTCGCCCGATATGCGGTTTTTCAAATCCAGATTGCTGACCGCCTGTCCGTTGAGCGCAATGTCATAGAGCTTAAATTCTTCCTTTAAATCGGCTATCAGCCCTTCGGCGTTAGCCGAATAATCGTCGCCGTCAATGACGATTTTAAAGAGCGCGTCGCCTACGCCGTTGCCGTCGGTATCATAAAAATACGACGGGTCGTTAAAAAATGTCACCATAACGGCATTGTCTAAGGCTTCTATGCGCTTTTTGAGCGACAAGGCTTCTTCGACCGTCACCGTCCGTATCATTATCTCCGCTTGTCCCGAAAGCCCGAATTCTTCTTCCATTATGTCTATCGCGGCACGCGTATCGGAGTCATCAGGCAGATATCCGGCAAGATTATAGTTGATATTGACGCGGCTCATCGCCCATACGGAGAAAGCCGCCATAAAAATATATAAGGCTATTATTACAAACCTGCTCTTGATAATAAAATTGGGGACTAACGTCCTTTCACGATTTCTTGACATATACCGCAATCTCCGATATTTTATGCGTACAAACCAAATTGTCGCCATATCTAATCTGTAACGCTATTTTATTTATTTTTATATCTAAATAGATTATATACCAAACCTGATTTGTTTGTCAATTGATTTATAGGAATAAATTTTTTTAAATTATCTTGACTTTACAGAATAGCGGAGACAGCGCAGGCACGCGCCCGCAAACAACTCCTATAATGTATTTGAAAAAACCACTTGCAAAGCAAAAACACTTAAAAGCCTCTCAAAATACACTTTCGTACATTTTATTCTCAAACTCACTTTACAGCCGCAAATATTTATGGTATTATATATATATGGAAAAAACAAAAGGCAAAAAGCGTTTAAGCACACATTTACAAATTCTTCATGTATCAAAAAACCTTTTCGAGCAAAACGGCGTATCTAATACCACCATCGACGACATCGCCGCCGATTCGGGCATAGCGCGGTCGACCTTCTTTACACACTTTGCTTCGCTTGACGAGCTGTATGCAGAGCTTGCCGACAGAGAAGCCGAAGACCTGTTGGAGACGATAAACGCCTTGCAGGAGAGCGATTTGCCGCCGGATAAGCTGTTAAAGGGGTTATTTTCTAAGCTTGTGGACGACACGACAAAATACCCGAAAACCTTTGTGGAGCTTTTGATAAAGGGTCTGCTTTTCAAAAAAGCCCCTATTCAATACTTTATCAAGCTCGAAGAAGTAATTTCGGCTCATCTCGTCTACGCACATCCGCCGCTTAACGACAACTTGACTATCCACGAGATGTATGCGACGCTGACCGGCTTGTATTTCGGGCTGATTTATTGCAATCTCCTGCGCGGAGAAAATATAAGCGATATTCAGGCAATCAAAAACTGTATAAACAAATACATCGATTCTCTTGATATAAAAAAATAAACCGAACGTCAAAACCGAAAACCCTTTCTATCAGGAGAGCGGCTTTTCGGTTTTTTCATCAATAGACTTGTATCCTAACTTAGACGGCGGTATCTATTTCGTCTTTTAGGATTATACATCGTTGCATTTTCCTAATGTAGCGATGCTACGCGTCGTCAAATGCGCCTTGTCTAACCCAAAAATCCAAAAAATCTCCGCCTAAGTTAGGCTGCAAATCTAATTTAAAAAACAATAAGGAGTAAAACAATATGAGCAACGGTTATTCGATAAGCAAATGGGAAGACGCCGCCGCTATCAATGCGGAGCTGAAAAATCTCACAAGCCAACCGATATGGTGCATATCCGACGAAGCCTTGAAGGATATTTTGGACAACTACTACGGCAAAAAATGCCAAAAATCAAAAGCCCTGTACGACGAGGCTAAGCAATACATTCCCAACGGCGTACAGCACAATCTCGCCTTTAACTATCCGTTCCCCCTTTGCTTTGAAAAAGCCGAAGGCGCGTACCTTTACGATGCGGACGGCAACAAATACATCGATTTTTTGCAAGCGGGCGGCCCTACTATCTTAGGCTCGAATTACCCGGCCGTCAGACGCGAAGTCGAGAAGCTTTTAAATACCTGCGGCCCCGTCACGGGACTGTTTCACGAAGCGGAGCTTTTGCTGGCGCGTGAAATCAACCGCCATATGCCGGCGGTCGAGATGTTCCGTATGCTCGGCTCGGGTACGGAAGCCGTCATGGCGGGCGTCCGCGCCGCACGCCTTTATACCAAGAAAAAGAACGTCGTCAAGGTCGGCGGCGCATATCACGGCTGGTCCGACCACATGGTCTACGGACAAAAAGTCCCCGGTTCGGGCAGACTCGAATCTCACGGCATACCGGTGCGCACCACGTCTTTAACACGCGAAGTACCGCCGAACAATCTCAAAGCTCTCGAACACGCTTTGATGTTTAATCTCGTAAGGGGCGGTACGGCGTGCGTCATCGTCGAGCCGATAGGACCGGAGAGCGGCACGCGTCCCGTGGACTTCGATTACAATAAGGGCGTCCGCGAGCTTTGCGACAAATACAAATGCCTGCTCGTCTTTGACGAAGTAGTGACGGGCTTCCGCATCGGCTTAGGCGGCGCGCAGGGTTACTTCGGCGTCAAGCCCGACCTTACAATCTTCGGCAAGATTATCGCAGGGGGCTATCCTGCGGCAGGCGGCATAGGCGGTTCGAGAGAGATAATAAGCAAAACTCTCGCGGCGGGACTTCAAAGCGGAAGCAAAAAAGCATATATCGGCGGCACGCTTGCCGCAAATCCGCTGTCGTCTCTCGCAGGTTATTACACAATCAAGGAGATAGAGCGCACAAACGCCTGCGAAAAAGCCGGTATTGCCGGAGACAATTTGGCGTCGGGTATCAAAGCCCTTATCAAAAAATACGAATTGCCTTTTGTCTGCTTCAATCAAGGCTCTATCATTCATCTCGAATGCTCCGGCGCAATGGCTTTCGACGTTTCTTCGCCTGTCAAAATCGCTTCGCTGCTCAAACTCTTAAAAAACAAGGACAACGTAATGCAGAGAAAGACGGCTATGGAGAGAATGGGCGCGGCATACATGGCTAACGGCATCGTCACCTTAGCGGGAAGCCGCCTTTATACGTCTATGGCCGACACCGAAGAAGTAGTACAGGAAGCACTCGCAAAATTTGACAACGTATTCAAAACCGTTATCAAGGGCGCGGAAATGACCGAAAGATAAATCGCTTATAAACCGATACGGTAACGGCGTATAGGTATACGCATTATAGGGATTATTATGAAAGACTCACAATATATTATTGCCCACGATATGGGTACAAGCTCGGACAAAGCCGTTTTGATAGATTTTAACGGAAGGATAGTAGCGTCGTCAAAGGAAGATTATCCGACCTACTACCCCTTCCCCGCATGGGTGGAACAAAATCCGGAAGATTATTGGAACGCCGTATGCAAAGCGTCAAAAAAGCTTGTCAATGAGAACGGCATTCCAAAAGAAGCCGTAAAGGGTATAATCTTTTCGACTCAATCGATGGGCGTCATTCCGGTAGACAAAAACGGCACTCCCCTGTACAACAACATTACATGGGTGGACGGAAGAGCCGAAAAACAAGCGCACGGTCTGATGAAGAAGCTCGGCGGCAAGACGATTTTTTCGCTCGTCGCCGGCACGCCTATAATGGGCAAGGACGTCATTGCAAAAATCCAATGGGTCAAGGAAGAACGTCCCGACGTCTACAATCATACAAAATATTTTCTCGACGTCAACGGGTATCTAAAATTCCGCTGCACCGGAAAAATGGTCGCGGAGCTTTCGGGCGCGTCGTCATACGGACTCGACCTAAAAAAGAAGCAGTGGCTCTCCGCACTCAAACTCGTCGGCACGGACATGAACCGCCTGCCGCCCCTTGTCAAGAGTACGGATATCGTAGGCGGACTTTTGAGCGAAGCCGCCGACGCTATGGGGCTTGCCGCCGACACGCCGGTCTTCGGCGGTTCGGACGACGTACAGAGCGCGGCGATAGGCTCGGGAATGAATGCCGACGGCGACATACATATATATCTCGGCACGTCCGCATGGGTATGCGTATCGTCGCGTGACAAGACGCAGTTTAAGCACGGCGCGGCCGCCATACAGAGCGCAGACCCGTCAATGAATCTCATCGTCGGCATAACCGAAGCGGCAGGCTCGAACATACAATGGCTGTGCGACCAATTTTTTCGCCGCGAACAAGAAGAGCAAGGTGCGAACATTTACAGCTATATGGACGGCATTATCGAGACAATACCGCCCGGCTCGGATTATCTTATCTGTACTCCTTGGATGCTCGGCGAGAGATGTCCCGTCAGCACGACCACGACGAGAGCTACTCTCTACAATATCAATCCGGAGCATACGCGCAGTCATCTCATGAGAGCGGTCTACGAAGGCATAGCCTACAATCTCCGCTGGATACTCGAAAATCTCTGTAAGGACTACGGCTTTAATTCGGAGCATTTCAGAATAATCGGCGGCGGCGCGCTCGACAAGGCGTGGATGCAGATAATCGCCGACGTAACGGGCAAAGAGTTTTCCGTCATCGAAAATCCGAGAAACGCAGGCGCGCTCGGCGCGGCGATAACCGCGCTCATCGGTCTGGGCGAAATCAAAGGCTTCGATTCGGCACGCGATTTTGTCAGGGTCAGTGAAAAATACAAGCCCGACCGCTCAAATAAGGAAATATACGACAAGCTGTTTACAAACTATAAGGAAGTATACGAAGGTCTTAAAAAAGCCTACAAAAACATCAATTCCGAAAGATTTACCTGATGTATCGCGGACACCGTTTAATATGACGATTACTTCTTGAAAAACATTTTTTATTTTTAAAGTATAAGGAGCATTTTATATGCCGGATATCAAAAGTCTCAACGACGTTTTTAAGCGTCTTTCTTCTCTCGGTCTTGCCGACGGACTGACTATCGGCATAAGGACGGGCGATAACGCCTTTTCGGCGGTCACGCCGACGGCAAATGCGGCGGATATTACCGAAAAGGATATCATAGCCGTGACGCTCTCCGATTCCCTGCCCGACAACAAAGGCGCGTTAAGCATCTTAAAGACGGTGTATTCCTTAAAGCCCGAAGCCGCCGCCGTCATCACGGCGTCGCCGATATACCTGTCGGCTCTGTCCGAATGCGCTATCACTATACCGCCCATTCTCGACGACTTCGCACAGATAATAGGACCGACCTTAAAGACCGCCGAAGATACTTCAAAAATCCTTGCGGCGTTAAAGGGCCGCAACGGCTGTATGCTCAAAGGCAGCGGCGTAATAGTCTGCGGCTCGTCGCTCACCGAAGCGGTCACCGCTCTCATCGTAGCGGAGAAAGCCGCCAAAACCTATGTCTTGTCGGGCTTTTTGTCTAAGCCCGCACCACTGCCGCTTTGGGAAGCCGTCCTTATGAATTTTATCTACAAGAAAAAATACAGCAAAACCGAAGAAAAAGCCAAAGCAGCTCCCGCCGCCGAGCCGACCGTCCTGACCGAAACCCAACCGCGCACTCTTCTCGCCGAATACGGACGCCGTTTGGTCAAAGAAAATCTCGTGCAAGGCACATGGGGCAATATCTCCGTCCGCTTAGACGAAAAGCGAATGCTTGTCACTCCGAGCGGAATGGACTATATGAATCTCTCTCCGTCCGACATGGTAGAGGTCAATATCGAAACTCTCGAATACACGGGTCCGTTAAAGCCGACAAGCGAAAGAAAGCTCCATGCGGCGATATACAGAGCGCGCCCCGAAATCGGCGCGGTCATACACACCCACTCCGAATATTGCAGCATAGCCGCCGCCGCACGCGCCGAATTGCCGTCAACGCCCGAAACGGTAGCCGTCATCGGCGAAACCCTGCGCTGCGCCGCCTACGGACTGCCCGGCACAAAAAAAATGACATCGGCGACAATAGCGGCATTAGCTAACCGCAACGGCTGCTATCTCGCCAACCACGGCGCGGTCGTATCTGCGGCTACACTCGAATCCGCATTCGACGCCTGCAAAGCTCTCGAGCTTGCCACAAAAGAATATATCGAAGTCTCCGTCGTCAAAAAATCCGACGGCAAAGCCGATATTTTTTCCGACGAATTGGCAATCGGGTTGTTTAAAAATATTTAAGCCATTAGGAATACGGAAATAATATGAAATTACAAGAGGCGGTGGCAATCAGATTGACGGAATTGTTAGTCAAAAAAAATATGACCCGCTATTCACTATGCCGAAAGATAGCCATGAACGAGTCTACCGTCTACAATATAATCAACGGCCGCTGCAAAAGCATAAATATGTCGACTCTTTTTTTGATTGCACACGGTCTTGACATCACTCCGTGCGAATTTCTCGACAACGCAATCTTTGACAAGGACAAAATCGAAATCGACTAAGGCTTAAAAAGTTTTAAAAGCCGGTATCTCAAAAAGATTTTGATTTTTTAAAAGAGAATAAATCCGATAAAAAACTATCCGAATGAAAAAATCTTGACTATTTTGGAGTACAACTCCAAATTAGTCAAGATTTTATTATTTTAAACGGTTGTTTTCTCTCAAATTTGTTTGACACCGCGCCGATTATTGACTATAATGGAATTGTACTCCAAATTAGCCAAGAAAAGGTGTCAATATAATGTATATTAAAAGGCATATCGAAGCCGCAATCGACAGAATAGCAAAGCGCAAATCCGTCGTAGTTATCACGGGCGCAAGACAGGTCGGCAAATCTACCATGCTCAAAGAAGTCAAGCACGGCGTCAATTATGTCGCGCTCAACAGACCGCTTGTCCGTCAAAGCGCAATCGACAGTCCGTCGTTGTTTTTTGAAAACTACATACCGCCCGTGATTGTCGACGAGATACAAAAAGCACCGGAGCTTTTTGAGTATATAAAGGACATTGTAGACGGCAACGGAGCAAAGGGGCAGTTTTATTTGACGGGTTCTCAAAGCATGAAGCTGATGAAGAATGTCACCGAAAGCTTAGCCGGACGTGCCGGAATCGTCAAAATGCTCGGTCTGTCGCTCCGTGAATTAAACGGAATATCCTACCGCGAACCGTTTTTGCCGACACGCGGACATTTGTCGGACATAGTTAAAGAGCGTACCGCTTTTAATTACGGGCAAATAACGGAGCGCATTCACAAAGGCGGCTTTCCCGAATTATACGAAACGGATAGCTCCATTCGTGATTGGGCGGACTATTACAGCTCGTATTTTCAAACGTATATCGAAAAGGATATCAAGGATTTGCTCAATATTCGCGACGAAGCGGCATTTGTAAAATTTGTCAAAACCACCGCTTCGCTGACCGGCAAGCTGTTAAATTACAGTACAATTGCAGAAATCTGCGGCAAAGATATAAAGACGGTGCAAAGCTGGATGTCGGTACTCGAATCGGGCGGACTTGTCTATCTATTACAGCCGTATTATAATAATCTAAACAAGCGTCTTGTCAAAACGCCTAAGCTGCATTTTTTGGACACGGGACTTGCCTGTTGGCTCTTGGGGTGGAACACTCCGAATCAGCTTGTAAACGGCGCGATGTGGGGGCATATTTTTGAAACGTTTGTATTTTCGGAAGTATTAAAAAGCTATTATAACGACGGCATTTGTGACGCGCCGCTGTATTTTTACCGTGACAAAGAAAAGAACGAGATAGACCTTGTCATCGAGAACGGCGGAATATTGTATCCGATAGAAATCAAAACGACGGGCGACCCGACAAAAGCTATGGTAAGCAATTTTAAACGGCTTGCTGACATTGCCGGAAAGACCGTCGGCGAAGGAGCGGTTATCTGCCTTGCAAAAGAACCTTTGCCGCTTACCGATACGGTTCAAATCCTGCCCGTTGATTTAATTTAAGCCTATTATAAAGTACGGCGTGTGCCGTTGCTTTGCTTATTAACGCTCTCAACCCTTCAAAACATCTTTGAGATATTGCCCCGTATAGCTTTTTTCGCACAAGGCGACTTCTTCGGGTGTTCCGGCGGCTACGAGCGTGCCGCCGGCATCGCCGCCTTCCGGTCCGAGGTCTATTATATAGTCGGAGGATTTTATGACGTCGAGATTGTGTTCTATGATGAGAACGGTGCTGCCGTTCTTTTTTAATCTTTTTAGGATAGTAAGGAGCTTATCGACGTCGGCGACATGAAGTCCCGTCGTCGGTTCGTCCAATATATAAATGGTCTTGCCCGTTCCGCGCTTGGACAGCTCGGTCGCAAGCTTGACCCTTTGAGCTTCGCCGCCGCTGAGCGTCGTCGCCGGCTGACCGAGCTTGACATAGCCCAAACCTACGTCGTACAAGGTCTTTATCTTGGCGTAGACCGACGGCACGTTTTCAAAGAAGGTGCAAGCTTCTTCTACGGGCATTTCGAGTACGTCATAGATGTTTTTGCCCTTATATTTGACTTCCAGCGTTTCTCTGTTGTAGCGTCTTTCGCGGCACACCTCGCACGGCACATAGATGTCGGGCAGGAAGTGCATTTCGATTTTGATTATTCCGTCGCCGCCGCAATTTTCGCATCTTCCGCCGTGAATATTGAAGCTGAACCGTCCTTCCTGATAGCCCCTGACCTTAGCGTCCTGCGTTTCGGAAAAAAGCTTTCGGATATTTGTAAAAACTCCCGTATAGGTGGCGGGATTGCTGCGCGGCGTCCTGCCTATCGGGCTTTGGTCTATGTCGATGACCTTATCAAAAAATTCTACGCCCTTTATCGCGCCGACGCTCCCGAAGGTCATCGTCTTTGCAAAATTCAATTTATGCGCCAGATACGGATATAAAATCTCGTTTATAAGGCTGCTTTTGCCGCTGCCCGAAACGCCCGTGATGCAGGTCATCAATCCGACTGGAATGTCGATATCTATATTTTTGAGATTGTTTTGCTTCGCGCCGATTATTTGAAGGTAGCGACCGTCCGGCTTTGTCCTTGCCTTGTCTATCTCGATTTTTTTTGCGCCGGAGAGATATTGTCCCGTTATCGATTCGGCGCACGCGCCTATCTCTTCGGCAGTGCCGGTCGCGACCAAGCTGCCGCCGTTGATTCCCGCGCCCGGACCTATATCTACTATATAGTCCGCCGCACGCATGGTTTCCTCGTCGTGTTCTACGACAATAAGGGTATTTCCCAAATCTCTTAGCCGTTTAAGGGTCGCGAGAAGCTTGCCGTTATCTCTCTGGTGCAGACCGATACTCGGCTCGTCGAGAATGTACAATACCCCCATAAGTCCGCTGCCTATCTGTGTCGCAAGCCGTATTCTCTGCGCTTCGCCGCCGCTCAATGTCCCCGCGCTCCTTGACAGAGTGAGATAATTTAGTCCGACGTTGCGGAGAAAATTTAAGCGCGCCGATATCTCCTTGATAATCTGCTGCGATATCAGCGTTTCGGTCTCCGTAAAGCTTATGCTTTCTATAAAGACGCTCAATGCGTCTATGGACATTTCACTTATTTCGTTTAAATTCTTTTCGCCGACCGTGACCGCCAAAGCTTCTTTTTTTAACCGTTTGCCGTGACAGGCGCGGCAGGGCGTGCTTACCATAAGGTTTTCTATCTCACGCTTTACATAGTCCGAGGTCGTTTCCTTATACCGTCTCAAAAGATTGTTGACAACGCCTTCGTATGCCGACATATACTTGCCCGAAAACGTGCTGTTATTGTACTTGACCTCCACCTTTTCTCCGCCGTTGCCGTACATAAGCATACGTTTGACGTCTTCGCCGAGTTCTTTGTAGGGCGTATCGAGCGAGAAACCGTATCTGTCCGCAAGCGCGACAAACATGGCTTCGGCTATTTTGCCGCCGTCCATATTCCAGCCCGAAACGTCCACCGCTCCCTGCGCTACCGTCTTGTCGGGGCGAATGATTTTCAGAACGTCTATCTCGTTTGTAAAGCCCAAGCCCGTGCATTCGGGACAAGCTCCGTAAGGCGTGTTAAAGCTGAACAAGCGCGGCTCTAACTCTTCTATGCTGATACCGCATTCCGGGCAGGCGTACTTGGTACTGTACAGCACTTCCGTTCCGTCGACGTCGGCGATTAACAGTCCTTCCGCGAGTTTGAGCGCGGCTTCTACGCTGTCGTTCAAACGGCGGCGCATATCGGCTTTGACGATTAATCTGTCCACAACCGTACTGATATCGTGTCTTACGTTTTTGTCTATATCTATGTTTTCTTCGAGTTCGTATATTATTCCGTCTATTTTAACTCTGACATAACCGCTCCGCTTCATGCTCTCCAAGAGCTTGACAAATTCGCCCTTTCTGCCGCGCACGACGGGAGCCATGACGATAATTTTTGTGCCGTCGGGATTTTTCATGATATTGTCGCATATTTCATCGACGGTCTGACGGCTTATCTTCCTGCCGCATTTGACGCAATGCGGTACTCCCACTCTCGCATACAGCAATCTCAGATAATCGTGTATTTCCGTGACCGTGCCGACGGTAGAACGCGGATTGTGCGACGTCGTGCGCTGGTCTATCGAGATAGCGGGCGACAAGCCGTCGATTAATTCGACGTCGGGCTTCTTCATTTGTCCGAGAAACTGCCGCGCATAAGACGACAGGCTTTCGACATATCTTCTCTGCCCTTCGGCAAAAATCGTATCGAATGCCAGCGACGACTTTCCCGAACCGCTCAACCCCGTAAAGACCACGAGCTTATCACGCGGTATCATAACGTCGATATTCTTTAAATTGTGTTCCTTTGCGCCTTTAACATAGATGTAATCTTTCAAAACCGTATTCCCTTTTTCGATTTATTTTGTGTTTTTATTTTTCCGACAAAAGTTTTTTGAGCGCGCTCAGCTCGTCTCTGAGCTGTATCGCCGCTTCAAAATCAAGTACGTTTGCCGCCGCTTTCATAAGTCCCTTGACCTTTTCTATCTCTTTTACAATATCGCGTCCGTCGCCGCCTTCGCGTATCTTTGTCGTGATTTCGATTGTGTTTTTGACTTCCTTTATAATCGTCTTAGGAGTGATACCGTGTTCCTTGTTGTATTGGCTCTGTATCTTGCGGCGTCTGTCAGTTTCCTTTATCGCCCTGTCCATGCTGCCCGTCACGGTGTCGGCATACATAATGACCTTGGCTTCGCTGTTACGCGCCGCCCTGCCTATCGTCTGAACAAGCGAAGTATCGCTTCTCAAAAAGCCTTCCTTGTCCGCGTCCAATATACAGACGAGAACGACCTCCGGCAGGTCGAGTCCTTCTCTCAAAAGATTGATACCGACGAGAACGTCAAATTCGCCCTTTCTGAGCGCGGTAATTATCTCTATGCGTTCGAGCGTCACGATATCGGAGTGCATATATCTCACTCTGATGCCGTTTTCGCCGAGAAAGGTCGTCAAATTTTCCGCCATTTTTTTTGTCAATGTCGTGACGAGTACTCTGCCTCCCTTAGAGGCGGCGATATTTATTTCGGATATAAGGTCGTCTATCTGTCCGCTGACCGGTCTGACGTAGACATCGGGGTCTACAAGTCCCGTCGGTCTTATGACCTGCTCGGCGATATTGTCCGCCTGCTTCATCTCATATTCGGCAGGCGTAGCCGAAACGCATATGAGCTGCTTGATTCTCGTATCAAATTCTCCGAAGTTTAACGGTCTGTTGTCGTACGCCGACGGCAGACGGAAGCCGTAAGAGATGAGATTTTCTTTCCGTGCGCGGTCGCCCGCGTACATACCCCTTATCTGCGGAATGGTCATGTGGCTCTCGTCGATAAAGGTGATAAAGTCGTCGGCAAAAAAGTCGAGCAGCGTATAAGGCGGCGTACCCGGAGCTCTGCCGTCAAAGAAGCGCGAATAGTTTTCGATTCCGCTGCAATACCCTATCTCGCGTATCATCTCCATGTCGTAGCCTACGCGTTCGGTTATCCTTTGGGCTTCTATGAGCTTGCCGGAATTTTTGAAAAAATTTTCGCGCTCCTTCATCTCGCAGTAAATGGCGTTCAACGCTTCGTCACGCTTGCGCTCGTCGGCTATATAATGGCTTGCCGGAAAGATTGTAATGGTTTTGAGCTTATTGACCGGCTTGCTTGTGACAAGATTGATTTCCGCTATGCGCTCTACAATATTGCCGAAAAACTCCACCCTTACCGCCATTTCGCTGTAACTCGACGGAAAAATCTCGACGGTGTCGCCCCTTGCCCTAAATGTAGACCGGATAAAATCCAAGTCGCTTCTCTTGTATTGAATAGCGATAAGACGGTCTAACAGGTCGTCGCGGTCGAGCGTGTCGCCTTCTCTTATCGAAACGGTATGCCTGTAATATTCGTCCGGCGCACCCAAGCCGTATATGCAGGAGACGGACGATACGACGATAGTATCGTGCCTTTCGCACAGAGAACCCGTCGCACTGTGGCGCAATTTGTCTATCTCGTCGTTTATCGACAGGTCTTTTTCTATATAAGTATCGGTATGCGGAATATATGCTTCCGGCTGATAATAATCATAGTAACTGACAAAAAATTCCACGCGGTTTTTAGGAAAAAATTCGCGGAATTCGTTGCAAAGCTGAGCGGCAAGAGTCTTGTTATGGGCAATAATGAGCGCGGGCCTTTGCGTGCGCTCAATGACGTTCGCCATAGTAAAGGTCTTTCCGCTGCCCGTCACACCCAGCAATACCTGCGTGCGAAAACCGTCGTTAAGCCCTTCCGTAAGCTGCTCTATCGCTCTCGGCTGGTCGCCCGTCGGCTTGTACGGCGAAACCAACTCAAATTTAAACTCTTGCTGCATGATTGAATTATACCACAACACCTGAAAAATAAGCAAATAAAACAATTTACAAATAAAATTTTAAGACACTTTTGAAATACTTTCAGTAGAACACCGCGCTAACGCTTTCTTTTTTGTTCGCGGACTTACTCCGATATCCGTCGCGCACATCTAAGCCCAATCTTTATGCGTATGCGGCTCGGGATAAACCGCTTACATAGCTCTGCTA
>JAITOU010000032.1 GCA_031289755.1 Clostridiales bacterium
TTCCTAATACTTTTTCTCTTATCTCCAATGCCTTGAAATGATACTCTAAAGCTTTCGGGTATTCTCCTTGACTTCTATATACTTCGCCTATATTGTTATACGTTGTAGCCGTAGACGGATTATCCTTTCCTAATACTTTTTCATATATCTCCAATGCCTTATTATAATACTCTAAGGCTTTCGGGTATTCTCCTTGACTATAATATACTCCGCTTATATTGTTATACGAGCCAGCCGTATACGGATTATCCTTTCCTAATACTTTTTCTCTTATCTCCAATGCCTTGAAATGATACTCTAAAGCTTTCGGGTATTCTCCTTGACTTTGATATACTACGCCTACATTGTTATACGTTGTAGCCGTAGACGGATTATCCTTTCCTAATACTTTTTCTTGTATATCCAATGCCTTATTATAATACTCTAAGTCTTTCGGGTATTCTCCTTGACGAGCATATACATTGCCTATATTGTTATACAATGTAGCCGTAGACGGATTATCCTTTTCTAATACTTTTTCGTTTATCTCCAATGCCTTATTATAGTACTCTAAGGCTTTCGGGTATTCTCCTTGACTATAATATACTCCGCCTATATTGTTATACGATGTAGCCGTAGACGGATTATACTTTTCTAATACTTTTTCTCTTATCTTCACTGCCTTATTATAATACTCTAATGCTTTCGGGTATTCTCCTTGACTTCTATATACTGCGCCTATACTGTTATACGTTGCAGCCGTAGACGGATTATCCTTTTCTAATACTTTTTCTTTTATCTCCAATGCCTTATTATAATACTCTAAGGCTTCGCCGTAGTAGGCAAATTCATATTTGCCAAAACCGACTTCGTGATATATATCCCCTATTCTCACATTGTCATGCAAGACCTTTTTTCCATTATCCGCGACCGATACGAGATGTGCTTCCGTTTCGGTAAAGAACGCCCTGCCGTCAAAGGTGGAGTAATCAAACTTTAATTCTTCGGCATGGTTTAAACAGGCTTCTATATAAGTCTTATCGTCTTTTAGACTTGCTCTCACCGCGTCTTGCAATAGGCGGTGAAGAGATATCTTGCCGTTGTCGACTTTGATTAACGAATATTTTTTCAATTCGGAGAAGGCTCTGTCGCTTTTTATCTCGTCCTTTATATCCGACGCGAGCGGTTCGGGCAGATATCCGTTTTTCTCAAAGAAAGTCTTTTTACTTATGCCGTCGGGTGAATAGTATGCACAGAGATACAATATTTGCTTCGCGCTATCCCCCAACTTATCTACCGACAGCATAAAGGTTTTGTATACGGTTTTCTCATATATTCCCGCGTTCGCCGTAAAAGCGTCGTCGCCGACTCTGTTGTACAGCGATATATATTCGTCATAGCTCTTACCATTCTCTAAGATATATGCCGCCGCTTGCTCTAAGGCGAGCGGCAGATAGCCCATTTCCTTTGCAAGCCGCTCCGCTCCGTCGGGGTCGTCTTGTCCCGTTCTTTTCTTTAAATATGCCTTTGCTTCCGACGAAGTAAATAGCCCTAATTCGTGCAAATGTCCGATACTCTTTAACGCCGCGCCGCTCTTCCTTGTCGTGATTATGATATGCCCTTTGCCGCTCTTCGGCAATATCTCTTGCAGAAGCTTTTCGTCTTCCGCATTGTCGTATACGAGTAACCACTTATCGTTATTATACAGATAGTTAAAAACCTTTCTTATAAGGATATCGGGTTCTTCCTTATCGTTTATTATCCCTTTATCCGCTCCGAATTTGCGGTAACCGTTCAGTATTCCGTCCTTTGTTTCCGCATATATCCACACGATATCCGTATACTCTTCCTTGTGTCCGTGTATGTACTCCAAAGCTACCTGCGACTTACCCACACCGCCTATTCCGGATATAATTTGCGGTTTTTCTCCGCCTTGCGCCAAATTTGCATAGATACCGTTTAACAACCCTTCCCTGCCCGTAAAATCCTTGTTACGCTGAAATATTGCGTCATCAAAGTATTTTTGCGGAGCTTCTTTTTGCGGCGTGTTGAGCTTTTTCACTTCTTCAAGTATCTCGTCGCTTTTGCCGATTAGAATCCTGACGGCGGCTTTACCCGATTGGGAAAGCGTGCCTGCAACGGCTTCGTTTACAATATTTACCAAGCCTTTAAATATTACCTTAACCGTTTCTTGTATATCCGAAATCAAGCCGTATTTAGGCAAATCTTCTATAAAGCCGTCTATATCGTTATCCAAAGAGTTTTGTACATATTCTATGAAATCCGTAAAAAGGCAATCTTTTGGGGCTTTCTTTTTCCCCGAAAATGACTTCCGTTTCTTATGCTCTCCGTCCGCGTTCTTTAAAAAAGCTTCGGAAATCCTTTCCGCTTTTTCTTTCGGATATTTCTCCAATATCGCTTTTACCGCTTCGTCTATCGTTTGAGATATCGCTGTTTTTTCTTTGATATCCTTTATATTTCCGCCGACTTTTGAGACAAAATCTATACCGGCGGAAATCATCGACATTCCCGGTACAACGGTTGCCGCCAATTTCACCGCTTCGGTAAGCATTACTAATACATCGCTTTTATTTATCTTTGCCATTGCTTTAAGCTCCTTTTGTATATCTTTTTCTTTTCATTTTGCTTTTTCTATATTATAACATACTCTTGTTATCTTTTCAAGATATATTTACAAAAAATAAAAAGGACTGTTTCTTTTAAAAACAGTCCTTCGATTAAATTATTTCAATAAATAAATTATATTACGTCGGCATTAGCTATTTCGGTAAAAATCACGCCGAGTGCCTGCGCTCCGGCATCCGGAAAGCCCAGACTTCTGTCGCCGACATAGCTGGCTCTGCCGCGTGAGGCTATCATGCTCTTTGTCGCTTCCGCGCCTTTGACGGCGGCTTCCGCGCCGGATTTTAGAGCGGCGGCTATATTATCGCTACCGCTTTTTGCGGCGGCTTCTAAGGCTTCTACCGTCGGGAAGAGCGCGTCTAAGAGCGTCTTGTCGCCCGGCTTCGCGCCGCCGCGCTTCTGTATCCCTTCCGCCGCACTGCGCAGCATTTCGGCAAACTCCGTCAGGGTCAAGCTCGCCTTGCCCGAAGCGTAGCGACCTGCCGCCTTGAATGCGCCGCCCCATATAGGACCGGACGCTCCGCCGCAATTCTCCGCTATGACGTCGCCGCAAGACCTGATGTATGAGCCGATGTCCGACCTGTCGAGATTTTCTTTGTTTTTTTGCAATTCTTTAAAGCCTTTCGCAAGCGACATTCCAAAGTCGCCGTCGCCTGCCGCCGAATCTAATTCGCAGAAATACACTTCGTTTTTTAATATCACCGCCGTCATAGTATCGACAATTTTTTCTATGCTTTCCTGTTTTAATACAGACATTATTTGTTTCTCCTTTAAAAAAATCTATTACCGCCGTTTACTCCCCCGTCCTAAGCCGCTTCTTTTTTTGCGGCGGTATAGGAGCTTATTTAAACGCCGCCGTAACGCTCTTTTCGTCTAACAGTTTTTTGAGTTCTTCGTCGAGCTTAAAGAATGTCAAGGAAGCCCCCACCATGTCGATAGACGTCATATAATTGCCGACAAAGACCTTGTAGACCTTGATGTCGGTCGGCAAAAACTTCGTGACGGAATTGTAAAAGAGATACAGCTCCTGCAAAGGCGTCGCACCGAAGCCGTTGACCATGACGGCTATCTCGGCGGAAGAAGATATCTTTAAGTCGGCTATGAGAGCCTTAGTCATCTTTTCGGCTAATTTGTCGGCAGTTTCGAGCGGCTGTCTGGCTATGCCCGGCTCGCCGTGTATACCGACGCCGTATTCCATATCGCCGCCGCTTATCTCAAAGGTCGGCGTTCCCTTAGCCGGAACGGTACAGGACGTCAAAGCAAAGCCGATACTGCGTACGTTTGATATCGCCTTTATGGCTACCGCCTTGACTTCGGCAAGGGATTTGCCTTGCTCGGCGGCCGCTCCGGCGATTTTGTGAACGAAAACCGTTCCTGCGACACCGCGCCTGCCTATCGTATACAGGCTGTCCTTGACCGCTATATCGTCGTTGACGTATACGCTGTCGACGGTCAAGCCGTCGTCCGCCGCGTCTTCCTTTGCGGTATCAAAATTCATACAGTCGCCGCTGTAATTCTTGACTATCAAAAGCGTTCCTTTGTCGGAAGCCGTAGCCTTTATCGCGTTGTAGACCTGCACCGACGACGGCGAAGCAAATACGTCGCCGCATACGGCGGCATCTAACATTCCGATACCGACAAAGCCGGCATGAGCAGGCTCGTGTCCGCTGCCGCCGCCCGATATCAGAGTGACTTTGTTTTTGTTGATTTCTTTTCTCTTTACGATTTTGTATTTTGGCAAAAATTCCAAAGACGGATGAGCCTTAGCTATCCCTTCGCACATCTCGGCGACAAGGTTTTCGGGGCTGTTGATAATCTTCTTCATACATATCCCCTTACGCGCCCAATTTGTCTGCGGCGATTATAGCCGCCGCCACGTCTGCGGCTGTGACCTTAAACGGCATATTGTGTATAGACTCTTCGGGAATACAAGCCTTCTCGGCTACTTCCATGAGCTTTTCGCGTGAAAGCTCCTTGATTCCGAAATCTTTTAGGCAGGTCGGAAGCCCGACAAGCTTGCAAAAATCTATGACTTCGTCTATCTCCGCGCTGTCGGCATTCTCCAAAACAAGCTGCGTTATAGTCCCGAAAGCGACCTTTTCGCCGTGATAAAACTTGTGAGCTTCTTCGACGACGGTAAAGCCGTCGTGTATCGCGTGCGCCGCCGCAAGTCCGCCGCTCTCAAAGCCCAAGCCCGACAATAAGATGTTAGCTTCGACGATGTTTTCGAGAGCCTTGGTGACGACCTTGCCTTCGCAGGCAAGCTTGGCTTTGTAGCCGTCTTCGAGCAGGGTCTCATAACAAAGCTCCGCAAGAGCTAATGCCGTACGCGTCCCCGACGCTCCGCCGCATTGACCGCCCGCGTTGACCTTTGCAAAGGACGCCGCGCAAGCTCTCGCCTCAAAGTATGTCGACAGTGCGTCGCCCATGCCCGACACGAGAAATCTCACGGGAGCTTTGGCGATGACTTCGGTATCGACGAGAACGATATTCGGATTTGATTTAAAATAAGCGTAGTCGTCAAAAGACCCGTCCGTATGGTACAAAACCGCCGACGAGCTTGTAGGAGCATCCGTCGCCGCTATCGTCGGTACGATGATGACGGGCTTTTGGCTGTTAGCGACACACTTAGCCGTATCGATAGCCTTGCCGCCGCCCAAGCCGACTATTGTCTCGCAATCCTGCGTCTTTGCCGCTTCGGTCAGCCTTGCGACCTCTTCTCTCGAACATTCGCCGGAAAAGTTTCCGTAGCAAAGCTTTATTCCGTATTGCTTCTCGGTGTATTTGAGCTTGTCGATGACCCTTGCGATATCGTCCTTGTGTCCGATGACAAGGGCAGTTTTGCCGAATAGCTTGACATAGTTACCCAAATTGTTGATTTCCCCTTCGCCCTGTACAAATTTTGACGGCGAAATAAAAGCCTTTCTCATAATACATCACTCCTTATTTGTCGATATGCGCCCCCAAAAACCGCTCTCCCCTATTTACTTAAAGGCAACCTGTCCTAAGCGCGCTCCACTATATATTATCTTACCACAAAACACTCTTTATTTCAATACGTTTGCCAAAATTCGCCCCAAAATTTGGAAAAAGTTGTTTACAAAATACAACAATATTTTTTGTGTGTGGGGAGTGGTGCTGGGTGAGAGAAAACAACCCCGTGAGAAGTACGGGGTTGTTTAACATTCCCAATAAGCCCTATCCTTTTCTCGTCAGCTTATATGCGTCGGCTTTTTCTTTTATATTCCTTGCGTGCGGTATGGCGAGAGATGTGTCCGAGCCGCCGGTCAGTCGGGCTATTTCGGCGACGGATTCTTGATAAGAAAGCTTTTGGACGGCTGTCAAGGTCTTGTTGTCCGATACGCTTTTGCTTATCAGAAAATGCCGGTCGGCAAAGCTTGCGAGCTGTGCGAGATGCGTCACGGCGAGAACCTGACGCCTAAGAGAGATACCGCTCAGCTTCTCGGCGACGGTTTCGGCGACTCTGCCGCTTATCCCCGAGTCTATCTCGTCAAAAATCACCGTGTCGATATTGTCCGCGCCGGATATTATCGTCTTTAACGCCAGCATAAATCTCGACATTTCGCCGCCAGATATGATTTTTGACAGCGGCTTTAACGGCTCTCCGGCATTCGGAGAAATGAGAAATTCTATCTTGTCTATACCGTCCTTTCTCATGTTTGCGGCTTTATAGCCGGACGCGGTAACGTCCGCAAAAAATACCTGAAAGGTAGTCCCCGCCATGCCCAATTCGGCAAGCTCTCTCTTGATGTCGCACTCGAATTTTTGGGCGGTCTTTCGGCGCAGGGCGGACAGGTTGAGAGCGGTACGCTCGTATTTGTCGTAAAGCTCTTCCTTTTTATGCGTGAGCTTGGCAAGAATGTTTTCGCTGTCTTTGAGAGAATCGTATTCCTCTTTTAGCTTGATTAGATGTGCCGCTACGGCTTCGAGAGTTTGTCCGTATTTCTTTTTGACGAGCTTGATTTCGTCCCAACGACTCTCTATTGCGTCGGCATATTTTTCATCATAATTTAAGCCGTCCAAACAGCCCTTTGTGTCGTATATAATATCGCCGAGTTGGGATTTGATATCCGAAAGGCGTTCGGCTATGTCCGCCGCGCTCTTGTCGTATTCGCCTGCCGCCGTCATATGACGAAATGCGGACGCTATCAGCGACGCCGCCGTTATCTCTCCGCCGTCTACGGCGTCGTATGCCGCCGATACGGACGAAGTGAGCTTACCCATGTTGTTTAAGCGGACGCGCTCATCTTTTAGCTGCTCCTCTTCCCCATCCTTTATCGCGGCACGCTCTATCTCGTCTATCTGAAACTCCAAGATATCAAGCCGCCGTTCTCTGTAAGCCGTGTCGCCGAATGAATCTAAGCGTCCGGCAACGGCGGTGTATTCTTCGTAAATCCCTTTGACTTCTTTTTTTGCGGCGGCTGTTTCTATCGATAAGCCGTCTATGACGGCTATGTGCGCCGGAATTTTTAACAGCGACTGATGCTCGTGCTGTCCGCAAACGTCGGCGAGAAGCGAAGTCAAGCCTTTTAAAACAAACAGATTAACCAATCTGCCGTTTATTCTGCATTCATTTTTGTTGTCGGCGGTCATGACGCGGCGGAGTATAATATTATCGTCCGTTTCTATACCGTTTTCTTCAAAAAAAGCGCGTACGCTTTCGTTGCTCTCCGCATACTCGAAGACCGCTTCGACAAGCGCGGAATTTTCGCCGTAGCGTATAAGGGTTTTGTCCGCACGTCCGCCGAGAATAAAATTTATAGAATCGATAATGATAGATTTGCCCGCGCCGGTCTCTCCGCTCAATACGTTTAAACCCTCCGAAAATTCTACGGAGAGTTTTTTTATCAAAGCGATGTTTTGTATATCCAAAGAAAGCAGCATACTGCAACACCTATTATAATATTAGCATTTCGGACGACGCACCCTAATCTATATATGCGTTGAATTTCTCGATAATCCCTTCTATCGCATCCTTGTCCTTGACGACGATAAATATCGTGTCGTCACCCGCGACCGAGCCGAGTATCGACGGCTCTTTGAGCGAATCGATAAGAGCGGCGGCGGAGCTTGCAGAGCCGCTTATAGTCTTGATGACGATAATATTCTCCGCATACTCGACGCTTATCACCGCACCCTTAAAGAGCGCGATACGGCGCGAAGAGATTTTTGACGTTTGGGCGTTTGTGCTGTACTTGTATACGCCGTTTTCCGCCACAGTTTTGACCAACCCCAGCTCTTTGATATCACGCGAAACGGTCGCTTGCGTGATGTCGTAGCCGCCTTTTTTTAAAAGCTCCGTTAGCTCGTCCTGCGTTTCGATGTTTTTTGAAGCTATCAAGTCGAGTATTTGAGCATGTCTTTTTGACCTTGTCATTTTTTACCTTCGTTTTGCTTTATTTTTTTATATTTATACATTTTTATTGAATTTATATAAAATTTTTGTATAGAAGTCATAGGGCTTTATTCGCACAAATTTTGCCCGAATATCGGACTTTTTTATCACCGCACAGCCGTCCGTCGGAATGAGCGCGGGAGCTGCGCCGTCGGCGACAAGTTGAAGCTTGTCGTTTTTAAAGGTTTCCGCTTTGATTAGGCTGTTGTCGCTCACTACAAAAGGTCGGCTGTGGAGAGAATGCGGATTGACGGGATTTATAATAAACGCGCCGACGTCGGGCGCGAGTATAGGACCGCCTGCCGACAGAGAATATGCCGTCGAGCCGGTAGGCGTACTGACCAAAACACCGTCGGCATAAAACTCGTCCAACAACGATTCGCCGACAAAAAGCCTTATATGTGCCATTTTGGAAGAAACTTCCCTTATGACGATTTCGTTAAGGGCGAGATACACGCCGCCGTCCGTACGGGCTTCTATCAAAGCGCGTTCTTCTATCTCAAAAGCCCTTCTCTTTAATGCGTCCGCGACCTCTTCAAGACCCGTTACGTCCGTCTCGGTCAAAAAACCGAGATTGCCGGTATTGACTCCGAGTACGGGTATTCCCTCTTTTGCCGCATTTTTGACAATGCTGAGTATAGTACCGTCGCCGCCGAAAACTACTATTACGTCCGAAAGCTTGGACAGCTCTTCTTTGGTTATATTTTTTCCGCCGTTAAATTCGGGAAAGTCTGATACCAAAAACTTGATGCCGGATTTTTTTAGCACACGCAAAAAAGCTCCCGTAACTTTGAGGCCGCAATCTCTGTATATGTTGGAATAAACACCTATTGTCATAGCACGCCTTATAAAATCCGCCGCACGCACCGCCGAAAATTACAGCAGAAAACCCCGACGAATTAAAAATATTATAACAGAAAATAATAATTATAACAAGCAAAACGAAGACTCAAACTTGAAGCAAAAAACAACCTGTCTATACAACAAACTATATCGATAAATAATTAAACAAAGCCGTCCTTTGTATATCGCCCGAACGGATATCTGTACGTCAACCGAGCGCAGTCCGTATATCAAAGCTTTATATATATCTTTTTCCTATCCAAAATATACGCGAGCGTACACATGACGGCAGTCATGCAGACCGCAACAATCAGCGGAGCATAGAACGGCAAATATTTTGTTCCGTCTGCGGCGTCTAATGCCATGCTGTTGATAAACGGTTGTATTGCTTGTTGCGAAACTACAAAAACCAAGAAAATCAGTAAGGAATTTCTTCCGATAGAACCGAGTAAAAAATAGTTCTTATCGTTAAAATAGTTACAAATAACCATAATCATGACGCATATAGCTCCGATTGCCGCACCGACTATCAGATAACCCACAGATATTATAGGAAAGCTTACAACGAAAGGATTTTTTAAAACAGTCATAATATATAAATAAGCGGCATCCACACCGAGAGCGTTATTTTTTTCCGGCGTAATCACCAGGCAAACCGTTGCCGCCGCAATGATGACGGCAAAGACGGGCAAAAATAATTTGATGTTTTTAAAAGCAATTTCCGACATCAAATTGTACGACAAAATTAGCGCCCCGAAGCCGAAAAATGACATCACTCCGCTCCACATATTCGTTGTGTCGAACATATAATTAAAAACCTTTGTAGAGAGAAAAGGTATTAAAAAATGCGCTAAAAGCAAGGTAAAAATGGCAATTGCTTTATATCGCGGTTTAAAATTTATAAAAATCGCGGCGATTATTATTCCCGAACCTACGGCTTGAAAAATATCCCATGCTATAAGCGATACGTCTAACACCATGAACATGACTTCGTTTACGACCAATCCGACTGCAATATACGATAAGCCCCTGTTTATTATATGTCTTTTAGCGGCTTTTGCCCCGTATTTTGCCGCTCTGCTGCGAAAAGATGCGTTTAACGATATCGCGACGGTGAGAAGTAAAGCCGGCGTAATAAAATCTCTCAAATGTATACCCGGAAAAAAATACCACCCGTATACGTTCTCGACAGAAAAAATATTGTATCCGCTGTGCATACTGAAAAACGGTTTTGCATAGGCATTTACAAACCCGTACCCCAATATCATCAGAACGAGAATCATCAATCCCCTTGCGTTGTCGAGTATGGGAATTCTGTCGAGAGATGTCAAGACAATCTCGCCTTTTTGTTTTAAGGACAGTCTGCCGTTAGGGCCTTCGGGTATTACCGGGCGTTGCGTCTCGGGCAAGGCGGAGTTTTCCGGCGATGCTTGAAGGACGGGCGGCTGTATGCCGCCGCCCGTCTTGTCAGCCGAAGGCATGACGATTTTATTTTTTTTGTTAATATTTTTATTTTCTGCCATAGATACCTTTTTGTAAAAATCCGCCGCTATTGCGTTGTCATAATCGTACGAAAATCTGTGCCTGCGGCGGCGAGTAACCGCGTTTGTTTGTATTGTATTGATTGTATAAAAATCCGCTATTGTTTGTCAGCGTATTACACTTCCGTCTTCGGTAATTTCTACGGTCAAACGGTTCTTTCCGTTTTCAAAGCTTTGTTTGAGCATAACGCCGATGTATGAATAATTTTCGCTCAGTTTCTTGATAATGAGCTTAAATTCGTCATAATACTCTGCCCCGATGAAATCAAATCCGTCCAAAAACAATATCTCGGAGCCGCCGTTCACAATCATTTTAGACAATGCGGCGGCAAGGCACACGCCGATAGTCAGCTTATCGCTTTCGTCGAGAGTATTGAGAGTTCTGTATTTGTTGTCAAACAGCTTATCTTTAACCCTTATACCTTCGTCAAAGCCGAGAGAGTAGCGGCCGCCCGTCAAAGCCGAAACATCGGCTCCGGCAGCTTCCGACAATGCGGCGGCATTGAGTGCCGCGACATAATCCGCATAAGCGTTTTCGCCGTCAATTTTTCTGATTTTTTCCGCTCTTGCAAGCTCGGCTTCGGCTTCGGCTATTTCTGCCGAATAAGCGCTTCCGTCGTCTTTTGCGGCGAGCTGCTCGGTCTCGTACTCGATGATGACGAGCTGTTTTTCCGCGCCCTTCAATTCAGAGCCGACATTTTTCAATTCTTCCGCTATGGCGGCGTTTTCGCCGTCTTTTTCGATGACGTCGAGCCAAGATGCCAGCGAATCTCTTTCGTTGATGAGAGTAGCAAGTCTTATTCTGTACTCGTTGAGCTTAAAGACCGCGTCTTCGTATGCAAAATATCCCAATATGAGAGCTTCTAATTCTTGCGAATCAGAATACGAAGCGTCGTCTATCGCCGTTATATAATCCGATTCAAGATTTTCGATTTGTTTACTGTTAGCTTCTATTAAGGCGTTCAAGCCCGCAAGCTCGATTTCGGCATTGTGCTTGATATCGGTCAGTTCTGCGGCCTTGCGTCTTGATTCGTCCGTTTCCGAACGGATTTGTCCGAGCCGCTCTTCTATCGTCAAGACTCCGTTTATCGTGCTGTAATGCTTTTGGTTGGCAGCTCCGAAAATATAATCCGAATACGCCGCCGCGCCGTCGCCCGTTTCGCGTCCGCCTGCTTTTGACAGAATGAGAATTTCAAGGTTGTCGCATTCTGCGACGAGCTTTTCTATTTCTTTTTGAGTTTCGTATTTTTCGCTGTAACGGCTTTCGAGTTCGAGTCTTTCGGACGCCATTTCTTCGAGCTTTTTCAATATTTTTTCCGGCGTTTCGTATTCGCTCAAAGAGTTAAGCACGGTATATTTTTCAAGCTCTCTTACGTATTCGTTATCGACCTCGGAGATTGCGTATTTTCTTTCGTTATACTGCTCCGAATAAATGGCGATTTCCTTTTCGGCATTGGCTTTTTCGTTTTCGGCGTCGCGCAAAGCGTCTTTAAATCTGTCGGTTTCGACGATGATTACGCCGGCTCTGTCATAGATAATGCGCAAATGCTCGTATTTCTCTTTTTGTTTCAAAAATGCTTCATAGAGAAGCTGTACCGATTCAAAGCCCTCTTCTCTCAAAATATCGTTTATACAATCTATATAGAAGCGTTCGTCGCGGTCGAGGTCTTGATTGAGTCTTTTCATGTGGAGAATATTAGAATTCAATCCGGCGATGACCGCCATGACTCCGACGAGAATTTCTTCCGAACGCGTCTTGTCGTCTCTCAGCTTATTCAATTCCACATCGACGGGAATCATCGGCAGCGGTGTTTTGGGCTGTTTGAGCGTGACGACGTTGTTGCACACGGGACAAAATTCCCCTACTCTGACGGCGTTGGAAACATTGACGTAATAATTTACGTTGGCGACCTTCTCTCTTTCTCTTTGAGAAATTTCGGTCTTCGCTCCTATATTGTAGAGATTTTTCTCGGCATTCAGTCTTGTAGCGTCGGCTCTGTCAAGCTCGGCGTTTTCTCTCTCTATTTCGGAATTATTTACTTGTTTTTTCTTGGTTATCTGCTTGATGTTGTCGTTGTAGGTGTCTACCTTACCGACCTGATGAGAGAGAGTGTTGTATCTCTGGTATTCTCTCGTAAAGAGCGTATAGATATCGCCTTCCCCTATCAAATCAAATTTTTCCTGACCGAGCTTGTTGATTTCGTTTTCAATGGACAGGATTTTTGCCGCCGCAAATTCTCTCGCTCTGACGGCGGCGTTGATTTTGTCGTCAAGCTCCGCGGCTTTTTTGTCGAGATATTTTTTTTCTTTGAGCAGTCTTTTGAGAGCCGCTTCAAAGGAATTGGCTTTTGACATATCCAGATTGAGCGTCGGGTCGACGGTCAAGCCGTTGATTTTCTTTTTTAATTCCGCGCATTCCGCGCTTATCGCGCCGAGCTTCTTGGAAAGGTCGGCTTTTTTGTTTAATATCTCCGTCAAATCCGAACGGTCTTTCTTTAAGGATTCTTTAAGGTCGTCCTTCATGTCTGACGAGACGTTCTTGTTTAAAGACTCTTTCAAAGCGTCTTTTTTGACGGTATATTCCCTGCGGAGCGAAGAGTATTCGTTTTCCGTTTGTTCGTCGTCGATTTTCAGGGCTTCGATTTCAGCTTCCGTAGCCGATATTTTTGAAGCGAGTCCGTCGCGTTTCAATATCATTGCTTCGTTTTGTTTTTCGAGATTTTCCTTTCTCCTGTAAGCCGGAAGCACTTTGGACGCTTGTGCGGATATTTTTCTTTTTTTCTCCAACTCGGTATAAAAACCTTTATCTTCGTCGAGCTTATCGATTTCGAGATTGAGCGCGTCAAACTTGCCGCGCAATTCTTCCGCATCTCCTACCTTAGCGATTCTCGCTTCCAATTTTACTTTTTCCGTTCTGAGAAAGGCAATTCTGTCGGCGGTAGCTTGCGCTTTGTCTGCGTATTCCTTCAAAAGCCGTTCCTTGCCGCCGTTCAAAAGCGAGGCGTCTACAAGGGCGAGAGCTTGCGCTCTTTTGAGTCTGAGTCCGTAAATCTTATCGGTCAAACCCTTTGAGAAATTATATCCGAATTCGGCTATGCCGAGCGCGTCCTTGATATATTTAAATTGCTCCCCGTCGCTCATCGAGAGAAGCTTTATGGCGTTATAAACGTTTACGGACAATGCCTTCCTGTATCCGGCAGCATCCGCACCCAAAAGATTGGTTATAAAGCTTTCCGCCGCCGCGCCGTCCGCCGCCAAATAGCGTCCGTCGCCGAGTACGTTATAAACAGCCACTTCCGGCACGGCGTATTTTTTGCCGCGAACGATACCGAAGGTTCTTTCTATAAAATACGCTTCGCCGGCATGCTCAAAAGAAAGCTTTATCTCTGCGCTTTTTGTCTTTCTGTTTAAGATGAAGCGTTCCGGAAGCGTCTCCCCCGTCTTGCCGAAAAGAGCGTACACAAGCAAATCTGCAATGACTTCCTTGCCGCTGTCCGATTCGCCCAATACAAAAAAGCAGCTCTGTCCGGAGAAAGTGCCGAAATCTATTGTCTGATTTTCGCTGAAATTATACAGTCCGAAAAATTCAAGCTTCTGCGGTTTCATTTTGTTCCTCCATAATTGCCCTGAATATTTTGCCGAAACCCGTAAGGTCGTCTATCCCCGCCCCGTTCAAAAAGCTCAAAAAGACGTCCGTCCCCGTCGGGCTTATAAATTTCGGAGGCTCGAAGTCCTCCTTAAAACCGCTGAACAAAATATCCGTCAACAGCGGAAATTCTTTTCTTAGAGCAGTGACCGCCGATTGAGAGACGGGCTTGTCGGATGAAATAATCAATCTTGTATAGCGGTCTTTAAATTCGTTAAGATAAGGCTTTGCCGCGTCAAAATCAGCGGCTATGATATTTTTAAGCTTTCTGGCGTGAGTGAGCGGAACGGCATCAAAGGCGGTAAGACCGTCTTCCGTTATTTCCGCGACGACGACGTTTCGGTTTTTCTCGTCAAAGTTAGAGTCGGTTATGCCGCCGCTTGCAAAAAGCGCGTTCTCGGCATCGATAACCGTGCCGTCACCGCCGAACGCCGAATAAACGCAGCCGTCCAAAAGGCGTTTTTGCTCCTGACTTATATCAGATTGGGCAATGCCCAAAAGTGCGATTTTGAGCGGCGGAGCATTTTCGGGTGCGGCCGCTATCACTGCGCCGCCTTTGTCCGCGCCGCAGTAAGGCGCGAGAAATACAAATACCCTTTCCTTTCCTACCGTTATCTCCGCATATCCCGTGCCGGCTTCGGCGACGCTTACGCGAAAAGCGGGATTTGTCTTAAAGACGGTATCTTCGGGAGCTGAAACAATCGTGATACCCTGCTTGTCGGCGAGATGCGAAATAGATTTCAGCCGCGCCGGACAATCGTTTTTGCCGCTTACGATGACGACGGCTCTTTTGCCGCCGGCGGCAAGCTTTGAAACGGTTTCGCAGAATAATTCCACATTCCTTGCCGACGGATTGAAGCCGTCGAAAATATTACCCGATATCAAAATTATATCGACCTTTCTGTCGCCCGCGATATTGATAATTTCCGACAATACGGCTTTTTGCTCCGTAAATCGGTCGCGGTTAAAAAACTTTTTGCCCAAATTCCAATCGGACGTATGCAGAATTTTCATAATATCTTTCCTTACCCAAGCCGTTAAAATCCGCTTGAAGCGGCGAAACGGAAGTTAGCAGACATAATCAAAAAGACTATGCCCCGATTATAGTCATAAATATTATACAACCTTTCTTGGCAAATTGCAATATAATTGAGAAATAATTATCAAAAAAAATCGGGAGTGCAATATATGCAAAATGATTGAATTTATTTTAAAGTTATGCGATAATGTTAGCGGTACAAAGAAAAAGCAAACCAATACAAATAATTGCCGGTTTGCCGTCTGCGGTTTTTTTAACGAAGCCGCGTCGGCTTTAAAGGAAAATATGTCTTTATTCGGATTTTCATCGGATTTTATAATCGACAGCGTAACCGTTATCGACAACATTTTTATCAACGAATACCTGCCTAAGGCAAAGGACGGTCATGTAAAGGTATACATTTACGGACTTTATCTCGCCTGCCACGGCGGCGGCTCGGTCGAAGAGCTTATGCGTGCGCTTTCGATGACGTACGAAGAGATTTTTGAAGCACTCCACTACTTCGAGCTTACGGAGCTGATAGAAATCACATCTAAAACGCCTTTGGAAATAAAATTTATAAGTCTTCGCGACAAGGACAACCGTCCGCAAAAAAAATACAAGCCGTCAAAATACGCGGCTTTCAATTCCGCACTCCAAAATATTTTTCCGCAAAAAATGCTCATGCCCAACGAGTTCGGGGAATATTACGACGTCATGGAAAGCTTAAACATCATGCCGGAAGCCATGCTCATGATAGCGTCCTACTGCATAAACGTCAAGAGCGAAAACGTAAGTTTTCAATATATACTCGCCGTTGCGCGCGATTGGGCAAAAAACGGCGTTACTACTCCCGAGCTTGCCGAAGAGAAGATAAAGGAGCTTGAACTGCTGACGGGAGATATGAAAGACATCTTCAACGCTTTGGGCAAAAAAATCGTTCCCGACTTTTCCGACCGCGAATATCTCGCAAAATGGAAAAAAAATTGGGGCTTTTCCATGCCCGCAATACTCTTCGCCGCCAAAAGGTGCAAAAACAAAGGCGGCACGGCAAAGCTCGACGCCCTTCTCGAATCCTATCACAAGCTCAATATCCGTTCGGTATCGGAGATAGAAGAATATTCGGCGCGCCGCGACGACCTGTACTCCTTGGCGACGGAAATCAATAAGAAAATCGGCGTATATTACGAGTCGCTCGACAACGTCGTCGAAACCTACACCGTCCATTGGGCGGAAATGGGCTTCGATTCCGACGTGCTTTTGCTGCTGGCTAATTATTGCTTTTTAAAGGGCTTGCGCAGACTGTCCGACATGGACGCGCTCATCGTCAAGCTGTACAAAATGGGCCGCCTGACAAAAGGTGCAATCAATCAATACATCGACGGTCTAATAAAAGACGACGGCTTTATCAAGAAGCTGTACGCCGTTTTGGACTTAAACAAATTCGTCACCCAAAACGACCGCGAAACGGTCAACATATGGCTCGGAGCATGGGGTTTTTCGGAGGATATTATCTTGTTTGCCGCCGAAGCCGCAAAGGACAAGACCCACCCTATCGCCTATCTCAATCAAATTTTGTCGGGCTATAAGCAAAACGGAGTGTCCACATTAGAAAAAGCCAAAGAGTTTTCTCAAAGCCAACCGCAAAAATCCGACAAAAAGAAAGCCCCGAAAGACGCTTCAAAGGACTTTGCACAAAGAGAATACTCAAAAGAAGAATTGAGCGCGTTATTTGAAGACTTAAACAATATAGATAAAATAGAATTTTAAGGAAGACAAAATGGACAAATTTCAAACGGCAAATCAAATACTCCGCGAATACGAAAAAAACCGCCATTTCGCCGAGCTAAAAAAACAAGCCGACACCGAAAAGGCTCTCTCATATCCGGAGTTTAAGGAGCTTTCGGACAAATACAACGCTCTGATTGTCAAATTTGCTTCATCTCCCGACGCGGAAGCCGACGACCTGTCGGCAAAATTATCCGCCGTCCGCAAAAAACAAACGGCTCTCTTAAAAAAACTCGGAATAGACAATTTTTATGCGGAAGCATACTCGTGTCCGCACTGCAAGGATACCGGCTATTCGGGCGGCAAAATCTGCGATTGCGTCAACAAAAAAATCGTCGATAAGTTAAAAGAGCAAAACAAGCAAAATATTATGCCCGCATCTTTTGACGGCTGCGACCTTGCGCTTTTTGACGAAGGCGTGAGAAATCAGATAGCCAACGTCTATTCTCTCATGAAAAAATATGCGGAAAATTTTCCGCCGAAAAAATACCGCAACATCTTTATCACGGGAGCGACGGGAACGGGCAAGACCTTTCTCGCGTCGTGCATACTCGGCGCGGTTTCCGAAAAAGGCTTTTATACGGAATATCTCACGGCGTTCAATCTCAACAATTTGTTTTTAAAATGCCACATCTCCCCTTTGGACGAAAAATACGCGATTCTCGGCGGTCTGATAGCCGCCGACCTTTTGATGATAGACGACCTTGGCACGGAGCCGATATTGAATAACGTGACTAAGGAATATCTTTTTAATATCATCAATGAAAGAACCGTCGCTCAAAAAAGCACCGTCATCTCGACCAATCTCTCCCCCGCCGAAATACTCACGCGCTACGGCGAACGTATCTTCTCGCGTATATGCGACAAATCCGCTTCGCTCCTGATAAGCCTGCCGGGCAAAGACCTCAGGCTCAAATAGATTTTTTGAAGCGGCGTTCCTTATACATAATGAAAGTCAAGACGGTTTAAACGCATATCAAAGAATACCGTGAGCTTATCCGCACATCGAGCATATATACGCGCCTTTGATTTAGAAAAATTAAAAAAGCGCGTATATTTTTTTGGCTTTGGTGCAAAATCTCCGTATAAACAATTAAGGAGGTTTTTTTATTATGCCGCACATTACCGGCAAGGAGCTTGCCGCACTCTCCGACCTGCTAAATTTTGAGCAGGCGGCGTACAAAAATTGCGCATCAGCCGGCCAAAACATCACGGACAAAAAAGTAAAGCAAATGCTAAGAACAACGGGCGAATGCCACAAAAAGAGATTTGACGACCTTATGTCGTTCTTATCGAAGGAGTAACCGATATGAGTACAGCAATGAATTTCAGTGAAAAGGATTACCTGCAAGAGATGCTCAATATCGAAAAGACAATCGTAAAATCCTACGGCGAATTTATCACCGAAACGTCTTGTCCGAATCTCCGAAGCCTTCTCTCGAAGCACTTCTCGGATGCCGGAAACAATCAATTTGACATCTACAACACCATGAAAGAAAAGGGCTATTACAAGGTCAAGCCTGCGCCTGCCGCCGACGTAAACGAAGTAAAAACCACCGCCGACACCTTCAAACAAGAGATAAGTATGCTTACGCTTTAAAAAAACTCTTTTGTAATCAAAAAAAAACGACCGCCTTGCAAATCAAACGACAAGACGGTCTTTTTTTTGAGTTAAACTGTATTAGATTCGGTTAAATAGCGACGCTCCGCTTTTCTCAGTATTCGTATATGTGCAAATCCACATTGTCAAAAATATTGCCGGATATTATGCAATCCGATTCTAATACGCCAATCAAGAATATGCCGACGCTTGTTAACGGGTCCATCGGGTCTGCCGGAACAAGGTCTATATACGCTATACCCCTGAATGTATTACCCGTTATTGTAGCCGGACAATAAGTTAGCAAGCCGTTTTGGCAGATATCGCTTTGGCTGCCCACTCCGACTATTGTATTCCCCGTATAGGTCAAATATCTGACCGTAGCTCTTACTACAACGGCATTTTTTGAATAGTTTTCAAAGTTGCTTCCTTTGATGACTATATCCTTGCCGTTCGACTCCGCATATACCGAAAAACCGTTTTGCGGTCCTAAACCTGTAAATCTGATATCCAAAACCGCCGTGTTTTCTATCGTAACGCCCCCGTTGATGACGGTAATTCCCGCATATCTTATGCTCATTATATAGTCCGCCTTAGCCGGATTGCCCTTGACGGTCAAATTCTTTATCGCTACGTTCTCTCCGCTAAGTACCAAAATCAAACCCGTTCCGCTCTGATTAGAGCTTTGAACCCACACGGCTGTCTGCATAGCGGTATAATCGGGCAGTCCGGCGATGATAACGCCGTCCTTGCTTTCGCCGTCGATAGTGACGCTCTTTGTTATGACAACCTGGATATTGTAAACGCCGTTCTCTACAAACCAATAATCGCCGTCCGCCTGCGTCGCTATCGCCGCGTTGAATTGCGTTTCGTTGCTTATGACCTTATCGGTGACGATTATATTATAAGTCTTTGCAAAGCCGCCGTAGGTGACGGTAACCGCCTGCCTGCCGTAGACCTGCGTATCATAACCGCTCACCATAGAGCTTGTGACGTTGACCGGCGCGCCGTAAGAGCCGTCGGCAAAAATTATTCTGACCTGCGAGCCCGTCAAAACATCCGCGCCCTTCGCGACGTACTTAGCCGTCGTCAAAGCTCCTTCTACGATGATATTAGTCGGTTGCGGCGTCGGGTCGGCTATAATCGTCACGATAAAAATCTTGACTACCGTTTTGTATTTAATCACAATTGCCTGCATACCTATCTTGCCCGCTTCGTAGCCGCTTATCATGTCTTGCGTCACGCCGTACACGACGCTGCTCTCCGTGTCGTTGTCATAAACCAGCTTGTAAGTCAAGCCGTACAAGAAGTCGTCGCCGATGACAAAGGTGTCGGCTTCGGTCAGCCTGCCGTAGACCTTGATGTCCGCCAAATTCGGTTCTTTTAGACATGACGCCAAAACGCCCGCCATCAGTACGCTTATGCAAAGCAAGGCGATTAACCTAAATCTTTTCATAACAGTTGGGTTGCTCTTTTTCATAAAACTTTCCTCCGTTTATTTGCTTTATTTTTTTGTAAATTTTGTCAATACTTTTAATAACGCCTAAAAAAGACAAATAAAAAACGACCTCGTTCAAAACAATAAATTGTTTTGACTAAGACCGTGTTATCCTTTTTTATTGCATTACATACAAAACCGCCGTGATTTCTCTAATATCACAGTTGTCGTTAGATGCTTTAAACGTTACCCCCCCCCCGTATAACATTAGCTATACGGCGCGGGCAACCCCTTACTTTGGTATCTTTCATATTCTTATGTAATCCTATGCCCTAACCTATTTGACGTTATAAATAATTATGAATGAAGTATACATTGTTTTTTTTAAATTGTCAAAGCATTTGACCTATCAAAAAAAAATAATCTGCGATATAAGCTTTTATATGCCTTGCGCGGCGTTGCCAAAGGTTAAAATACCGCCTTTATCCACATTAATAAAATTCTTCTTTGCATGATATCACTCTGCCGCAATCAAAAAAACCGACAATGAAATTATCGGTTTTTAAGTGTTTATAATCTTTTATGCTTCAAATTATCAGACGAGCAAAAATTCTACGCCTATGCTCAAATCGTTTTTTATAGTAATCAGCGTCGTTCCCTGCCTGTCGGCGTCATAATACGAGCAAGGTCCCGTCTTTGCGCCGTACACGAAGTAAACGCCTTGATATTCATAATTAATCATATTTACATGGTCGTGTCCGAAGAACGTATGCGTCGTGCTTTTGAGTGCCGTCACTTTGGCAAACATTCCCGTATTCAGAAGCGGCGGACACGGGTCTTCTCTAAATGCGTCTGCGGCTTTCGGCGCGTCCGCACCTTCGATTTCACTCCTGATGTCGTCTATTTCGGGAAGCGGAATATGATGAAACAACAAGCTCTTGACGACCTTTCCGCCGTCGGGGTCGTAGCTTCCGTATACCGTTTCGCTTACGCCCTTGATGTACCATTCGTACCACGCTATCTGGTCGGGATAGATATAGTCATAACCGTTCTTGCCGTCTTCGTATGTTCTGTATCTGTTGGTATCTATCATGACGAGAGCGTATACTATTTCGCCGTTTTCGTCCGCGATGTTGATACCGTAATTTCCCGTGCCGTGTATACTGTCAGGACCTTTGACAAAAAGCGAATATTTGCCCGACGCATATACCTCCCCCATTTTTTCGATATCGTATAAGCCTTCGCCGTCGTGGTTGCCCATAACGGCCGCATACGGGATTTCAAACGAATCGAGAAAACTAACGAGCAGGTATCCCTTCGGGCCGTTCAAAAGTCCGGCTACGTTGTCGCCCGTCAGCATAAGCAAGTCCGGGGTTGTGGCTTCGATAGCTTGGGTGATGATGTCGAAGGTTCTCTTGATATCCTTATAAGCGTCGCTGAGCTGCGTGTCCGCAAGCTGCAAAATCTTAAAGTCGCCGCCGTTCTTTTTTGTCATAGTGACATACTTTGACGCATCGTAAGCGTCGGTAGCCGCCCATGTTTCGGTAGACGGAGTACCGGTAAATTTTATTTTGTCTTTTAACAAATACACGTTTAAGCCCAAAACCGACAAACATAAAACTATAATCAAAATTACTCTTAAAGGATGCCTTTGCTTCTTAACCTTTTCCATATATAGCTCCTTATTTCAAAATCCGTATTTTTTATTTACGGAATTACGAGATATATTATAATCCATCGAACGGTCTTTTGTCAATACGCATTTTAAATACCCGTCGCTCAAATATTTATCGTTTTTCAAAAATGTTCTCCTTAGCCAAAGGGTATTTTGTCCGCATAAATAAAATTTTTTTTTGCATAATAATATTATATCTAAGGCATACCGCTCTAAGGCAATTCGGGCGGTGTCTTTTTGAGGTCGTTATATGCTTGTAATCTTTTTTCGCGCCGTCATAATATATGTCTGTCTTTTTGTACTCATGCGGCTCATGGGCAAACGCCAATTATCGGAGCTGCAACCATTTGAATTTGTCATCACTCTGATACTTGCCGACCTTGCCTGCGTTCCGATGGCGGAAGTACCCATACCTATATCCTACGGCTTGATACCGATATTTTCGGTTTTTATGCTGCATATACTTTTGACGCTCATATCGGTCAAGAGCGTCAAAATGCGCAAGCTCATCAACGGCACGCCCCAGATAATAATCAATAACGGCAATTTTTGTTTTGACAATATCAAAAAAATGGGAATGCACGTCAGCGACATCATAGAAGGTCTGCGTACAAAGGGATATTTTTCGCCGCTCGAAGTGGAGTTTGCCATAGTCGAAACAAACGGCTCGATAAACGTCCTGCCAAAGTCGGCGAACCGCGCTCTTACTCCAAAGGATATGAACATCTCCCTGCCTGCCCCGTCGCTCCCCGTCGCTCTCGTCATGGAAGGCAAGCTGCTCCGCAACAATCTGATAAATTTCGGAACGGACGAAAAAAAAGTCGCGGCTTTTCTCAAAAAGCAGCGAGTCAGTCAAAAGGACATCATGCTCTTTACGATAGACCGCGAAAAAACCGTCTATCTTCAACCTTATCACGAAAATTTCCGTACAATGACTGCGGAGGACTTGTAATATGAGACCGGCAAAAATAACGGCGTTGATACTTTTTATCCTGATAATCTCACTCGGAATATGCGAGCAGATATACATCGGCAATACCTTCAAAAAATTTGACGGCTATACGGATTTTTTTGAAAAGAGTATCGAAGCAAACGACTTTGTAGCCGCCGAAAATAAAATGACCGAATTTACGCAATGGTGGGAAAAGCGTTCGGCCGTTCTCGAATCTCTCGCCCACAACCGCGACATCAAGACCGTGACGCAGGAAATAGCGCAGTTAAAAGCGTATATTATTATCCGCAACGCGCCCGACGCCGCCGTATCCGTCATCACCTTAAAATCCATGACCGAGAGCCTGCGCCGTCTTTTGAGCTTCCGCTTCGAGCATATCGTTTGATATATCGGGGGAAAGCGGTATTTTCTTAGACTTTTTGCTAATATATTTAAGGTATAGAGTTAAAAAAATGCGGCTTCTATACCGCCGATAATATAATAAGGCGCGTTATAAAAACACGCCTTATTTTTACCGTTTTTTACGGACATTATTTTTCTGCCGTAAGGCGGTAAATTTCCTTTTTAAATTTTGTCATTGCACCGTCATAGAGCTTTCTCTCACCTTTTGTACCGGGAATTTCGAGCTTTATAATAAGGCGCATAGGCTTACTTGTATAGATGTGGATATTGTCGCCTGCCGATATCGCTTCGTCCAAATCGTGCGTCACAAAGAGTACGGTTTTTTTGTAGGTTGCGAGATATTTCAAAAACATATCGGTTATTCCGGCACGCAGCGTCATATCGAGAGCGTTAAAAGGCTCGTCCATGAGCAAAGTCTCGGCAGGGTTTGCCAAAGCTCTGATAAGCGATAGCCGCTGACGCATTCCGCCGCTCATTTCATTAGGATACATATCGGCGGCGTCCTTTAAGCCTGCCGCTTCGAGATGCGAAGCTATAATCGCGCCGAGTTTTTTTGCGTCGGGGTATTTGGGTTTGAGAACAAATTCGAGATTTTTGTACGCGGTTTTTTGCGGTATAAGACGCTCTTCCTGAAAGACATAAGAAACGGCTTCGGGCAAATTTTTTATCGTTCCGCCGTCGGGTTTGAGAGTGCCGGCGACCATATTTAAAAGGGTCGTCTTACCGCTCCCCGAAGGCGCTAAAAGACAACTGACCTTGCCCTTCTCGAACGCGTCGTTTAATCCGTCAAAGACGACGGTAGCTCCGAAGCTTTTGCAAACGCTTTCAAATACAATCATCGCCCCGTCCCCCCTTTCGCCTTGATTGCGCCGACCAAGCCCTTGACCTTATGAAAGGCTTTTTTACAATATGTCTTTAAGATTTTTCTGTCGGGATAGATATACGGCATACTGAATCTGCTTATTATCTTTAAAACCGTTTCGCATAGATAGCTCAATACAACCGCTATCGCAAGCCATGCAAAGGATATTGTAAAATCCATTCGCTGATTGGCGACAAGTATCAAATATCCTATCGACATGGACGGCAAGCCCATGACTTCGGCGGCTATGACGACCTTGATGTTTAGTCCGAAGCCGGCTATGACCGAAGAAAAGATATAGGGCAAAATCGCCGGCAAATATATTCCGGTTATCTGACGCAGTCTGCCGACCTTAAAGACGTTTGCCATAGCGAGAAGGCTTTTGTCGACGTTTTCAAACGCCGCGTAGATATTCTCATACACGAGCGGAAAGACGACCAAAAGCGCGATGAGAAGCGGAAGCTTCTCCGTCCCGACTATAAGTATAATAATAAATATCAGGGCTATCGTAGGCATTGCGCGGCATATCGCGATAAATGGATTAAAAAACTGCTTTAACGGTTTAAATATATGCGAAAGCGCGGCGAGAATAAACGCCGGAACAAAGGCGTAAACAAAGCTTATAATACTTCTCGACAACGTGCCAAAAACAGCTTTAAAAAAGCTGTCCTTAGCCATTTCCGACCGTACAGTCGCAAGCGTCTTTAAGGGAGAAGGTATCACTCCTATTCTCGGATAAAAATGCTCCGACAAATACTGCCAAATGCAGATTATGACGGTCAAGGCGAGCAAAAAGCAAATAACCTTGATTATCCTTCCCTTAAATCCGCCGTCTTTAAAAAATTTTGTCATTATCTTCTCTTATCGTCCGCCGACGGACGCCGCCATATGTAAAGCTGATTTTCAGTCTTTCCGTCAAGTAAAGCGGTAATAGAAGCCGTTGTCGGGAAGCTTGCCGCCTACCAAGGTAGGAGAGCCGTCGTCGATAATAGCTTGCAGATAAGCCGTCACCGACGCCTTAGCTTCTATCGGATAGTAAAAATTCAAAGGCAAACGCCCCGCTTCGACGGCAGCCTTTACGGGCGCGCCGCCCGGTATCGCCGCCGAATTCAATGCATTCTTGGCAAGCTCCCCCGCTTCGTATGGATTTGCTAACGCCCAATCGGCGGAAGCCCTTGCGGCGTCCAAAAACTTGTTTACAAATTCCTTGTCATTTTCGAGTAAGGACGCTTTAAATATTATTCCCGCCTGCGGATAGAGAGTACCGCCGTTATTCTTTGCCCATTCCTCCGATATATTGATAGCAGGGAGAAAAGGTCCGTAAAGGTTGCCTTGCGTAGGTCCGGCTATCGCCGTTACGACAGGTTCGGCGAGAAGCGCGTATCTTATTTCTTTACCGTCTATGCTTTGAAAAAGAAGGTCGCTTACGACTAAATTAGCCGAAGCGCGGTAGAAGATATGAACCTTGTCGTCGCCGACGTGTCCTAAAAAGTTAGCTTCTTCCACATATTCTATTCCGTTTTGATTCAAAACGGCGCGCAGCGTTATGCCCGGCGTTCCGCCCTGAGTAAAGGCGACTATCGATTCGCCTTTAAGGTCTTCGAGAGTGACGGGGCTGCCGATATTGGATACTATATGTATGATTCCCCATATGTTGACTCCGCCAAAGAGATAGCCGCTTCCGTTATTGTAAAGCGCGGCGCATACGTTGATAGGCGCGACGGCAAAATCCGCTTCCCCTTTCATAAGAGCCGCCGTCAGGGCGGTAGGGTCGGCAACGGTTTGGTAATCGACCTTATATCCATCGGCTACGTTTTGAGCGTCCGCTCTCATTTTTGTAAGACTCAAAAGAGGCGCACCGTCCGGCATATATACGACTATTTTTTTGTCTTGCGGCGGCTTCTTAATAATCCACTGACAAGACGCCATCGCCGTTACGGCGGACAGGCATACCAAAACTATCAAAATCCTTTTGAATAATTTCTTCATTGTTACACTCCTTCCGGAATTTTCAATTCCGCAAATAAATTTTGGTTCTTTATAATATCACAAAACGCAATTTGCACTGCGCTCGTGGGATTTGTTTTTTAATTAGCCGTTTACCGTATATTCGCTTGCTTTATGTAAACGCACGTTCCCCTGCAAAACTTTTTTTATTAGCTTGTGCTAACGTATATAATTATATACCATTTTGACCTTTTTGTAAAGCGTTTCCATGTCGTTTTTTACAATCAGGACACCGAGCCGCCGCCGTCAATTAAAACAGATAATGCGGCTTTTCACCGCTTATTTGACGCTTCTATATCTCGATATTTGTTGACCGCAAGACAAAAAAATATACGCTAAAATTTTCATTACCGCCGTCAGCCCGTTTGATAATTTATACGCATATACCGCAAACGTTCTCCGTCAAACCGCACATATACACTTCGGCAACGCGGAGGTAAATTGATTATTTTGACGCTTCTATACCGCGATATTTGTTATATTTAAACATAATAAAAGAAAGAATTTTAAATAAAAAAAAATAAAAATATACGGGCGACCGAAGACGGTCGCCAACTACAAAAATTAAATTCTGTGAGCGTACATTGAACAGTTTATCAATATCCTTTGTTTCCTTTATTCACTCCCATTACGTCGGCAGTGAGCGAGCGCATATTAAAATTCGCATATCTTTTTGACAGCGATAACGCCTTTATTTTTTAGTTATTTTTCATAAAATCGACCGAAGATAAGGTGACCCTATCGAGCGGAGATTTTATGAAATGGACTTAATACGGTAGACGGCGTGTACAGATAAGTTCAAGATTTTTGTGTATGCGGCTCGGGATAAACCGCGTAGCATAGCAGAGCTATGTAAGCGGTTTATCCCGAGCCGCATACGCATAAAGATTGGGCTTAGATGTGCGCGACGGATATCGGAGTAAGTCCGCG
>JAITOU010000033.1 GCA_031289755.1 Clostridiales bacterium
ATAGGTTATAGGACTAATCTGTTTTTTACAAGGTCAAGGTCGTGCCGCTTTCAAAGGAATACAGACAGATTTCGTCAATCTTGATTCCCGTGCTTTCGGCGGCTTTCTTGTATATATTCAGCTGTTTTTTGTACACTTCCTTCAAGTCCTTATGAAGCGCGCCGGTCTTGTAATCGGCTATGATATTTTTTTCGCCGAAGACGAGCAGGTCGATAATGCCTTGAACAAGGATTTTTTCTTCGCCGCCGTCCGGATAGACGTCCTTTGCCGGAACATAGAGCATAAATTCCTTTTCCTTTACATATCGGTTTTTGCGTGCATAATCGACGAGCGGACCGTTTAGACATTTGACAATATCGTCGATATCGACAAGGGCGGCTTCCTTTTCGCTCAGAATATTTTCTTTGACCAATCTTTTTATAAGCTCCGCGACGTCGTTTTTTTCGCGCTGTCCGAAGTCGGCGTATTGCATGACCTTGTGGTAGGCGTTGCCCTTGTCAAACAGCCCTTCGCCCTTCAAAAAGCTTATTTTGTCGCCCCTGCTCACAGCCGTAGCCGATTCTTTGACGGGCGAAACCGACACGGCGCGGTGCGACGCTTCCAAGCTTCGATTTAGATATTCCGCAGTCGCGGCGTCGTACTCGTCGGGAGAAGGCGCGGCTTCCGCTCCGCCGAACAGCTCCGCCGCCGCAGTGTCGGTCACAAAGCTTTCCTTGACGTTTTTATCAAAAAAAGCCGACATTCCGACAAAATCCATAAAGCTTTTTTGCGTTTTGTAGACGCATTCTTCTTCGCTCTCTTTAAATTTGCTGCCGCTGCCGCTGATAAAAAGGTGGTTTTTTGCCCTTGTCAGCGCGACATAAAATAAGCGCATCTCTTCTTCTCTTTGCTCTTTATTTTTTTTGAGTATGACGGCTTTTCTGAAAAGCGTGTTTTTTTGCGTCATATTCGCCGTATCTCTGTAAAAAAAGCCTATGCCGAGCAGACTGTCAAAGACATACGGCTTGCGTTCAAATTCCTTATTGAACATATGCGCCGCGTCCGCGACAAAGACTATCGGAAATTCCAAGCCCTTAGATGCGTGAGCCGTCATCATAGTGACCTTATCGCCGCCGACGGGGGCGGTTTTGGGCTGCTCCGGCGCGCCGTCTTTGAGATTGTACAGGTAATAAGACAGCGAATAGTCCGCGTCGGCAAAGCCGTCCATAAAGCGTTCAAGACTCGCAGCCTTGTCTCCGGCATACGCGTCGAAGCCGCTTTCGTACACAATTCCGCACAGCAGCGAATATATGCCGCCGTCGGCGGCTTTTTTTCTCAATGCGTTCACATATTCGTCAAAGCCTTTGAGCTTAGCCGCAAGAGCGGCTTTATAATTTAAAGCCGCAGGGGCGGCTTCCGTATTCGTCCGTCCGACTTCTTTAAAGGTTGTATCCGAATCATTGGAATTTGTAGGGGCGGATTCTATATCCGCCCGTCCGCCTTCTTTAAAGGCGACGTGCGATATATAAAAATCGGCGATATATTTCCCGACCGCTCCGCAAAAAAATTTTTCTTCGTAGCCGTTGAGCCTTATCTCCTTTAAATCGTCGTCGGTAAAGCCGCCGAAAAAAGACAGCATGACGGTAGCGAGAGATATGTCGTTGCGCGAATTGTCTATTACCTTCAAAAGCTCTATGAGCATGGCGCAATTGTTGTCGCCGTCCCCGAAGCCGTCTGCTCGCACCGGCACTCCTGCGGATTTTAACACGTCCAATATCTTGGCGGGATTTCCGACGCGGCTTCGGACTATGACGGCGATATCGCCGTAGCGCGTATCGCGGTAAGCCCCCGTTTTCGGGTCGTAGATTTGTACGCCCATGAGCTTTTTGATGACCGACGCGATATAAAGCCCTTCCGCGTTCGCCGCCGAAGCCCCCGCTCTGTTTGCGTCGTCCTTTACGCTGTAAAGACCGTTCGTTTCGGGTTTTTCTTCGATTTTTTCAAAAAAAGCCAAGCCGTAAGGCAGGTATTCTTCTGCTCCGTATTCGGTAAGGCTTTTTAGGGCGGCGTCGCGTTTATAATTTATTCCGCCGCCGTTCTCCGTCATGACGACGGAAAAAATCCTGTTAATAAAATCGGTCAGTCTGACCGACGTACGGTAATTGTTATTTAAGTCGCGGCAAGCTCCGTTTCCTTCCGAATAGCTTTTGCGCCTTTCCAAAAAAATCGACGGGTCTGCAAGACGAAAATTAAATATACTCTGCTTGACGTCGCCGACGGCAAAAAACTGTCCTTTGGCAAGCTTATTCAGTATATATTCCTGTATTCTGTTTGTGTCCTGATATTCGTCTACGAGTATATGGGTGTACTGCTCTCTCAATTCTTCAAGGGCGGCGGTTTTTTCTAACAGCGTCATCGCGTACTGTTCGAGATCCGAATAGTCGAGCTTGTTGTCGGACGCCTTTAAGGCGGCGTATTTTTGGGAATAATACGCGGTCGTTTCGACAAATTTATCTATCATTTCCCTGTCTTGCTCGGCGCATTCTCTAAGGTAGGGCAATTCTTCAAGGGCAGCTTTTAATTCTTTCAGCATTTCATTGAAATATTTTTTTAATACGCGTATTTTTTCGGTCGTTTCAAAAGGTTCTTTCGACAATATCCTTGCCGAAGACTTTTCCGTTTCCGCTATACACCTTTCAAAATCCGCGTCGCTTTTTGTACGCGTCAAAGCTTTGAGCTTGTCGGCTATCTCGTCGGCTACGTCGGAGTAAGGCTGCCCGAAGCGGCATTCGGCGGCGACCGTCCGCGCTATATCGGAGTATTTTTCCGTTCTCTCTCTCATATTCGCCATGATGTAATCGGTGCATCGCCCGATGCTTTTGTCAAAATCATAGCCCTTTTCGGTCATAACCGTAGACAATTCGCGGTATTCCTCCACCGCGTCAAAAAGTCCGCCGTCGCTGCGGCTTCCCGACAGACAATACACAAGCCTGTCGTACATAGGGTCGTTCTTCGCATTGTAATATTTGACCGTTTCGCCGAAAGCGCGTTCCTTTAAGGCTTCGGCGTCGCCGCCGCTTATAATGGAAAAATACGGGTCGATATTCAATTCATAGAAATATTTTGTGATAATCTTGTGCAAAAAGCTGTGTATCGTCGATATATTCGCCGAAACAAAATCATTCGCAAGCTTTCTCGCCTTCTTAGGCTCGCATACGGCGGCGTAAGCCGTCAGCTTCGCTTCTATTCTCTCTTTCATTTCTACGGCGGCTTTGTCGGAAAAGGTCAAAACGAGAATATTCGCCGCGTTTACGCCTTCCTTTATCAGTCTTAAATAGCGTTCGGTCAAAACCGCCGTCTTGCCGCTGCCTGCCGACGCCGAAATCAATACGTTTCCGTCGGCGTTAATGGCATAATTTTGGTCGTCGTCGTACATCATAGCTTCACCTTTACACAATCGGGTTGATTATTTTGAGCAATTCGTCTTTACAGACGGTATGCTGTTCGCGGCACACCGCGCCTTTGCCGCATATTATCTTATAAGGACAATAATCGCAGGCGGTTTTTTCCTTTGCCGCATACGGTTTCTTTTCGATATATCCGCTCTTGATTTCCTGCGCGGCTTTCTCCGCCATAGTTACGCCGAGACGGCAGATGTTTTGAAACTCTTCCGCGCTCAAAAGCCCCGAAGACGCGTCGGCGAGCATCGCGCCGTCCTTTATCTTGACGGGGAGTATGCGGCTTTTTTCCGCTCCGTTTTTTAAGTCGTTGTCGAGCAGGGCGGCGGCGGCGGTATCGTCCGCTACGCAGCCGACCGTCCGATAGCGCATAGCGTTGTCCTCTTCTTTGAGAAAGTTATCCTTGATTTTGAGATAGAGAGCGGCGGCGGCGGAATAATTTTTGTCCTTGCACAGGGCATACAGATAGATAAAGAGCTGTAATTTGTTGCCGTAATACAAATCGGAAAAAATATTGCCGGAGATACCGCCCGTCTTATAATCTATCACGCACACCTTATCTCCGCACAGGTCTACCCTGTCTATCTTGCCTATCAGGGTGATACCGTCCTTTAAAGGCACTGGCGCAAAGTCGCCGTCCTTTGCGACCGACGCTTCGGTCAAAAAGGGCTTAAAGTCGGAATTTAAAATAAAGGCGTGCAGGTCGGCGCATATTCTCGTCATGTCTTCCTTGATACGTTTTTTGATATTGCTGTTTTTTTGACTGCCGAGCTTGTCCGCAAAGGAATGCTCCAAAACGCGGTCGATGACCCTTTCGGCAAATACGGCCGCCGCTTCGGTCGTCATGTCCTTAGACCTGACGATAAAGCCGTCCAAAATCTCGTGGACGATATTTCCCGTGTCTTTGGCTTCCAAGCTTCCGTCCGCCGTTTCGTTGAGCCTGATTCCGTATCTCAAAAAGTGTCCGTAAGGGCAGGCATAATACCTTTCGGCTTGCGTCACTCTCATGCTTCCCGAACGAAAAAATAGCTCTTCCGCGCCGTTTTTTATGTAGGCTTTTTCGGGTGCATAGCCGTTTAAGGCGTTTATTTCGCTTATACGGCGTTTTATTATTTTCTGCTCTCCGCGTTCAAGCAAAGAATGCGCGGCTGAGAATAATCGGTAATCTTCCTTGTCGGCATTCTGTATGCCCGACAAAACGGTATAAAAAAGGTTGCCGCGTCGCGGCGAAAAATACAATAAATCGTCGGCTTTATTTGCCGCGTCCGCTCCCGAAAGCCCGATAACGCCGCCGTCGGGAGTCTTGACGGCAACGTCACCGAAGAGCGACATGATAAGACCGTACACCGACGAACGCCCCAAGCCTTCCGATATGTTGCGGCAAACGTACAGCTTGTCGGACGGCGAATATAGCAGGGCGGCGGCGTGCGCGTTCTCCGCTTCCGCTCCGTCGTCAAAAACCACGCCTGCGGCTATTAGAGCTTTTGCTTCGCCTTCGGTAATGATTTTTGAGAATTTGCGCGCCGCCGGAAATTTTCCGGCGTCCGCGCCGAGTATAAAGAGTGCCTTCTTGTCAAAAACGCCGTCGCCGGTCTTGCCGGTATAGACGTTGAGCTTCTCTTGTAGAGATGCCGTTTCGGCGGACGCGACCGACGCAAAGAATATGTCAAAAAATTCCGAAAGCTTCATACCGCTTCCGGCAAAGACCCTGCCCGTTTCGTTGAGAATGCTTTTTATCTTTTTGTAGCAGCGGACGCGAAAATATACGTCCGCGCCCGAATTGTCCGCATTGACGTATTCTTCCGTCTTTGCGTCGATTGCGTTTATTTCAAAAAACTCTTCTATCAGCTTTAAAAACTCCGCCGCCGTCACATTTTTTTTAGCGTCCTTAAAGGGCGCGGCGGCGCGCACGGCTGCAAGCCTGACTCGCTCGGCGTTTTGGTCTTCTAACGGCGACGATATGTATTCGATATTGTGTTTTAAGCAATAGCTTTCAAATTCCTCCGCCGCTTCAAAGTCTATGCCCGAATAGGGGTTCTTGACAAATTCAAGGACGTTGACGATATAAAAATTCTTTTTGTGAAGCTCGACGGCGGCTTTTAAAAATTTTGCAAGCGCACCGTCCTTTGTCTTATCCTTTGCGCCCGAAGAATACGGTATGCCGAATCTCCCGAAAACCGCCTTTATATAAGGCGCGTATTTGGCGGTATCGGAAACAAGCACGGCTATGTCCGAATAGTCTGCGCCGCCGCCGTCTATGAGCGCGCAAATCTCTCTCGCGGCGTACATCACTTCTTCTTTTGGGGTCTTATGCTCGGTAAGGTTTATTTTTCCGTTCTCCGCCGATATTTTGCGGCATTCGGAATAGGAAAAAATATTGTCGGCAATATGCGCGAAGACCCCTTCGATACCCGAATCGTATTCCTTTATGCGGTAACCGCCGTCGCCCGATAAGGTCTTTAACGCTTCCAAAACTCCGCTCGCCGCAAAGACGGCGGCATTCGGAGCGGCGTCGTTGCGTATTATACCTATGTCTGCTCCGCCGCACGCGGACAGCTTACCGATAATCTCATATTCCAGCGCGGAAAAACCGTCGTAAAGCATTATATAATAATGCGCCGTCGCCAAATGCGCGTTTTTTTCGACGGTCAGGCAGAGCTTCTCTAAGTAGCTCAGACTGTCGCCGTAGCTTTCTTGGATTTCGCGCACATAATTCTTGTAGAGATATGCCGCGTCCGAAAGCTTGTATTTCAGCTTGGGCGGCGTATTTGACGGCAGGGCGGTCAGCTTGTCTATATCGATACGGCTGTTGCGGATATCGCAGATAAGTCCGTACATTTCCTTTAAAAAACCTTCGGATTCGGTGGATTTTCGGAAGCATTCGAGCGCGTCGGGGTTTTCGGAGATTATCCTTTTGAGTATCATCAGCGCGCCGTCGTCGGTCAGGACGTTGGAAAGATTGACGTATTTTTTTGCCAATCTCATAAATGACGCGACCTCAATATTGAACGTGCCGAAAAGCCTAAGCTCTTCCATGAGTTTAAGCTCCGTGTACAGCGCGGCGTTGTCGGGTACGACGACGATATGATGTCCGAACGGGTTTTCCGCCATGTTGTTTTTTAACGCGTCGATTATTCCGTCCGTCACGCCCTTTGTTGTCTTAGAAACGATTATATTTATCATAATATTTTTATCGGTTAGTCCTTGTTATGGTCGATATCGACTTTATTCGATTATGCCGCCGCCCAAGCAGTATTCCCCTTCGTACAGCACGGCATATTGACCCGAAGCCGCCGCTCTCTGCGCTTCGTCAAATATCAGATGAAGCCTGTCGCCGTCAAATTCCGCCACGGCGTTTTGTTCGGGCTGGCGGTGGCGTATTCTCGCGGTAACCTGCAAGGTGTTTTTTTCGGGTCTTTTGGTGATAAAATTGCAGTCTGAAACAAAGATTTCCTTTTTAAACAACGCGCTTTCGTCGCCGTTCTCGACATAAAGGATATTTTTGGCGACGTCCTTGCCGACGACAAACCACCGACCGCCGCCGCAATCCTTTTCGCCGCCTATGCCGAGACCGCGCCGCTGTCCTATCGTATAATAATACACTCCCCTGTGCCGACCTACGGTTTTGCCGTCCGCCGTCATGATGTCGCCGTCCTTCATAGGGATATAGTTAGCCAAAAACTCTCTGAATTTGCGTTCGCCGATAAAACAGATACCCGTACTGTCTTTTTTTTGCGCCGTAGCCAGACCGTAGGCGGAAGCGATTTTTCGGACGTCGGTTTTTTGGAGCGTGCCGAGCGGAAAAATTGTCTTTTCGATTTGGCAGGCTTTGAGCTGATTGAGAAAATACGTCTGGTCTTTTGATTTGTCGGCGGCTTTTTTTAAAAAGGTCAGACCGTCCAAGACTTCGGTCGCGGCATAATGCCCCGTCGCGATAAAATCCGCGCCCGTTTTAAAGGCATAATCGGCAAAAGAGCCGAATTTGATTTCACGGTTGCACAGGACGTCGGGATTGGGCGTTCTGCCCTTTTTATATTCTTCGACAAAATTCAAAAAAACCTTCTCGGTATATTCCGCCGAAAAATCTACGCTGTAATACGGAATATCCAAAACGCCCGACACGCGCCTGACGTCAAAAAAATCTTCTTCCGCAGTACAGCGTCCGCCGTCGTCCTCTTCATGCCAATTCCGCATAAAAAGACCGACGACGTCGAAGCCCTGTTCCTTTAAGAGAGCCGCCGCCGCAGAGCTGTCCACTCCGCCGCTCATGCCCACGACAACACGTTTTTTCACCCTAAGCATTCCCGTTAGCAGCCGCCGTTCAAATACTTAACCTAAGCGGCGGCTTTTTTTATAATAATTATAACACAAACCGTTCAGTATTTGTCAATAAATTATTTTTGTGATATAATTATCCGTATGAAAAAAGAAAAAACTGCGGATATATCCAAAAAAGCCCGCAAAATTAAGCCGACTTACAGAGAACGCGTATGGGAACTCGACTTTATACGCGGCGTCTGCCTTATTCTGATGATGCTTTATCATCTCGGGATTTCCGCCGATTTTTTTATGTATATATGGGAAGACTTCGTTTTGCCCGAAAACTTCGCTTATAGACTTGCGGATTTTATCACCGAAACGGCGACGTCGTCCCTTGTGGAGAATTATATTCACAATTTCGTCATAATAGTTTTTTTCACGGTAGCCGGTCTTTCCGTTTCTTTTTCGCGCAATCTATACAAGAGCTTTATCAAGACGGCTGTTTTTGCCGCCGCGCTGACGGGGCTTACGGTCGCCGCCTCTTATGTTTTGGGTGACGAATCCTTTGTGATTACGCACGGCGTCTTTCATATCTTTGCCATTTGCTATCTGCTTAATATCGTCTTTAATCTGACCGTTAAGGACAAGGCTCTCCGCTCCGGTCTGCTTTTGTCCTTCGGGATTTTTATCATCATACTCGCAGGCCGTGCCGACATCAAATGGCCCGACGGTTTTTTGGGAGAGCTTCTCGTCGAAAAGGATTATTCGTCGTCGCCGTTAGACAACTTCATGGTCCTGCCTTATGCCGGCTGGTTTCTCGTCGGAGCGGCTGTTTCGCCCTTTCTCTACCCCGCCAAAAAGAGTCTTTTGCCTAAGCTCAACGGCAAGTGGCATTTACCCGTCACCTTTCCCGGTCGCCACCCCGTCGCCTTTTATGCCCTGCAAATCGTCTTTGTCATACTCTTTATGTTTGTAATCGGACTTATCTTTGTTCCGGCGGAATGGCTCACGGCTTTGTTCGGCTAAGGTTAAAGCAAGATAAGAATTTTTTTAATAAAAAAAGCGTTAATGCGGTTAAAGTCCGCATTAACGCTTTTTTGTTTTAATTGACACTGCGTCGTGAATATCGCTTGATGTTTTTTGTTCTTTAAAATTTTATTACGTCGGGAATATCGCTTAATACTCCTTTGTCGCCGTACATAAAGAAGGTCGTCGTGAGCATAGACATTTTGATTTCATATTCTTTTGCTTTCTCCGGGAACATATAGCCTTGAAAATTGAGAAATTTTAACGCCATACCGTTATCTCCCGTGATTGTGAGAAAATCATTGTTAAAGAGATATGTTCCGTAAGGCTCGTACGGGTGTAATGTGTCGCCTTCGTACCATATTCCTTCCGATACCACATTCTTTTCAAGGTATATTTGCTCATAATAAATTTCGTCGTCGGTAATAGGATAATAATCTTCGACTCCTTCCGTAAAGTCGTAGTTTATCGACATATACAGACCCATTTTCTTTGTAAGGTAATTCTTGTCGGGGTTTCTTATATTTGGGTCTTTGATATAAAATAACTGCGGATACATCCATTCGCCTGAATCTCCCGCAAGAATGATGTACGGATTATTCAGGTCTGGAATAATATAGTTTTTGTATCGGTAACATCTCATTTGAAAGGTAATATACGGTTCATATGTATCGGTTTCTTCGACATATACCAATTCAAAAGAAAATAAAACTATACGTCCTTTATTATCCTCCGCCACAGAAAGCGCCGCCATAGTAAGTATGATATTCCCGTTTTCATCAAAGACCATCTGTCCGGCATCGGGATTTGGATCGCCGTTCTCGTCGGTATCACCGTAAATCATAGGCATCGTGAGTATAGCCGTGTCGTGGTTAGAAATCGCAATAGAGAAAAGCTTATTCCGCATAAGCGTCGAATCATTCCATGTATAGAGATAATATGTCCTAAAAACAGTATCCGCATAGTCGCTGTGAAAAGCCAAAACCGAGCCGAGCAGCATGATAGCGATCAGGGTAATTATTGCGATTTTTTTTATTAGCTTCCTTTGGCGTTTTGATAAGGGTTTTTTTACATCGGTATTTTTTTGCGCATTACTATTTGTTTTGTCAGCGGCGTTTGCTTCATTATTATTTTTTGCACGCTCCGCATTATCCTTTATGTGCATAGTTCCGCAATAAGGACATACGCCCGTACCCTTTTCGGCGTCGATTTTGATGCTTGAACCGCATTGTGAACATTTAACAGCGACGATAGCCATTGTTTCCTCCAAAAGAGAACGTTGTTTGTTGTACTTATTTACCGTACAAAAGGATTACCGTATACGGCGGACAACCTAATAATTACTTGCCCGTTACTCCAAAGATGACGGCTTTTTCGTCCGCGCCGTATTGCTTGGTAAAACGGCTGACGACAGGAACGGATATGAGCGAAAAAGCCATTGCGCATACCCCCACAAAAGGCGAATAAGCTATTCCGCCCTTTAATACCGCCGACAAGCCGTTCAGTCCTGCGGCAGGATGCCCTATACCGAGAATCACGGTGAGCGTGAGCGTGACGGCGAGTCCGCCTATTATCGACGTCCATGCGGCGGCTTTTGTGACCTTTTTGCTGTAAAGTCCGTACACATAAGGTCCTATAAAGCAGCCTGCGAGAGTTCCCCAGCTCAGACTCATCATAGTGACTATCGCGTCTATCTGTATGACGGCGAGAATTGCGGAAATAAATATAAAGACCAAGCAGGTTATACGCAGGTAGAGATTTACGCGTTTTTCTTCCGTGTCCTTCTTGACGAAGCCCTTATAAAAGTCCATAATGAGAGCCGACGAGCCAGCGAGAGAAATGGACGCGAGAGAGCTCATTGCCGCCGACAATATCATGACTACGATGATACCGAGCATAAAAGAATTCATTGTCATGTCGAGTATCGCGGGGATTACAAGGTCAACCTTTCCGTCGGGCAAGCCGTTTAGGAGCAAGGACGAAAAGCTGCCGAACATATATGCGCCTACGCCGATGACGAGCGCAAAGACCGTGCTGATAATGGACGCTTTTTTGATTCCGTTGCTTTTGACGGCATAAAATTTGTGTATCGACTGCGGAAGTCCCCACATACCGAAGGAGGTCAGAAGTATAATGATAATGAGATTAAAGCCGGGCGAATTTAGCAGCCCCTTGCCCGACACATATACGGGCTGGAAAATACCGTGACCCGTCTCGTTGAGTCTTGCAAACACGTCGGCAAAGCTCAAACCCTTTTCCGTTCCCGTAAAGACAAAGACGATGACGACCATGGCGATTATTCCGGCAAGCATTATGAAGCCCTGTATAAAATCGGTGAGAGCCGTCGCAAAATAGCCGCCGACAAAGACGTAAAGCGCGGTCACCGACGCCATAGCTATGACGCACCAATAAAATTTTATACCGAAAACCATTTCAAATATGTATCCGACTCCCTGATAGACCGATGCCGAATAAGGAATGAGAAAGATAAAGATTATTATCGCCGAAACGAGCTTGATACGTTCGTCCAAAAAACGCGCCTTAAAAAATTCCGGCATAGTCTTGGCGTTTTTGGCTACCGAAAAGTCCTTTGTCCTTTTTGCCAAAAGCTTCCATGCGAGAAGCGAGCCGATAAGGGCGTTGCCTACGCCTATCCACACCGACGCTATACCGAAGTTCCAGCCGAATTTGCCCGCATAACCTACAAAGATTACCGCCGAAAAATAAGTCGTACCGTAAGCAAACGCCGACATCCAACCGCCGATATTCTTGCCGCCGAGATAAAAGTCGTCGATAGAGCTGCTCTTTTTGCGCGAATAATAAGCTATTCCCGCCATTAAGAGAAAATAAAACACGAGTATTATGTATTGCCACGCTTTACCGCCGCCCGACGCAAGTAAGATATCCGCAGTATTCATATAATCTCCTTATATAAAGTCATCTATAATTATAACAAAAAACACATATTTTGTCAACAACGCCGTTAGCGCGTATCTGCATATGATTTTTTGTTACGGCAAAAGCGTTTGGCTTTCGTCTTTCGGTATCAGACTCTCCGCTTCCGACGGTATTTCGGCTTCTTCTTGCGGCCGTTCGGCGGTATGCTCGGCGATAAGGCTTTTTAATTTTTGTCTGCCGCGCACTCTTTTTACAACGGAATCGACAAGCAGTATGACATAACCGCAGATTATGTAGAAAAAATATGTGAAAAATCTCATTGTCAGCATGAGCCAATAGGTCATATTGTTCGTGACTAAGCCCGAATACATCGTAAAGAAATATATCTCATAAGCTCCCGCCGCGCCCGGTATCGGGACGTACAGGCTCGAAAGATATATGTACATATAAGAGACAAGCATATAAGTATAGGTCACCGATTCGCCGACGCTCCTGAATAAAAAGAACGGAATGCTCATCAGAGCCATAAATTCCGCCGCATACAAGAGCAGCAGCAAGAGAAAGCCTTTGAGATTTTTTGTGATGTTTTTGACGGAAATGCTCAAATCTTCGAGAAAGCTCCACGACGCGCTCAATGCGGAATCGTAGTTTTTGACAAGCTTGAGATATGCTCCGGCTTTTAGCAGTCCGGCTATGATTTTTTTTGCCGCCTTTTCGTTGATAGAAAAAACAAAGAACAAGACGGGATATATGCCGTTGACGATAAGTCCTGCAAAAGCCCACCACTTCATGCCGGTTATGCCCTGCTTGTTAAAGATAAAGAAAAACATCAGAATGAGATTCCAGACGAGCGTTTTTAAAAATACCTGCGAAAAAGGAATACTGAAAGCCGAAGCGCGCCCCGTCTTGGCTTGCGCCAAAACATTTGTCTGCATACCCTGTCCGCCGTTCAAAAAAGGCGTGACCGCGCTGTAAAACCTGCCTATCATCGCCGTTCTAAACGCAAGGATAGGCTTAAATTGCTTAATTGTCATGCGGATTAAGACGGTATATCTGCACGTTTCCAAAAACACTACGGCGATAAACAGTAAAACCGCTATATATAACCAACCGACGTTTTGTTTGACAAGCGACCAATAGGCGGTCAAAGGAACGGATTCGCCCGACAAAAAAGAGACGACAAAAACGTAAATGGCAACAAAAAAACTGACGACGAGAAGCGCGGTTCTCGAAGCCTTATTAAAGGAAAATTTTTTGTCTTGTCGTTTTCCCGTTAGGATAGGAATAAGCTTGTCATCCATTCGTTACTTTTATCACCGCAACATTTACCGTTGCGGTAATATTATACTTCCTTTACTATCTCTTTGATTTTTTGTAAAAAAATTCTCATTTCTTCTTCCGTGCCGATAGTCACTCTGACAAAATCACGCGTGCGCGCTCCGTCAAAATATCGCGTCAGTATGCCCTTTTCACGCAAGGCGGTATAAAGTCTCTCTCCGCTCACGCCCGTTTTTTTGATAAAGATAAAATTTGCCGACGAATTTAAGACGGAAAAGCCTTCTTTTCTCAGCTTTTGGGCGGTGTCGTCGCGGATATTTATAATGCGCTCATTAATCATATCATAATATCCGCCGTCATTGCAAGAGACGAGAGCAATTTTTTGAGTTATCCTGTCGAGAGTATAGCTGTTAAAACTGTTTTTGACGGTATCGAGCGCGTCGATAAGGGGTTTTTGACCTACGGCATAGCCGCATCTCGCGCCCGCAAGCGAATAACTCTTGGAAAAAGTGCGGATAATAAGGAGATTGTCGTACCGCTTAATAGCCGATATCAGCGAATAACTGCAAAAATCAACATATGCTTCGTCTATTATAACCACCTTATCTCGGTTAGCCGCGATTATTTCTTCTAAGGCGTAGGGCTTTAAGGCGATACCCGTAGGGGCGTTGGGGTTGGCTATGATTATGCCCTGACAATCCCTGTTCTTATAATCCTTAGGGTCTATCGTGTAATCGTCTTTGAGCGGTATCGTTTGATAAGGTATCTCGTAGAGATTTGCGTACACGGGATAAAAGCTGTATGTCACGTCGGGGAAAAGTACGGGCGGAGTTTTGTTCTCTCCCTTTGTGTCGCCGCAGCAATCCTTTCTGTCAAAAAAAGCCGGAAAACAAAAGCCCAATACCTCGTCGCTGCCGTTGCCCGTAAAGATGTTTTGAGGCAAGACCCCGTGTCTTTTTGCCAGCGCGGCTTTAAGCTCAGAGGCGTCGGGGTCGGGGTACAGCCTAAGCTCGGACGTATCGAAATTTTTTAAGACGTCCGCAGTGCCGGGAGACGGCGGATAGGCGTTTTCGTTGGTGTTGAGCTTGATATATTTTTTGTCCTTGGGCTGTTCTCCGGCGACATAGGGTTTGAGTGTCGCCAACAGTTTAGAAAATTTCATAGTCCCCTCCGTCCTAAGCCGATGCTTTTAAGTACGTTCGTAAGGCTTTGCTCCGTTTTTTACCTTACGGTAATTAGATTAAGCTAATCGTTTTTGCCGCGTTTTTTACCTTACGGTAATTTGATTAACGCCGTAAGCCTTGCGCCTTTTGTCCGTCCCTTGCAATATCAATCGGACGGCGGCGTTTTGTGAGTTTGCAAATAAATTTTGTATATGACGTCCTTTTCGAGCTTTCTGTTTTTTGCCGTAGTTTTGATAGCGTCCTTTGGCGGCATACCCTGCTCTATATATGCGGCAAGCTCCGCTTCGGCTGTCAGGTCATTGTCGGCGGTTTTTTCGGGTGCGCCGTCTATTATCAGGACAAACTCGCCCTTAGGATTTTCAAATCTCAGCGACGCCAAATCACCCGAACGGAATTCTTCATGTATTTTTGTCATTTCGCGCATAATATATACGCGCCTTTCGCCGAGTTCGCCGTAAAGAAAGCTTAGATTTTCGTTGACGTCATGAGGTGCGGAATAGAAAACAAGGGGAAGCTTTGTCCCTTTAAACGCGCTTAAAAGCTCCGTTCTGCTCTTTTTTTTGTCGGGCAAAAAGCCCAAAAAAACATAACCGCCGACAAGTCCGCTCACCGAAAAAGCGGCGGCGGCGGCGCACGCGCCGGGTATCGGAAAGACGTTTATATTTTCTTCGTGTGCGCGGCGCACGAGTACCGCGCCGGGGTCGGAAACGCAAGGCGTTCCGGCATCGGAGATAAGAGCGATATTCAAACCGCTTTTGAGCTTGTCGATTATCTCTTCGGCGCGGCTGTTTTCTCTCTCCTTGTAGTAGCTTATCAGCGGCTTTTTGATACCTAACCTGCCGAGCAGCACCGACGAATGACGCGTATCCTCCGCCGCTATCATATCGACGCTTCCCAAAATCTCCGCCGCACGCTGCGTAATGTCGCCCAGATTGCCTATCGGCGTGGCGACTATATATAGGATTCCGACCGATTTTTCCATTTTACGCCTTTTAAATTATTTTGTCGTGGCAAAAATAAGCTTTTTTGCTATCCGCTAACGCGGCATACAGCCGCCGTCTATCAAGCTCTTTACATCGTCAGTGTAGCCGCCGTCCGCACCGCAAACTATCAGCGGTTTATTGACCTTTAAACCGACCTTGCCGCCCCTTACGCCTGCGACTATCGCCGTATCGGGCGGCTTATCTATACAAGGCATTATGAGCGTCAGCTCCTTAGGCTCGATTTTGCAGGCGGAAAATAAGTTGATTATCTCCGCAAGACGCACGGTCTTGACGATAATATAAAACCTTCCCCCGAAACGCAAAAGCTTATTTGCGGCGGCGGCGATTTCTCCGAGAGTGACCGCCTGCTCCGTTCTCGCTAAGGCTTCCGACGCATTGACTATTCCTATCGCGTCGGCTTTTTTGCCGTAAGGCGGATTGACGACTACGGCGTCAAAGCCCGTGCCGACCGTATCGGCGGCATCCTGTATGCGGCAGTTTTTGATATCTACGACATCGGACATTCCGTTGTAAGCGACGCTGCGCCGCGCCATGTCGGCAAGCTCCGGCTGTATCTCCACGCCCGTGACGTGCGCGCCGCGTTTGGCGGCTATGAGTATGGCAATGATACCCGAACCCGTTCCCAAGTCGCACACCCTGTCTTTTTTACCGGCTTTGACGCTGTTGGCAAGCAACACGGCGTCGGAAGTGAAACGGTACAGAGCATTGCTCTGAATAATCCCGAGATTTTTGTATTCCAGACTGTCCAACCGTTCGTTTTCTTTTAACATAATCGCTTCCGTTTAACAAGACTATAATACCCGTTTTTTAAGCTTTATCCGATTGCGCGGCGTTTTTTAAAATTTATCTAATTTGCACGATGTCGACTTAGGATAATGCCGTGTAAAGCAGATGTCTAACTTGCGTTCACCTACAAAAGAAGACGGCTCGATATGCCGTCTCCTGAAAGTCTTTTATAACTTTTTTCGCCGTGTCGGGCGGAGTTTTTTGGGTAATTATTTTAGGCGGTCTTTGTAAGGTCTTTGTAGCGTTTTGGATAGGTCTTGTATTTGCCTTCCTTTTTGCTCAATATCTCTCTGTAATATTTGAAATACGCTTCGTCTTCCAATTCGGTTTGGACGAGTTCCTTTATATATTCCCTTACCGTCTTGTCGTCCTTATAATAATTTAAAATGTGGTCTAAGCTCAACACTCCGCTGCCGTCCGGAACTCCGCTGCCGTCGGTATTTGCCGTATCCACGCCGTCCACAAAAGGCACATAAGTGACGATAAGGATATGGATACCAAATTCGGTTATTACGGCGTAAACATTGTCTTTTGTCAATGGGTCGGTGTCCGTCTTGTCCTTGTAATACACCGCGCTTCCGTCTATAATCTCGTAGGAAGACGTGGCATCGTAATTTAAATAATAATTCCCGACCGCATTAGTGCCGCCGTAGCCGCCCAAACCGTTTTCGTACAACTGTACTCCGAGTTCTAAAAAGAGCTTTGAATAATCCTTGTTATCCTTGTAGATAAAGTAATCGCTTGCGGCGTTGAAGGTCTGCGAACCGTCGTCGTTTAGCGCATAAAACCAAGTATCGAAGGCTTCGAGTATCGCCTTTGTATATCCGAAGTCATCTCCGGCATAGGTCGTAGAGCGGCTGTCTTCGACGGCTTTCATATCGGCTTTGTAGAAGGTAAAGAGAGTGTCAAACGGCAATCCCGTCACGACGTGGGTCTTATCGGTCCCTACTGCGGCGGAAAGCTTAAAGATATATCTGCCGTCGGTTTTGTTTGCGTCTATAAGAGCGAGCAGCTCCGCATTTGTATTGTCTTTAACGGTTGTCTTTAAGGCTTCTATCTCCGTTAGCTCCGCTGCCGTAAAGAAATCGTCAGCCTTGTAAAACAGCTTAGAGTCGTCGTCCGGGTCATAAAAGATGTTGGATACATTGACCTTTATTCCGTCGGCAAGTCCTTTGAGAACGGCTTGGAATGCCTCGCTTTTTTCGGGTTCTTTGAAGTTTTTCTTGACGCTTGCGATGTAGTCGGCGGTCACGGTGTCAAAGGTTACGACGAGATTTTTTACATAGAAATAACCTTCCGTCGCTTTGTGATAAAAGATACCGTCGTATGACGATTGTATCGCCGATATATAATCGGTTATTTTTTTGTAGGTCGTTTGGTTTTTTGTCGCGGTTTTTTCGAGATATGCTTGCAGCACACTGTCGGTCAGCGTGCCTTTCACGCCTTCGGTCAACGAACGCTTAAACTCGTATATGAGCATACTGTCGAGTGATTCGTTTAAGAGATAATCGTAGGTGACATAGGCTTCTTCGAGTGCCTTTTGGGTTCTCTTCCATGCGTCCTTTCTGTTTTTTCTGTCCTGTTCGGTTCTGTCTTCGTCTGCTCTGCCGGTAAACTCGTCTATCGTCGCTTCGTCTGCGTCAAATCTTTTTGTCAGAGAATCTACCGTAGAGTCATATATAAAGGTTTCTTCCTCCGAATCTAACTTGACGGGACGTGCATCGAGAGTCTTCGGCGTTTCTTCTTCCGTTTCGGTATCGGTGTCGGAGTCGGCCTTTGCCGCTTCCTTTGCCGCTTGTTCGGCTTCGACGGTCGTCAGATATTCTTTAAAGAGAGATTCGTACTGAGTATTGACGTTCTTTATAGCCTTATCGTATTCCGCATAAGTCAAGAGCGAACCGCTCTCATAACTGCCGCTATTTGCCGTGCCTTCGTAGGTATAGTTATCCCATTCGGTTATGCGGTATATGCCGTAAGGCTGTCCGTTCCACTTTCCCGAGCTATTTAAAACTCCCGATTTTTTTTGAGAGAGATAATCTATGCCCGCCATAACGACAAGCTGATAATCGCAAAGCTGTTCGAGAGTTTCGTCAAAAAAAGCTACCATATCGGTCGGCAAGGTGTAGCCGTAGCTGTAATATTGATTTAATACGCGATTGACGGCTTGTATTAACTGATATCTCGTGATATCCTTTGTAAGCGTATCGTGACCGTTCTCCGCCGTATAAGTAACGGTGGCGACAACCTTTTTGCCGAGACGCTCCTCGTTTAATTGCAAGACGCTGCACGCCGAAATAACAAACGACATACATATCATAAGCGCGATAATGGCAATAGTTTTCTTTTTCATTCTTTCAAGACACTCCTTTCAGACCGTAATTTACGCTATTAAGGCATTATAAGTATTAAACATTATACCTTATCCGCGCCGTAAATGCAATTAAATTTGCCCATTCTTTAAAATAAACTTTCGGTAATTTGTTTTTATTTCCGTACGGTTTTTTTGACTTAACGACAATATATTCTCTTTTTTGTTTTCATTGTACAAATTTTGGAGTTTTCAATGCGCGTTTTTAGGGATTTCCGCTGTCTTTGTTAAAACCCAATACAAATTATTATAGCGTACGATGGCAATTCAAACAAAAAAAAGGAACGCCGTTTTGACGTTCCTTTTGTGCTTTTTTTATTTTATCTTCTCATACGTGCGTGTTTTCTTAATTTTTTAAACAGCCAATCGGCACAACAAGTACTCCGTCAGGGCGTTTGTAAGCATAGTCTATTCCGCTAAGCACCATCAAAAAGCTCGGCTCTTGCGCCGTATCTACTTTCTCTTTCAATTTAAGCAGGTTTTTTGCGGCGTCGTCAATCATATTGCCGCCAAGCTTAATTTCAATCGCTCCCCATTTGCCGTTATTTAAGTGAGCGATACTGTCTATTTCTAATCCGTCTTTATCGTGATAATGGCTGATATATCCGCCCAAGCTTCCGACATAAATCCTCAAATCCCGTTCACATAAAGATTCAAATAAAAAGCCGAAGGTCTTTAAGTCGTCCATAATGTTTTGCGGTGAGGCTTCCAATGCAATTGCGGCAATCGAAGGGTCTACAAACTGTCTTTTGTTTGCGGCACGGATAGCTGCTGCCGACCGAAGTCTTGGAGACCACGAAGGAATATCTTCAATAACATACAGTTTTTCAAAAGCGAGTAAATATGCCGAAAGAGTTTTTGCGTCCATTGAAACATCGTTTGCGGCGATATCCGCAAGCAGTGTGGCGTTGCTGACAAAGGTGGATATATTCCTTGCGTATGCCCTAATTATTGCCGCCGCTCTTTTTGGGTTTCTTCTTATTCCGTCAACTTCGTTTATATCTTCATTTATCAGAGATACAAAATACGCTTTGGCGAGTGCTACGGCGGCTTCTTTTGTTGTCACGGATTCCGGCCATCCGCCGCGACAAATTATATTTGCGATATCTCTTAATTTTATCTCGGCATCTCCGCCGACAGAATTTCTTCCGTCAAATAATTCTTTTAACGAAATGTCGCCCGTAGATTCGCCTGATTCCCATAAGCTCATCGGACGCATGACTAATTTTGCAATTCTTCCCGTTCCGCTATGCCTGTTTTTATCTTTAATAGGTTTTACCGAGCCTGTTAAAATAAATCTTCCCTTCTTCTCTCCGTACGGAGCGGAATCTATATCGGCTCTGACATAATCCCAAATTTCAGGGATTTTTTGCCACTCATCAAACATTAGCGGCTTTTCACCGGCAAGCAGCTCCGTTCCGTTTGTATAAGCGTAGGTCTTATATTTCATAAATATATCGGGTCGTTGCAATTTAACAATCGTTTTTGCAAATTGCTCTCCCGTCGTAGACTTTCCGCACCACTTAGGTCCTTCAATCGCAACCGCTCCCATGACTTTCATATGCAATGCGATTTCATCGTCAATTAATCTTTTTATATATTCCGCCATTTTAGAGTTTCCCCCTTTCCATAATCTATTTTACTCTAAAAAAAGCTTCAAGTCAAGCGTTTTCCCGACAAAGTCGGGTAATTATTCCCTATTTTGGCGGCTTTTTATTCCGCATTTTGGCGAAATCCTTGTTTTGTTATAGATAAGTCCGTTTAAAAACCGTCATCTCGGTATCTTACCAAAGGCTACAATCGGCTTTCTTGCCGCTTTTACTTCGTCGGGACGTCCGACGGGGGTGGTTTTAGGCGCGTTTTTGAGTTCTTGGGGATTTGTTCTCGCGGCTTCGATGACGGAGCGCAGCATTTCGACCGCACCGTCTATGGTTTCCTTTGATTCCGTTTCGGTAGGCTCGAACATCATCGCTTCATGCACGATGAGCGGAAAATATATTGTCGGCGGATGTATGCCGCAGTCTATCAGGGCTTTTGCAACGTCGAGAGCGGATACGCCCGTTTCTTCTTTGAGCTTCTCGCAGGAAGCGACAAATTCGTGCATACACGGCACGTTATGCGGAACGTCCAAAAATTCCGATACGCGTTTGCGCATATAATTGGCGTTTAAGACGGCTTTTTGGGCGGCGTCCTTTATGCCTTCCCTGCCGAGCGTTATTATATAGGTCAACGCCCTGACACATACCAAAAAATTGCCGTAAAAAGCGCGCACGTTGCCGATAGACTTAGGCGAAGCTTTTTTTAGCGCGTAAGCTCCCCCGTCCGTCTTAGCGACCCGCCTGCCCGGCAAAAATTCCGAAAGCCGTTTCTTGCACAGCACGGGACCGCTTCCCGGACCGCCGCCGCCGTGCGGAGTGGCAAAGGTTTTGTGCAGGTTGATGTGCATTATGTCAAAGCCCATATCGCCCGGACGCGCTATGCCCATGACGGCATTGAGATTTGCTCCGTCATAATACAGCAAGCCGCCTTTTTTGTGAACGGTTTCGGCTATTTCGCCGATATTTTTTTCAAACAAGCCCAAGGTGTTGGGATTTGTCAGCATGAGCGCGGCGACGTCGCCGTCCATCGCGTCTTTGAGCGCGGCGACATCGACGCAACCGTCCGCAAGCGACGGAATATTGACTATCTCGAAGCCCGCCATAGCAGCGCTTGCCGGATTTGTCCCGTGCGCGGAATCGGGAACAATGACCTTTGTCCGCTTGCCGCCCTTGCTCTCAAAATACGCCTTTATCATCAAAAGCGAAGTAAATTCTCCGTGCGCCCCCGCCGCCGGTTGCAGCGTTCCGTCGTCCATTCCCGTTATCTCTTTGAGATATTCCGTCAAGAGATACAGGACTTCCAATGCTCCCTGCGCCGACTTGTCGCCTTGTAGGGGGTGTACGTCGGTAAAGCCTTCGAGTGCGGCGGCGCATTCGTTGAGCTTGGGATTGTATTTCATCGTGCATGAGCCGAGCGGATAAAAGCCGCTGTCCACACCGTAGGCTTTTGCCGACAGCGCGTCATAATGGCGCACAAGGTCAAGCTCCGACAGCTCGGGCAAATCGGCTTTTTCGGCTCTTGTGCAAGCGGCCTTTAATGTATAAGCCGGAATGCCCGACTCCGGCAGCTCCGTGCATTTTCTGCCCGAAACGGTCTTTTCAAATATTGTCTTCATCAAAAAATCTCCTTTGCGGCTTTAACGGCGGCATCTATTTCGTCCTTTGTATTCATCTCGGTGGCGCACCATAATATTTCTTTTGCGCCGATTTTCAATCCGCCGAGTATGCCCTTCTTTGCAAGCTTTTTCAAAACCGCGTCGGCGGACACGCCGTCCGAAACGGTGACAAATTCGTTAAAAAACTCCGTCGAGCCGTATTTGAGCGCAAAGCCCGATGCCTTTAAGCGTTCGGCAAGATAATGAGCCTTAGCCGCGCAATCGTCGGCTATTTTGACAAAGCCTTCCTTGCCGACGGCGGCGAGATAGGCGGCTGCCGTCAAAGCGCACAACGCTTCGTTGGAGCAGATACTTGACGACGCCTTTTCGCGTCTTATATGCTGTTCTCTCGCTTGAAGGGTCAGGACATATACCGTATGACCGTTTTTGTCGGTCGTTTCGCCGACTATTCTGCCCGTCATTTTGCGCATATATTTTTCTTTTGCCGCTATGTAGCCGAGATAAGGGCCGCCGAAACCCAAAGGCAGTCCGAGCGGCTGTCCTTCGCCCGTCGCAAAATCCGCGCCGCATTCCGCAGGAGACGCTAAGAGAGCAAGGCTGATAGGATAAGTATGCAATATGTATTTGACTCCGGCATCGTTTAAGATACCGCCGATAGACTTGGCGTCTTCGATATTTCCAAAATAATTCGGCTGCTGGATTATACAGCAAGCCGCGCCCGCCGAATGATTTTTTAAAAATTCCGTATCGGTCAAGCCGTCCGCGCCGAGCGGAACGTCGGTTATTTTTCCGCCGCGCCCTTTGAGATAGGCGGCTATGACGCTCCTTACATAAGGGTTGATTCCGGCGGACACGAGAATGTCGCCGCCGTCCGCGCACATCAGGACGGCTTCGGCGGCGGCGGTCGCTCCGTCGTACATAGAAGCGTTCGACACGTCCAACCCCGTCAAGCTCGTTATACAGCTCTGATATTCAAAAACCGCCTGCAAAATCCCCTGACTCATTTCCGGCTGATAAGGCGTGTACGCCGTTACAAAACGCGGATTTGACCCGATATGCCTGACGACGGGCGGAATATAGTGTCTGTACGCTCCCGCGCCCAAAAACACCGAAGTCCACACCTTGTTTTTTGCCGCCGACGCTTTGATTTTTTTCTCCGCTTCGAGCTGCGAAAGCCCCGCGACGCTCAATCCCTTATCGCCGCCGCCGAATGCTTCGCATACCTTAAACAGACTCTCGATACCGTCAACCCCTATTACGGCGGTCATCTCCGCGACGTCGCGCTCCGTATGCGGTGTATAATTCATAATTTCTCTCCCCTTGGGCGGTACGCCGCCTAAAATAATAACATTAAAATTGCCGTCCGCAGACTTTTGCGGTCGGCATTATTTACATAGATTATTCCTATAACATATACGCCGAACAGCTTTTAAAAGACGCAAAATGTGTCGGCGGATAGGTACGGGGTAGTCTAATGTTTGAGCTTATTGTATTCGCTCTCGGTCATCAAGCCGTCTTCTAAGGCTTCGACGTCCGCCTTGATGAGATAGGCGGCGAAGGCGTCCCGATTGATAAGCTCGGGCGAATCGTTGAGCGATAGATTGACGGCGGTCACTATGCCCGTAACGGGGCTGAACACCTCCGAAACCGCCTTGACGGATTCGATATTCGCAAAGGTCGCGCCCGCCTTGATACGGCTTCCGACCGCCGGCAATTCGACAAAGACGATATCGCCCATTAGCTCTGCGGCATAATCGGTTACTCCTATAACCGCCGTTTTTCCGTCAAGCTCCGCCCATTCGTGCGACGCGGAAAATTTTAATTCTTTTGCCATATACTCCCTCCGTATTGTTATAATTAAATAATATCCGTTATTTAAAATTTCAGTTGCTTGCCATAATGTCTATTAAAGGCGTTTTGACAAAGGCGTCCGTGCATTTGTTGCTTGCCCTAACGCTTATAAAACGGCATTGCGACGGCTTCGGCTTTTAACGGCCTGCCCCTGACGTCCACATAAATATCGCTCGTATCGCTATCGACCCCGACTCTCGCCATAGCTACCGAGTAGCCGAGCGTCGGCGACATCGTTCCCGACGTCACATGACCTATCTCTTCACTGCCGTTTAAGACCTTGCAGCCTTCTCTGGCTATGCCCTTGTCGGTGATTTTGAGACCGATTCTCCTGTACTTAGGCTTTTTTGAAGTAAGGGCGGCTTTGCCGACAAAATCGGCTTTGCCGATTTTGATATATGCGTCCAAGCCCAGCTCGGTCGCAAGAGTTTCGGCATTCATTTCGTGACCGTAGAGCGGCATTGCGCTTTCGAGCCGCAAGGTATCTCTCGAACCGAGTCCGGCGAGCGCGGTATTATATTTATCGTTAAATTTGAGCAATTCATTTAAAATATCTACCGTCAGAGCGTTCTCCGAATATATCTCGAAGCCGTCTTCGCCGGTGTAGCCCGTCCGTGAAACGACGACGTCATGCCCTGCAAATTTTGAAAATATAAAGGTATAAAAGCCTTCGGGAAGCTTGCCGAAGATTTCGCCCGTCAGGGCGGCTGCAAGCGGACCTTGCACGGCTATCATAGAAATTTTGTCCGAAAGGTCGGTAAATTTGCTTCCGTATTTGAGATTTGTCAATATATGCTCTCTGTCCTTGTCGATATTGGAAGCGTTGACGACAAGGTAGTATTTCGCATCGTTGACCTTATAGACGAGCAGGTCGTCCACTATACCGCCGTCGGTATTGCACATAAGGGTATATCTGACCTTTCCTGCCGGCATTTTTGAAAAATCGTTTGTAAAGAGATAATTTATTTCCTTTTCGGCATTCTCGCCTTCGAGCAAAAATTCGCCCATGTGCGACACGTCAAAAATCCCGACGCCGCTTCTGACCGCTCTGTGTTCTCCGAGTATACCCAAAAACTGCACCGGCATAAAAAAGCCCCCAAATTCCACAAATTTTCCGCCCAATTCGGCAAGCCTGTCGTATAAAACCGTTTTTTTCATAAAATCCTTCCGTCTTTGAATGATTTGTCAATGTCATTATTTTTAATAATTTGTCAATGTTATTGTGGCTTTACATCAAATCCTTTACCGAATTTAAAACTATGTCGGGCTTATCGGCGGCTTTTTTGAGCATATTCTCGTCAGTTTCTCCGCTGAGAACAAGCACGGAACAAAAACCGAAATTGTTGCCGAAGCGTATATCCGTGTACAGCCTGTCGCCTATCATGGCGATTTTGTCCTTGTTAAGCCCGTATTTTGCCATAATTCCGTCGGCGGCAGGCTTGTACGGCTTGCCGCATATTATGTCGGGCCGCCGACCGGTCGCCGCATATATCATCTCGATAAAAGAGCCGACGTCGGGCATTGGCGATATGGGATGCGGACAGTTAAGGTCGGCGTGCGTCGCTATAAAAAACGCTCCCCTATGCAAAAAACGGCAAAATTTGTCTATCTTTTGATAGGTCAGCGACGTGTCGAAGGTCAGCACCGCGATATCGGGATTGTCTTCCGTCAAGGTGACGCCGTTTGCGCGGAAATCTTCTTTTACTTCGTCGGTCGCGGCTATATACACCCTTTTGCCGCCGTGTTCACGCGCTATATATTCGTACGCCGCCTGCGCCGAAGTGTAAAGCTCGCCGTCCGCGATGTTTAAGCCCATGCTTTTGAGCTTTTTTAGATACATAGCTCGCGGCTTAGAGGAATTATTTGTCAGAAAGCAGACCTTCTTGCCTGCTTTTCTCAAAAATTCCACTGTCTCGACCGCGCCGTCTATCATCTCGTCGCCGACATAGATAGTACCGTCAAGGTCAAAGAGCATAAGCTCCCTTTGCGCTATTTCTTTTAACATTCCATTATTATACAAGAATTTTTTGTAAAGGTCAAACGATTGTTTAAATAAAACACACACGTTATTTTTTTAAAAAAACAAGCCGTCTTTAAGACGGCAAAAGACGGCGGCGGATAAGTTATTCGGGGCTTTACTCAATCGGCTTCTTCCTTTAAATAAGGATTGACGGCGGACATATTCAAGAGCTTTGCTTAGAGTCAAACTTTATGCTATCGCAAATATTCTGTACTCGTAGTCATTCCAAGCTCCTACCGCCTTATATGTGCCTACGCGCCCGACCGGCACATATATCTTTGCGTCTTTTGCTACGGACAAAAACACATTGTTATAGAGCTTCGGCGGCGCTAACGCTAATGTCGTTATGCTTGTCAGCGCGCGGCAATCGGCAAAAGCATAGCTCCCGATACTTTTCATGCCGCCCGGTATCGTGATTTCGGTCAGTGCGCGGCAAAACATAAAAGCCGCGCTTCCGATAGCCGTCACGCTATTCGGTATTTGTATCGAGGTCAGTGCGCGGCAATCCAAAAAGACAAAATTCTCGATACTCGCAAGCCCGTCGGGCAGTGTGACGTCGGTCAATTCTTTGCAATGCTCAAAAGCATGACTTCCGATACTAATTACGCTATTCGGTATTTCTATCGCAGTCAGTCCGCCGCAGAATGAAAAAGCTCCCATTCCGATAATTGTCACGCTATCCGGTATTGTAATATATTTCAGCAGGTCGCAATCCTTAAAAGCGTCATTACCGATAGTCCTTACGGTGTCGGGAATCGTTATGCTTTTTGCTTTGGTTTTTTTGAAGGCTTCCGCTCCGATAGCGGTGACGGGATAACCGTCTATGCTTGACGGAATAACGACCTTATCGATTATGCCTACGCTAAAAAATTTTGTTATTTCTATCTCGTTGTCCGATATCTTGTATTGTAACGGATTGTTTTTTGCAATTATACCATAACCGATTCCGTATACGCTGCCGAGCAGAGCGGTAACCGCAATACACGCCGCACATACTATTAATGCCGCCTTTTTTGCATGACCCTTTGTACGGAGCGCGGCAGAAGCCGCTTTTTTGTCCGATTGCTTATTGCATACCGTTGCTTTGACGGTGTCGGCATTCCGACGCTTGCCGCCGTTCCGAACCCTTCGACCGCCTTTTCTTTTGCTCAAAAAGGCAATTAAAACTATACAGGACAATAGACTTAATCCTATAAATACATAAACGGCTATGAGAAGTATCTGCATAATATTAGCTCCTACTACTCTTTAAGGTGTAAATATTGATACTTTACAGTAAATTTCTTAATAATTTGTATTATATGTCCTTTTTTCTTGCCGCTTTGCCGTTGTGCAAAGTACAAAAAAATAAGCCGTCTTATTTTGCTTTCACGCTTTTTAGACGGCTTGTGAAATTCTAACGCAAGGAGATAAGTTGTAAGCAAGGGAAACACCATTCAAAAATAAGATGAGTTTTAAGCAAGTATTTTTTAGACATAAAACGGCTTGTTGGCGAAGGTAATAGCGGTGCTATTATCAAGACAAGAAGGCGGTTTAGGGCAAAAAAGACGAAGCTTAAAATCTTATCTTAGACGACCCATTTAACGTGAGTCTTCTCCGCCCAAGTGCCGCCGTTAGCAGGATTGACGACGGACATATTCAAGAGATTTGCTTGGTGCTGCGGAATGACGGGAGCAGGAGCGGGGGCGGTCGGCGGAGCGGCGGCAGGAGCAGGGGTGGCTTTAACGGCGCGAACGTCGTCATAAGACCCTTTCTTGACATTTTTTACCGCTTTTTTGGCGTTTCTCAACGCTTCGGCTTTTAAGATTTCCCTTTCGGCTCTCAGTACTTCCCTGTCGTTCTTTAATGCGGTTCTTTCGTTCTTGACCGCATCTCTTTCGGCTTTTATAGCGTTTTTCTCGGCTTTTATCGCATCCTTTTCGGCTTGTATAGCCCTTTTGTCCGGTCCCGGTGCGGGGGCAGGCTTTTGCTTCGGCGGTTTCGGCGCAGGAGCTGGAGCGGGAGCAGGCTTCGGCTTAGGCGGCTTAGGCGGCTTTGGTGCAGGGGCGGGAGCCGGAGCAGGCTTCGGCTGTTTTGGGGCAGGCGCATACTGCGGCTGCGGCATATATTGCGGCTGCTGCGGATACGGATACGGTGGGTACGGCGGATAAGGCGCATAAGGCTGCGCGGCCGGTACTCCGGCTTTTCTCACCGACTTGGTAGCTTTTCTTTGACGTCTGTATAATACCGCACTCCTGATAAAGAGCAGATAAAAAACAAATATCGCAAGCAGCACTGCCAAGACCGCCAATATCACAAGAGTGACTTGCATTCCTGTCCAATATTTTACGAGAGTTATTTGTATACCGTTCAAAGCTTTCATATCGATTCCAATCCGTTTATTTAGTAATATCTTATATTTTACACCCGAAACAATCAAAAGTCAATGTTTTTTTAAAAAAACACGGCGATAAATATGTTGTTTTGCAGTTGTAATATAAAAATATCCATACAAAAGGGTTTTTGACGGATAGTTATTATGTTAATTGCGGCAAAACACTGCCGTTTCTAAAACCTTGCATCTCAAACGATATGTATGACCGTGTTTGAGATGAGCGTTACAGCTTAGGATTCTCGGCGTTATATAGTCAAAATCGATTATACGTTCGGCATAGTCCTTCCGCATTTTTACGAGCAT
>JAITOU010000013.1 GCA_031289755.1 Clostridiales bacterium
GTTGCCGCGCTTATTCTCAACAAGGATACTATTTCAAAACGTCCGCGCCTCGTAAAGACGATAGAGCGCGTTTGTTTTTTTCTTGCGGGATTTACAATGCCGTTTACTTTGACGGCGGCGATTTGGATTACGCCGTTGTGGCTGCTTATGCTGTTTACGGTTGCCGCACTGCTCATAATAGGCGGTATTTACAGAGGGATTGCGGGTGAAACCGCCGTAAAAGCAAAAACTCCCTATACCGAGCTTATCGCTTGCTCCGTTTTGTTTCTTTTTGTATTTTGCTTATTTTCCGTTCCGTCCTTTGTAGCGAATAACGGATTAAATCCAAAAGAGTATTTTGCTCAGGATTATTATAAAAAAGCCGTTGAAATTGACGGCTATACCTTATACGGCGGAGCGGGGGAAACCGACCGCGAACACGTCGTCGCCCAATCGTGGGGAGTCGGCGGCAAAAATTATGTGAACGACCTACATAATGTAATATGGGCAAATAAGGATATCAACAACAAACGCGGCAACAAGGAGTTCGGCGAGGTAAAAGAGCATATTAAAGCGAATGAGGTAAAAGATTCTTACGGCAATGTATGCGGATATATCGGAAAGAATAGCAAGGGCGAAACCGTCTTTGAACCGCTAAACGAATATAAAGGCGACATTGCACGCGCCGTCCTCTATATGGATGCCACCTACAGGCGCGGCGACTTTGACAAAAGCAAAATCAACGTCGCGCTGATGAAAAAATGGGCGAATCTCGACAAGGTTTCGTCCAAGGAAAAAGAGTTGAACGAAAAAATAAAGGCGCAACAAGGAAACTCAAACAAGTTTATCGATACGCCGTGGCTTGTAAATTTTGCCGTATAGTCTGCATATATAAGGGCAAGGGCAGTCAATGCTTTCGGAGAATTTTGAGGTGAGCGTAGTTTTTGATATGCATTCTTTCCGTCTTTAGAGATTGTCTTGTATAAATTTAATAAAACTATCTTTATTGCCGCGAATCTTTTGGGCGTGTAAATAATAACCGCCCGAAGCTATAAGCCAAAAAATCTTATCTACTTTATAAGGCGTTTCATTAACGGCATCAGCCATGTTTATAATAGCTTTGAATACGGCAATGTCGTCATTTTCGCAAAGATTTAACGCTACAAAAATATTTTTGAGGTGAACGTCCGGTTTGGGGAATCGGGTATAACCAAGCTCTTTAAGAAAGTCGCAAACTAAAGCAAAGCCAAAGCCGTGAATTTGATTTTTAATATCCCAAATAATCTGTATAGTGTCTTCTTCGGTTTTGGTCCGGCTTTTTATGTAATTGTCAAACTCTTGTGCGGAAGTAAACGAGCAAAGAAATTTACTGCCGTCCAAAATGCCTTTAGCATACTTAAGCCAAAGATTAAACTTGCTGTCGGCATTTTTAACGGGGAATACGGCTTTAAATTTTTCGTATAACGCATCAAGCTCTTTGTAGTTTGTCGTAATTTGTATTACATCGTAATCGAACAGTATTTTTTTCATCTCATCTTGTCGTTGCCAAAATTTTATCACATTCGGCATCATGGTATTATTTTGCAGAGAGTAAAACAACCTAAATGCTATATCATTTATGGTTGAGAATTGCATTTTTATGTTAAAATATTCTTGTAACTCCGTAGATGAAATAGGGCTTACAGATAAAAGAAAAGCCTCCGCTTTATGGTAGATTGATTGTAATGTTGCGTTTTCCACTGAGTTACTCCTTAAAAAGATATTTATTAGGTAATATTATAAACGTATCCGATAAGCCCGAAAAACAGTGGTCCGCGTTTTCAACAAAGATTAAGTCAACTATTTCGGAGCGTGCTTTTTCAAGCAAGCTTGAATATTTTGCGGAAGGGTCTGCTGTTCCGAAAACGATCGTCGCAATCTTTCCGTTAAATTTGCTAAGCCCGTTTTGAAACTTATGAAGGTTTACGTTCAGCGGCGGGTTTACTAAAAGCAGTTTAGTTATTTTGGCATACTCGTAAGCATAACAAGCTGCGAATGTCGCACCGGCAGAATTGCCGAATACGTATATCTCGTAATCATCTGCAAATAAACGCTCCGTTTTGTTTTGCACATACTGTACGGTTTGTTTAAAACTGTCACCAAAATGCGTCCATGAGGTATTCGGATTACTCGCTATAACAACCGTCGCGCCGTATCGGTTATAGATTTGTTCTGAAATTATTTTGTATTTATCTTGATAGCCGTCAATGCTTCCGCCTTGACCGACTATTATTAGCAGAATGGTGGAATTGCCACTGCGAACCAAAACATCAACGGAACGCTCGGTTACCGCGCCGTTTTCATTTTCTTGCCACAATATACGGTCGTGAATCAATACTGCACGTTTGTAGTCCATTATTATTTTTCCACCTTGTAATATTATAACATGCTTTAGCGGAAAAGAGCAAGTCTTTTAGAGACGGATATAAATTTTTTTATTCAATATTTTTTACCTTTTTAAACGCGTTCTTTTTTAACGGTTTTTTTAGAGAGATAGCCCGCGGTGTATTGCAGTGCGGCGGGGATCACAATATCCTTTAGCTTTTTACAATCGGTAAAGGCTTCGCTGCTCACGGCGGTTATCTTTGACGGTACGGTGATACTTTTGAGTCCCGAATACGCGAAAGCGTGTCCTCCGATATATTGC